>CAZVVN010000015.1:3421-54127 GCA_964630665.1 uncultured Acidiferrobacteraceae bacterium | reverse complement strand
GGCATTGACCTTACAATCGAGCAGGATGGGGCCCTGCGGATCCTTCAGTACGGGCGCCATCTGTTGCAGGTCGTCGATTGACCGGATGGTCGCTGCTTCAAAAGCAAACCCTTCGGCAATCGGAGCAAAGTCGACATCAGGGAAAAGTGATGTTTCGACTGGGCGCTGGTGTATCCTCAGGAAATGCAACTCGGCACCATAGGCACAATCATTTATCACCGCAATAATGAGTGGCAGGTCTTCTCTGACCACAGTCTCCAACTCACCGATAGTCATCATGAATCCACCATCGCCGACCAACAGAACCGTAGCAGCTTCACGCCGTGCCCTGGCGAAGCCGAGCGCAGCGCCAAACCCAAGACCGATCGAGGCAAAGTTGTTGGTCATTTTGAAATGATCGGGCCCCGGAACCGAGATGTACGGCACGATGCCAAGGAAATTCCCAGCATCGTAAACCAGATTCCGATTTTCCGGCAGCAACTCATCAAGGGCTATACCCAGTGAGCGGGGATCGACAGTTCGAGCTGTGTGCGCAGCGCTAAAGTCACTGGCCAGATCATGGTCGGCGATACTTTTACGGGTCTGGATCGAGTGAAAAGGTTTGTCGTCCTCAGAACGTACTGGCAGCGCTGCGGACAACTGTTCTGCCACCAGGCGCGCATCACCAACCAATGCCACGTCAGCACTGTAAAATTTCCCGATGTGGGTTCGGCTCGCGTCTACTTGAATCAAGGGCACGTCCGGAATAGATGAACCAAAACTCGTCGTCCAGAAATTGAGACTGGCGCCAAAAACCAGTACACAATCTGCCTGGTCTATGTAGTGCCGTGCAGTCGAGTGGGTGAAAGAACCGATGATACCGAGGTTATAGGGGTGTCCCTGGAACATCTCCCGGCCCCGGGCGGTGGTCAGCAACAGTGCGCCGAGTTGCTCTGCGAGTCCCTCCAATGCATCCCGCGCCCCCGACCGATAAGCTCCTATCCCTGCGATGATCAGGGGATTCCGATGGTCTTTGAGCAGTTCGACTGCCGCTTTTACGGCATGCGGCCTGGCTGTTTCGGGAGGTGCCGGAGACAGTATTGGACAGTCCGGCTGGGAATCTTCATCCTCGTCGATTTCTGTGAGCTGAACGCTAGTCGGAAGCAACAGTGCCACCGCATTGCCCAACTGTGCCGCATTGACGGCGTCTAACAGGGTTGTTCGCGCACTGCGTGCACTGCTGGCCCAAAAAACCTGTAATCCGGCAGCGCTCAGCACACCTTGCGCGTTGAACGCCTTGTAGTCCGGCCCTAGAGAATTCAACTCGCCGCCCGGCACCGCCGCGTCACCATAAATAATCAGCACCTGTGAACCGGTCCGGCTCGCGTACACCGCAGCGTGCAGGCCGTTGGCGGTCGCCGGTCCACGACCGACAACGGCAACACCGAGTGAGCCCGAAGCGGCGGAATACCCTTCCGCCATCGTGATGGCAGTGTTCTCGTGTCGGGCGCCGTGAAAAGAGATTCCGGCCATATCAAGTGCTGTGACAAACAACGCCGTGTCATCGCTCATGAGTCCAAACACCGCCTCCACACCGAGGTTCTTGATGTCCTGGGCGAGCACCTCGTAAGCCGGTACCCGGCGCTTGGTCTGGGTGTCTTGTACCTTGGGTTCTGCAGGTGAATTCATGGTGTTCCACCTCTCATGTCAGGTGTTGATACTGGAGAATCGATAAACAACGTGACCGAACTTCGTGCCCAGTAGAACAGCATAGCAAAAAAAGCAGGATTGGATAAAGGATTCAGCAGAGTGAACGGGGTCTTTGGGGTAAAACAAGCCGTTTTCCTCAGGATTGGCCTTCAACCAGTTGCGTGACAGCATTTTCCACTGCATCCGGGGCTTCATAAACCACCATGTGACCGATCTCTGGCAGCCACACATTTCGCGCCGATGGTATCTCGGTGCCTAAACGTTCCGAATGCCATCTTGGGCAGGTCCTGTCCCGCTCGCCACAAAGAACGACCGTCTCGACCCCGATGCTGGCAAGCCCTGGGTAATGATCTTCCTGGACCTGGAAATCAACCAACGGGGTCATCACTTTTAGTTTCTGACTCGCCAGGATAAGCCTGGTCGCCTCGACAAACTCCCGGTCCGCCACCCTGCCGAACAGGGAGCGTGTGAACACCCGGCCCAGCGACTCAGATGACAGGATCGTCGGCATCAGGCCGGCTTTGACCAGGGGAATCTGCAATCGGTTCTGAATGCTGCCCTTGGCAACAATACCGGCATGTCCCGCGATAAAAAGCATCCCGCGCAGGCGTTCGCGAATCACTTTGGGAAAACATTCAGCGAGAACCACTGATAGAAAAGCACCCATGGAATGGCCGACCAGAACCCCGTCGCGCACGCCGAAATGCTCCAGCACGGCCTTGCAGTCGCCGGCCATCTGCTTCGAGCCCAAGCCGTCCGAACCGATGGTGGACGCTCCGTGACCCCGCTGGTCAAACACGATGACCTGGTAACCCTTGTCAATCAGGCTCCCGCGCACCAGGTTGAAACTCCTAAGGTCATTGAAGATACCGTGCGCCAGAATCAGCGCGGGGCCCCGACCGGCCGAGATACAACGCAGTCGAGTTCCATCATCGCGTGCAATGAACGTGCTGAGACCGTCGGGCAGATCTATAAGAGTATTCAATTGAACGTCGCTCACATCGGTTCATCCAGGAGCAGCGGGGCATAGGCAAATAACGCCGCTGTGCCGCCGGTGTGCACAAACCGTACTGAGCAGGAGCGATCCAACTCCCCGGCTCTTCGCAGACAACCCACGATCGGCATACCCGTAACTTGTGAAAGCACCTCACCGATATAGAACTCGACCTGACGAGCGTCGTTGCCGCCAAAAGAAAGTCGGGTGCAGTCGCCGCGTTTAACCACCAGAGATGCGCCATCGACTCGAGCAGTCAGGTTTGGCAGGGATTCAACAGGCGTCGGCGTGTGTGCCAGCAGTGTGTGCGGTAACACTTCGAGTCGCCCAACGCTGCCGTTCACGATTGACTGCCCAGCAGGGTCCAGCCTGCGTCAATGAAAAGGCCTAACGTACTCAAGACGAGGAGAACCAGGATAACTCGGATAAAGGTCTTTTGCGGAATTCGGGAAACCAGTATCCGGCCTGCCACTATTCCGATCAGCGTTGCCGGAATCAAAGTGGCGGTCACCTTCAGTGTGCCCAGTGTCAGATCCGCAAGGGCTGCCTGCAGCGCGATGGCCACCGGGTAAGAAAATACGAACAAGGCAAGAATGGTTGCCCGAATCACTTCCCGCGTAGCCGACATTTGGACCATCCGAATCAGCGGCAGGACTCCGGGTATCGCGAGACTCGCATTCATAATCCCGGCAACGATACCCACCCCAAGATCACTGGTTAGGCTGAAAGTTGCCGGTCCGGACTGTCCGCGCCCACCAACGTTGCCGATGGTCGTCAGTACAGACACCATTACTACCAGGCCAGCCAAAAGCTTCAACACGCCTAGATTGATAGCTAGATACAGATAAACCCCGACTGGAATCCCAATACAGGATCCGATCACAAACAATCGAAGCAATCGCTTGTCCACATGCCTAAACAACGAGGGCATGAGCAGCAGCGCAATCACCAGGCTCAGGATCATTCCGACCTGGATCGCCGCACTGCTATTCAGAACAATCAGCAGTATAGGCACAGAGATCATTGCGAAACCAAAACCAGTCGCCGTCTGCAGGAGGGCCGCCAGGAAAACAACACCGTGAAGGAGGGCCCAGTAACTATCTGGCACAACAGCTACTCACACCCTAATACTGTGCCCGACCGCCTGAAACGTCGAAACAGACACCGGTCGAATAGCTGCAGGCCGGGCTTGCTACCCAGACCGCCATGTCAGCAACCTCCCTGACCCTACACAGCCGACCCATCATCGTCCTCGCTTTGATGCCGGCGATATACTCATCACTCATTTCCTTCATCAGGTCGGTCTCGGCCAGAGTCGGGGTGACACAGTTGGCTGTGATACCGAATGAAGCCAATTCACTGGCAAGACCCTTCACAAACCCGATCACGCCGGCCTTGGCGGCATTATAGGCACTGATGTTGGCGATCCCTTCTTTGCCTGCCTGGCTGGCGATTGTCACGATGCGCCCATAACCCGCCTGCTTCATGTGTGGAACGACGACCCGGGTACACAGAAAAACGCCAGTCAGATCAACGGCAAGCACACGCTGCCAGTCTTCCAGTGGATAATCTTCTACCGCGACCTGGGGTCCGTTAATACCTGCGTTGTTAATTAGGATATCGATCTGCCCAGCGGTCGCTACCGCTGATTCGCACGCCGCCCTCACAGCATCGACGTTCGTTACATCAACCGACTCAACCTGAAGAAACCGGTCATCACCTGCAATAGGTGCTGGTGCCTGGTCCCATCCGATCACCCGAACGCCATATTCCAACAGCCGATTGGATATCGCCAGCCCAAATCCTCTTGCAGCACCCGTAACGATCGCTGCCTGACCGTCCATTTCCCGATTCAGCATAGCCCCCTGCCCCCTCTGCCGTATATCGTGCTGCCCGGAAGAATATCACCTGTCGACACTCGTAACCCTAGATTACCCGACACAGAGCGGTTATCTTGCCCACACTCACTGGCACAAGGAGTCCCCGCAGATGGCGGTAAACCTGTGGAACCCGCAAAAGGAACTGATGCCCCGCGACGCACTGCGTGTGCTGCAGCTGGAGAAGCTAAAGGCGCAACTGGTGCGGGTCTACGAACAGTCACCTTATTACCGGGCAAAATTTGATGACGCGGGTGTTGATCCGTATCGGTTTGGATCTCTAGAGCAATACCAGGATTATCCTTTTTTTGACAAGGACGAAGAGCGGGCCAGCCAGGAAACCTCGCGCGAGCTTGCCGGCCATCCTTTCGGCATGCACATAACCTGTGATCCAAAAGCCGTGAACCGGGTCTCTTCTTCTTCCGGCACCACAGGCTCTCCCACCTACAGCGGCTTCACCCGCCGCGATCGTGAGATCACCAATGACAACCAGGCCCGCACCCTGGTGCGCCTGGGTATCGAGCCGGGCGACGTAGTGATGCACGCCAGCGTTCTGTCGATGTGGATCGCTGGCATTCCCGGTGTTGACGCCATGATGGCTTATGGCGTCTGCCTGGTGCCGGTGGGAGCTCTGAGCGGTGTCGAGCGGGTTGCGCAGATCGCCCGTGACACTCGTCCAAAACTGATCAAGTGCACGGTCTCGTTTGCCCAATATCTGGTCAAGCACATGCGCGAGCGTACCGGTATTGACCCCCGGACACTGGGTCTGGAAAAGGTCGTCGTCTTTGGTGAACCCGGCGGTTCGATCCCGGAGATCTACGGCCCGATCGAGGAAGGCTTCGGCGGGGCCATGGTCCATGACATCATGGGCGCCACCGGCTGTCACAGTCCAACCGGAATATCCTGTGAAGAACACAACGGGATCCATTACTACGCGGAAGACAACGCATTATTCGAGATCTGCGACCCGGAAACGTTGGAATCTCTCCCTGTCGAAGATGGCGTTGAGGGTGAGATCGTGTTCACAGGGCTCGAGCGCGAGTGCGGGCCGCTGATCCGCTGGCGAGACAAGGACATCATCCAGGTGACAACCGAGCCTTGCCGCTGCGGCCGCCCAGGACCCCGCATGCTGTTCAAGGGCCGAGTCGATGACATGTTGCTGGTCAAGGGTGTCAACGTCTTTCCCAATGCCGTACGTGACGTCATCAACAAAACATCCGAGTTGACCACCGGCAATATGCGTATCGTCAAATCAGGATCCGGACCCGTTGTATCAGCGCCGGTCCCTGTAAAGGTCGAAATCCGTGCAGGCTTGAGCGAGGAATCGAAGACAACTCTTGCCGGTGAGTTGAGTGACGCTATCCATCACCAACTGCGATTCCGCGTAGCCTTGACCTTCATTGAAGAAGGTGAGTTCGAACTGATCAAAGGTGCTACCGGAAAGACCCGGCTGGTCGAGGAGGCAAACGAATGAGCGCACAGAAGCGAGTACTCTATACGCGTCATGGTCAAGTGGCTGTGATCACACTGAACCGGCCGGATGTTCTTAATGCCTTCGACAAACCCATGTATGACGGTGTCAACGTGGCGCTCGAGCAGTTTCGGGACGACAAATTGGTCCGGGTCGCGGTGCTGCAGGCAGCGGGCGAACGGGCGTTCTCTGCCGGGGCCGACATCAAGGCTATTGCTGCCGATCTCGAGGCCGGTACTTTCAAAGGCTACGGCCCGTTGCTCACCGACGACGACATGGTGACCGCCAAACCGATCATCGCTGCGGTTCATGGTCACTGCATAGGCGAAGGCGTGAACCTGATGCTCGCCTGCGACCTGGTGGTCGCCGACGAGACCGCCAGAATCGCTGTCTCTGAAGCCAGAATCGGTATTAATGCCGTCGATATCCCACTGAAACTTGCTCGCAAGATCGGCTACGCCAAAGCCTTTGCTCTGCTGGTACCGGGTGAGGCTAAAGACGCCGCCTGGTGCCAGGCAGCCGGGCTGGTAGAGATCGTCACGCCGGCGGGCCAAGCCCAGAGCCGGGCGTTTGAGCTGGCGTACGAAATCGCTGAGGGCTGTGGACCGCTGGCTGTACAGGCCCAGAAAGAAACCCTCTGGCGGGCTGTCTTTGAAGGTGAGAAGCAGGGCCGGTCGGCTGGTATGGCCTGGCGCGAGATCACACGGCCGTCGGCTGATTACGCCGAGGGCCAAAGAGCTTTCTTGGAGCGACGCAAACCCATATTCAAGAGTGAGTAGTCACCTTGAACCGAGGGAACTGAAATCCCTGCGAGGGTAGTTGCCGGCCGGGCAAACGGTGGACCCGCATTCTGCACGGCCCCGAGCCAGTGCAACGGACACCGCCTAAGGCCTAATTTCGCCGATCACACCTTCTCGATAAGCAATGTACAGCCCGCTCGCCGCTATGACCGTAGCCCCCAGCCAGGTCCAATGATCCGGAAAGTCGCCGAATACAGCGAAGCCGACCATTGCTGCAAGGAGAAGCTCACCGTAAAGATACGGTGAGACGACCGATGCTGGTGCCTGCTCCAATGCTTTGGCGATGAAATATTGTGAAAATCCTCCCACCACGCCGACCAATGCGAACAGCAGCCCGTCACCGACCCCCTTTGGCATGACTAGAACAAACGGCATGATGCCGGTTGTTACGATGGCTGCGATCAACGCAGTGTAGACAATGTTAGTCTCTGCTGAATCCTGATCCGACAGCTTGCGCGTGAGTATCTGATAGAGCGCGAAAGTCGCGGCGGAGAAAAGCAGCAGTACGATACCGAGCGCCGTTCCGTCGAATGCCGGCGTGTTCAGGCCGGGACGAATGATGATCAATGCGCCGATGAATCCGACAACCACAGCAGCCCATCGCCGGAGACCCACCCGTTCTCCAAGCAACGGCACTGACAGTGTCGTCACAATCAAAGGCGCTGTAAACATTATTGCCGAGGCAGTTGCCAGCGCGACCGTTGAGAGCGCCACGATATAACACCCGTTCGACAGGAACATGATGACCGAGCGTAACAGTTGAAGGACGGGCCGGCCGCTCCTGAAGAGCTTCAGACCCCGCCCCGGCCAGAAGAGGAGCGTCATGCAGACAAAGTGGCCCGTGAAGCGCGCCCAGACAACCTGAGTCAGAGGATAATCGACGGTCAAGATCTTGGCTATCGTGTTCATCACGGGCATTAACAAGATCGCCAGGCACATAAACAGAATTCCTCTGGTGATGTTCTGCTGGAATCTCATCGTGCCGGAATGTTTGGTCATAACGAAAACGTCGATCTATGAAGTCAACCGATTGCCAGCTCCGCAATACGCCAGCGACATCAGCTACACTTTCTCAACACAATGAAAAGTATAAGCTCGCGCTTCGTATGCTGTGTAAAAGCTACAAATTCAACTGTTATCTACGGGTTTAGTATGATCGGAGTATTGAGCGACCGGCAACACATCAGACTGACGCCGTATCTTTAATCTGCCGTCACGAGACCTGTCCGGATACCGAGGATCCAGAGACCGCTTTATGTGGAAGTGAAGCCGCTGGGTTGGTTCGATTCAAACTGACAACAGCCGCTCTAGATTAGTGTTTAGGAACAAGTTATCCTTCAATCATGTAGATAATCGCTGTCGGGTTGAGAAACTAATTGTTCCAATAACAGCCAATATACTGCTAACTCTTAAACCGAAACCAAGATCGAGGAGGAAACCAATGCGCGAATTAAAAAAAGGACTCAACCGTCGAGACTTCATCAAGAACTCGGGCGCCATCGCCAGCACGTTGGCGGTCGGCACCTACCTGCCGCGGGCCTGGGCCAAGGATCCTCTCAAAGTCTCCGCCTACGGTGGGTATTTCGAGGATTCACTTGCCGAATTCGTCTACCCAGAGTTCACTAAAGCGACCGGCATTGAGGTCACCTCAGTCAGCCAGTCGGGCGGAGCGGAGTGGTTTATCAACATTGACACCGCGGTCAAAGCCGGGAGCAAACCACCCACCGACGTCAGCATGGCCGGCGGTTCCGCACCGCGTCGGTTCAATCATTTGTACACACCGCTGGACGAGAGCAAGATCCCCAATGCCTCCAATATCCCAGACTACCTGTTGCACCGAAAATCGGACGGGACTCTCGACAGCGTTGGCGCCCTTGCCTGGTACGCAATTTTTGTCACTCATACTGAAACCTATCCCGACGCGCCGGAATCCTGGGCGGACTTCTGGCTACCCAAGTACAAGGATTCGCTGGGCATCCCGGCCGGTGTCACAACCGGCTACATGCTGGATCTCACTTCAGCCACCTTCTATAAGGATCAAGGGCTGATGGAGAGCAAAGAAGGTCTGATGACACTGATGGAAAAATTAGTAGAACTCAAGCCCAATGTGAAAATGTGGTTTCGCGATGAAGGACAGTTTCAATCTGCGCTACAACAAGGCGAAGTCCCGGCCGGAATGTATTACCATGACGTCACGCTGCTGGCGATTGCCGACGGTTTTCCGTTGCGTTCGACCTTCCCAAAGGAAGGAGGTGTCATTGACTTCGGAAACTGGGGACTGATGAAGGGCTCAGACAAAGCAGACGAGGCCCATGTTTTCATGGATTACACGTCGCAGGCAGGGGTGCAAAGCGCGATTTCCAGAGCAATGGGCACAGCCCCGGTAGCTCACCGTGACAAACTCGACCTCACCGATGAAGAATTCGCAATGGTATCAAGTGATATTCCTCCAATCGTTCCCCGTTATCAGACTTACGTCGACTTCGGCGATTGGATGGAAGAAGTCTGGACCGAATTGATCACGAGTTAATTTCTGACAATTCAGCGCGGGGGGTGAAGCAACCACCCCTCGCGCCATTGATCAGTCGCAGGCAGAGGCAACATCCGGTGGACGGCGTCACCCTGAGCGGGATCGAGAAACGCTTCGGCTCCGTAACTGCGGTCACCGATATCAACCTGGATTTGCCCCAGGGTAAATTCATTTCTTTCCTCGGGCCTTCTGGCTGCGGTAAAACGACGCTCCTGCGCCTGATCGCGGGTCTGGAAGTCCCCACCCGGGGCTCGATATCGCTCGAAGGAAAAGACATTACTCGAGTTGCCACCCACCAGCGAAACGTTGGTATGGTGTTCCAGTCGCTGGCCTTGTTTCCGCACCTAAGTGCAGGGGAAAACATCGCCTATGGTCTCCGCATACGCGGTGTCGATCGACAGGCCAGGCACCGAAAGGCCGAGGAACTGCTGGAAATGGTTCAGCTGCCAGGGCTGGCCGACCGGGACATCAAGCAACTCTCCGGGGGCCAGCGCCAGCGGGTCGCGATTGCCAGGGCACTTGCCCTGGAACCCAAACTCTTTCTACTCGATGAACCCCTCTCGTCACTGGATGCAAACCTGCGGGAGGAACTGCAGGTTGAGTTACGGATGCTTCAGCAGAGACTCGCGATTACCACGATCATCGTGACCCATGATCAGCGAGAGGCCATGACGATGTCCGACCTGGTCGTGGTAATGAGCACCGCACACGTTCAACAAACCGGGTCCCCGCTGGAGATCTACCGTCACCCCTCAAACGCCTTCGTTGCCGACTTCATCGGTTCCAGCAACCTTCTGGATGCCATTATCGAGTCTGATCAGTCTGTCCGAATTGGACAGAATCGTCTGAAAGTAGCCGCGATACCGACAGGCGCGAAATCCGGTGAAGAGGTCGTCGTCAGCATCCGACCAGAAGACGTCAGTGTGCTGAAGAATTCTGAACATGCCGACAATGTTCTGGAGGGCACCGTGTCTTTTATCAGGGACGTCGGAGCTAGTGTCGAAACATTTGTGGACTATGCAGGAACCTCCATCGTGACAATCTCAGCGCCTAAAGAGCGCCCCGACGTCCGACAGGGAGACTGGGTGCAACTGGGACTACCCGCGCAGGCTTGTGTGGTGGTGTGGCGGTAAACCGTCCCATGGAGACGCGTCGCCAGACCCCCTGGGTGGTCACTTACCCATCGCTCATGCTGGGACTGTTCTTCTTGGTTCCGTTCGCGTTTATGATCGTGGTCAGCTTCTGGCAACGGCTCCAAGGGGCAGAATCCGGTTATGCACCGGGCTTTGAATTCACACACTATGCCCGGTTCTTCTCGCCACTGTTCACTCGCCATCTGCTGGTCAGCTTGGAATTCGCTTCACTATCCGCATTTCTGAGTGTGCTGGTTGCATTTCCGTTTACCTACTTTCTCAGCCGGTTTGGACGACGCCCGCAAGTTCTGACGTTGGTCTTCGTCTTGTGCGTCCTGTCACTTTCCGAGGTGATCGTCGCGTATTCGTGGTCTGTTCTGCTGAGCCGCACCGCGGGAATCTCGAATCTATTCGTCTTTCTCGGCATCATGGAGAAACCCACGTCATGGATGCCGGGCTATGGTGCGGTTCTGTTCGCACTCACTTATTTCAATCTGCCGTTCGCCACGTTGATCATGTATCCGCAGTGTACCCGTCTGGATAAATCGCTCACCGAAGCCGCCCTGACGCTTGGTGCGTCACCCGTGAAGACGTTCTTCACCGTAGTCGTTCCGTTGCTCTGGCCGACCATCGTCACAGCCTTCATCGTATTGTTCGTGTTTACCATGGGTGCCTTCATCACCCCGCAATGGCTGGGCCGCCCTCAGCACTGGATGTACGCTATCCTGATCAATGACCAGGCAAACATCCGCGGAAACGTGCCATTCGCCTCGGCCTTGTCAATGTTCCTGATGTTGTTCACCCTCGTCTTAGTCGCGATCACCGTACGGCTTGGTAGAAGGGGTCTGCAGCGATGATCAAGATCAGCCGCAGCGTTTTCTGCTGGCTCGTCATTATCACCATGAGTGCGCCGTTATTCATCGTTGCGGGCGTGTCTGTTAACCAGAGAAAACTCCTGTTCTTCCCTCCTCGTGGTTTTTCGTTGCGGTGGTACGAAGAAGTATTCACTAAGGCACCGTGGTTCGAAGCACTGACCGCAAGCCTTTCGATTGCAGTCATGGCCGGCATCATTGCACTGTCAGTCGCGCTACCGACAGCCTATAGTCTCTGGCGGTACAAAATTCGTTATGCCAAAGCTCTGTACAGCATCGGCCTGCTGCCTTTTGCCCTGCCCCCGGTGATCACGGCCCTCGGTATGCTGATGTGGTGGGCACAGTTCGGGGCAACGGGTAACTACTGGGGTATCGCACTCGGTCACGGCGTGTTTCTGATTACCCTGCCGATGGTGATGATTTCGCTGGGCCTCGAGTCGATCGATCAGGAACTGCTGGAAGCAGCACGGACCATGGGGGCAAACAACACGACGACATTCAGAACCGTCGTCCTTCCAATGGTCGCCCCTTACATGGTGGCAGGTTTTGCGTTCGCGTTCGTGCTCAGCATGAATGAATTCATCATCTCTTTCTTCCTGGGACAGTTCGCCGTGCAAACCTTGCCGGTCAAAATCTTCAGCAGCCTTCGCAGCGGATATACACCAACCATTGCATCAGTCTCGGTGATGTTCATTTTGCTGGCCGTAATCGTTTTTGGTCTGGTCGCCCGGTTCGGTGATCTGCCGCGCCTGCTCGGTGCATGGGCAGCAAAGGATCGTTAGTTCCACAATGCTCTTTGCTCAATCCGAATTCATCGCTACCAGGATCACGTTCAACGCTCTCAATGATTGCACTCAGCGAGAAGCTTGTAGACTATTCGCTATAGAATCAACCAGCACCACCGACTGTACTTTCGATAACGCTGAACGCTAAAGTCAAGACCCTCAGTCGGCACTTTGACGAAGAAAAATTTCCAGGAGCCTGTGTTATGACCGACAAGCCCGACATTCGAGGCGATCACGCCATTACGGCGACGGACCTGCAGGTGCTTGTCGAGGAGAGCACCTATGCTGGCGTCACCAGTTTTCTTCGTCGTCCGTATCGAAAGGACCTCAGCGAAGCAGACGTTGCCGTGGTCGGCGTGCCATTTGACACGGCAACAACCAATCGGCCCGGTACGCGTTTCGGCCCCAGGGGCATCCGTACGGCATCCACCGGTCTCGCCTTTGAAAAACTGGTCTATGGCTGGGACTTTCACCCTGTCAATGAACTGAAAATCGTCGACCACGGTGATCTGCCGTTCGACTTCACCAGACCGGCCAGAGTGCCGGATCAAATTGAACAATACACCGCCTGGATGCTCGACCAGAGCGTCACGGTGCTGGCGCTTGGTGGAGACCACTTCATCACCTGGCCCTTGATCAAGGCCCATTCCACTAAGCACGGTAAACCGATCTCGATGATCCACTTCGATGCCCACAGCGACACCTGGCCAGACGAACATGACGACGGCATAAGCCATGGCACCATGTTCTGGCACGCGACGCGGCAGGGTTACCTGGACCCGGCAACTTCAGTGCAGATTGGTCTGCGGACCGTCAACCAGGACACCATGGGATTCAATATCCTTGATGGACCTTGGGTCCAGCGCCACGGCACGGATGCGGTAATCGAAGAAACTCGCCGGATCGTTGGTGATAACAAAGTTTATCTCACGTTCGACATCGACTGTCTTGATCCGGCTTACGCTCCGGGAACAGGAACACCGGTCTGCGGTGGCCTGACGACCAGCCAGGCCCGTGAGATCCTCAAAGGACTGTCCGGTATCAATGTCATCGGTGCCGATCTGGTCGAAGTCGCACCACCCTACGACCACTCGGAAATCACCGCCCTCGCTGGCGCGACCCTGGCCCTCGATTTCCTGTGCCTGTTCGCCCGCTCACCGGGACGCCACAACTGATCTCGAACCTGCCGCCACGGGGCTCTGACAGCTGGTCGCAGGACCTGCGCCACTCCGGTGATCGACACTACGCCGGTCGGGGAAATAACCGGGCTTCAAAGCTTCAATAGCACAGCAGATGGTGGGCGAATGACCGCTGTGCTATCTTAAACAGGCAGCCAATAAAGAGACGACCCATGCCAGATTTCATTGAAGGCAACCCTGTTCTGATCGTGATCGATATCATGGGCAGCGGTGACCCGAAAGATAAAGAAACCGGCGGCATCCCCTACATGGGTGGCCAGGAACAGCTGATCGACCGAACAATTCCGGTAATCGAGGCCGCCAAAGCGAACCAGGTCCCTATCGTCTATATCATCGAGGTGCACCGGCCGGACCATATAGACTTTGGCCGTGAGCTGGACGGTTCAGAGGATGTACACGACATCGAGGGACGGCCCGCAACGCGCGTCCATCCCCGCCTGCCGTACCGGGACGGTGACTACCTGATCCCCAAGCGCCGTTATTCCGCGTTTTTCGGGACCGACCTCGAGATCCTGCTCAAGGGCCTGAAGGCCGATACGCTGATCCTGTGTGGCGAGTTGACCGACGTCTGTGTCCACTATACTTTCGTCGACGCCCACCAGCACAACTACTACACCCGGGTGATCGAGGACTGTGTGGGTGGTTCTACCCATGAAGCGCACGAAGCATCGTTGAACGCCATGGAATATCTGCAGACCGGCGCCCGCTGTACGCACAGTCAGGCCATCGAAGCGTTCAACGCTCTGACGCGAAAGACCGCTTGAGCCCGCCAGCGAAAACACGATCCTCATAGAAAACAAACCCGCTGACCAGGCCGGAATCACCCGTTAAAGGCACCGCCTTGAGACTTTCCCCTGACGACGTTCAAAGTTATCGTGAGCAAGGTCTGCTACTGCCCAGACGCGTGCTGAGCCCAGACGAAGCAGCAGCCTGCCTTCGGGAACTGGAGGCCTACGAGTCAAGTAGCGGCGGACCGATCGCCGGCAAGTGGCGCTATAAGTCACATCTGGTCTTTCCGTGGCTCAACCAGTTGATGCGCCACCCCGCGATCCTCGATCTGGCCTGCTCGTTACTGGGTGAAGATGTGATGGTCTGGACCACGCACATTTACCCCAAGGAAGCAGGTGACGGGCGGTTCATTTCCTGGCACCAGGACAGCGCCCACTGGGGGCTGGACTCCAACCGAGTACTCAGTGTCTGGGTCGCTCTGACGGATGCCACCCGCGAGAACGGCTGCATGCGCATGCTTCCCGGGAGCCACCATAAGGGTGAGGTCATCCACCAGGATACATGGAATCCGCATAACATCCTGACCCGCGGCCAGACCATCGAGGAGCCGATCGATGAAGATGAGGCCGTCTGGGTTGAACTCGAGGCAGGCGAGGCGTCGATCCACCACGTCGATCTGTTTCATGCCTCGACCGCCAATGTTTCCCCTGGACGACGGGTGGCAGTCGCCATCCGTTACATTACGCCCGAGGCCCGCCAGACCCGGATCGATGAAGACTACGCTACCCTGGTCTGTGGCGAAGACCGGTTCGACCACTTCAGACCAGAGATCGTTCCCAGCGCAACAATGGCACCAGATGCGATCTCCTTTCACGAACGGATCGCCGAACTGCAAGGGCAGATCTATCTTTCCAACACTGACCGCGCGGGCTTGACCGGCCTCAAGGAAACCAGCGATAGCAACCCGACCACCTGATCAACCTTCTTCGCGGCACAGAAAAATCGGGCTACTCCACTTACTTTTTGACCTACATCATTATTCGGCATTCATTCCCAGAGCCAAGTTGCACGAATCTCAAGATAATATTACAGTGCCTGCCAGGCCGCACAGACATGCGGAACACTGCGGAGATAGGACTGCTGGCAACGCCCCCGGGGGGCGGTAATCATTGCACACTGGTCCGTCTCTTACCACCACAGAAAACTACCCGAACCAGGGTGGATGCAAAGGAGAATGGAGGATTGGATATGAAACTTCGAATGGTATTCCTGTCAATGGTCGCTGCTCTGGTAGCGACACCCACAGTTTCTGCCGATGCTGTCAGGATCGGTTTCGTCACGACATTGACGACCCCGGCCGGCGCCATGGGGCGGGACATGGTAGAAGCCGCCAATATCGCACTCGATCATATCGGTCACAAGATGGGTGGAAAGGACGTCGAGTTCATAGTCGAAGACGACGGCTTCAAGCCGGAGATCGGCAAGCAGAAAACCGACAAGCTGGTCAAACAGGACGACGTACATTTCGTCACGGGCTACATCTGGTCACATGTACTGCTTGCCTCGCGTAAGTCTGCGCTTGACGGCGGTAAGTTTCTGATCAGCGCCAATGCAGGCCCCTCACCGCTGGCAGGCAAGCTGTGCCACAAGAACTTCTTCTCCTCTTCCTGGCAGAACGACCAGAACCCGATGGCCACCGGCGAAGTTCTGAACGCCAAAGGCGTCAAGAAACTCTACATCATGTCACCCAACTATGCTGCCGGCAAGAACATGGTGGCTGGTGTCGAGCGTACCTTCAAAGGTGAAATCGTCGGCAAGGATATGACCAAGTGGGGCAAGGACATGCAGCTCGACTTCTCTGCCGAACTGGCGAAGGCCAAGGCATCCGGTGCCGACGCGATTTTTGTGTTCTATCCTGGGCCTGCGGGACCGGCCTTTATCAAGCAATACGAACAGGCAGGACTTCGTGGCGTGATCCCGCTTTACACCGTATTCACGGTCGATGCCCTGTCGCTGGGTCGTTTGCAAAAAGCCAAACTCGGCGGCGTTCTCGGCTCATGGAACACGATGTTCTGGGCACCTGACCTTGACAATGCAACCAACAAGAAGTTCGTCGCTGATTTCAAAGCCAAGACCGGGCGTTACCCGACCCACTACGCAGCCCAGTCCTACGACGCGATCATGCTGATCAAGAGCGGTGTTGACGCAGTCAACGGCGACATGGATGATCAGGATGGCATTCGTGCGGGCATGCTGAAAGCAGATTTTTCAAGTGTGCGCGGCGCATATCGCTATGGGCCGAACCACTTCCCGATCCAGAACTTCTACCTGCGCACAGTAAAAGAAGACGCCAACGGGGACTGGTTCGTTTCGCACGTGTCGACGGTTCTGACCGATCACCAGGACAGCTATCACGAACAGTGCAAGCTGTAGTCTCTATCTCTCAACGTTAAGACTAACCGGCAGACCCTCACAGGGGTCTGCCGGGCATGTTTTCCCGCCCTAGATTTTTCACTGCCAGCTGAATTAGGACAATCATGGACTGGACGCTGCTGACCGTACAACTATTGAACGGTCTGCAACTGGGCATCCTGCTGTTTCTCCTTGCTTCGGGATTGACGCTGATCTTCGGCATCATGGATTTCGTCAATCTGGCGCACGGTTCGCTGTACATGGTCGGAGCGTTTTTTTGCGCCACCTTTACCCAATGGCTCGATTCTTTTCTCCTGGGGCTTCTGCTGGCGCTGCCGGCCACGGCAGTCATCGGTCTGCTGGTAGAACTGGTGGTGGTACGCCGCCTCTACCAGCGGGACCATCTGGATCATGTTCTGGCCACGTTTGGCCTGATCCTGACCTTTGACACCCTCACCCAGATGATCTGGGGACCGGATGGCCAGGTTATCCCGTTGCCCGCCTGGCTCGATGGCCAGATCACTCTGACGGATGGGATCGTTCTGCCGACCTACCGGATCGCGATCATCATGACCGGCCTCGCTGTGGCATTCGGCCTTTTTGTCCTCGTCACCCGTACCCGGTTGGGAATGCGAATCCGTGCAGGCGCCTCGAACCGGACCATGATCAGTGCACTTGGAATCAATATCAGCTTGCTGTTCTCGATTGTGTTCGTCATGGGCGCGGTACTGGCCGGTCTTGCCGGAATGATGATCGCCCCTATCACTGAAGCCTCAATCGGCATGGGCAACCAGATCATCATCGTGGCGTTTGTGGTCATCGTGATCGGCGGCATAGGCTCGATAAAAGGTGCATTCATCGCCGCCATCATTGTTGGATTGATAGACACGATGGGAAGGTCCTATCTTGATGCGCTGTTCAAGCTCTTCATGTCGGTCCAGAACGCCGAAACTTCAGCACCTGCCGTGTCGGCTATGCTGATCTACATCCTGATGGCCGTGATCCTGGCTGTCCGGCCGGCCGGCCTGTTCGGACCGCGCGGGCGCTAAGGCGGGTGAGTTGACGAGCTTGAGTGCAATGACACTACGGGGCTGGGTCAGCTGCGCAGTCATCGTGGTGCTGGCACTGGTACCACCCATTGTAGGCCTGGCCGACAACGCTTTCATTCTCGATCTGGCAACGCGTTTCGTCATCCTGGCTATTGCCGCCGTCAGCCTCAACCTGATTCTGGGCTACGGCCGGATGATCAGTTTTGGCCACGCGGCCTACCTCGGTATTGGAGCCTATGCCGTTGGAATCCCGGCGTACTACGAGATCTACAACGGGTACCTCCACATCCTAATCGCCATGAGCGTCTCAGCTGTCTTCGCATTAGTGACCGGTATCGTGTGCCTCAGGACGCGTGGTGTGAACTTCATCATGATCACGATGGCTTTTGCTCAAATGGTTTTCTTCGCCTTCGTCTCCATCGAGGAGTATGGTGGTGACGATGGTCTCGTTATCGAAATGCGAAGCGAATTCGGCAGTCTGATCGATCTGGAAAACGCATCCGTTCTTTACTACGTCTGTTTTGTTTCACTGCTGCTCGTCCTGTATCTGATTCGGCGGATCGTCCGCTCGCGATTCGGCATGGTGATCCAGGGTGCCCGCGGTAACGAACCGCGCATGCAGTCGCTGGGGTTCGACACCTTCCGCTACAAACTGGCCTGCTATGTCATTGCAGGTACGATCTGTGGTTATGCCGGTGCCTTGCTGGGTAACTTCACCAATTTCATCAGCCCCGAAATGATGGACTGGACCCGTTCCGGCGAACTCATCTTCATGGTGGTCCTGGGCGGCACCGGTAGTGTCTTCGGCCCGGTGCTCGGCACCAGTGTCTTCCTGCTGCTCGAGGAGATATTGTCGGGGCTGTGGTTGTACTGGCAGCTGGTGTTCGGCGTATTCCTCATCCTGGTGGTGCTGTTCGCCAAGGGCGGCATTGACAGCTGGCTGTCAGGCCGCCGGACGCACTAGTATGAGCACCGACGTGCTGCTCAGTATCTCAGACCTGTACAAGGCATTCGGCGGCGTCGCCGCGACCAACCAGGTGACTCTGGATATTCTGGATGGAGAAGTACACGCCATCATCGGTCCCAACGGTGCAGGCAAAACAACGCTGGTCTCACAACTGACCGGTGTGTTGATGCCGGATGCAGGTCAGATCACTTTCAAGGGCAATGACATTACCTACATGCCGGCCCACCGGCGCCCACACCTGGGCATGGCTCGATCTTTCCAGATCACCAGCATCATTCACGACATGACCGTGCTGGAGAACGTGGTCCTCGCCGTACAGGCTAAAGCTGGTCATTCCTACCGGTTCTGGCGCAGCGCAGACAGTGATCAGAATCTGACTGGACCCGCCATGGACGCATTGCGAGGGGTCGGCCTGGAAGGCCAGGCGATGCAGATCGCAGGACCCCTGTCTCATGGTGAACATCGCCAACTCGAGATGGCGATGGTGCTGGCCACCGACCCGGTGCTGGTACTGCTGGACGAACCCACGGCAGGCATGGGGCAGGAGGATTCCACCCGTATGATCGCAGCACTTCAGGCGCTTAAAGGGTCCTGTACGATCATCCTGGTGGAACACGACATGGACGCAGTATTTGCACTTGCCGACAGAATCACCGTACTCGTCGAGGGCCGGGTGATCGCCACGGGAAATCCGGATGCCATACGATCCGACGAGACTGTGCGTCAGGCCTACCTCGGTGAGGAACTGGACGCGGCCACCGATGTGCCAAACTCCGGAACAGTGCGACACGTATGCTGAGTGTTGAAGATATTCAAGCCCACTATGGCGCGAGCCAGGCGCTGTTTGGCGCTCGTCTAGCGGTCAATCCGGGTGAGGTCGTTACGCTGATGGGTCGAAATGGCATGGGGAAAACCACTTCGGTTCACTGCATCATGGGAATCGTTGCGACCAGTGCCGGCCGCATCCTGTGGGAAAACCAGGTCATCACCAACCTATCCAGCTATCGCATTGCGCAGGCCGGGATCGGCCTGGTACCGGAAGGCCGGCAAGTGTTCCCGAACCTCTCCGTGATCGAAAATCTGGTAGCAGCAGCCAGATCCGGCAGTGCCGATGTGCAAGGCTGGGATGTCGAGCGGGTATTTCAGATGTTCCCGGCTCTGGCGGCGCGCCGCAATGGACTCGGAAATCTCCTTTCAGGCGGTGAACAGCAGATGCTCGCGATCGGCCGTGCACTGATGACCAACCCGCGACTGCTGATTCTGGACGAAGCCACCGAAGGCTTGGCACCGCTGGTCCGACGCGAGATCTGGTCCTGTCTGCTGCGCCTCAAGGAAGACGGTATGTCGATTCTGGTGATCGACAAAAACGTGGCAGACCTTGCCCGGATCGCCGATCGACACTTTATTATTGAGAAGGGTCAGACTGTCTGGTCGGGCAACTCCCAGGAGCTGCTTGCCAGTGACGAAATCAAACACCGTTACCTTGGAATCTGAGTGTCCGGAAAGACGGATGGAAACCCGGTTCAGAACACGGAGAAATATTCCTTCTGCTCCCAATCGGTGACCTCTGAAAGAAAACGGGCAACTTCAGCCTCTTTCAACGCCAGCAGGTAATCGCAGAAACTATCGCCCAGCGCCTTGCGAAAAACCGTGTCGGTACGGAATGCAGCGATGGCCTCCATCAGACTGGCCGGCAACCTCTCCGCCGAGGTCTCATAGGGCGTCTCCGTGGGTGGACCAGGGTCCAGTGCCTGATCGATGCCATCGAGCCCGGCGATGATCTGGGCACACAGATAGAGGTAGGGATTGGCGGCGGGGTCACCGACCCGGTTTTCGATCCGGGTACCGGGGTCGGCATGCCCACCAATCACGCGCAGCATTGCCCCGCGGTTTCCCCACCCCCAGCCGGCCCGGTCGGGTGCGAGCGTGTGGGGCCGGTAACGCTTGTAGCCATTGATGGTCGGCGTAGTCAGCAGACAGGCGGCACGGGCATGCGCCAGAATGCCCGCCAGGAACTTATGACCTATGGACGAGAGCCGCTCTTCCTCATGTTCAGGCATAAAGGCATTGCTACTATCGGTGTCCCTGACCAGTGACTGATGAAGGTGCCAACCGCTTGAGAACAGATTGGGCAGTGCTGGACGACACATGAACGTCGCGTGGTAACCGTGGCGGCGACAGACCTGCTTGACGGCACTGCGGAAAAGAACAGCAGTGTCGGCAGTACCCAGACCGTCCTGGGGGTGGAACGTGAACTCGATCTGGCTGGGGCCGAATTCGGACTCCATGGACCGTAGCGGTAACCCAAGCCCAACGGTTTGGGCGCGCAACAGTTCTACCACCGGTTCCATTTCGTCCAGCCGGGTCTCGGTCAGATATTGAAACCCCTGGGCAAGAAGTGAGGTCTCAGGCGGTGTGCCGGGCTGAGTGGCATCGGCCGGCGTGAGCCTGGCATCGTCCAGTTTCAGAACGTGAAATTCGATCTCAAGCCCACTGCGATAGGTGTAGCCCCGGGATTCGAGCTGCACGAGGACATCCTGGCACAGCCGGCGCGTGGAAAACGGCACGGGCGAGCCGTCAGGAAAATAAAGATCACAGAGCATCCAACCAGTCCGTGAAAGCCACGGCAGAACCCGGAAGGTGGTCGGGTCCGGTACCATGATGACATCCCGGGCACCGGCCATTTCCGACAGGCCAAAACCGCCACCCTGCGACCAGACCGGGTAAACCGTCCGGTGCGAGGTGTCTTTGGCAAGAAGCGTAGAGGTGATCGCACAGCCGTTGCGCAGGGCAGCACCTGTGCCATCTGCCGCCAGGCTTTTACCCCTTAGTACACCATGCTGATCCGCAAATGACAGGCGGATGGTATCGAGGTTTTTTTCTGCGCTCTGTGCGATGCCGACCGCAGCGGAACGCTGCACTTCTGACCACAGCCCGAAGCGTTCTACAAAATCCGGCACACCAGTCGAGTCAGTTTCTGCCATGGTCTGTACCAGTCTTCTCGATTGCTGCCGATGCCGCGAGGCTGGCGTTCCAGGGACTTCTCGTACGACGCTCACGGTCAAGTTCGCGCCACTGCTCCTGCCAGTCGGCCCCTTGCGATATGGCATCAACCGCCTCGGGCCCAAATCTCTGCGTTGTGTGGCCGACACCGGCAGACGACCTGCCCGCTTCCAGATCGGCAATCGTCTCTAACAGGAGTCTGCGGTATTCACGGATAGCGGCATCTGTTCGACCGAGATGTTCACGGGTACGGTCCTGTATCGCACCCATAGACTCGACCGCCCACTGGTCGTGGACATTGATGTCGTCGCCCATGCCCGTGTAGGTCCGGGTGCGTTGTTCCTCCGGGTCATAACCATAGTCATTTCGCTTGTTCTGCCTTGCCAGGTAATGCGGCAGTTCGTAGAGTTCCAGCCGCTGACTGCGCATCGTGGCCTTGTCGGTGGGATTCTTAAAACTGGTGAACAACGCGTACCAGTAACAATGTCTGTCATCGACCGGCACGTGCCACTGGGTGATGGTCATCTCGCTGCTCATCGGGATGCAGATGGCCTGTGGAAACAGCTGGTTGGTCACCCTGACATGCCTGCGGCCATCGGCCAGATCGCGTATCGCTCTGATGCGAAGGCCGTAACCGGTCCGGTCCACAATGATCTCGGGTCGCGGATATTCGCGCAACAAGGTCGTCATCGGAACCGATTCTTCTCCCACCGTATCCCTGAACTGCTGACCGTAAGTCCGGCCAGGATCACCCGCTTCGAAATAACGATGCAGAAACGACGCGTGGGCCGGGTCGATACCGACCTCCAGCGCCTGGAGCCAATTGCACTCCAGATAGCCTTTGAAGGCGAACGTGTACTCCTCCGGCGCCTCGAAACAGTCCATTCGGTCCAGTCCAGGTACCTGGCCTTCACCCATGAAAGCAAAAACAATCCCGTTGCGTTCGACGCAGGGATAAGCCGTAGCGTGGATGTGATCAGAGTACGTGCTGCCCTCGGGTTCACCCGGTTGTTCCAGACAGTCGCCGGTGACGTCGAACAGCCAGCCGTGAAATGGGCAGCGGACCCCGCCGTCTTCGAGCCGGCCGTAGCACAGATCGGCACCACGGTGCGCGCAGTGCCGATCAATCAGTCCCAAACGACCTTGCTCATCACGGAAAAGGACCAATCGTTCTCCAAGTACCGAAACACCTGTCAGGGGCCGCTCACCCGCCAGCTCTTCGGACAGGGCGACCGGCTGCCAGTAGCGGCGCAACAACTGCCCGGCTGGTGTGCCCGGACCAGTCTGGGTGACAAGATCATTCTGTTCTCGGCTCAGCATTGCTTCCCATCCTGTCCAATGGTGGTTTTAGTTGGAGACTTTACCGCAATGTTGCCCATCGGAACTAGATTGACCCGGAGATCCATCATTTGCGATACGCTTTCTGGTAACGTTGTTCCTGTAAAGAGCAAAATCATGTGCTCTGAAACACCGGCCCGGTACAGAATCGGAAGCCTGTTACATGCAATGTTTGCACCGGGCTGGTCGCAGTTTCCTCAACCTGTGCGTCTGGAGGTGTGGATCCATGTTTGAACGAGAACTCTTTTCAACCGGGCACGAGATCTTTCGAGAAACGGTGCACCGTTTTATCGCGGACGAAATCACTCCCTTCCACGCACAATGGGAGAAGGATGGCCAGGTCAGCCGTGAGGTCTGGAGAAAAGCCGGTTCGCAGGGGCTGCTGTGCGCAACCGTGCCAGAGGAATACGGTGGGTCGGGTGCCGATTTTCTCTACAGCGTGGTGGTGCTGGAAGAACTGTCGCGGGCAGGCGCGATGGGGCCTGGCTTTTCACTGCACTCGGACATCGTCGCACCGTACCTGCTGCTGTACGGCAGTGACGAGCTGAAGAGGACCTGGCTGCCTAAGATGATCACCGGAGAGGTGATCGGCGCCATCGCTATGACCGAGCCCTCAGCAGGCTCAGACCTGCAGAACATCCAGACCACCGCTATCCGCGATGGTGATGAATACCGGATCTCCGGTCAGAAAGTCTTTATCACCAACGGCCAGCTGTCCAACATCGTCATCACGGCCTGCAAGACCGATCCACAGGCCGGCGGCAAAGGCGTCAGTCTGGTACTGGTAGAAACCGACCGAGCAGGATTTCAACGCGGCCGCAATCTGGAGAAGGTCGGCTGGAAAGCACAGGATACCTCGGAGCTTTTCTTCGATGAAGTTCGGGTTCCGGCCTCAAACCTGCTTGGGCAGGAGGGCCGTGGTTTCGTGCAACTCATGGAACAGCTGCCCCAGGAACGACTGTTGCAGGCCATCCGTGCGGCAACCACAATCGAGGCCGCGCTGGAATGGACCGTGGACTACACGACGACCCGCCGAGCGTTCGACCGGCCGATCGCCGCATTCCAGAACACACGCTTCAAGCTGGCAGACGTCAAGTCACAAGCCCTGATGCTGCGGGTCTTTGTAGATCGCTGCATTGCAATGCACCTTGAGGGCAGGCTCGACGCAGTGGATGCGGCTGTGGTCAAACTGCTGTCATCAGAGATGCTGGGTAAACTGCTGGATGAGTGCCTGCAGCTGTTCGGTGGTTACGGTTACATGTGGGAGTATCCGATCGCCCGCGCCTGGGCCGATGCACGAATGAGCCGGATCGCCGGTGGCACCTGTGAGATCATGCGCGAGATCATCGGCCGAAGCATTGTAGGCAGAGGCTGATGCTGCGTATCGCAGACCACATTACCCGTCAGGCGCACCGCCACCCGGACCGCCCCGCTGTATCCTTTGACCAGGAAATCTTTACCTGGGCAGTATTTGAGAAACGCTGCTGGGGCGTCGCCGCCATGCTGCATGACCTGGGTATCCTGCCCGGCGACCGGGTCGCCTACCTGGGCCTGAATTCCCATCGTTATTTCGAGTGTTACTACGCACCCTCGCGAATCGGTGCGATCCTCGTGCCACTCAACATTCGTCTATCTGTCGCTGAACTGGTCGAGTGTGTCACCGACTGCACACCGAAAGCACTGATTGTCGATCCGGATCTTGTTAACGAGGCCCGATCGATTGCCAGTGCCTGCCCTTCAATTGAAGTACTGATCTGCGGTACCTCTGATCAGGGACCAGATGACATGTGCAGCTATGACCAGATCGTTGGGCAACATCAATCCGTCGATCCCTGCTATTTCAACGAACTGGCAAGCCAGGACGGTGACACGATCATCATCTTCTACACCAGCGGTACCACTGGCCGGGCCAAAGGCGTGATGCTTTCGCACACCGGCCTTTTCACCAATGCCATCGGGGTTCCACCACTTTTCGGGCTCCGAGAAGGAGAGACACATCTGCTGGCCGGGCCGATGTTCCATCTGGGTGCGGGATCCCGCGTCTACTCGGCATTGATGCTGGGTGCACACACAGTACTCCTGCCGAAGTTCGACGTCGCCCAGGCCCTGATGGCCATCGAACAGCACCGAATCAATGTGATTGTGCTCGTACCGACCATGCTGGCGATGCTCCTGGAACATCCACAATTTGGCGAATTCGACCTTTCGTCGCTGCGGCTCATCACCTACGGCGCGGCACCGATGCCGATAGCGCTCCTCGAACGGGCGATGGTGACACTGCCAGACATCCAGTTCGGCCAGGCCTACGGCATGACCGAGGTCTCGCCGGTACTGACCGTCCTGACCCCGGACGAACACGACCCGACAGGCAGGGCCGCCAACAAGCTGACCTCCGTCGGTCGCCCGCTTTCCTATGTTGACCTGCGAGTGGTCGACAGCACCGGCCGGCCCCTTGAACCCGGCGAAACGGGCGAGATCATCGTGCGCGGCCCGAACGTGATGAATGGCTACTGGAAACAGCCCGAACTCACTGCCGAGGCTCTTCGGGGCGGGTTTTTCCATACCGGCGACGCGGGCTACCTGGACGAGGACGGGTTCGTCTACCTGGTCGGCCGGCTCAAGGAGATGATCATCACCGGAGCCGAAAATGTCTACCCGATCGAGATTGAAAATGTACTGTCACAACATCCGGCGGTGGCTGCTTGCGCTGTTTTTGGCTTACCGGATGACTTCTGGGGTGAGACAGTGCACGCGGTCGTTAGATCAAAGGCTGGTACAGCAACGGATGAAGCCACACTGATCGAACATTGCCGGTCTCATCTTGCACATTACAAATGCCCGCGGACGGTGAGCTTCCGATCCGAGGCAATGCCACTGTCGTCCTCCAACAAGATCGACAAATCGGCGTTGCGGCAATCACTGCTGCACTCAAGGGAAATCAGCACTATCAAGGATACCTGAACCTGGACGGATTAGCCCGGCTCTCTCAGCGCATCAACTCGGTGATAGCGACACGGGTGATGACCCACCGTTTCGCAAACCTCTACAATGCTGCCAATAACCCAACACCAGCCGCTGATCTGCGGTTGAGGGTAAGACCCTGCGGTGACGCCCGGCGCAACGTGCAGGCATAATTGACCAACAGGACTGATGACTATGGATCTTGGCATTCTCAGCTTCGGTGGCTACCTGCCGAAGGCGCGCCTGCAGCGCGCTGAAATCGCCCGTACCCACGCCTGGTTCAACCCCGCGCTCATGGCCCTCGCCAAGGGTGAGCGAACCATGGCCAACTGGGACGAAGACAGCGTGACCATGGCTGTGGAAGCCGGGCGCGACTGCCTGACCGGCATCGACCGCGGCATCGTGGCTGGTGTCTACATGGCCTCGACCAGCTTTCCGTTTCAGGACCGGCAGAACGCCGGTATCGTTGCCGATGCATTGAACCTCAATTCCGGCATCCAGACCATTGATCTGTCGTCCTCCCAGCGTGCTGGAAGCTCCAGCCTGATGGTTGCCCTGCAGGCCACTCGCGGTAACGGACCGGCGCTCGTTACCGCCAGTGAGAAACGGCGTACCAAAGCGGCCAGTACTCTGGAACTCACGACCGGTGACGGTGCCGCGGCGCTGCTGGTCGGTGAAGGTGAGGTGGTTGCCCGTTTGCTCGGCGGACACACCGAGTCGGTGGATTTCGTCGACCATTACCGGGGCCAGGGCGAGTCTTACGACTATACCTGGGAGGAGCGCTGGATCCGGGACGAAGGGTATATGAAGATCGTCCCAGCGGCGGTCGGCACACTGCTGAAGAAAGTCGGTGTACAGGCCACCGACATCACGACATTCTGCTTTCCAACAGCCCTGCGTCGCGTGGCCGGTGGGTTGGCGACGAGACTTGGACTGGCCGACGATGTCGTGGCCGACAACCTGCAGGACCGCTGTGGGGAGACCGGCACGGCGCATCCGCTGGTGCTGCTTGTGCATGCGCTCGAAACTGCCCGACCCGGGGAGAGAATTCTGGTTGCCGGCTTCGGTCAGGGGTGCGATGCGTTGCTGTTCGAGGTGACCGATGCCATCGACCAGGTGGCTGGCCGGATCGGCATCTCCGGCCATCTGGCCCGCGGGCGGGAGGAGAGTCGTTACAGCCGTTTTATGGCGTTCAACGATCTCATGTCCATGGAACGCGGCATTCGCGCCGAGGTCGACAAGCAGACCGGGCTCAGCACACTCTACCGGAACAAGGAAATGACCCAGGAACTGATAGGCGGGCACTGTACCGCCTGTGGTACCAAACAGTTCCCGAAGTCCAGGATCTGCGTCAACCCGGAGTGCGGGAAAAACGGTACTCAAGAAGACGAACCATTTGCCGACAAACCGGCACAGCTCAATTCTTTTACTGCGGACCGCTTGATCTACTCACCGGATCCGCCAATGTATTTCGGCATGGTACAGTTCGAGGGCGGCGGAAGGCTGATGAGCGATTTCACCGATATCGACCCGGATGGCAGGCTCGAAGTAGGTATGCCCATGAAGATGGTCTTCCGGGTCAAAGACTATGATACTCAACGCGGTTTCAGGCGCTATTTTTGGAAGGCGACGCCGACAGACGGCGATCATTAAGGAGATACGACTATGGCAACCGGCATCAAGGATAAAGTCGCTATTCTGGGCATGGGCTGTTCTAAGTTCGGCGAACGGTGGAACGACAACGCCGAAGACCTGGTAGTCGAAGCCTATACCGAGGCACTGGAAGACAGCGGCATCGAAACCAGTCAGATCGAAGCGGCCTGGCTGGGCACTGCGATCGAAGAACAGCACGTCGGCAAATCTGGAATCCCGCTGGCCATGGCACTGCGGTTGCCCTATATCCCGGTCACCCGGGTCGAGAACTTCTGCGCCAGCGGGACCGAGGCGTTTCGCGGCGCTGTCTATGCCGTGGCATCAGGGGCCTGCGACATCGCACTTGCGGTCGGTGTTGAGAAACTCAAAGATACCGGTTACGGCGGCCTGCCACAGCGCGGAAGAGGATCGGTCAATGACCTTTTCTGGGCCAATGCCTCTGCGCCCGGGTCATTTGCCCAGCTGGCCACTGCTTACGCGGCCAAACATCACGTGCCGGCCGAAGATCTGAAACGGGCAATGGCACACGTTTCGGTCAAAAGTCATGATAACGGCTCACGCAACCCCAAAGCCCACCTGCGCAACAAGATCGATGAAGACCGGGTGATGAATGCACCGATGATTGCTGAGCCGCTGGGTCTGTTTGACTGCTGTGGCGTGAGCGACGGTGCGGCCTGTGCGATCGTGACCAAACCGGATATCGCCCGAGGCCTGGGTAAGAAAGACCTCGTGACTGTCAAGGCCTTGCAGCTGGCCGTCTCGAACGGCACCGAAGCCCAGCACAATTCCTGGGACGGCAGTTACTTCGCGACCACCCGCAAGGCAGCGGAGCGCTCTTACAAGGAGGCCGGGATCGAGAAACCACGTGATCAGATCAGCATGTTCGAGGTGCATGACTGCTTCTCCATCACTGAACTGATCACGATGGAGGATCTCTACATCTCACCGGAAGGCGGCGCGGTCAAGGACATCATGGACGGCTTCTATGACGCCGATGGCAAGGTGCCCTGCCAGATCGATGGCGGCCTGAAGTGCTTTGGCCATCCCATCGGCGCCTCGGGCCTGCGCATGATCTATGAGATGTACCTGCAGATGAACGGCCGTGCTGATCAGCGGCAGCGGCAACAGGACCCAGTGTTCGGCATGACCCACAACCTGGGTGGCTTCCCGCATCAGAACGTATCCTCAGTAACGATCGTCGGTAAGGAAGGCGCCTGACTGGTGCGTGGTATGAAATGATCTGCCAATACCAGATCCGGCGCAGACAACGGAGCACAGCATAGATGAAAATAAAGGCAGCAGTACTTTATGAGCCGAACAAGCCGATGGCAGTGGAAACCATCGATCTCGATGAACCGCGCGAAGGTGAGGTCCTGGTGCGCATCGCCGCAGCCGGTGTCTGCTACTCCGACTATCACATCATGATTGGAGAGTGGACCCACCCCTTGCCAGTGGTACTCGGTCACGAAGGGGCCGGAGTGGTCGAGCGAGTGGGGCCGGGTGTTACTCGCCTGGCGCCCGGGCAGACCGTGATCCTCAACTTCCGGGCGAACTGCGGAACCTGTCATTACTGCATCATCGGCCGCCCGGTCCTGTGTGATGGCGTGGACGCACCGCGCAACACCATGTTCGATGGCAGCAGTCGCCTGAGCAAGGATGGTCAGACGATCCATCACATGGCCCGGACCTCCTGTTTTGCCGAATACGCCGTGGTACCGGAATCCGGTGCCGTACCAGTGCGTGCAGACATGCCGCTGGACAAAGGCTGCCTGGTCGGCTGCGCGGTAATGACCGGCGTCGGTTCAGTGGTCAACACAGCTCGCATCGAAGCAGGATCGTCGGTAGCGGTCATCGGCTGTGGCGGTGTTGGCCTCAATGCCGTACAGGGCGCGGTACTCGCCGGTGCCGGGCAGATCATCGCGGTCGACCTGCTCGACAACAAGCTGGAATACGCTCGGGAATTCGGTGCGACTGACCTCGTCAACGGCAGCAGTGGCGATGCGGTCAAGCAAGTCCTGAAACTGACTGGCCGGGGTGTGGATTATGCGTTTGAAGCCATTGGGAATGCCCAGACCATCCATCAGGCTTATCACATGCTTGCTCCGGGCGGCACTGCCGTCGTGGTCGGTATGGCACCCGAGAACGACGAGGTGTCGATCAACGCCCTGTCCTTTCCGAGGACTGAAAAGGCCATCGTCGGCTCGTGGTACGGCGGTGCACGGCCCTGGGTCGACCTGCCGAAAATTACTGATCTTTATCTCAGTGGAAAACTGAAAATCGACCCCCTGATCAGCCGGACCTATTCCCTCGACGACATCAACATCGCCTACGACGCGCTGGCAGCCGGGGAGGTTGCACGCAGTATTATCTCTTTCGAATAACCGGGACAAGTTTCGCTGACTGCCGGATCATTGCTGGTCACGCTTGATCCTGGTCATGCAACCGGTCATCAGAACTTGAATACCAAAAGATTCATTCGGAATAATCTACTCGTTGAAAACTCCACTGGGTATTAATAAGACCCTGAATCCAGCCGGCCTGAGTCGGCCGACCCACCCCAGCGTTCATGACATTACGGTCAGATAATCCCCGCTCGCGGCCCCGCCACTTCGATGTTCTTGTCATCGGGGCCGGGTTCGCCGGCCTTTACCTGCTCCACCGTTTGCGCGGCGCTGGTTTCAGCGCCCGTGTCCTGGATAAGGCCGCGGATGTGGGCGGCACCTGGTACTGGAACCGATACCCCGGTGCCCGCTGCGATGTGGAAAGCATGCAGTACGCTTACAGCTTCTGCCCTGAACTTGAGCAGGAGTGGGTCTGGACCGAGAAATATGCCACTCAGCCTGAAATCCTGCGTTACGCCAACCACGTCGCTGAGCGCTTCGACCTACGCCGGGACATCCAGTTCAACACTACGGTGTCGTCCGCAGTTTATGACGCGGATCGTCTACTCTGGGACATCGGGACCGACAATGGTGAGCAAATATCGGCGAATTTCTGCGTGATGGCGACAGGCTGTCTGTCGACCACGAACACACCGGATTTCAAAGGGCTCGATTCCTTTGCCGGACCGGTATACCACACCGGCGAATGGCCGCAGGATGAGATCGACTTCATCGGTCAGACAGTGGGGGTCATCGGCACCGGGGCTTCAGCGATCCAGTCCATACCGATCATTGCCGAGCAGGCCAAACACCTATATGTTTTTCAGCGCACGCCCCACTACAGTGTGCCGGCCTGGAACCGACCGCTCGCAAGTGAGCCAGGGACGCAGCATTCTGGCAGAAAAGCCTACGGTTACGATGCTGACCTGACGATTGAGGAGATCAAAGCAGATTACGCCGGGCTGCGTCAGCGCGCCAGAAAAATGTTGAATGCATTGGCGTTCATTCCGAACCGGCAAGCAGCACTTGAAGTGAGCGACGATGAACGGCAGGCAGAGTATCAGGCCTGGTGGGAGCGCGGTGGTGTGCCTTTTCTCGGCGCCTACACCGATCTTCTTAAAAGCCGCGAATCAAATGAGACGGCGGCTGAGTTCGTACGCCAGAAGATCCGCCAGACAGTTAAGGATCCAGTGGTTGCCGAAGCGCTGGTACCCACCTACACCATCGGCTGCAAACGGCTGGCCGTGGATTCCGGCTACTACGAGACCTACAACCGCTCCAATGTGACCCTGGTCGATATCAGCGAATCACCGATCGAGCGGATCATTCCAGCGGGGATCCGTGCGCTGGGCCAGGAATACACTCTAGACACATTGGTCATGGCGACCGGATTCGATGCGATGACCGGCACCCTGATGAAGATCGATATCAGAGGTCGGCGGGGACTTTCACTGAGTGACAAGTGGGCCGACGGGCCGCGCAGCTATCTCGGTCTGGGCATGGCCGATTTTCCCAACCTTTTTACCATCACAGGTCCCGGCAGCCCCTCCGTACTGACCAACATGCTCCAGTCAATTGAACAACACGTCGACTGGATCGTAGACTGCCTAAATCATCTACGGGTCAATGAGATAACCGAGATAGAAGCCACCCAGTCGGCCGAAGACGCATGGGTCGTCCATAACGATGAGGTGGCCGATGACCACATCCGAATTTCCTGCAGTTCCTGGTATATCGGCGCCAACATTGAAGGCAAACCCAGGGTATTCATGCCCTACGTCGGTGGATTCCCGCGCTATGTCGATAAATGCAACGAGATCGCAGCCAACGGTTACAGCGGATTCACACTGAGCTCGAACTCGCCCTGCAACCCGGACGCCGGGCTCGCCGAAAACGAATGAGTTGCTAAAGACCCATCTGGGCGAGTATCGCCCGGGTCAACGGGTCCCTGGCTTTACCGAGACGGTCGGTGATCGAGAAGTGATGATCGCCCGGTGTCGAGAGGTACTCTGCCTGAATGCGATGCCGCCTGAGGTGTGCCGCATACGCCAGCGACTGCCAGTGAAAGAGGTCGGGCTCGACGGACCCGACGGCAATGATCGATGGCGACCGGACGACCGGGGTCAGATACATCGGGCTCATCTCTTTCGCCTCCTTGGCCGTGAGGCGAATATCGCTTTGAAGCTGGGAGTGGCGGTGTGGCTCGATGTCAAACAAGCCGCTCAGGGGTGCAGTTCCGCGAATCAGATCTCTGGGAAAACGTCCTTCCTTTGTCCAGTCGGTGGCAATCATCATCCCGGTCAGGTGTCCCCCTGCTGAATGCCCGGAAAGGTAGATGTTTTTTCGATCCCCGTTGTACTGCCCGATGTTTCTGTAGATCCAGACGACTGCGGCACGAATCTGAGCAACGATGTCCGTGATCCTGACCTCAGGGCACAGGTCATAATCCGGCAGAACCACGGTCGCGCCCGCCGACACCATGGGAGCTGCGACATAGCTGTAGTGCGCCTTACTGATTTCCCGGGCCCGCCAGTATCCCCCGTGAATAAACACGTGTACCGGTGCCCCTTTTTGGTCTGCCGGGAAGACATCGAGCACCTGCCCTGCCGATGGGCCGTAGGACAAATCAGTCACGCAGGCCAATTTCCGGCGTGCCCGTACGCTGCGTTCGGCCGATTTCCGCAGATACTGATCGGCATTTTTTACCGTGAGCCGCGGCAGGTACTGAAAGTTGATGTCTTCGATCTGTGCGCGGGTCAGTCGCTGTTTTACCATTGGCTCTGTCCAAAGCTAGGGTCGGCCTGATCTGGAGAATCGGGCGGTATCGGTGTTCCCACAATCATACCCGCAGGGACCATAAAAGGCCCAACATTGCCCGTACTCCCCTGCCGACTAGATGAATGGATGCTTCCGACCGATGGGTTGTGCCCTTTCAAACGCCCGGGCCGCCCGCAGGACCAGTGCATCACTGCCGTATGGACCAACGATCTGCAGCCCCACCGGCCCGCCTCGCGGGGTAAACCCGCAAGGGACCGAGATAGCAGGCTGACCGGTCAGATCAAAAGGTGTAGTAGTGGACATGAACTCGCCGTCCGAGGCACACCAGCCTGGTGGCTTATCGTGGCCCACGGCAAATGGCGCGCAACTGAGCGTGGGGGCGATCAACAGATCATAAGTCTCATGGAAGGCGGCCATTAGTGAGCGGAATCGGATCCGCTGCGCTTCTGCATCGAGGAAGTCCACGGCACTCATCTTTTCCCCCACCGCGGCAGACGCTATCAGTTCGTCATTTGTGAGACGGCTCTTCTGCCGGCCCAGGTTTCTTTTAATACGGGCAGCCATCGGCCCGCAGATCCTGTTGGCCACCTCGCGGGCCGCACCCAGATCAAGGTCAACGGCAAAGACCCGCGCCCCCAGGCCGGTGAAGATCTTCCGGCTGGTCGCGATTACCCGGCGAACCTCATCGTCGACTCGCGGCACACCAAGATCAGGGGAAATGCCGATTCTCAGTCCCCGCACGCCTTTCCCAAGGCCTGAGAGCACATCCGGGAAAGGCGCCTGAATCGCATAACCATCCCTGGGGTCACCGCCAGCAATCACAGTGAAGGCCAGTGCCGCATCCTGCACGGTACGGGCCAACGGACCACAGTGCTCCATCATCATCAGTGGGCTGGCCGGCCAGACCGGAACCCGTCCAAAGCTGGGTTTGAAACCGACCACGCCGCAGAAACTGGCCGGCCCCCTTATGGAGCCCCCCGAATCGGTCCCGGTTGCGAGGGTCACCATACCTGTGGCCACAGCTGCAGCGGCCCCACCGCTGGAGCCTCCAGTTGTCCAGTCGAGGTTCCAGGGGTTACGCGTGACACCGTGGAGTGCGCTCTCTGTTATCCCGCGCCAGGCAAATTCCGGTGTTTCGGTTTTACCCAGAATCACGGCACCGTGGGCCTTGAGACGTTCAACGACGATCGCGTCTACAGGCCAGGGACCCTTTGGGTCGATAGCCAGAGAACCATTCAGCGTAGGCCAACCCCGGGTCTCGGTGACGTCCTTGATCGCAACCGGCACACCGTCCAGCAACCCGCAGGGGTGACCGTCGGCCCATCGCCGGGTTGATGCGTGGGCCACGCGTCGGGCCCGACGCCTGTCTACCAGCCGCCAGGCATTGACCTGCGACTCGCATTCATCCACCCGTGCGAGTACAGCGGCAAGGGCATCAAGCGGTGTGAACCGGCCAGCCTTATATCCGCGGACGAGTTGGGCAGCACTTTTAAATGCGAGTGTCGAGGTGGGCATGTGAGGAACTCCAGGGATCGGGCCGGAAACCGGGTGGAATCCGATGGCTAAGACGGATCAAGCAAAACCAAGACCACAGCAGGCGAGGCGGCAGCGGGATTCAGCTGGCACGGTCAGCGCAATCAACGCAGGTCTCCGTGGTTGGAATGAGCACCAGCCTGACCGGCGCGATCCGCTCGCCACAGCCAACACAGTACCCGTATTCTCCTGCAGCAATGCGTTTCAGGGTGGTCCTGATCGCCTGAATTTCATCAAGGCGACGCCTTTCGCTCTCCCGGGCCATCGCCTGTATCTGTATCGCATCCATACGGGACAGGCGGCCGACACTTTGCTGGTCCAGTTCGACCGGGGCGCGCGATTCTCGGGCACCTTCAGACTGAGCTGTGAGTTCAGCAGCTCGTTCCCGCAATTGTGTTGCAATCCGGTTCATATCGATGTCATCGTGATGTTGCATGAAGCCTGTCCACCCCGTTCCGGAGATTCCCGGGGAGATGTAGTTTGATCGGACACCGGTTAAACGCCTAGATTAACCCCAGTCCATGAAGGATAGAACCCCATGAAGCCCCATGCGCCCATAACCCTGGAAGAAATTCATCAAGCACAGAAGCGCATCATAGATGCGGCGATCCGTACGCCACTGGTGCGGTTAAATGTGGACGATCCCGGCCGGGAGATCTATCTCAAGCTGGAGAACCTGCAACCGATCGGCTCTTTCAAGCTGCGCGGCGCGATCAACGCTATGCGCGCCGCCGATCCAGACGCGCTGAAGGCCGGCGTCTGGACGGCCAGCGCCGGCAACATGGCTCAGGGTGTGGCATGGGGAGCCCGCAGACTGGGAATCGAGTGTACCGTGGTCGTACCGGACAACGCGGCCACAGCCAAACTGAATGCGATCACCGAACTGGGTGCAGGGATCATCAAGATCCCACCTGCAGACTGGTTCGATCTGGTTTTACGTAGTCACGATTATCCAGGGATGTCAGGCCTTTTCATTCACCCGGCGAGCGACCGACACGTCATGGCCGGACAGGGAACAATTGGTCTGGAGATCGTGGAAGACCTGCCTGACGTGGATGCAGTGATCACCCCCTTTGGCGCCGGCGGACTGACCGCAGGGGTCGCCTCCGCGGTCCGGGCACTCAGGCCCGAAACACGGCTTTACGCCTGCGAACTGGAGACCGGGGCCCCGCTGGCACCATCGTTGAAGGCGGGAGAGCCCGTGACCATTGAAACGCGCCCTGCACCGGGCTTCGCGACCGGATTCAGTGGTGCCCCGACCGTAGCGGCTGAGATGTGGCCCATCTTGAGTCAGGTCATCGACGACTCACTGGTCATGTCCGTTGCGGACCTGATCTGCGCCATCAGGCTGCTGGTCGAACGCAATCATGTCGTCGCCGAGGGCGCCGGTGCTGCCGCTGTCGCATCAGCTCTGGCCGGCAACGCCGGTGAAGGCAAGATCGCCTGCGTAGTGTCAGGCGGCCACATCGACCGGGATCAGCTCATCGATGTACTGGGACGAGGCTAGCTGGTTTATCTCTGCGACCGGATACCTACTAACCGGCACTTTGCAGGCCCGAGACCGCCTGCTCGAACGCATCCAGGCACTCGTCGACGACAGCCTCATCCATTGCCGTCGACAGGCAGCTGAGACCACGGTGAGAGATGATCACCCCCGCCTCCAACAGCCGGCTCTGCAACTGATCAAGCCACTGGTTGGCAAGCGGGTCGGTCGGAATACTGCGGTAGTTCTCGATCGGCTGGTCGGTCGGCACGATCTGAAACAACGACCCGTCTCCAGTCGCCTGAGCGCTCTGGCGTCCCGCTCGAAAAACAGCATTGATCCCGCTTCGCATGCGCTCGCCCAGCGAGTCCAGCCTGCCAAATACCTTCGCATCCAGTTTACCCAGCGTGGCCAGGCCTGCAGCTGCCGACAGGGGGTTGCCGCTGTAGGTCCCCCCGGACAGCACCATGTTCGACCCCGCATCTGGCCTCAGCAGGCTGAGTACATCAGCCCGACCACCCACTGCACCGATCGGGATACCACCACCGATGATCTTCCCAAAAGTAGTCAGATCAGGTGAACCGCCGTAACGGCCCTGGGCACCGGCAGTGCCCAGGCGGAACGCGATCACTTCATCGAAGACCAGCAGGACACCGTGCCGGTGGGTGATCTGACGGAGAAATTCATAGAAACCCGCCTCAGGTTGTGCCATACCTGATTTGTTCGACAGGGGCTCCACCAATAACGCGGCAAGCTGATGCCCGTGCTGATCGAACAGTTGCTCCACCGCGGCGCGATCATTAAAGGGCATGATCAAGACCTCGTCCGCCACAGCAGGTGACAGCCCCCCGGAACTCGGAATACTTTTGGGAGAACGCGACTCTCCCCAGTTCGCTGGTGTCGAACCCACTCCCATCTGAACGTAATCGTAGTAGCCGTGGTAAGCCCCTTCGAATTTGGCAACAGCGTGGCGACCGGTGAAAGACCGTGCAAGCTTGATCGCCATCATCACGGCTTCCGTACCGGAGCTTCGAAAGTGGATGCTCTCCACAGAAGGAACACGATCGACCATCATGTGGGCCAGCGCGATCTCTGGCGCTGAGGGTTCCGAGAAACTCACACCCCGCTGGGCTTGGTCGACCACAGCTGCTGTCACATCCTGGTCGCAGTGACCGTGGATCAGTGCCGTCATGTTGTTCAGGCAGTCGATCCGCTCATCGCCGTCGACATCGGTCAACCGGCACCCAGCACCACGGTGGGCATAGATCGGATAAGGTTCAAACACATAATGGAGTCTCGAAGTACCGGCAGGTATTACACTGCTCGCCTCCGCATGCATCTGTCGGGTCGCCGAATCACCTTCCAGGTATCGGTCCTTGTTGTGTCTCGGCTTCAGTTGTGTTGCCATGTTTTCTCCGCGCGTGGGCTGTTTGAACACTCCGCTGACCCCTGGCTGCAGAGGCAGCTGTTTGGCATGCCTACTGGAGCACCGCCGGGGCACCGGCCAGAATGAGTTGGGTTACGACAAATCTAACTCACCCGGTAGACGAGACACAAACACTGCGGGGTTCAGCAGATCACTCTAATTGATTATCGGAGATTCAGCGGTCTGCGTGACCCAATGACGTGCTGTTCTTGACTTGAACAGGCCCGATGGACTCTGGCAGAGGTTCAATTGCCTGGAGCCATTGGAGAACCCGGCCAACCGGCAAGACGTGAGAGTCCCCGGCACTCACAGGCAGATCCCATCACAGGTGTCGAGCTGGTGACAACTTAGAACGGGTCAAGCCGATCGTTGGTGTAGTATTCTTCAGCCAGATGCCTGATCGATCACCAATACATCTTCACCTTGATGCTGTCGGCGGCGTGGCCGGGGACATGTTTGTCGCGGCTTTGCTGGATGCCGAGCGTGAACTGGAAGAGGAATTACTGCACGCCCTGAACCAAGCTGGTCTTGATTCCCTGGTTCGCGTGCAGCGCCATAACCACGACGACGGTACCCTGACCGGATCAAGGATCAGCGTAAAACCCGTCTCTGATGATACCCGGGCGCACACGCATGATGACGATGCAGTGGCTGGGCAGGTGCCACACGCCCACACCCACCGCAGCTGGAGGGACATCAGGCAGCTGCTCGAAGACGCGAACCTACCCGATGGTGCGCGGGGGCACGCCCTGGATATCTTCCTGCGGCTGGCCGAGGCCGAGGCCAAGATACATGGCACAGCTGTTGACGAAGTCACTTTTCATGAGGTCGGCGCGTGGGATTCGATCGCCGATATCGTCATGGCAGGCTGGCTGATCGATCGCCTCAATATCAGAAGCTGCTCCGCTTCGAACCTGCCCATGGGCCGTGGTCTGGTCAACACTGCCCACGGTCGGCTACCGGTGCCCACACCGGCAACCACGCTGCTGCTTGAAAACATGCCGCTTGTCGATGACGGGCTGGAAGGTGAGCGCATTACACCCACCGGTGCCGCAATTCTGAAGCATCTGGACCCGACCTTCACAGCCTCGGTTGTGCCCCGAACTCTCAAGGATAACGGCGTCGGTTTCGGCAACCGGGTGTTTCCGGGTATCAGTAATATACTGCGCGCTGTGTTTTACACCGGCGGCGACACCCTCTATAAACAGGAACAGATCGCGTTGATCGAATTCGAAACTGACGACCAAACGCCTGAAGACCTGGCGGTGGGTCTCGACCGCCTGCGCTTAACCGAAGGCGTCATGGACATTGTGCAGTCCACGGTAGCGGGAAAAAAGAACCGCCTGATGATTCGCGTACAGATTATTGCCAAGCCTAACCGCATCAATGACGTTCTCTCGAGCTGTTTCGCCGAGACCACGACACTGGGGGTTCGATGGCAACTGGTACACCGCGCTGTACTTGAGCGATCGACTGAAACCAGTCTGATCGATGAGCATAAGGTTCGACTCAAACACGCCACCCGCCCCGACGGCCTCTCCACAGCCAAGGCAGAGATTGACGACCTGGCCAATGTTGGCAACCATAAACAACGCGAACAACTCCGGCGACAAGCCGAGGCGAAGTCTGAACATTGAACATCGGCAACATCATCCAGAACCTTGAGCAGACGATCACCTCTGTCGGCCGTTCGGCGGTGGCCGTCAGTGGCGGGGTCGACAGCATGACGCTCGCTGTCGTGGCACATCGCCAAGCGCCGGACAAGGTAGAGATCTTCCACGCCGTCTCGCCCGCAGTTCCTTCGAACGCCACCGACCGCGTCCGGGCCTATGCGACACGGGAGGGATGGGCGCTCAGGATACTCGATGCCGGTGAGTTCTCTGATGGGCATTACAGAGCGAACCCGGTCAACCGCTGTTTCTACTGCAAGACAAACCTTTATGGCAGCATGGCCAGTCGCACTGAGGCGACCCTGCTCTCCGGGGCCAATACCGACGATCTGGACGATTACCGGCCGGGGCTGAAGGCTGCTGCGCAGCATGGTGTCCGGCATCCGTACATTGAGGCCGCTATCTGTAAACAGGAAGTACGGGCTATTGCGCGTCATCTGGAGCTTCAAGACATCGCCGAACTTCCGGCAGCACCGTGTCTTTCGAGCCGGGTGGAGACCGGAATCCGCATTGACCCTGCACAGTTACTGAGCATCAACGCAGTCGAGAATCTTGTGCGGGAAAACCTGACACCCGATACTGTCCGCTGCCGGTTGCGCCAGTCCGGCATCGTCATTGAACTGGACCGCAAGAGTCTCGAGTCGCTTGACAGTGCACAGCGCGAAACCCTCAGCCGTTCGATCGCCCGCAGGTTCGAATCGACCCACCCGGGCGCACCCATCGAGTTCGCACCCTATCGCATGGGCAGCGCGTTTCTGACCGAGAACTAACGGTAGATCATGGCTGATCGAGACCACGTCCCTGACGAGAGTCGCTCGCACAGAATCGGAATCGACGAGGCTGTGCTTTGTGCCGACAAGCGCATCGAGAACCTTGACCGTATTATCAAGGATGCTCAAACAGCCAAACGCCGGCTCCTGTTGACTCGCCTCAGCGAGGAGAAATTCGCTGCCCTGGCCGACCGCTACCCCAAGCAGATCGACTATGAGGCAGTGTCTCGAACCGGCTGGCTCGGCGACGCCACTCCGGTGATGGATAAGACACCACAGGTTGCAGTCGTCACTGCGGGAACCTCCGATGTGCCAGTTGCCCGCGAGGCGGTCCGGACGCTGGAATTCAACGGGGTAGCATGCAAAGAGGTATATGACGTCGGTATCGCCGGTTTGTGGCGGCTCATGGACCGAGTCGAAGAGCTAGCCCGCTATCCGGTCCTGATTGCGGCAGCCGGAATGGATGCAGCACTTCCGAGCGTGCTGGGCGGCCTGGTACCCGGCTTGATCATCGCCGTACCGACCTCGGTTGGTTACGGTGTGGCCGCCGGTGGCCTGACAGCGCTCAATACACTGCTTGCCAGCTGCGCACCGGGCATCACAGTTGTCAACATTGACAATGGTTATGGTGCGGCCTGTGCGGCGCTCCGCGCACTCCGCAATTGGAACCCCTCCTGACTATCAGGTACCAAGTCCGAACAAAGAAGTCAGCTTCGCGTCCTGTTCAAACCGCGCCATGATCTGATCGTCTGGCTTGGCCTCATAGCGTGCAGCCGCATCCAGCACTTTCGGTAGAAGAATGACGTCACCGACGGTGTTGATGAAAATTCCCGGGCGTGACAGGCACCAATGTACGGCCTTGTCGATCTCCGATTGTTCTGACAATGGCTCGTACCAGGTATTATAGGTCGCTGGCTTGGTGGCCCATGGACCGCGCGCGATCGATTTGATCGTCTGTACGGCAAAGTTTCGCTTTTCAGCAAGCTTCATGATGTCGTCGAACTCTTCGGCATAGCGCGGGTTGGCATAGAAGACACGGTTGTAGGGCAGCAGCACTGAGTCGAAATCAAATGCCGCAAGAGATCGCTTGTGCATGGCTGCGATCGTCCAGCCATGACCCGTAACGCCGATGTGCCTGACCAGGCCCTCATCGCGGGCGTCGACCAGGGCTCGCAGAACACCTTCTTCACCAAATGCCGTATCCCACTCGTCCGGGTGATACAGCGCGTGCATCTGAATCAGATCGACACAGTCGGTCTTCAGGCGGTCCAGCGAGACGGCCAGCTGGTCTCTGGCAGCACGGCCGGTGCGTTGTTCGGTTTTCGTCGCCAGAAAGAAGTCTTTACGGTGTCCACTCATCCAGGGGCCGATCCGCTCTTCGGCGACCCCGTAACGCGGTGCCACATCAATGTGGTTCACGCCGTATTCAAGGAGGATGTCGAGTGTCTTGTCGGCAGTGGATTGATCGACGTTCTTAAGTGCAGCAGCGCCAAAAAGGGTCGCGCTGCTCATGTGTCCAGTACGACCAAAGGGACGCTTTTCGATAACTCTGATCACAGCAAAGATTCCCCTGTCTAAGAAATACAAAATTGTTGAATACTTGGTTGATTATAATGAGGCACCTGGTACCTGACCGAAACCTAACGCCCCGACGGAAAAGGCCAACACAGTGAACGTCACTTTGAACTATGGCCGGGACGGCCTTGAGGTCACTCTGCCGGATAATGCCGATGTCACGGTCATCCGCAAGCCACCTATGCCGCTGCTCGACCAGCCAACCGATGCCGTGATCAGAGCACTGGGCAGCCCGGTCGGCACGGCACCGCTTGCCGAGCTTGCAAAAAACGCGGCCAGCGCCTGTATCGTGATCTGTGACATCACCCGCCCGGTACCCAACGGTCTTTTCCTGCGACCGATGATCGAGATACTCATGGCCGGTGGTATCCCTGCAGACCGGATTACTGTACTGGTCGCGACGGGACTACACCGTCCCAACGAGGGAGATGAACTGGCCGAACTGGTGGGCGATCCCTGGGTACTGAAAACCGTACAGGTGCAAAATCACTTTGCCCTCAACGATGAAGATCACGTCTTGCTCGGTGTCACTGCGACCCGCGGTACGGTTGTCCGCCTGGACCGACGAATCGTCGAGTCGGACCTCAAGATCGCCACCGGCCTCGTTGAGCCACACTTCATGGCCGGCTACTCGGGTGGCCGCAAGGTGATCGCTCCGGGCATTGCCCACGCCGAAACGATCACGACCTTTCACAGCGCACGCTTCATGGCCGATCCGAATGCTGCCAACTGTGTTTTTCAGAACAACCCGCTGCACGAAGAACAGCTCGAGATCATCAGAATGCTGGGCGGTGCGCTGGCGCTGAATACCGTCATCGACGAGCAACGCCGGCTCTCTTTTGTCAATTTCGGCGAGATCCTCTCGAGCCACACGGCAGCAGTCGACTATGCGCGAACTTACTGTGAGGTGCCCGTAAACAAGCGCTTTGGCACGGTGGTCACCAGCGCTGCCGGATACCCGCTCGACAAAACCTACTACCAGACAGTCAAAGGTATGGTCGGGGCCATGGAGATCTTGCAACCCGGTGGAAACCTGATCATCGCCTCGGAATGTTCCGAAGGGATCGGCTCCAGGGAGTTTGCAGATGCCCAAAGACGCCTGGTAGAGTTTGGGCCGGCTGAGTTTCTCGAAAACATCCTCAAGAAATCCCACGCCAGTATCGACGAGTGGCAGACCCAGATGCAGCTAAAACCGATGGCCATCGGCAACATTCACCTGGTCACCTCCGGTCTTTCCAAGAAAGAGGTGTCACTGACAGGGGTCAACATTGCAACCTCTGTAGAAGAGGCCATCGCCCACAGTTTGGCAACATCAGCTGATCGATCCATCGCCGTGATCCCCGAAGGACCCTATCTCGTTCCCTTCTATCAGGCCCGTGAGTTACGGAGCGCTGCCGCCTGAATCGGCACCTGATCGTGAATTTCGACGACGCTGAACTAGGCCTGAGCTTCCGTAACGCCAGGCGGCTCAGAGGAATCTAAGCATGCGCAGGTTGCACAAACTCCAGCTCAGGGTCTAGTTGCGTGAGAAGCTGTTCGGCCCTGATTCGCTTCTCCGGGTCAGCGTCGCGCTGAACGATCCGCAATAAAGCATCCCTGGCAGCCAGATCACCGCGTTCGGCCATCTCGAAGGCCATTTGGTCACGTCGCTCATGGTAACTGGTATCCAGCGGCACGACCTTTACAGCAAAATCCCGCCAGTAATACTGCTGATCCTCTGACTCCCATCCGGCATACACATCCTCCCAGGTGCCACATCCGGAGTAAGTCCTCATGTTGGTTTCCGCGACCTGCTGTGTGGCCGGTTGATAGCGCGCATCAAATGACATACGAATCTCATTAGTCCGATTCGACAGTGCCCGGTGCACCGTGGTGTCGGTAAAAATGAGGGCATCACCGGCCTCCAACGATCCGGTGACCCAGGTACCCGGGATGGGGACACAGATATCCATGCCCCCGGCACCGGAGCCGACCTTGGTGTCTAGGACCCCCGTTCGATGGGAGCCTGCGGCAATGGCCAGTGATCCTTTCTCTCTCGGGCAGTCACCAAGCGGCACCCACATGGCGTGATTTGTGGCACCCCCTATATGGACTTTGTCCTGGTGGATACCGCTGGTGAAATCAAAATGCTCACTTTTGGGGAAAATATTCCGCTGGACGAACATGGGGTGAACGAAGGCTGGCTCGTCGAAGATCCGGTCGAAAAACCCCATCACATCCGGGTGGGTTCGAAGCCGGTGCAGCGTCTCATCGGCCCACAGGCCGCGGAAGACCCGCATGTAGGCCTCTTCGGGGTCTTTGCACGCCGCAGAGGGATTGGCGACACCCCGTTCGACCGGGCTGGCCGGGTCGAGCCACCCGCCTTGCGCAGCCTTGTCCAGAAGTCGGCGACGGGTCTCGAGAATGCTTGAACGCGGTAACAGGCCGCGCACGAAAAGATAGCCGTCGCGTTTCAGTCGCTCGGAAAGTGCAGCACCGTTGTCGAGAAGATCAGTCGAATCCAGAAATGATTGCATAGTCTGTATTGGCTCGTCAGAAAATAAGCATTAATAAGGCCGCCAGCAAAATCCTTGAAAGGACTGCGTACCTGCCACCTTAATCATACTCCACCGATCGATATCAAGCACGGCCAGAGCTGACACTGCGATGGCTTTTTGAGATTTTCAGTCCGATGTGCTCACCGGCCGTAATAGCTGGATAAATCGGCGCTGTCCCCGAATCCATACATGACGGGATGCAGGCGATCTCGGCATCGAAATTGGGGTGGGCGAAGAAACCGATCGACTGACGCTCGCTGCCCATAGCGCGGATCTGGGGTGGATTGACGACCCGATGTAGGGTGGAAGCCCAGCGATCATTCGTCCAGCGGGCCATCATGTCCCCAAGGTTAATTACCAGGGACCCAGGTGGTGGCTTCACAGCTGACCATCGATTGTCTGGCAGTCGTACTTCCAGTCCCCCTGGGGCGTCGGCGATCGCCAGGATCGTAAAAGCCCCAAAGTCTGTGTGCGCACCCGTCCGCAACTGGCCCACCGCAGGCTCATCAACCAGTGGTGGGTAGTAGTGGCTACTGAGAATGCTGAAATGACGGTCGAATTTACCAGCAAAGAACTCTTCGGGAAGATCCAGGGCAACGGCGAAGACCCTGAAAAGTTCACCTGCCAGATACTCATAAGCCCGGTACACGGCGATCAGTGCACCTGTAAGTTCAGCGGGTTCATCCGGGTAGATGTTGGGCGCGTAGGCGGTCTCTGACTCTGGATAAGCGGCAAAGAACGCGCGATGATCATCGACTGGGCCGAGAAACAGAGTCTCCCGCAGATCCGGCGGCGCCTGCTGGTCCAGGGTGTACGCCAAACCACGGGTCGCCAAAGCATGGTATCCACGCTGCCGGGCCGCACCCTTCGGGTGCCATTGGTCCTTTTTGCTCTGTTGCAGGCCAAAGAACCTGCGGCTGAGCCGGAATGCATCGTCAAAAACACGCTGGGGAATCCCGTGCCCGCTGACGACAAGAAACCCGGTGGCCTCACAGATCTGTCTGATTCTGTCAGCAGTTTGCTGCTTGGCCGCAGCGTCACCTGAGAAGAAGCCGCTGAGGTCAATAACCGGGATCTCTGGTGGGGAAGGAAATGTTAATTCCATAATATCAATCTATGTCGTAGGATTCCCTGTCTATACATCCGCAAAACCTTTCGCAATCGCCTGCTGGTAGGGCACATCGTAACTGATCAGTCCGCCGGAAAGTAACGATGTTTTAAGGCGCCCAAACGCAGAAACCGGCACTTCAGGCGACTCGGACCACAGCCCAGCAGCCTGGTACGACTCGATAATACGCTCCAGACATCTAAGATCAAGATCCGGGAAATAACGCGAGACAATCTTTGCGGCTTCTGCTGCGGGGTTCTCCTTCAACCACTTTTGTGTTTGTGTCATCGCCCGCGTCAGTGCCTGACAGGTTTCCCAATGCGATTCAACGAACTGTCGGGTCGTGTAGAACGTGGTGTACGCGATCTCACCGCGAATCGAAAAACGGTGCCACAGATGACCGTCCCCGGTTGAGGTCAGGTCATCAGCATAGGGGTCGAGAAGCTGGACCACGTCGACTTTCCCCTCACGAAGCGCGTTGACGTTCTCTGGCATCGACAGCCTCTGACCACGGTCGATCGACGAGGGGTCCAGGCCTGCGCGGCGCAGGTCTTCCTGAAAGGTCATCCAGGGCGTTGGGACTTCGCCCGCAATTCCGACTCGAAGCTCCTTCAGATCACTGAAACGAAAAGTCGAATTCGGCTCCCGCCCTACCAGAAGGAAAGGATCCCGAGCGACGACTTGACAGAAACAGACCAACGGACATTCAGGGTCTTCGTCGTGATGCATCATCACCCGCATGGGGCCACCCCAGGCGATGTCTGCCCGGCCTTCAAGTAATCCCCGGGCCGTCTCTACTGTTGATGGAGAAAGCTTAAGGTCAAGATCCAACCCTTCGCCTGTGAACGCGCCCTGGGCTTGCGCCAGGTAAAACGGCACATATGGAAGTGCCCGCATATTCTCATAGAGGATGATTCTTTCCATCAGATAGGCCTCACCCCGACGGAGTTAAGTCAGCTTTCTGGAGGCTGTCAGAGGGTGGTCGGCTACCACAACTGCCGCGAAGCCACCGCGGCCCCTTCGACCAGCGAGGCCAGTTTCGCCCAGGCAATTTCAGGATCGACCGCCGGTCGCTCAGCAAAGGTGGCAAATCCGCAGTCGGTGCCGGCGATAACCCGTTCCCGTCCGACCTTATTCGCATAACGACAGATGCGCTGGGCAACCAGCTCCGGATGCTCAATGAAATTGGAGGTTGAATCGATCACACCCGGGATCACTATCTTCTCATCGGGCAGAGGATGCTTGTCGAACACGGCCCATTCATGTTCGTGCCGCGGGTTGGCGGCTTCCATGGAAATGGCGTGGGGCCGTGCCCGGTAGACGAGGTCCAGAATATCGGAAAGATCAATGTCGTGGTGGTGGGGTCCCTGGTAATTACCCCAGCACAGGTGAATTCGCATGGACTCGGGACTGATATTCGCTGTGGCCGCATTCAGCACTTCGACGTGATGGGCTACGACACGGCGAAATTCAGCCACGCTCTTTTTTCGGTGCACGACGTGGCGCCCCATGGCAAGGTCCGGGCAGTCCAGTTGCAGGGTCACACCCGCTGCGACAATGGCCTCGTACTCCTCTTTCAGGATGCCTGCCAGCGCCTCGAGGTAAGCATCGTCGTCCGGGTAATACTGGTTCTGCAAGAAGACCGAGACCACACCCGGTGAGGATGCGGTCAGAAAACCTTCGCTGGGCTGATGCACCCTGATCGCTGCAGTGAAGTTGGCCAGGTCCTTTTGCAGTGGCGCAGCGTCCCGCACCGACAATGGCCCGTCACAGGCCGGCCCCTGCAGACTGCGCTCTGTGCCGCCCTGCTCGACCAGGCGGCGAGCGTAACCGATAAAATCCACCAAATCAGCTGCCGCGCGATTCTCGGTTGCCGTTCCGTTGAAACCGTTCAGCCGATCCTTCAGGTAGGTGGCATAACTGATCTTACTCATCTCACCATCGCTGACCAGATCGATCTTTGTAGCCACCTGCCGGGCAACGATTTTGTCAACGGATTGCGCAACACATCGATCGAATTGCGCCTGATCATAAGCCTCGCCTTTCTCTTTAAGGTGAAGCATCCTGATCAAGTCATCAGGCCTGGGCAAGCTGCCGACATGGGTGGTCAGAATTCGTTCAGTCGAGGTCTTCATTAGGGGATGTCAGATAAGTTGAAAATCTACAGCTGTGCCGCCTGATGCCTGAACCGCATCATGGAAAGCAACGCTTGGCGGTCACGGTGCAACCGACAGACCATCGATCCCATGACGTTCGATCAACTCAGCAATGAGGCCGGATGCCTTGGCCTTGTCGACGAAGTCCCGAAGGTAGGCGCTGCCGGCAGCACGCTCTATCGGGGTGCCGACCGCCTGTTGCACGGCCGTGAACCGGCCATCGAGTATGCGTGCGTTGTCGATCTTTTGAACATCGCCCAGCAGCCGGGGCCTGAGACCCGCCAGGGCATCAAGGCCTTCAGCCACGAAAAGCTCGTACGATGCGTCCAGGCCACTGGCTCGCACCAGTTCGGCATGCTGCAGATGCCTGCTGAGATAAAGATCGTAGGCACTTCGTGCCGACACCGCGATACGCACGCCGGGCTGGTCTACATCACCGATAGTCTGGATGCTGGAACCACCCGCAACCAGGTAGGTGGCCTCGATCTCGACGTATGCCGGAGTGAAGTCGATGTGCTCGGCACGTGCAGGTTCAGCACCGATCAGACCAACATCCCAGACCTGTTGAGTGACCGCATCTGCCAGTTCCCCGGGAGACTTGAACGTGACATAGGTAACGCCCACACCGAGATCCTCAGCAATACAGGCTGCAAGATCCGGCGCAACCCCCTCGGGATCGCCGTTGGTCTTGTGGCCACTGACCAGAAGAAAATTCGACAGGTTGATTGCGGCACGCAGAGTGCCAGTTGGTGCAAGTTCAGAGGCTGCTGAGGTTGGCATTCAGATTGCTCCTTATGGCGACGAATCACGCATTGTATGCTCGAAAAACGAGGACGTCTGCTAGGTGGCGCTTATCGCCGACAAGGCTGTAATGTCGGGCACAGGACGTCGGGTCGTCTCACCTTGCTGCAACAGTTTCTCAATCGAAGCCGCAGCTGCCAGGGTAAAGGCGTCACTGTGCCGGCGCGGGCCTACGACCTGCATCCCCATGGGCGTACCCGTATGATCGAGCCCGACCGGCACAAGAGTAACAGGGTGACCGGTCAGGGTGATCGCGGAGGCAATACCGAGCCACTCGACATAATTCTGGGTCTTTTTACCGTTGATCTCGTCGCAATAGAGCTGTTCGACAGGAAAAGGCGGCACGGCGTTACCTGGACACAGAAGCAGGTCAATGCCCTCAAAAAAAGTTTGAAAGCCACGATAAAGGCGCGTCTGTTCCGCGGTTGCCCAGGCGATCTCCTCGGCGGTCATTTCAAGACCGGCGACCACGTTGCCGGCGACGTTCGGCCCCAGCTTGTCGGGAAAGTTCCGGTAGTTCTCCAGCTGCGCGGCCACAAAGTGGACACCGCGAATGATCCAGAAGGTCTCAAGAGCGTTTGTCATGTCCGGGTCACGACGTTCGCAACTGCGAAAAGCCGACGCCACAGATCCCACGCGTTCGCCAAAAAGACGGGCGATGGTATTGTCGACCGGGACCGAACCAAGATCCGGCGACCAGGCCACACGCAACTGGCTCAAGTCCACTTCGGGGAGACGGGCAAAGGCGTCCGATTCCACCGGGCCGGCCAGCGGATCACAGCTGAGATTCGAGGCCATCACAGAGAGCATGAACGCGGCATCGGGCACGTTGCGGGCCATAGGACCCTGAACGTTATAAGTCGTCAGGCCAATCACCCGGCGGTCGGAAGGCACAAGACCTGGGGTCCCTCGGTGTGAGGCCACACCGCAGAACGACGCGGGCGTACGGAGACTGCCCCCGGTGTCCGAGCCCGTTGCAATCGGTACCATTCCGCTGGCCAGCGCGACCGCCGAACCGCCGGATGAGCCGCCACAGATTCTGGCAGGGTCAAACGGGTTACCGGTGGGGCCATAGACCCGGTTGGTGGTATTGGCTCCGGCACCGAATTCTGGCGTGTTGGTTTTGCCCAGGACGATCGCTCCGGCCCGCCGAAGGTCAGCGATGATGCGTTCATCTTGAGCCGGCACAAAATCAACGTGCAGTTCAGAGCCGAAGGTTGTTCGAACACCTTCAGTGACATTCAGATCCTTCACACCCAGGGGTAACCCGTGCAGACGACCCAGATGATCACCCTGCATCACGGCTTTTTCAGCGGTCCTGGCTTCATCCCGGGCCCTGTCATAACAGGTCGCAACCATAGCGTTGAGCGCAGGGTCAATCTGTTCAATACGGGCGATACAGGAATCGACCAATTCGACCGGCGACAGGGCTTTATCTCCGATCATCTGCCTGGCCTGCAGCGCAGTCAGTTCACAAGCATCGGTCATGACCCTGCACCTTGATGAGTGCCATCTGTCAGTCTGGAAAGATCGGGCACGGGGCGTGCCAGATCGAGGTCACTTGAGAACAGTTGTTCCAACGCCGCAGCGACCCCGAGCGTGAACCAGTCACCATGCATAGGCCCCACCAGCTGCAAACCAAAAGGCATACCCGTGTGATCAAAGCCGCAGGGAATTGCGGCACAGGGGTTGCCTGCCAGCGTTAAGGATGAGGTCAGTGCCGAAGCATGCATATAGTTGTCCATGGGCAGGTCGTCGATCATGGTCACGTTACGCTGATCGACGGGGGTCGGTGTAATGGGCTGACCCGGCGTGATGAGTAGATCGTAATCTTCGAACAGGGTCTGAAACTGCCGGTAGAGTCGCGTGTGCTCTGCATGCGCCCAGCCAATCTCCTCAGCGGTCAACTTCAACCCGGACTCGACGTTGACAACGATATTCGATCCTAACTGGTCGCGATGATGACGATAGTGATCGAGATGCTCGATTAGAAAATTCACTCCACGCAGAATCCAGAACACATCGAGTGCAGTATCCAGCACCGGGTCGTGAAACTCGCAGCACCGGAAAATTTTCTTGAACTTACCCAGTCTTTCGAGAAACACCGTGCGTATCGCCGACGCTACCGGTGCGAATCCAAGATCGACGCTGACCGCAATCCGCAGCCCTGAAAGATCGATCACTGGTAACTCCCGGTAATCACCACCAGGAATGTTGAATGCCATCGGATCCTGGGAGTGGTTGCCGGCCATGACCGAGAGCATCAGAGCACAGTCTCTGGCTGTTCGTGCCATTGGCCCCTGAACGCTGAAATTAGTCAACCCAACTTGTCGCGTGTCAGAGGGCACCAGCCCAGTGGTCGGTCGTATTGCACTGACGCCGGAGAAAGTCGCCGGTTTGCGCAGACTCCCGCCACTGTCTGAGCCCGTACACAACGGCAACATGCCACAGGCGAGGGCCACCCCGGACCCGCCAGACGAACCACCACAGGCGCGCGACGGGTCAAACGCGTTTCCGGTGTAACCATGAACCGGATTGACGGTAGTATTTCCCCCGGCACCGAACTCGGGAGTCGCCGTCTTGCCCACGACGATAGCACCGGCCTTGCGTAATCTCGCAACCCGCAACTCGTCTCGATCCGGCACGTGATCACGGTAAAGCGGCGAACCGTATGTCGTGACCAGGCCTTCGGTGTCTTCCAGATCCTTGATTCCCACCGGCAAACCGAACAGTGGGGCGAGCTTTTGGCCTGTCATCAGGTGGTCCGTCTGTACCTGTGCCTCTTCCCGGGCACGCTCGTAACAGGTGGCCACCACGGCATTGACACTGGGATTAACGCTCTCGATTCGCTCGATACACGATTCCAGCAATTCTATGGGTGACAACTGCCGTGCTCCGATCAAGCGACGGGCTTCAAAGGCACTAAGATCGCAGGGTGTGTTCATTTGGATCAATTGGACCAGCAGATTGTTCGCGAACAGCCGCAGAGCATAAACACCCTACCCAGCCGGTGCAATTGCATCGAA
>CAZVVN010000015.1:0-3321 GCA_964630665.1 uncultured Acidiferrobacteraceae bacterium | reverse complement strand
ACTGATGTCCAGGTGCTAGACTAGATCAAAGGCCGGAGAATGGTTGAGGCCCTGATCAACAGGAGATCGATTATGACCAGTGAGATCGTCGCAATCCCCGCCCGCAGCGGTAAAGCAGTGTCGATCCGTGAAGGACAGGCGGTTAAAGTCATCAATACACACGGCGAGCAGGTGGTGGACACCTGGGCATTCAATTCAGGCGATATAAGCGAATTCATGTCAATGGACGCGACCCGGGCGACGCTGGTCAAACTCCGGGCAGAGATCGGCGATAGTTACTACTCAAACCGGCGTCGACCCATACTCACGGTCATTGAGGACACCACACCTGGTGTTCACGACACCTTGATGGCAGCCTGTGACAATGAACGCTACGGGCTCCTCGGATGCACCGAATATCACGACAACTGTTCTGACAATCTTCGTGCAGGCTTGAAGGAACTGGGCGTCGAGGCCAGCTGGATCCCGTCGCCACTGAATCTTTTCATGAACATCCCGTGGACCCAGGAAGGGGCTCTGTCATTCGAGGCCCCGGTGAGCAAACCCGGCGACTTTGTGGTGCTGCGTGCGGATCAGGACGTCATCGTCGCGTTTTCGGCGTGCCCTCAGGACATCCTACCAATCAATGGCCGGAACACTGCGCCGACCGAGGCTCACTTCGAAGTCATTGATATCTGACACCGGTGGCTCGCCGGGCCCGACGATCTTTGGTGACTGTTCAGGTCATCATTGCTGATTCGGGTTTTCAGCCGAGGTGGAATTGGGCGGTGACTCCTCTGATTTCCTTGAGGATTTCCTTTTTCCGGTCCACAGATGCAAAACTCGCCTTGACAGAATTAACCGCGTATCGGGTGAGCGCGGCCCGGTCGAGGCCGAATGCACGTTGCACGCTCGCATAGTTGGCATTGACGTAGCCGCCAAAGTAAGCGGGATCGTCTGAATTGATGGTGACCTGAAGGCCGGCCTGGGTAAGCTTTTCGATATTGTGCTCGGGCATCTGTGCGAATACCTTCAGCTGAATATTTGAGAGCGGGCAGACGGTCAACGGCATCTGCGATGCGCGCAGCCGCTCGACCAGCGTCAGATCTTCCAGACAACGAACACCGTGATCGATGCGTTCGACCTTGAGGGTATCCAGCGCTTCCCGGATATAGCTGGGCGGACCTTCCTCGCCCGCGTGTGCCACCACATGCAACCCTTCCGCTCGCGCCCGGGCAAACACGTCGCCGAACCTGGCTGGAGGAAACCCAATCTCCGAGGAGTCAAGACCGACTCCAAGAATTTCTTCACGCCGTGCAAGCGCACTCTCGAGCGTTGTCATCGCCGAAGCAATGGGCAGATGTCGAAGGAAGCACAGAATCAGCCCGGAGGTGATCCCAAACCTGCGCTCACCCTCCCGGAGTGCCGCCGTGAGCCCGTCCAGAACCAGATCGTAAGCAATTCCCCGCTCGGTATGGCTCTGCGGATCGAAGAAGATCTCGGTATGACGTACGGCGTCGGCGTGAGCCCTCTCGAGGTAGGCCAGTGTCAGATCGAAGAAATCCTGCTCGGTCCGCAACACATCGTTACCCCGACAGTAGATGTCGAGAAACGACTGCAGATCAGAGAACTCATAGGCCCGTTGGATTCCCTCGACAGTACCCCACGGCAGCTCAATACCGTGCTGTTCGGCCAGGGCGCACATCATCTCGGGTTCAAGCGTTCCCTCGATATGCAGGTGCAGTTCAGCTTTTGGTAGGACACCGAGAAATTCATCAAGCGAATCCATGGATTTGATGTTATCCGGATAATCGTGCCCGGGTACAGAAGAAACCGGCTCTCACATGCTTTAGATTCCAGAAAATATTGATTATCAGCAAGAACTACTGCAGATTGTTCCCGGAGAGAAATACAGGGGGTTTCAAGATTCTATTGCCTTCTGAAAAGGCAGCCTATGACAGGGATGGCCAAAACACCGGATATCGGATTGGACGACGTTCGCGTTAACTACAACGCTATCGGAATCGATCTGATCGAGGCGATGTACAGCGATGATTACCTCTCCATGGGCGGAATCGAATCCACTGATACCCTCGCCAGGAAATCTGGAATCGGTAAAGACAGTCGGGTCCTCGATGTGGGCAGCGGGCTCGGAGGTCCAGCCCTGCACCTGGCAGCTGTCCATGGCTGCCGCGTCACCGGACTCGATGTCATCGAGTTGAACATTCTCGAGGCTGAAAAAAAAGCCAAGACCAGGCAGTTGGATCATCTCGTCGATTTCACGCTAGGCGACGCCACGGACATGCCGTTCTCGAACGGCACCTACGACGTCATCCTAGGACAAGATGCCTGGTGTCATATCGGCGAGAAAAACAAACTGATAGAAGAGTGCGCCCGGGTCCTGGCACCGAACGGCACGATCGCCTTTACTGACTGGCTGCAGAGCGGCCCGATGGATGACCAGTTTCAAAGAGCAATCCTTTCCGCATTCGCCTCCCCGGGCTTGGCCACTCTTGAGAGTTATCACAGCCTGCTGACAGTTCACGGCTTCACCAACATCGAGCAAGAAGATATCGGCGAAGATTTCGTCAACGAGTACCGCCGCACGGTGACCCGACTCAAGAACATGGAAGAGCATGTGACCCGAAAATACAGCTCTAGAGTATTTCAGGTCGTCCTCGAGAAAAACAGCTTGATTCTAAGAGCACTGGAAGAGAACAAAATGGGCGGTGGCCGATTTGTGGGCAACAAACAGTCGGAGTGAATGAATCAACAGAATTAAGGCGTAGAGACTGTGTGCCCGACTGGATATTCTCTGGTGATCATCGTTGTCCAGATTCCACCAAAACACCCTTTGTTTATAGACTTAATCGATGATGGTCTATTCTGTCCACCTTCCCCTGACGGGATACAAACAAGGTCTACTACAACCGCTACTGGTCAGGGTGAGAGGTTTTGACCCTCCGGCGCTAAAACAGAAGCAATTGTTTGCGAAAAAAGTTCATGCAGATACCTGCGACCGACAGGATATCGGTAATCAATGTAGCTGCGGTGAGTTCAGCGAGTCCGACCGGCTCACCGACTGAACCGTCAGATCGAGCATCTCGCCATCGCGCGACAGAGTCAACGGGATACCGACGCCCGCCTCGCCGGTCGCCCAGACTCGGCGGAAAAACTCGGCCAGTTCCTTGACGGGCTGACCGCCAATACCGAGTATGAAGTCGCCGACCCGCACGTCGGCGCGTTGCGCTGGTCCTCCCTCCGCGACGCCAGTGACGACCAGCGCGTCATCCATCTCGGTCGTCATCATGCCAAGCCAAGGACGCGCCGGTTTCTGGGTCC
>CAZVVN010000014.1:5454-54498 GCA_964630665.1 uncultured Acidiferrobacteraceae bacterium | reverse complement strand
AGCAGCCATTCCTTGATGAACTCGAAAGCCGCCTCTTCCTTGATTGCCGCATCGGCCCCATCTTGCTTAACGATGCACATCGGAAACCAAGCCAGGCAAGCATGCGAACCGGAATTGCCTCCCGTGAGGGGAAACTGCGGCGACCACTGGATCGTGCCATCCTTCATCTCGTCCGGAACTTTAGCCAGTAGGGTGCCACGGTTTAGAAGGTCTGCGTGAACGATGCTCTTGCGTCCTTTGATGAGCTCTTCAACTGAAGCTTCGTCTGAACTCTGTACCGTTTGCGGCGAACTCAGCTTGTGTTTTCGATATACGTCAATGTAGAACTGAACTCCTTTTAACCAGGCCTCCGATGTTGCTGTCGAGTGTGACCAAGTGGCATCGAGGAAATCATCAGTCGTTGTGTCCACCGATCGAATCCAGCCATTCAACTGGGTGTCGGCAAAATCCCAGATCTTCCCGTATACCTCCGTTGGATACTTAATGCCCGAGGCCTGTAGTTCCTTGCAGATTTCGATGTAGTGATCGGTATCACGAATCGGAAAGTTCTTGTCGAAATCGATTCCCGCCTTCTCGAAGTGGTCCCTACGCACCAGAGCTGGGGCTTGTGCAATCAGGCCGAAGGGCAGGTCCATGATTGCATCGGAATCAGAAAACCCGCTGTTCTGTTGTTTAATAATAGGAAAGGTCCACTCGATCGCGGCACGCGTCGTTGCGTCCAGGTTATTGTCGATGAAGTCGTTCATCGGACGAAGAAAAGGACGAAGCTGACCCGTCCAGCGTGCGCAGGCATCGAACAGCGTCGGCTTGACACCGCCTTTCAGGTTGGTCCGGTACTTCGGACCGATAATGTCGCCGTAACCATTCCAGGACACATTAACTGTCGCGCCAGTGCGTTGTTCGAATGACTTGATGATGTCTTCACAGAGCTGTCGAACGAGCTTGTTCTGGACACCAATCATGTTCCAGTAGTCGATGGTGACACCTTTGAGGTCGGATTTCGCGGCTGCAAACAGCAGTTCTGGGGTCAGTGACGTAGAGATACCCAGAGCCGCCAGGCTACCCGAACGTTTCAGAAAGTCTCGCCGTTCACGGTTGGTGATACTCATAGTTTTCCTCCTCCGGTAAGGTTAGATACAAATTTCAACACGAACAGAAGCAAACGAGTGCACATTCCACCGACCTTAAATATATCAGTCGGTTTGCCTGAGTATAGACCGAAGACGTAAGCACTTCCAATGCGGTCCAGCTGCTCATGGAAAGTGTCGCAGTGCTGAGAAACCTATTCTGAGTGTGGAACACATAAAAATTATTTAAAACAATAATTTACAATAACTAATTAAACCTACAACGGAATACATAAACGACTGAAAAGCCCCGAGTGTCGACTCCGAATCAGGGATAGCGATCTGAAAAAGTCCCGGTGACTTCAGCTGAGAAATCCGAGGCACAATATCAGTCAAACACCAGTTGTTGTGTCTTGTTCGCCTCGATGTAGTCCCAGTCGTACTGGACACCCAGCCCGGGTCCATCAGGCACCGGCACACAGCCATCCAGGGGCAGATCTTCCTGTTGATCGGAATAACCGCAGGTGTAGACCGGTGCGACCAGGTTCGACATGTCCGGGCCTATCAGCGCCATTTCATACATGTGCGTGTTGCGGATCGCAGACATGCAGATCCGTTGTGCCGGACCGACTGCGTGTATCTGTAGATCGAGCCCAATGGCCTCGCAAAAATGGGCGATTTTCATGACCCCTGTAATCCCCAGATCATATTCCGGGTCGGCATGGATCATGTCGCAGCCACCAGCGAGCATAAATGAGGCCTTCTGCTCGACGCCACGCACATGCTCACTGACCAAGAGTGGCGTTTTCAGCCGCTCCCTGAGGCGCTGGTGCCCATAGGCAGACACCGATGAGTCCTTGTAAGGGTCCTCGTACCAGAAACAGTTCACCTCGTCACAGACGTGGCCCACAGCCAGTGCGTCGTTCCAGGTATTGAGCATGCAGGCCGGATCAAGCATCAGACGCCAGCCGTCACCGATACTCCTGCGAACCCGGCGCAGGTTTTCGATCTCGCGCTCCACATTCCCGTTCATCCAGCCGTGGATCTTGAAGCCATGAAATCCTGCTTCCTGGCAGCGCACTGCGTAATCTGCAAAGGCATCCGGCGAGCAGAGTCCACCCGGAGACTCCTGCCCGCAGTAACTGCTCGCATAGGTCGGCAGTCGATCTCTAAAACCGCCGAGCATGGACTTGACGGAGACACTATTCAGTTTGCCAACGAGGTCCCACAACGCAATGTCCAGCACGCCATGCCCCATGTGATCGTACGCTCTTACCTCCCGTTTGAGTTCATCGTAGATCTTCTCTCGATGTTCCGGATTCCGACCGATCATCAGTGGTGCCAGCATGCCGGCCTGGGCAAGGGACGACGGCGTGGCCACCCAGTTCGCGACGTATTCACCTGTCGCACCTTCGTCGCAATCGATCCTGACGGCAAATCGTCTGGCACTGAACCGGTTGCCCTTGACCCAGGCCATGTTGCCGACACCGGCAGCGGCGGTTTCAAGCCCGATGTTGTCAACGGTGAATGCAAATTCGGTAAGGGTAACTGCCGTGATGCTCGCCATATCCAGACCCGGTGATTCAGAGGAATGGTTCATTGTAGCCGTTCGCTTAGAAGGTCAGCGACCACTGGTCTTTACAGAATCGTGAAAAACCTACCTGGTTGTGGTTCGAAGTCATAAAGCGGCTTTTCTGATTCTGTTACCCTGCAGGAAAAGACAACCCTGCCGGAGTGGGGTTATCGCCGACCGATTGATCGATTCCGTTACAAGCGGGATCAGACCCTCAAGTACCCGATCAGCAGCAAGGCCGTGAGGAGCGGGACTATGGTGGCATCGTCGAGTACGGCCGGAGCCTTCGCGACCAGATGTTGATGCCACAGATGGGGAAATAGGCCAATTTGTGCAAGCAGCAACGCGATAAAAAACGTACCATTACCCTCTTTGGAATGGTCGGGCTGAACTGTTTTATACTCGGCTGAGCGCTGGTTTGAATTTCACTAATGGAACGAAAATTCGCTATGGATCAACTGAAAGCGGCTTACGACGAAAAGGGTTATGTCATCTGCGAGAACCTCATTCCTGGACCCGTGGTCGATACACTGCGTAGCACCATAGACGGGATAGTCAGGAACGGGTCCGGCCTGACCGAATCCGACGACGTCTACGAAATCCTTGAGGACATCGAAACCCGTGTTCCGCGTATTGAGAGGATCAAGTCGCCGCACAATGTTCACGCCGTGTTCGATGAAGTAATCCACCGCACCGAAATCACTGACATTCTGAAGACATTGCTGGGACCGAACGTCCGACTGCAGAACAGCAAACTCAACTTGAAGTCCAGTGACGGTAGTGCACCGGTTGAGTGGCATCAGGACTGGGCCTTCTATCCCCACACCAACGACGACGTGCTGGCAGTCGGGGTGATGATCGATGACATGACCGAAGGCAATGGGCCGGTACTGTTCGCGCCCGGGACCCATCGGGGACCGATCTTCGATCACCTATCCAATGGCTATTTCTGCGGTGCGGTTTCCGCCGATGTCGCAAAATCTCTTACTGGAAAATACGACACACTCATCGGCAGCGCCGGTACGGTGACCTTCCACCATGCCCGATTGCTGCACGCTTCTCTCGCCAACCAGTCCGGCTTGCCACGGCGTTTTCTACTCTATGAAGTCATGGCAGCCGATGCCTGGCCACTTGCCGGCTGCTCGGCGACCTTTGAGAGTTGGCAAAGCATGAACAGTCGCATGATTATTGGGAAACAATACACCACGCCACGCTTAACCGCAGTACCGGTCCGCATGCCACAGCCTGAGCCGCCAAAGGTCAGTTCGATTTTTCAGCTCCAGCGCGACGGCGACAACAACTACTACATGGACGGTACCAACAGTTGAGGCCTGATGGTGACTGAACGGAATTCCTCCCGGTTCTGCCCGAGCAACGATATCCCAGGGCGAAGCGAGTCAACTGCTGGCCGGGTCGGTTGGACTGTCGCTCTCGTTGTGTTTGGCCTGTTGGTCGAAAAACGACGCCGTGGCGGGAAGTTCCGGCAGCTCCATTTCAAAGTCGATTGACCGGACACGGCCGGTCTTGCGGCCCCGGACAATCAGACCCTCATAGCGATTCGGCATCGGGTTCGGTGATACCGGTACGGCGTCAGCAGCAGAATACACCGAGATGAACAGCGTGCGGGGCTCCATTGACCGGTTTGCGGCCGAACCGTGCAACAGCCGTGTGTGCATCAGGCAGACCGAACCCGCAGACCCGGTACAGACAACAGCCTCCGAGGCGCATTCTGCAGCGGTCTCATCGTCGATCGCCCCGGTGAATTCACCTCCGTGCCACAACCCGTGAATCGCCCCGGTGTGCGAGCCAGGGAGAACCTCCAGCGGGCCATTATCTTCAGTCACCTCGTCTACCATCAGCAGGGCGGTTACAACACTGTCGTTGCTGTGAGGCGTGAAGGGGAAGTCCTGGTGCCACTTGACGATGGTTTTACCACCGGGCTGTTTTGAATTGATCTTGGTGTGGTGAAGCTTGACGTCCGGGCCGATTAGCGCTGAGACGAAATCGGTCATCGGACTTTCGGCCATGGCCTTGAAATAGGCCGGCGAAACTTCGACCGGGGCGTTCACCCGGCGCAGCCGCGGGGCCGTAACGCTGTGCCCGGGCTCGAGATCGAAACGAGGCCTGCCATTGATGGTCTGGCCCCAGTTGGCATCATGCTGACGGCTCTCCTCGACCCAACCCTGAAACACGCTTTGAAGTTCGCTGAGCAGTTCCGGCGATACGGCATTCTCAACAACCAGGTAGCCGTTCTGCCAGAAAAATTCCTGTTGTTGCCGGGTCAGTTCTGTCATGAGGAGCGGGATGAGCGGGTCTGTTACGATCTCAGCTTAACAGAGGGCTCCAGCGCTCAGCAAACAGGTTATGCTGGGCCTTGCCACCGCATAAACTCCGGTCACGGCGGAATCGCTGGTTGAAAAGAATCCCCCCACGATCTCAACGTTACTGATCCGCAAGATCTGACAACGCGGTGTAGATCCCGGCCAGCAATCTGGCCCTCGGCACCAGCGATGAGACGAACAGATGTTCGCCTTTAGTGTGCAGTCCTTTGCCGTGCACCCCCAATCCGTCCAGGGTCGGCACGCCAAGCGAACCGCTGAAATTGCCATCACTGCCGCCACCGAACTGGCCGTGGTCAAGACTCAGCCCGAGTTGACCGGCGACCTGCTGGGCGACCTGGTACAGCGCCAGTGTGCCTTCCAAGGGCTGGAACAAGGGTCGGACCGGGCCGGCTTGCACTTCAACCCGGATCTTGGGGTCAGGGGACACCAGTGACATCATGCGCTGCGACACGCTATCGAAAGCTTCGGCCGTGGGCGCCACACAGAGCACCTGTGCCTGGCATTCGGTAGGCACAACATTGACGAAATCCCCTCCGTTGACGACCCCTACCCGGTAGGTGATCTCGGCGTCGATGTCGGAGAAACTTTCAACTTCCGTGATCAACTGGGCCATGGCACTGATTGCACTTCGGCCCACACCGTGCGCCACGCCGGCGTGCTGTGCTGTGCCCAAGGTCTTGATGGTGTACCGTAGGAAAGCGTGCCGGCCGGTCACCAGTTTCCCGTCATGGGCCGGCTCCGGTACCAGTACCCAGCGGCTTTGCCGGGCTTCGTTTTCGATCAGCAGCCGGGTCGAAGGACTGCCGATTTCCTCGTCCGGAATAAACATGAACGTTACGGGAAGCGACAGAGGACCCTGTTCGGCCAACAGGTGCCCCAAAGCGTGAATCGACAGGTACATGCCACCTTTCATGTCCATGACGCCCGGGCCATATAACCTGTCACCCTCACGCCGAACTGGCAGGGAACTCTCCAGCGTGCCAACCAGGTGCACCGTGTCCAGATGCCCCAGCACCAAGATGCCGGGCCCACTGCCCCAGTTGAATCGTGCCTTGAGCACATCCCCGTAGCCATCCTGTCCTGGAACCCGTTCGATGTCGGCCCCCAGACCGCGCATGCTCCCACAGGCCACATCCATCATCCGGTTGACGGCCTCAGGATCATAGCTCGGGCTTTCGATGCGCGCCCAGTCAGCAATCACCGCAGCGATCTCCTCGGTATCGAAGGGAAACTTTGAAGAATCGGTCATTCCTGGGTATGGTAGCGCTACCGGGCGTTGGCTGGAATCACTTTGAGATACAAATCTTCAGGTCTCCGGTCTAACGTAAGAGCACTGTATGAGTCAGATACACCGCACTAACCAATCTGGGACAGCCCGCCAATGAGCAGAGCTTTTGTCAGAGAACCCGATGGGGACGAGGTTGCCGACGAACTGCCGGAGCGTCAGCACAGCGATTTGCCCAACTATATTACGCTCGAGGGTCTTTCCGGTCTCCAGGTGCGAGTTCGGCAACTGCAGAACGAAGTCGTTGCACTCAAAGGCGGAGAATCGATCGACCTCAAATCCCGAATTGCCACAACTCAGCGTGACCTGCGGTATCTACAGGAGCGCCTACGCCGTGCCAAACCGCTGACGCCCCCCGCTTCGCCGGAAAAGGTCGAATTCGGTGTCTCGGTAAAGCTTGTGGATAAGGCGGGGCAGGAATATCATTTCACACTGGTCGGAGAAGACGAGACCGATCTGGATCGCGACAGAGTCAGCTGGGCGAGCCCCGTGGCGAGGCTCCTGACAGGCTGCCAAGTCGGAGACCACGTGGTGTGGTCGCGCGGGGAAACAGACATCGGGCTCGAGGTCGTCGAGATCTCGGCCTAAGATCGGCCCTGCGCACTGTCCTTAAAACGGTATCCGTCATGACACAGAACACCCATCTCGATTTCGTGACCGAGTTCTACGATACTCACCCGATCAGTGAAGGGCAGGTTCTGGACAAACTGGCGCAGGACGGTTTCGACCTGTCATCCCTTGACCAGGGCATCCTGCAGGACTACGACCAGGATCATTTTGGCGGCCTTGCGGCAACCGATGCGCTGGCACATCTGGCGGACATCGGAAAATCAGATCACGTCCTCGACGTGTGTTGTGGACTGGGCGGTCCTGCCCGGTACCTTGCCCACCACTATGGCTGCCAGGTCACCGGCATTGACATGAACCAGAACCGAATCGACGGTGCCCGCCGTCTGACCGAGCGGGTCGGACTCGAAAAGAAGGTCTCTTTTCACTGCACCAACGCTCTCGCCAGTGCCCTGCCTGACGATGCATTTGATTCGCTCATCGCACAGGAGGCGTTTGGCCACATTCCGGATAAGCCCCGGCTTGTGATCGAGTGTGCCCGTGTTCTCAAACCAGGCGGCAGTATTGCATTTACAGACATCCTTGCCAGAGCCGGTATGACGGCGCCGGTGAGAGAACGTCTGCAACAAGAGATGGCGTTTACCGAACTGAACACTCTGGAAGGCTACCGCGATCTGCTGAATTCAAGCGGCTGCATCGTCAAGAACATCGAGGATTTAAGTGAATCGTGGGCTGAGATTCTGGTCAAGCGCCTGGCCATGTACCGTAGTCTCAAGGACCAGACTGTCGCCAGTTTCGGTCAGGCGCATTTTGAGAAATGGGACCGTGCATACAGCTTCTTTGTCGGCCTTTACAACTCCGGAGAACTCGGCGGCGGGCGTTTCCTCGCCCAGAAAGGCCCCTAGAGTAAAAGCAAACCACAGCGACGCTGTTCCAACCCGCTCAGTGAACACACCACAAACAGGATCAGAACTGTGATGTCAGGTTACCCTGACGAGAGATCTATCACCCATGTCCAGAACGAAACCGTTGCAAAGGCCGAAACCACAAACATCACCATCATCAGTACCTTGTCCTTGATTCCACCACCGCGTTTCCAGTGGATCAACCCGCGCCAGAACGCCATCACGGCGACCGCAAACATGATTAGGCCGAGCAGCAGACTGAAAATTAACTCCTCGTTCATACCGATCTCATCCCCTTAATGGGCACGACAGCCGTTGTTAGCAAGCTTATCTTTCATCCTGTTATACGGTGGTTGCGTCACAAGCAGCAGATCAAACAGTTTAGCGCAGCTGCTCAAACGCCACCCATGATCAGCATGGATCACGTCAATAGGCCGGATACGCGACACAGTATTTCCTGATTCTCACATGACTTCAGAGATCCAGATCAATTCAACACAAGAATTGGGAAAGTTTTCAGCTAATCTGCAAAAATCCCGGAGTGTCACTCTATTCTCGTTCGCGCGTATGGGACACACCCGGAGATTAATTGAGATATGACCAAACGCGTCTATTATAGAATCCAGGTCCTGACGGTAAACATAGCAAGGAGTAGCGTATGGGAAACAGAGTGAAAAAGGGCAAAGTGATGAACAAAATACGACCGGTCAACAGCCGCAATGCGGCTAAACGGCAGAAGCAGATCAAGGAGAATGAGGCGGTCCTGAGGTCTTCTGACTCAACGCCCGCGGGAAAGGCCTAGAGCTCCGACTACCAACCAACTGGAACACAGCCCTATGCTATACGCGATACATTGCCTCGACCGCGACGAGGGATTGCCGATTCGACTTGCCAACTATGATGCTCACCGGGAGTATCTGGACACCACTACCACCAAGATCGTACTCGCCGGTCCCGTTACTGCTGATGACGGTACGACTCCAGCCGGCAGCCTGATTATCGTCGACGTTGAGAACCGCTCCGAAGCCGAGCGTTTCAACCAGGGCGATCCATTCTATAAACTGAACGTCTGGGACAAAGCATCGATCAGGATGCAACCTTTCGTCAAGCGCCGAGGCTGATCAAGTCGCACTCGAACGGGTGCCCTGTTCGCCTATTCGGGTGGCTCAAAAGCATCCGGCATGTCGTCAGTCGCTATGACCGCGCCACGGTGGCGGATCACTTCAGCCGCCAGTTCGTTTCCGCGTTGTGCAGCAGCATTCGGGTCCCCACCGATAAGCCGGGAGGCCAGATACGCTGCGTTGAAGGCATCCCCTGCGGCGGTGGTGTCCACCGGGCTGGGATTGGGAATTCCCGAGATGTGCCGTTGCACGCGCTCGGCTGAAACAAAGCAGCCGCTCGCTCCCAGTTTGACCACCACTTCAGCGACACCCATGGCATGCAAGCGACCCGCACAGCTCGCGTCATCGTCATCGCCGAACAGGGCCTGCTCGTCATCCAGTGTGACCAGAGCCACGTCGATGTAACCCAGAATATCGCGGAAAATGGCACGGGCAGACTCAGCGGAAGCCCAGCCGACAGGCCGATAGTTGCTGTCGAAGGCCACCCGACCTCCCTTTGCTCGCGCCCTGGCAAGCGTTTCGATGAGTTTTTCGATCTGCTCTTCCGCCTGCAGGACTGACAGCGTAATGCCGGTCAGGTAGAGCCAGTCGTACTCCTCCAGGGCTGTATGGATCTGGTCACCGCCAGCGGAGAACAACTCCCGCACGGCAGCCTGGTCTCGGTAGTAGTAAAATCTTCGCTCGCCCCGCGAATCCGTTCGAATGATATAAAGACCCGGCAGCCGACCACCAAGCCGACACACCAGGTGGGTACCGATACCTTCGCCTTCGAGAAAACTCATGATCTGATCACTGTAAGGATCGTCACCGAGCGCACTGACGTAGTCAACACTGACCGGCATGTGTCGTAGCAGGCGGGCAATGTAGATCGCGGTATTCGCACTGTCACCGCCAAACGCGAGGTCAAAACCGCCGCGCTGCCGGTCGCGGAGTTCGATCATGCACTCGCCGATCGCTGCAAAGCGCTGTGTCCGGGCGATCACTGGGCGGCAAAACGGCTCGCGGTTTCGACAGCACTCCGGGCCAGATCAGCAATAGCCTGCCATTCGCCAGCGGACACCAGGCCAGCCGGTGCCAGCCAGCTGCCGCCCACCGAAAATACATTGGCCTGCCCCAGGTAATCAGCGAGATTATCGCGGTCCACCCCACCGGTCGGACAGAATTTGACGTCTTCGAACAGTGCCCCGAGACTTTTCAGCATGGCAGTCCCACCGAGGTGCGCCGCGGGAAAGAGTTTCTGGGCCTTGAACCCTGCAGCCCGGGCCGTCATCACCTCGGAAACAGTGGACACACCCGGCAGAAATGGGAGGCCAGACTCAGTTGCCGCGGCCAGCAACTCCGGCGTCGAGCCGGGGCTGACGGCAAACCCTGCATTAAGAGAAAGGGCCTTCTGGAGCCCCACGGCATCCCGGACCGTGCCGATGCCCACCAGCGCATCCGGAAATGCCTGGATGATGTTCCTGGCACTTTGCTCGGCAGCATCCGTTCGCAGCGTGATCTCAAGTACCCTGAGACCGCCTTGAATCAGGGCTCCAGCCAGCGGCACCGCCTCGTCCGCTGAATTGATTTGCAGGACCGGGATCACGGTCTTTGGCGGCAACAGCTCGCCGAGGTCTATTGTCATGTGGTTATCTTACCCTCAAGCACCGCTAGACCGGGCGCCTGCCACATCTGTCAGACCCGCGGGTGCCGGTACGCTCTCAGCGACCCTACCAGCAGCAGCGTCAGGGCACCCAGGATCAAGATACCACCGGCAAGCGCCTCGCTTGACGGCATTTCTCGAATGACCAGCCAGACCCAGAGGGGGGCCAGCAATACTTCGAGCAGCATGATCAGTCCGGATTCGGGGACCAGCAGATAACGGGGCCCCAGCGTCGTCATCGAGGTACCCAGTGGAACCAGTACCAGGCCCAGTAACAGAGCATAAATATAGCCCTCGGATGACAGAACCACCGGCACAGCAAAAGGCAAAGCGATCAGGCCCGTCATCAGCGAGCCTACCGCGATTGCTGGAACCATGCTGATCTCTTTGCAGGACCGCACAATCACGAACTTGGTTGCGAGCAGCACGGCCGCCCCCAGTGCTGCCAGGTCACCGGCGATGGAACTGCCGTCCAGGCTCGCACGAAAAATAATGACCAGCCCGGCGACGATCACGAATGCCGCCAGCCAGGTTCGCCGAGGAACATCTTCTCCGACAAAGATGCGACTCAGGAAAGCACCGAGTATCGGGGAGACACTCATGATAACCAGGGTGTTGGCCACCGTGGTGTGCGTCACCGCGTATACGAAACAAAGTGTGCAAGCCGTATAGGATACGGCCACGGCAAGACCGGCCAATCCCATGCGCTGGAAGCCTCTGACACCGGTGGGGCGCTCCAGCAACAGTGAAATGACGTACAGCGCGACGCCACCCAGAGCTCCACGAAAAAACAGCACGGTCCAGATGTCGGTCTGCATCAGTCGGATCAGCAGACTGTCTGGACTGACAACTGTGACACCAACCAGGGTCAGCAAAACACCTTTGAGACGGGTGCGGGGAATCGACACTAAAACTCGTACTCAGTGCGATTCGTTCTACAGTTTTGCGCTCGGCCGGGCACTGACCGCGTCGTACCAGCGCTGCGCATTTTTTGCGCCTTCGGGCAGACCCAGCTTTCGCCAGGCGACAAATTCGACCAGCACGAGCAGATCGATGTCGGCAACGGAAAAACTGTCCCCGGCAACAAACGCCTGATCACCGACCAGGTCGTCGACGTCTTCCAAAAAACGCTCAATGCGCTGTCTGCCGCGTTCAGCAAGTTCCGGAATCTGCTGATAGCTTACTGGGCCGGTCACAGCTCGGCCCTTCATGGGTGGGGCCGAATTGCGCAGGTACTCGCCCATTGCCATAAAACCACCAGACTCAATGTGCCACTGCAGGTCAGCGATCCTGCCCTGGTCGGTCGGCGTCGCACCCATCAACCGGGGCTCTGGAAATTGCGCTTCAAGGTAGTGCCAGATCGCGGCCGTGCTTTTCAAGCGGGTACCGTCGTCTAGCTCCAGCACTGGCACCGTGCAGTAAGGGTTAATGGCCGCAAATTCCGGCTTCAGGTGTTCGCCGGACCTGAGGTCCACCTCGACCGTGTCGACAGCCACGCCTTTCTCGGCGATAAAAATTCGTGCCCGCCTTGGTGAGGGTGCGGTCTGACAGTCATAAAACTTCACGCTGCGTTCTCCTCGTTTTGTGCTCGTACATTAAGGCTGTTCCCTGGTTTTACCACAACGGGTGTACGATCCGTCGGTACGGCCTGATCAACTACACGGGCACCCTGGAAATGCCCCGACCCCACCATAACTTCGCATCAGCCTGAGCCAGTGGGGAATGTGCGCCTTCACGCGGGCCACGATGGATGGCTCATCCAGGCCGGACACTACACCGTCAGCCATTACCACCCGACCGTCGATCACACTGTTCACCACGTCGCAAGCCCGTACGTAATAGGCGATAGAAGCCGGTTCCGCATAGAAAGGCTGCAGATGCGGACGCTCAAGCTCGATCTGGATCAGGTCGGCTTTTTTTCCAACTGCAAGGCTGCCGATCTCATCACTCATACCCATGACCCTCGCGCTGCCGACCGTCGCCAGCCTCAAGGCCTGCAGCGAGGTCAACGCATCATGACGCCCAGCCAGCAGTCGCACGGCGTTCATCGCATTGCGGACCGCTTCAAATGGATCATTCATCATCCAGTCGGTGGCGAATCCGGTTCCAATACCCCGGGCCAGAATCCCGGAAAGATCAGGGTAGGCCCCACGCCTGGGATAGATCGTGGGGCAGTGGGCATAGCCCGCCCCGCTCGCTGCGATGGCGTCGAGATCCTGATTGGAGGCAAACGTCAGGTGCGCCAACACCGAGGCACCCGACAGCACATCGAGTTCAGCCAGGAATTCCCCCGGGCCTTTACCGTAGGTGGACTGACAGTATTCGACTTCTTGCCGCGACTGAGCCACGTGCGTGTGCAGGCCCACTCCGAGACGCCGGGCCTCGGTACACGCCTCCCGGTGTAACGCTGCGCTACAGGTGTCTGTCGCATGCGGGCCCAGACGCCCCGAGATCAATCCATCCGCTGCGCCCTGCCATTTCTCGACGAATTCGACAGCGAGCCGCAGGCGGGCTTCTCCCTGTCCGGATACCCGTTCATAGTGGTTACGATGGAGCGCCTCCAGTCTCACATCAAACACCTTCAAGGCGATCTGGGCGCGTAGCCCTGCGTCAACAGCAGCCTGTGCCAATGCGTCTGGTTCGTACCAGATGTCGTTGATCGTGGTGATTCCTGACCTGATCATGTCGATCACACCGAGTCGGGCCAGATCACGCCAGTCGCCGACTGGGATGTCTTTCTCAGTTTGAAACGCAACTGAATAAAGCGCCTGCCCACCCAGGCCGTCGTCGCTCTGGCTTCGAAACAGCGCGGAAGCTGCATGACTGTGACAGTTGACGAATCCCGGCAGGACAGCCCTCCCGCAGCCGGATATCCTTTCTTTCGCCTCCCACTTTTCAGCAGCACAGGCAGGACCGCTATAAACGATCCGGTTCCCCTTGATCGCCACCTCACCACTGATGATCACCGGATGCGTCTCGTCCAACGTATAAAGCACATCGGCCCCGACCAGCAGATCGACCTTTGTTGGTGTCGACACGTCGTTGCTCTCCATTAGATGCTCCGGGTACGGGCAATCCTATTCGAATCTGTTGCTAATATAGCGAACTCGGCGCTTGAAGCCTGCCGATAGGCTTTGACGGAGCCGGGTCGACCAACTGAAAATGACATGAATTCGCCCTTCAAGGTTCGGCCATTGACTGACTCCGGATTCGGCGTCGAGATAATGGGCATGGATCTGGCGGTGCTGGACGCGGCTTGTGAGCACAAGCTCAGGCGGGCATTCATTGATCATGGTGGACTGATCGTGGTGCGTGATCAGGAACTCAACGACCCGGCCGATCTGTGCCGGTTCGCAGCCCTGTTCGGCGCGCTGGAACCAAACGACAAGTACAACCCCGACTTCCTGCTACCGGGGTTTCCAGAGATCCTGAGGATCGGCAACGTGGTGGAGAACGGTCGCTACAGTGCACTTTTCATCCGTGCTGACCCACCGCCGCTGCTCTGGCACTGTGACGATTCGTTCCGCGACCCTCAACCGCTCGGTTCCTGCCTGTACTGTCTCAGTGCACCAGCCTCGGGCGGTGAAACCGGTTTTGCCGGCATGACAGCAGCTTACGAGGCGCTGCCGGATCAGGTCAAAACCAGGATCGACGACCTTCACACGATTCACTCCTATCATCATTTGAACGAGTTGCTCCGTATCCGGAATCCCCACCGGCCGCCGCTGACTGATAAACTGCGCCGGGATCATCCAACTGTCAGGCGGCCGCTCGTCGCCCGACACCCCGCGACGGGTCGCAAGTCGCTGTACCTGCCCTTATGCCATATCGAAAGTGTCGAAGGCCTGCCCGATCACGAGGGGCGAGAACTCCTCGAAGAACTTCTAAGCCACGCGACCGGCAGCCGTTTTACGCATTTTCAGCATTGGCGACCCGGTGACCTGGTCCTGTGGGACAACCGTTGCACCCTGCACGCACCAACACCGTTCGACGAACAACAGCATCCCCGCCTGATGTACCGGTTGACGGTCGCAGGCGCCCAGATCGCTGGCTTTTGACCGTGCCAGCGTGAGACCTCGTTGATGAACGCGCCGTGAGTTCTTTCGAACAGCGTTTCTACCGGACAGACCGTTCCATTTGGCCCCGTCTGCGTCGAAACGCCCTGCTTGCCTGGTGGATCGCGGGCCTGATCTGTGCCTGGTTCACCGTCGGCAGTCGCCTGCGCCGTGCCAGCAGGCAGGCGCTGAAGGACAACCGGCTGATACTGCTCGATGACATGACGGACCACGGGAACGGTGGCTAAATATTTCGCCCCGGCCCGCTACCACTACGGCTACCGCACGGCACCGCTGTCCGGCAATATCATCAATGGCCTGGGTGAGAACCAGAAGCGCCGGGCGCGACAGGTCTTTCACGGTTCCGGGGCGCGGGAACTCGAGTGGTCGGCACTGGAGAGTTTTTTTGGGCTTACCATGCCCTTTGGGATCTATCTCCGCAACGCCCTCAACCGGTGGGAGCTGCGCAAGAGCGATGGTCCGGTTGCCCGTTCACGGCTCACCGTTTCTGACCCGGCAGCAATGGCTGAAGATCTCAAGTCTTTGGCTAGGCGATCCGGTGCCGGCGCGGTCGGGATTACTGCACTGACCGAGAACGCCCTGTTCCAGGGCCAGCAGGCAGACTACAGCACTGCGATCGTCGTCGCTCTTGCCCAGGATTACGAGACTATGCAGGCCGTCACTACCCGTAAGGCGGCGATGGAGACGGTAACGACCTATCGTGACGTCTCGCGAATCGTTATTCGGCTGGCGGCCCATATTCGCAGCTTGGGATGGCGGGCCCGAGCCTATGGCGAGAGTGCTGACCTGCTGCACATTCCACTGGCAATCGATGCCGGGCTCGGGCAGCTCGGTAAGCACGGCTCGGTAATCGGCAAGCCATTCGGGTCGAATTTCAGGCTCGCCAGTGTTCTGACTGATATTCCTCTGGCTCTCGATGGGCCCGTGGATATCGGGGTAGACGACCTGTGCCTGGGCTGTCAGCGCTGTACCATCGACTGCCCGGCTGACGCGATCAGCGATACCAAGTTGATGGTCAGAGGTGAGAAAAAGTGGTATGTCGACTTCGACAAGTGCGTCATGTACTTCGTCAAGACTCTTGGCTGTGGGATCTGCATCGAGGTCTGCCCGTGGAGCAGACCCGACCGGGGGCCGTCGCTATCGGCCACACTACTCAGAAAAAGAGCGGCGAGATCCGCTTCAGCAGACGGACCGGAGGTGTGACCAGGGCCAGCCGACAGACCTGACTGCCAGGTGACTCCGGATCTCAGCACACGACGAGGCCCAGGTGTACCTGTCTGATCCCAAGATTTACTGCTGTAGAAACCGGTTGAACACATTGGACAGCAGTGTGGAGATGTTATTGTTAAAGTCGTTGAATGGCAGGCTGCCGCAGAAGGTGATGGAACCGGTCGAAAAAACGGCACCACCCGAGGGCGTCTCAAAATAGGTCATGTCCGCCCGGATCAACTCCTCGTTCGGGACGCCGGCCCAGTTGGTAATGTGCGTGAGTTGCTCTTCCGGCACCAGGACAAAAGTGTCGTTGTGGTTTTCCGACGATGCCACGACCACGGCGTCCTCGGGCGACCCCAGGTAGCGGTCGTAGCGATCCAGTTCAAAGCCCGCCGCACCCCCACCGCTGAAACCAAAATCACCGATCAGTTGATCGTCGATTCCGTCAAACATCCAGCTGACTTCCGGCTTGTAACTGGCCGCTGTCCGCCGGTAATAGGAGCCGAAGAAACGGCCCTGCGAGGAAAACCCGACCCCGGCTAGGCGCTGCGGGGGGCGTCCGTTTCGACGCCACAGCCCACCATACATTCCGTCAAAAGCGTTGTAGTACTCTCCAGGCTCGGCTGCCCAGGCCCGGATACCGCCTTCAGCCCGCCGGATCTCGATCAACGCCTCGTTCTCCGGATGGATCGCCACCCGCCAGTAGAAACCGTTGCCACCGAGATAGGCAAACTTCCCACCCTGATCGCGGTAACCCTCCAATGCATCCAGCGTACGCGAGGTGTGGTACTCCGGGTGCGAACCGGTCGTCACAAGAGAGTAGCCGGCCAGCAGTTCTGCGCCTTCTTCGTCGAGTTCCTTGTCCGTCACCACGTCGTACGCGTAGCCTTTGTTGTGCAGCCAGGCTGTCAGGTGGCTGTCGGCCTGGAAATGACGGAGCCCCGAACAGGTATTGGCACCGAAGGTGAGATAACCCGGGCGCAGGTTGAAGAGAGGCCGGCGATAGCTGGCGTGACAGATCCCACTGCGGTCAGAGTGAAAGTTGTAGGTCGAGCACCCGTAGTGAGGATAGGCAGCCGGATTCCAGGGATAAGCATTCCAGGCTTTGATCTTGTCCTGCCAGGATTCGTCGTAATCCGGGCGTGCGTGGTTGCCGTAGACCGTATAGGTAAAAGTCGACACCAGCACGCACAACCGCGCGGTCTGCCTGCCCCGGGGCGGGCAGACGAACAATGGGACCGTGTCGTTGTACTCTCCCTGTTCGAGCCGGATTCCGTAGACCCCGGACCCTATGTTCTCTGGTACCGTCAGGGTGAAATCGGTCTCCCATCCAAAGTCGTAGATATCGTCTTCGTGAAAATGGATGGCGGCGTACTGCTCCGGTGCATGGCGCCAACACATCTCCGACGCATCCCAGTTCGACCCGGTCATCGCCCGGGCTGGAAAATTGATCAATGTCCCGTGGATACCGTTGGCACCGGTATCGCGAACTCTGGTACTGGAGATATCTTTTGAGAAATCCCAGCGAGCAAAGAGCGCCCCCAGATCTGTAGTCGACGGAGCGGCGAAACCCTCCCAGTCCAGCAGAGTCTGGTAGATCGCCGGTCCCTCGATCTTGCCGTTGAAGTGCATCCGCTGCCCGGCCTGATCACAAGCTGCAACCAGAATGTTGTCCATGGTCTCCGTCACCAGGGCAGTTGATCCCTCTATTTGGCTTCTGGTAACTGCCTGATCGTCCCCGGAACCACAGCCAATGATGAGTTCACCGGACGCGTGACTGAGACTGGCCCACAACCGGACCCACTTGCGTTCGCCTACGCTGCGAGGCAGGACCGTTTCGATCCAGCCGCCATCGGTCATTCGCAGCGTCACCCGGGGCCTTGCCGAATCATCAAGGCCGAGCACCAGCGCCGCGCCCTGGTTGTCTGACGCGATCGACAGTACTGACTGGGCGCCCGCCTCAAGCCTTGTCGGCCAGATCATTGCTGATACCGAAAGCTCCTCTGGCAGTTGGATGCCAGAGGGAAGGTCAGCCCTCATGCAGGACCCTGGCGTAAACAGCTGTGCTCGTGCGGGATATGTTCCCAAAAAGCCTCCGTCCACAGCCTCCTCGACGACGCCCAAGCCTTCCGGGTTCGGATCGGCACAAATGATGTGCACCAAGCTTGCCTGGTACTCACCGTCCAGCTGGCTACTGACTTTGACCTGGACCATCTCACCCGGACGTGCCGAAAGGCGATCGGTGTAACCCAACAGCGGTGGGTACCGGTCGTCATTCATGATGCATTGGCCTGTGAAGTTGTCGGACCGTCACCGACAATGGTGGTACGGCGGACGTCCCTGGCTTCGGCGGTTTCGTTGAAACGGCGCGCCCGGTGCATGGTTTGTCGGTTGTCCCACATCACCAAGTCATGAACCTGCCACCGGTGCACGTAGACAAACCGGGGTTCGGTCGCGTGCTCGATCAAGTCACGCAGAAAAATCCGAGCCTCGGCCATCGGCCAACCGACGATGGTGCCTGCGTGGGATGCCAGAAACAGGGATCTGCGCCCGGTCACGGGGTGCTCGCGCACCAGCACCTGCCGTACGGGTGCAAAGGTCCGGCGCTCTTCATCGGTGAAGTCGGTAAAGCCCAGCAATCCTCGTGAATACATCAGCGAGTGTTCACACACTAGACTCTCGATTTCTGCCTGTGTTTCGGGATCGATAGCATCATAGGCCGCCCGCATGTCGGCGAACTCGGTATTGGGACCATTCTCGGGCAGGCTGCGGGCTGATAGCAGGGAGTACTTGGCCGGTGTAGCACGGAACGAACTGTCTGAATGCCACAGCCGGTTGCCTAAATTAAACAGGCGGCGCCGGTCATCGCGCACGTAGACCTGATGGTTCTCATCCAGGTTCGACACATCGGCAAAATCAACGTCTAGGCGGCGCTGGTCCGGTCGGGTGATATTGCCGCCAATGGACGACTCGACGAATCCGAAATTCCTGGAGAAAGCGAGTTGCTGTTCATCGCTGATATCCTGACCCCGGAACACCAGCACGGCATAGCGATCCATACCAGCCTCGATGGCGGCGACTACCTCCGGGCTCACTGTGCCCCGGAGGTCAATACCCGTTACCTCTCCGGCAAATCGCCTGCCCAACGGATTGATCGAAATACTCATCAACTGATTCTCATGGTTGGAAATTGTAAGATAGAATTCTGTCAGTCAGGAAGTCCCGCATCCAACAGCGCACCAATGAACTGTTTCAGACAGCCCTCGTCCAAAAATGGGGGTTTCTTGCAGTTCGTACAACAAAGATCCGGAAACTCCTCTTTTAATTTTGTGACGAGCAACTGCGCACGCGCCTGATCGAATTCCTGTTCGCAGGCCGCTTGCAGTAATAGATGGCTTCGAGCGGACGGCCACAGCCCATCCATCTTTCGCAGGGACGTCAGGGCACTCTGAGTTTCCCCAATTGCATAACATGCGATCGCGTGATTCATCAACTCGAGAAACACGCTGGCGTACAGGTGAGAACCCGAACGCGAGGGGTCCAGCGACGCCAACGCCGATTTCTCCCTGCTTTCCTGGATCTCGATCATGGTCAGACTGCTGTCTAGGGGGAGATTATTCCGGCGTCCTGTTTCCCAGAAACTGTTCGATTTGGCAGTACGGAGCAGGTCGAGAATCAAGTCTGGACCCCCACGCTGCAGTGTACACAGGGCCTCCGTCTGCAAAGCGAACGTCATGGTGGGATCAAGCCGTCTGGCCTCCCGGCATTCAGTCTCCATACGTACTTTAAGGTCCTCGCTCGGGGCCAGCGGTGTATCCTGGTCGCGAAACCATAGCGCCAATGTCAGCATAGCATGTGCCATTGCATTGTCGGATGCCTTCTCGACCGCTAACTCCAGAGTTCGCACGGCCTCTCTCCGATCCCGAGCAGGCTGTTGAAACAGACCCGCCGCCTTGTCCAACAACTCCGGCACACTAAGGTCCTCGTCCAACTGGCTGGGTAGGTTCTCCAAGTACTGCATCTTGACGTCCCTTCGCAGATTAAAGGCGATCGTCCTCGTTAGTTCGTCCTGAACCTCGAAAATGTCCTCCAGCACACGGTCGTACTGGTTCGCTGTGATTTGGCGTTTCTGGTGGGTATCGGTCAGGTAGACGTTCACCCGGACCTTGCCACCGGCGCTGCGTACACTGCCTTCGAGTACGTAATCGGCACCGGCCTGTTGGCGAAGTTCTGCAGCAGCGTCTGAACCCGCTGCAATGTTTGCGACCAACATCTGGTCGATCACCTCGATCGCTGTCTGCTTGCCCATCATGACTGCCAGATCTTCTCCCAGGCCGGTTGCAAATCCGATCGTTTCAGCATCCTGAGACGACGACCGAAAGGGCATCAGTGCAAGACGCGGCAAGCGATGATCGGGGGCCGGTTCTTCCACCACTGAGTCTGAAACGTTAGAGGCCAGCGGCTCTTCACCCTCCAAGGCCTGGTCGAAGTGCACCTCGTAGACGATGACCGGCTCGGCGATGTTTTTTAGCACCTGCTCTCCAAGCACACCATATTCGCAGGTCAGCTTGTTCTTGATGTGCTCGTGGACGGCAGCCGAAACGTACAGGCTGCCGGGCGAACAAATTCCCTCGAGGCGGGCTGCTATGTTCACACCGTCACCATACAAGTTGTCACCTTCGACGATGATGTCTCCTAGATTGACACCCACGCGGAAGGTCATCTGTTGATTCTCGGCAACACTGTTGTTGCGGTTTTTCAGGGTTGCTTGAAAGTCCACTGCTGCACGGACCGCTTCTACCGGACTCGGAAATTCCGCGATCACGCTATCTCCGGCAGACCCGAAGATCCGGCCACCGTGTTCCAGGACACTGGAGTCGATGATCTTTCGACACACCCCGAGCACCGCCAGAGTGCGTTCTTCATCGACACCCATCTGATCGCTGAATCCAACCGCATCTGCAGCCAGGATCGCAGCCAGTTTTCTGTTGACGGTTGTCATATTGGTAATCATAGGTGCCGACTTAACAATGTACCAGCCGAGCCCGAATGTGCATCGGACTGCCGACGTTGGTAGGCGATTCGGCGTTTCAATCCAGTCAAAATCGGCGGGATGGTGTTTTGTGGGTAGGCCTCTTGTGCCCCCTACAACCCGTCGGGGTCTTAAACGGGCACAATTCCAACCCTCCATAAGGTGATCAGCCAAACACGGGACACCGACGTCTGGTCACAGGCTGCGGGCAATAAGCTCCTTCATGATCTCGTTGGTACCGCCGTAGATCTTCTGCACGCGGGCATCGGCCCAGGCGCGGGCAATAGGGTATTCCAGCATGTAGCCATAGCCGCCGAAAAGCTGCAGGCACTCATCGATCACCTCGCACTGCATCTGAGAGCCCCACCATTTCGCCATTGATGCGGTCGTCGCATCGAGCTGTCCATCACGCAAAAGTTCAATGCAGTGATTGATAAAGGCCCGGGTGACCTCAGCCTTGGTCTTCTGTTCAGCCAGTTTGAAGCGCGTGTTCTGAAAGTCGAAAACCGCCCGGCCGAAGGCCTGGCGCTCCTTAACATAAGCCAGTGTCTGGGCAAGGGCAAAGTCCATGTGGCCCAGCGCCCCGATGCCGATCACCAGCCGTTCCCACGGCAACTGGTTCATCAACTGGTAGAACCCCTGGCCTTCCTCGAGACCAAGAAGATTCGCCCGAGGAACCCGCATCTCGTCAAAGAACAGCTCCGAGGTATCCTGCCCCTTGAGGCCGACCTTTTCCAGATTGCGCCCACGGCGGAAACCTTCAACCGCGTCAGTTTCGACCATGACCAGCGACACACCCCGGGCACCGGCATCCTTTTCAGTCTTCACCACCAGGCAGACCAGGTTTGCGGTCTGGCCATTGGTGATAAATGTCTTGGCGCCGTTGATTCGTAGACCATCGCCATCAGACACAGCGTAGGTCTCAACGGACTGCAGGTCGGATCCCTGACCGGGCTCGGTCATGGCCAGTGCTGGGACCAGCGTACCAGCGGCAAGCCGTGGGAGCCAGCGGTGTTTCTGTTCTTCAGTGGCATAGGCAATGACGTACTGCACCACGATCGTGTGAATGCTGTATCCCCAGCTGAAATCACCGAGGCGCGCCTGTTCGTAGGTGGTGATCGCGTCGAAGGTCGCATCTGCCCCGGAACCACCGTGACTGGTGGGAATCGATGCGCCGAGAATACCGGCCTCTCCGGCTTTTTCCCAGAAATCCGCATCCACGAAACCCTGGTCGTTCCAGCGTTTGAGGTGCGGCATGTACTCATCGGTGAGGAACCGCCGAATGGAATCGGCGTAAAGTCGATGTTCTTCACTCATCCACGACGCCGTGGGCGTTTCGAGCGGCATGAGTCCTACCTTCCCTGGAACTTCGGTGAGCGTTTTTCGGCGAAGGCCCGCGGACCTTCCGCAGCGTCTTCGGTGCGCATGACCTTGCTGAACAGATCGAGTTCCAGTGCCAGTCCTTGGTCGAAGCTGAGGCTGGCACCTTCCAGGACAGCCTGCTTGGCAGCGCGTAGCGCCAGGGGACCGCGAGCCAACAGGGTTTCTGCCAGTGAGCGGGCCTCGGCCATCAGACTGTCCGCGCTGACCACCCGATTAACCAGGCCCAACTGATATGCCTCGTCAGCCGTTATGGGATCACCGGTCAGGATCATTTCCATCGCGCGGGCCAGCGGTATGGCGCGGGGCAGACGTTGGGTACCCCCGGCACCTGGAATGATCGCCCACTTGACCTCAGCCAGACCGAGCCGGGCATGGTCTGCGGCGACCCTGAGGTCACAGGCAAGTACCATTTCCAGGCCGCCGGCCAGCGCAACGCCGTTGACTGCGGCGATGATGGGTTTGAAAGTCTTAAACCCCCGGGTGATACCGCCGAAGTTCCAGTCTTCCATAACGCCCTCACCCTGGGCTGGAATCAGCGTTTTCAGGTCAGCACCGGCGGAGAAAGCCTTGTTTCCAGCACCCGTGAGAATCGCCACCCACAGACCTTCGTCATCGCGAAACTCTGCCCAGACGCGATTCAGTTCCTCGTTGTGCGCCATGTCCAGCGCATTCATCGCCTCCGGCCGGTCAATCGTGACCCATGCCAGGCGCCCTTCCCTTTCAAATCGGATGCTCATGCTGTCCCGCCCTTTGTAACAATTCTGTCTTGATCCGGCGACTGGCGCTAGATTAACCCAATTGAAGAACAGCCCACTACCTGTCACCTTGACCTGGGTCGTCTGAGATCACATCGAATGGCTCAAGATAGCTTCAACGCAGGGCGGGGTCACGGATCCACCAGAACACGAACACACCGATCAGTGCACACATAACAGACAGCACGTAAGCAGGCGTGTAGCCACCGCTCAGGTCGTACAGAACCCCTGACAACCACGTGCCGATCATGCCCCCTAGACCCACACCCATGGTCATCGCGCCATAGATCGCACCCAACCCCCTGCCGGCAAATACCCGCGAAGCTTGTGCTGACACGATGGGGCCCCTCGAACCCTGACTCAAACCCAGCGGTACGATTGCCAGAGCCAGCAGAATGAGTACCGGGAAAGCCATCAGAGTCGCCAGACCGATAATGCCAGTAATCGTCATGGCATAGGACAGCGTCACAATCCGCTTTGAACCGTATTGGCCTGCCAACCATCCGGTTCCTGCGATACCGAACACCGTGAGAAACCCGTGTCCGCTGAAGGCCAGTGACGCGGTGGTCGCACCAAATCCGACCGAAACCAGATAAGCAACCATCTGTGGTGAGACCAGGTATATAGCAACGGCAGTGACAAACAGTATCGTGAAAAGGGACCAGAAGACCGGCGTTCGAAGTGCAGACCTAAGGTCGGAGCCACTGGATGTATGGCTCCCGGCACCGGCCTTGGAAGTAGTCGACAAACCTGGATCGGTTGGCCGGGACAGGCGTTGCCACGGTAATAGGTAGACGACCACAGCCCCCGCAAACAAGATCAGGCCGAGTACTCCATAAGCCTGTCGCCAGCCTATCGAGTCAATCAGCACCTGGGTGACGGGAATCCACAACATCACGCCAGCGCCCATGCCGGCATACGTGATCGAAATCGCCGGAGACAGTTGACGGGCTCTTAGGCCCTGGTACCAGCGCGTGATCAGCACTGTAGCCGTGGTCATGCCGATCGCCGTCATCGCGACACCGGCAATGACGCCGGTCGTCAGGTAGAAGTGCCAGGGCACAGTGCCGAACTGCGCCAGTGAAAAAGCGAGCCCATAAAGCCCCAGACCGCCGGTATAAACTGCCCGGGGACCGACTCGATCCACAAACCAGCCAACAACGATTCCGGCCAGACCGTGGGCACCCATGTAAAGCGCATAGATGCCGGCCAGGGTCGCCCGGGTCCAACCCATTTCCGATTCGATCGGCAGCAAAAAGACCGCAAATGTCTCGCCCATTCCCCGCGACATCAGGTTCATGACAAAAGCGAGAATGACCACCATCGTGGCGGCTTCACCGAGACCGTGCCGGGTGGATATATTCAAGGCGTCAGAACTGCGATCGGCCAAAAACGGCTCGTGAACCCGCCCCCTGTACGTGTCCGCGCTTCACCTTTTGAGGGGGCCTCCTGGACCATTCGGCTCAACAAGGCATACCAGTCTCTCAACCAAGCGATCAATCGATTTCCAGGGGTTCCAAGGTACGTAGCGATGCGAGCAGAGCATCGTCCAACGGCGCGTGTAGCACAGCCGGGTATTCTGATATGGCGTCAAGAACAGACTCGACGTCCTTCTCTACGATGCCAACGGTATTTGAGGCGGAATATCCTTCCCTGGCCCAGTCAATCTGATCGATATGGTCAGCAAACCAGTTTGAACCCGAACTCACTTTCATGACCTTCAAAAGATATCTCTGATCGAGCCCGAGCGCCTGCGCCATACCGAGTACCCTGTGGGTCGCAACCACCGAGGTGGCCGCACAGTAATTGTTGAGAACTTTGGTCGTCATACCCATGGAAACCGACCCCATCCGGAAGATGTCCTGCCCCATCACCCTAAACAGCGGGATGAGTCGTTCAAGCACATCGTCGGATCCCCCCAGCATGAACGAGAGAGTGCCACTTCTGGCCCGGTAAGGCGCACCGCTCATCGGCGCATCGACCAGTGCCACACCCTCCGGCAACTCTTCACAAAGTTGCCGAACAAAGCGGGGTGACAGCGTAGAACTGATGACCAGAACATCCGGGATCTGCGACCCTCTTACGATGCCCTGTGAATCACCGAACAGCAAATCGCGAGTCTGGGCAGCATCCCGCACCACTGAGATCACGATGTTGCAGCGACTCGAAAAGCCTGTCGCATCTGCAACCATACGGCTGGCAAATCCACCAAATTCGGCCGCTGGCCTCACGTCGTGACCCCAGACCTCATACCCGGAATCGGCCAGACGCTGGGCCATCGGCAGCCCCATTGCGCCACAACCAGCAATGCCGACAACATCTTTGCCCATGTCCCGCTCTCCTTTTTGTTGCCGAATGCCGGCTCTTTGCAACGGCCTGCGATGCACCGGTGCCGTTGGCCAGACAAACAATTCCCTTATAGAAAAGTTGATATTACAGCTTTCGGTCCTGGAACCTTCGGCTGAACGGCATTTATCGATGGCAGAAGTTGCCTCGACAGGGGGGATGCGCCCTCGTAGTATTTCTCTGCCCTGCCTCCAGGGCTTAACATAGCGGGTCAAACATCAGGCCCATTTGGCGACGTTGAAACCTGCAAGCCTGGCTCGAGCACAGGTTCGATCAGTCGCGACGAAGCCCGGCTCTGCAGATCAACCCAATACCAGGAGAAACCTATGGCCGCCAGCCGAAAAGTCATCATCACCTGTGCGAGTACGGGATCGATACACACGCCGAGTATGTCACCCCACCTACCGCTGACGCCCAAGGATATCGCGGAGCAGTCGATCGCGGCCGCCGAAGCCGGCGCCGCGGTGCTCCACCTGCACGCCCGCGACCCTGACGACGGCAGGCCGACACCTGACCCGGATGTGTTTATGCAATTTCTCCCGCCCATCAAAGAAGCTTGCGATGCGGTAATCAACATCACCACCGGCGGCGGTCATGGTATGACCGTCGATGAACGACTGGCGGCGCCACTCAGGATCAAACCCGAGATGAGTTCACTGAACATGGGCTCGATGAACTTTGGCCTGTTCCCGATGCTGGCCCGGTATGACGAGTTTCGCTTCGAGTGGGAACGTGCTCACCTGGAGAACAGCCGTGATTTCATCTTCCGCAACACCTTCAAGGATATCGAATACATCCTCCAGGAGTTAGGTGAAGGCTGCGGAACCCGTTTCGAGTTCGAGTGCTACGACATCGGCCACCTGTATAACCTCGCTCACTTCCTGGACCGGGGCCTGGTTAAACCCCCATTATTCGTTCAGTCGATCTTCGGTATTCTGGGGGGCATTGGCGCTGACCCGGAGAACGTCACCCACATGCGCCGGATCGCCGACAAGCTGTTCGGAGATCAGTACATCTGGAGCGTACTGGCCGGTGGCCGCCACCAGATACCACTGGTCACCATGAGTGCCGTGATGGGCGGCAACGTCCGAGTCGGCCTGGAAGACAGTCTTTATGCCGGCAAGGGCCGCCTGGCGACGTCAAATGCAGAACAGGTCTCCATCGTTCGTCGGATCCTGGAACGATTGTCTCTGGAGATTGCAACGCCGGACGAGGCCAGAGAGATGCTGGCCCTGAAAGGGGCAGACCAGGTGGCGTTCTGAAGGTGAATTAGCCTCTGGCAGGTCCTGGCTGCAGCGCGCTCACCCAGCCAGATCCTCGGTGCGTGGCTGACCGGGATTCAAAGGCGGCTGCGCGCCAGCCTGGCACCGGCCACCATGACCTCGAGCTTGCGCCGCGCGACCGCAATGTCCAGCGGCAGCAGGCCACAGTCCGGAGCAGCCTGGATCCTGTCAGGAGAAAGATACTCTGCGGCCGCCAGCAGACTGTCGGCGACCTGCTCGACAGTCTCGACATGCTCAAAACCGAGGGCGCCATTGTCTATGCAGCCGTACAGCACGGTCTTGGACGGGCAGAGTTTGAGCAGTTGCGGATTCAGGCCCGAGGCCTCGAATTCAAGCGCGAGTTGATCGATCTGCGAATGTTCGAGTTCTGAGAGAATGGCGGGATAACTGTCGACGATCGGCCGTGGAACACCCGGCATCGGGTAGCTGTAGCACACGTGTACGCAGCTTGCCGCTTGAATACCCTCGACGCAGCGGTCCAGGGCGTCCACCCCCCACTCGGCAACCTTATCGGGGTAACGGCTGAATACCGGTTCGTCGAACTGGATGACAGCGGGTCCCAGCGCATCCAGTGCGCGAGCCTCCTTGTTGAGGGCCGTCGCGACAGCGATCGCCAGGGAGCGCTCATCTCCATAGAACTCATCGAGCGTTGAATCCACGACTGTCATCGGCCCGGGCAGTGTAATCTTCACTGGCCTTTGGGTGTGGGCCAGGGTAAAACGCAGGTCATCAACCAAAATAGGTTTCTGCCAGTCTACCTCTCCAGTACAGCGGCCGACCTCGGCCAGCCGGCGATTGTTCCGCACCCACTTTTTGGCCAGCACGCTGTAATCGAAACCCGCAAGCTGCGAGACCACCGTGGTTACGTACGAGGTCCGGCGTTGCTCGCCATCGCTGACCACGTCAATACCGGCAAGACTCTGGTCATGTAGGGCAACCCGCACGGCATCGTCCTGGGCAGCGTGCAGCTGGTTACCCTCGAACAGCCAGGCCGCACCCTTGCCGTGCACCTGCTTGCCGCGAGTGTTAAGCGGTAGTTTCTCCTGCAACCAGGCAGGCTTAGGAAGACTACCAACCACAGTGGTAACGAAAGGACCTGCAGGCAGTGTCGGGTTTGACATCGTCAGTCTCTCAATACAACCAAAATGAATCCAGCCGATGACCTCACCCCAGGCGGGCGAGTGGCAAAGCTACAAAGGTCAGTCAGTGATTGACTCCAGTGCCTGGCGAAGTTCAGCAATCCGTTCTTCTTCCCGGTAGGCCTGGGACTGGATAAACCGGTCCACGCTCAGACCCGTCGTCGTATTCGCCTGCTTCAAAGTTTCCGTTGCTTTTTCAGCTTCAGCCATTTTTGAAAGTGTTGCAGCCAGGTAGAACAAGCTGTTGCGGGTTGGAACCTTCAACTTACGGAAGCTTTCAGCAGCTTTACTCAGGGAACCCAACCAGAACTGGCAGATGCCTTCATCTTCAAACAGCAGATCCGGACAGAAGGGGTCAATGCGCATGGCCAGGTGGATCTCCTCAAGTGCCGGTTCCGGCTGGCCCAGATAAATCAGCAGTGTCGCGTAGCGGGCCCGGATGTAGGCATCACTGGGGCAGAGCTCACGGGCCTTTTCATGGTGGTACCGGGCCAACTCATAATCGCGGGCCTCCAGCTTGATCGCCCCCATGATCCGGTGACCTTCCGGGTCATTGGGGTCGATCTCCAGGGCTTTGGTCGCCGAACCGGTGCAGTCCTCGATCCAGTCTTCGTCAAATTCCTCTGGATACCACTCTGCGACATTGGCCAGTGAACAGGCCCGCCAGGCGTGGGCCCGGGCATAAGCAGGTTCGATTTCGATGGCTTTCTCGAACAGATCGTAGGCCTTTCTAGCGTTCTCACCAGTAACACCGCTTCGCCGGTGATGCTCCAGTCCCTGTAGAACAAGATCGTAAGCAGCCAGATTCTCCGGCCTGGATGTCGACAACTGCTGTGTCGCGTCGGCTTCTACCCGTCCCACGATGGTCGAGACAATCGTCTCGACCAGTTCATCCTGTATGTCGAAAATCTCGTCAATCGTGGTATCGAACTTGTTCGACCAGACCGTGTTCTCCCGGTCGGCCGAAATCAGGCTGGTACTGATTCGCATCTTCGGCCCAAGTTTTCTAACGCTCCCCTCGAGGATGTAACGCACCCCGAGTTCGCGGCCGATCTCCTTTGGGCTGCTTGCTTTGTCCCGGTAGGCGAAACTGGCGTTCCCAGAGACCACCAGCAGTTTCCGGTACCTGGACAAGGCCGAGATCAGATCCTCTGAAAACCCTTCGCAGAAATAAGCCTGCTCCTCGTCTTTGCTCAGGTTCTTGAACAGCATTACCGCCAGAGAGCCTGGCTCGGCTTGTTCCACTGTGACCTGGGGAGCATCGGAGGCACCCCGGGTGTAACGCGTGGCACCTTTACTCTGGATCACGAAATACGCCTGCACGGGATATTCGATATTTTTCAGATCAAGCTCCCCGGCGTCTTCGTAGGAGACCTTGATTTTTTGGCTGACCATGTCGAACACCGATTGGGAGATACAGATTCCCGAAGGTTTCGCAGCCGACTCCAGTCGCGCCGCCACATTGACCGCATCGCCGAACAGATTGTCCTGAGCGACCATAACGTCACCGAGATTAATGCCAACACGGAAGATCATTTGCCGCTCTTCTGGAACGTCTTCGTTCATGGCCTGCATCTTGCCTTGCATCTGGACCGCACATTCCGTCGCCTTGATGGGGCTTGGAAACTCGGCGATCACACTGTCACCGGCACTGCCAAATATACTGCCGCTATATTCGACGATCAGGCCATCAATGACCTGGCGCCTCTGGCGGAGCAGATCAAGCGTTCGTTCCTCGTTGGCGGCCATCATTTTGCTGAAGCCGACCACGTCCGAGGCCAGTATGGTGCTGAGCTTTCTTTCCATTTTCTCTGGAGATGGGAAACCGGCATCAAGAACCGAGAAAGTCTTGTCGCATAGTTTTTTCAGTCAGTCAACCACTTCTCAGCGCCGCTCGTCTTCTTAGAGCAACTCAGCTTCGCCTACAGCACTTGATCTATGCCACAGTTGTCTCCTTGGTTATGGTTCGACCCAGTCAAAGGAACCCGGGGCAGGTTCAGACAGCAAGCGGACCCAGCGCATAGACTTACCCTCCCGGTTTAAGCATGATCTGCTTCTCCGGGGGACAGGTCACAGGACCAACTTTCAGGGCCATGCAACCTACAGACAGACACAACGATCTGTATAGCAACTGCGAGCCAAAGCCTAACTCTGCCGCTGCCATCTGATTTAGGAGTCTAATCAATGAACCGTTATGAATCGGTCTGTCGTTCCCATCGTCTTGACCTGCCGGCAACGTTCAACTTCGGGCGTGACGTTGTCGACCGATTCGCAAAGAATCCCGACAAAATCGCGCTGATCTGGTGCGACGCGGCCGATAGTAAACGGGTTCTGACATTTTCGGACATCGCCAGGAGCTCAAATCAGGTCGCTAATTGGCTGGCTGGACAAGGAATACGCCAAGGCGATCGTGTGATCGTCATGCTGCCGAGAATTCCCGAGTGGCAGATCTGCCTGACGGCGTGCTTTAAACTGGGGGCCGTGCCGATCCCGTGTATCACCATGCTGACGGCCAAGGATGTCGCCTACCGGGTGGAACACTCTCAGGCTGTTGCCGTGATCACCATTGCCGAGCAGTGCAGCAAGTTCAAAGATCATCTCCCGGCACTGAAAGCAAAGCTTGTTGTCGACGGATCGATGACCGGCTGGACCGCGCATGAGCTCACCAGGCAGTGCGCTGAAGATTTCGACGCCTGTGACCTCGGCCTGGAGGAGCCGGCAATCATGTACTACACCTCCGGTTCGACTGGTGACCCCAAGGGGGTCTGTCACCCGGGCCGCAGCCTGTACGCGTGGCGACTTTCAGCCCGGCACTGGCTGTCACTGGGCCCCGACGACACCATGTGGTGTACGGCCGATACCGGCTGGTCCAAGGCTGGTACCAGCATACTGTTCGGGCCGTGGAGCCAGGGCAGCGCAGTGTTGTTCTATGACGGCCCGTTTGAGGCTCGCCGGCGTTTTGAGCTGATCGAGCGCTATGGCGTCACAGTATTTTGCGCAGCGGCGACCGAGCTTAGAAGGTTGATCCACGAAGACATCTCCGGCATCGACATCTCGGCACTGAAACTTACCGTTTCAGCCGGTGAATCGGTCAACCCGGAGATTCTTGATGCCTGGCAGGTACTGACCGGAGTGCCCCTGCTTGATGGCTATGGCCAGACCGAGGTCCTGATGACAGTGCTGAACTACCCCTGGATGCCCGTCAAGCCGGGCTCCATGGGGCGGCCTCTGCCCGGCATAGAGACTGGATTGCTTAAGCCCGACGGTTCACTGGGCGGATGTGGAGACCAGGGCGAGTTGTTGATTCGGCTGCCCAGCCCGCAGATGATGCTGGGTTATTGGAATGACCCGGAACGTACCGAGCAGGCACTTTTTAAAAGCGACGACAACCAATGGTTCAGAACCGGCGACAATGTCTACCAGGACGACGACGGATACTTCTTCTATGTCGGCCGGACCGATGACATCATCAATTCGGCGGGCTACCGGATCGGCCCACAAGAGGTTGAAAACGCCCTGATCAGCCACCCGGCGGTTCAAGAGAGCGCTGTCGTCGGTGTGCCGGACCCAGAACGCGGTGAGATCGTCAAAGCATTCGTAGTCCTGGCCGACCCGGACCCGGACCCGGAGCGTGGCAGCAACGATCTTGTCAGTGAACTTCAGGGCCACGTGAAACAGTACACGGCCCCTTACAAGTACCCCCGGTCAATCGAGTTCGTCGACGAACTGCCGAAAACCGTCAGCGGCAAGATTCAGCGCAATCTGCTGCGCAGCCTGGAAACAGCCGCTTGACGGTTCTGGTCGAGTCGGTCAGATCTTGAGCGCCATACCCGCACCGTAGACGATGTCGGCACCACCGGCTGGTTCGCCATCCCGGTCAAAGCCGATCGCATGCACGGAAGCGATGTCATAGCTCGAAGCACTGCGGATAAACCGGTAACCAGCATCTTCAAGTTCGGCGTAGCTGTAGCGGGGTATCCGGGCCGTCACGGTAATGGCATCGCTGGTCGCCGAAAAGCGCGGCGCGAGAACAGCCTCCTGGGGAGTCATGCCGAAATCGACCACATTCAGTATGGTCTGCAGCACACCCATCGCAATTTGGGTGGCACCCGGCGCACCCAGCGTCAGAACCGGGCGATCCCCGTCAAACAGGATGGTGGGACAGATCGAACTGAAACGCGACTTGCCCGGTGCAATGGAGCCGGCCCGGCCTGGCCGGGGATCGAAGACTCCCATGCAGCCGTTGTACATGAACCCCAGGCCCGGGGTGATCACACCGGACATCATGCCCAGGGAATGGGTCATGGAGACGATGTTGCCGGCGCTGTCGGATACACACAGGTGGGTGGTACCGGGTGACTCGCTCAGCCCGAGGCGCTCGACATGGGCCTTCTCGCCGCGCGAGATCGCAGCGGCCTGCTGTACCGCATAGTCCTTGCTGATCAGTCGCTCGACCGGCACCTCGACGAAGCGTGGGTCACCGACGTGGCTGTCCTTGTCAGCGGTGGCGATTTTCATCGCTTCTGCGACCGTGCGGATATAGTCCGAGGAGTTGTGGCCCATCGCGACAAGATCAAATCGTTCCAGAATATTGAGCATCTCGATGACCATGATGCCGCCACCCGGTGGATGATTGGTCGCCACCTTCAAGCCGCGATAGTCACCCCACAACGGTTCGTGTGACTCTGTCGCATAGTCAGCAAGATCGTGAGCGTTAAGCAGCCCGTCGTTACGCTGCATGTCCGAATCGATCTGCCGGGCGATATCGCCAGTGTAGAAAACATCTGCCCCGTCAGCCGCAAGCCGCTCGTAGGTCTGCGCCAGTCCGGGATTGCGTACCATGCTGCCGATCGGCATCACCTGGCCATCTGGGTCAAAGTAGACCTGCTGTCCATCAGCGCAGAAGCCGAGTCGGTCCCGGACACTGACTCTTCCCGGCAGACCGGCACCGGTCCAGTAGCCGTATACCCCCGGAGTAACGACGTAGCCATCAGACGCGTAGCGGATTGCCGATTCCAGCAATGTGGGCCAAGGCCTGGAGCCGAATCGCTGATGGGCCTGCCAGAACGCCTTCAATGTTCCAGGCGTGGTGATGGACTGGTAACCGATGTCATTGACCGCGCCCTTAAGGACAAAACCGAAGCCGTCTTCGGTCTCCCCCAGGATGCAGTCCTGCCACATTTCCGGCGTTGCCGCGGCCGGCACACGTCCGTGGAAATCGATGATCTCATGCACACCCGTCTGAGGTAGATACAGGTGCATGCTGCCGAATCCGGCGATCCCACACATCATGGGATCTACTACGGTCTGAACAAAAGCCAAGGCCAGCGCCGCGTCGACCGCATTACCGCCGGCCCGAAGCACGTTCGCCCCGGCTTCAACTGCATCTGGCTGCAGACTGACAACCATTGATCTGGGCAAATTTGGGTCCTTCCCGTGAACGAGTGTCGGCTAATCATACGGCCACAAGCGCGTCCCGGAAAGGTGCGCCGCATTGAGGTGTAGGTATCACAACCGGGCGTAGCTGCCCGTGTAATCAATAGACGATTAAACCCCGGCCTCAGAACGATGGGCCTTATCCATCAGCCAGGGGATGAACAACGCTACGACAGAGAGGATCAGCATCAGTTGGAAAACAACCTGGTAACTGCCGAGTGCATCATACGCAGCACCGCCGACGTAGGCGCCCAGACCACCGGCGGCATGGTGAACCATGACGACGATGCCGGTGAGTGTCCCCAGGTGTGCTGTACCGAAATACCGGCGGACAAAGACGATGGTCAAGGGCGCCGTGATCCAGAAGGTAAACCCGAAAACCAAGGCAAAACCGATGATTGCGAAAACAGATTCGGTGACCATGACCACGCCGAATAGTGCGATCCGCAACACAAAGCACACCAGTGTCGGTAGGACCGGGCCGAACCGATCAGATGCCAATCCAGCCGCGAGCACACCCGCGAGTCCGACCAGCCCCATCAAAGCATACAGATTACCCGACAGAATGGTTCCAACGCCCTGGTCGCGCGCGTAGGCCACCACATGGGTCGCTATGAAGAAATCCTGGAACCCGCAGATCGCATAGATCACGATGAGATACCAGAGCTTTGGTTGACGCAAAGAGGCCGACACAGTCCATTGCGGCCCGCTGCCGGCTGGAGAACCCTTCTGGCCTGCCACCTCCCCGGGCGCAGTCAGCGGAATTTTCAGCAGTATAAGCGGCACGATCAGCACCAGCCCCAGGGCTGCCAGAGCCAGAAAAGAACCGCGCCAACCCAGGACCTCGAGCTGGGATGTGAGCAGCAGTATGATGACCAACTGCCCGATTCCCATTCCCGAGATTGCGATGCTGTTCGCCATCCCGAGGCGTTCGGGAAACCAGCGGCTGACCATCACGCCGATGGGCGCCACCGAGGTGCCGGCAGTGGCCAGACCGAACAGTACACCGTAAAGCATAATGGCCTGTAACGGTGTACGGATCATACTCATCAACGCGATGCTCACACTGGACAAGAGAAGCGAGGTAAGAAGCACGGTTCGAATGTTGTAGCGATCAACGAGTCGACCAATAAAGGGCAGGACAACCGCTGAGATCACCATGAACACAGTCACAGTCAACGACAGTGTGGCCCGACTCCAGTTCAGATCGTCTGCCATGGGCTTGAGCATCAGGCCCATCGTGAATCGCGATCCCCCGTTATAGAGCAACAGAACAAAGCCCGTGGCGAGGATGAGGGCGGCACTCAAGTCTCTGGTTTTCATTGATCATGGCTCACGATGAAGAGCTCTCTTTTCAGCAGTCCATCTGACAACGCGAGCGACCTCGATCTGCCGCGGGTAATGCGCTCTTCGACCTCGGTAGCGTTGGTCTGCTCCTCAAGTTTCGACCTTTGCTTCAATTCAGCATTCAGTCGCTGACGGGTCAGAACCGTGAACTCGCGGGTGATATCCCGCTGCTCGATAACTGTCCAGCCGGCCTCGGCAAGCAGTACCGGGTAACTGGCTTGCGATTCTATAAACTCAGGCCCACTGGTCACAGCCCGCACATGGTCGGCCGGTGCCAGACCTGGCACAACCGATATCACCGAAAATACCATGCGTCCACCGGGGCGCAGGACCCGCCTGCAATCGGACAACACCTCTAGCTTTCTCCTGAGGCAACACAGAAGGTCCGCGTGGCACAGCGCATCGACAGTGGCCGCCCCGAACGGCAGTTCTGCAGCATCGGCAACCGCGACCCAGCAGGCGCCCGAATTGTTGTCCTGCTGCATCCGGGTCCGGGCGATGCGGAGCCCCTCAACCGGCAGATCGACCAGGGCAATATCGCAGCCCGTGATCTTTGCCATGTAAAGAGCGGGCCAACCGGAGCCGGATCCCAGGTCAAGCAGCATCGTCTGGCGTTCGAGCTGCAGTAGCGAAGCCATCTCCTGTGCCTCGGCCTGCGTCGTCCAGCTGGTAGCACCGTAGTCACAACCACAGACAGATCTTTCAATCGACAGCATCAGCGGGCTCTGTCCCAACTGATACCAATCGTTCAGGCGGGAGCGCTGAGACTTCTCCTCGGTAGTAAGATTCATCGAGTCATCTTCATTTGAACCGACAGTCTAACAACGCCACTCGCACCAGAAGCCGACCCTTTTCAGGCTGATCAATCACCGTGCCAGGCTCCTGAGCGGGGCTCGCCTGACGACCCCCACGATAACCAGCGCGCCCACTGTGCCGATTCCTGCTGCGCCTCCGGCAAAACCGAATACCCAGACAGACCATCCGGGCGTCAGCACAAACCCGAAAACTTCGCTGGCGAGGATCGAAGCCGAAATAACCGAACAGCCCGCTGCCAGCAGACCGGCAATCCCCCCGAGCAACGTGTACTCGCAAAACTGCACCAACCACAGGCGGCTGGTACTAGATCCAAGTGCCCGCAACACGGCCGCGTCGCGACTGCGTTCGACGGCACCGCCCTGCACCGCGGCAATCAGGGTCGCGACACCAGCCAGCAGAGTGAACAGGAAAACGTACTGCACGGCAACACTGACCTGCCGGATGATTGACCTAACCTGGCTCAATAGGGCCTCGACATCGAACATCGTGACCGAAGGAAAACGCTCCAAGAGCCTGCCCGGGGTCTGCGTATTGCCTGGCGGCATGAAGAAACTGGTGATGAAGGTCCTTGGCTGGCCTTCGAGTAACCCAGGAGACGCGACCACAAAGAAATTCACCTCAAAACTGTCCCAGGCCACCTCGCGCAGATTCACTACCCGGCCGGTCACTTCTGTGCCCGCAATACGGAAGGTGAGTTCGTCGCCCAGACGAATGCCCAGTTCGCTGGCAAAATCACGCTCCAGAGACAGCAGTTTCTCCCCGTATTGCCCCTGTATCCACCACGATCCTTCGACAACACGATTGCCGGACGGCAGCGCCGCTGCGGAGGTCAGGTTGAATCCCCGTGTTGCCCGCTCGCCACTCGCCCGCCCCGTAGTGTAGGCCCCGGTATTGACATCGCGGCCGTTATGCCGGATCCAGCGGCCCCGGGTCATGGAAAACATGCCACGGCCGCTGAGCTTCTCTGCAGTCAGAAACTCATTCACTGCTGTTTCCTCGCCTGGCTGAATGTTGATCAGGAACCGGTTCGGTGTGCCGGGTGGAATCGAACCCATCCAGCTCTCCAGGAGATCGCTACGCATCACCGTAACCATCAGCAGTGCGGTGATACTCAATCCGAATGCCAGAACCTGAACGGTGCCGGTGCCTGCGCGGCGCGCCAGGCTGGACAGCACATAGCGCTTGGTCGGGCTAGACAGCCTGATCTGCCCGATTGCCCGGAGTGCAGCCCAACCCGCCGCGGTCAGGCCAATCACCAGCGCGATGGTGAGACCCAGCACCCACAGGGCCAGCACGGAATCCTTGGCCTCCCAGAGAACGAGTCCGCCAGTGGTCAGAAAAACCAGGCCAATCGACAGCCACGCCGAAGGCGGGGCGACAGTCTGCTCTTGACGGAGAAGACCCAAAACAGAGACCTTTGGAAGTTTCAGCAGGGGAGTGAGGCCAAAACCGGTCGCGGCAATCAGGCCGACCGCAACACCGGTGGCGAGAGGCCAGATCGTCACCGGAGGGAGCGCGAAACCGAGCCTGCTTTCAGCCAGGAAAGCGAGATAAGTCTGGCCAATATACCCCAGTAGGGCTCCCAGCAACGACGCGACGAACGCGACCAGTGACATTCTGAAGACGAAGGTCCCGAGGATCCGTCTGTGGCTCGCGCCCAGGCAACGCATGACGGCTGCGGCGGAAGACTGTTCCCTAGCGTAGAACAGCGCTGCCAGAAAGATTCCGGCGCCGGCCACTATCAGAACCGAGAGGCTGGCCAGACCGAGGTAGCTTGACGCACGATCCAGTGCCGTGCGCACCGCGGGCTGCGCATTCTTTACGGTGCGGCGTTCCAGGCCCTCGCTACCCTCGGCATCCAGCCATCGTGAAAATTCATCGAGGTCGTCACCGGCGCCGGCGACCTGGAGCCGGTAATGCGCGTGACTGGTCGATGAGATCAGGCCCGTCGCCGCGAGATCCGTCAGACGCATCAGTACTCTGGGCGCCGCCATCGCAAAAAACGAAGCGAAGCCGTCGGGTTCCTGCACAAGCACCCTTGCCACACGGAACTGCTGCTCTCCAAGACGGGCCTCGTCGTTTACATTCATACCGACCTCGGCAAACAGCCTGGCATGTGCCCACAGTTCCCCCGCTGCAGGGAGCGTATCTGATGTTTCAGCCGGTGCAAAAAGCTGGCCAGAGGTTTGAAGCGTGCCGCGCAGGGGATAGTGTTCATCAACGGCCTTGACCGAGACCAGTCGTGGAATTCCGCTGTCGGTCAGGATCATGCTGGAAAATTCGATCTGCTGGCTGACTGCGAGCCTCAGGGCAACGGCTTGGTTCCTGACCTTTGAGGGAATCCGGTCATGCGACTGGATTACCAGATCAGCACCCAGCGTCTCGGCCGCCCGCCCCTGCATCGCCCGCCACACGCGGTCATTGAACACACCAACAGAAGTAACGGCACAGACCGCGACAGTCAATGCCAGCGCAATGACCGGCAAACCACCGGCCTGCCAGTCGTGCTTCAGACCACGAAACACAGGATAGATGCGGGTCACGACTGCAACCTTCCACCCGCACCCAGTGTCAGAATCCGATCGCAGCGCCCCGCCAGTGCAGGATCATGGGTCACCAGCAGCAAAGCGCTTCCGTAGCGGCGGCGCAGATCAAAGAACAGATCCGCCACGATCTCACTGTTTGACGCATCAAGGTTACCAGTCGGTTCGTCGGCGAACAGCACGCCGGGGTGTACGGCAAAAGCCCGGGCCAGGGCGACGCGCTGCTGCTCACCGCCGGAAAGCTGTGCCGGGTAGTGCTTCAGTCTGGCACCGAGCCCGACCTGCTCCAGTAGGTGTCGAGCGTTCTGACGCTGATCCTTCGAGTCGGCCAACTCCAGCGCCAGTTCGACGTTCTCCACAGCAGTCAGACCCTTAATCAAGTGAAAAGCCTGGAACACGAAACCCACGTTGCCGGCCCGCAGCGCCGCTTTCTGATCTTCCGTCAGTAGCGAGAGTTCCTGACCCAGAAGACACACGGAACCGCTGGTCGGTGTCTCCAGGCCCGCGAGCAATCCGATCAGTGTCGACTTACCGGAACCGGACGGTCCGGTGATAGCGACCACTTCCCCGGGCATGATCGCCAGATCCACCTGGTCGAGAATCGTCAGGGGTCCGTCCGGGGTCTGGACTTGCCGGGAGAGCTTCTTCGCTGTGAGAATGGGCATCATGTTCCGTCTGATCCTTGCGCTTGTGTTGACCTGTCTGCCGGTCAAGCTTTACGCGGGCAACATCCTGATTCTGGGCGACAGTCTCAGTGATGCGTATCAGATTCCGCTGGAGAAAAGCTGGCCCGAACTACTGAGTATGCGATTATCGCAAAAGCACCCGCTCTATCGCGTCATCAACAAAAGCGAATCTGGTCGGACCACCGCCGGCGGCCTCGCGCGAATCCCTGTCCTCATGGAAGAAGAACATCCTGAGATCGTGATTCTCGAACTGGGCGCCAACGATGGCCTGCGGGTCTTTCCCATCCCGGTCATTTATCAGAATCTCAAACTCATTATTGACACGATCCAGGCCGGCAAAGCACAGATTCTACTGGCGGGCGTAGAACTGCCCACAAACTATCCTAAAGACTATAGAAGGCTCTTCACAGAAGTTTTTCAGAACCTGGCCGATCAAAATGACCTGAGTTTCCTGCCCTTCATTCTCGAAGGTGTACACGATCAACCCGGCCTGATGCTGCGCGATCGCATACATCCGTCTGTGAAGGGCCAACCGGTCATCCTCGACAATATCTGGCCAGTGCTGGAACCGATGCTTGACTGATCCGGCCCGACGCAACTGATAAACAGTGTTACAGCCTGCCTGGCTGACACTATCCGCTGGCCCCGAACGGATTCGATCGCTAGACTCATTTGTAACACAGCCCGGCACCGCCCGGGCAGGACATCGACTGAAGGACCAATCCCCATGTATCAACTCTATGGCTCACTGGGTGCCGCCAGCCTCTCACCACAGTGTGTGCTCGAAGTCGCTGGTGTTCCTTACGAACTGATTGAAGTCGACATCTCTGCCGACACCGAGCGAGACCCTGAATACCTCAAGCTGAATCCTCACGGCCGAATCCCGACTTTGGTCTTTGACGGCCAGGTGATGATCGAGTCGGCTGCGATCTGCATTTACCTGGCCGACAAGCATCCCGAATCCGGCCTGAGCCCGGCGCCCGACCATCCGGACCGGTCCCGCTACCTGCAGTGGATGGTGTACCTCACCAACACCCTGCAGGAGGCCCTGCTGCGTAAATTGTATACCTCCGACTTCACCGATGATCCTGGTAGCGAAGCCGGCGTGGCTTCCAGCGCGTCGAAAAAACTCGACCTGATCATGGCGTTCATCGACCGCTCGCTGGGCGAGGTCGAGGGCCCTTTCTTCCTCGGCCACCAGCTCAGCAGTGCCGACATCTACCTGAACATGTTGACTGGCTGGGACCCGGCGATCCAGGTCCGCGTGCTTGCGGCGTCCGCCGCATCAGGGACAACTACCGCCCCGCATTACCCGAACATAGCGATAAACAACGCCGAGATGCTCAAGCAACCCGCCATCGCCCGGACCTTTCAAGCAAACGGTTCCTGACCCCACAGGAATCGTCAGCGCGGACTCACCTGTTGAGACAGGCACTGGGGCACCATGCCCCGATGTACCAGATTCCCGACGCGTTCCTTCTGGCCCACCTCTTTCGACATGCCCCGGGGGAGGTTTTTCGGCACCTTTCAGAAAAAGACATCCGGGTGCTGCGCCACGCTGTCAGGACGGCGACGATGGAGATGCCGCACTACCGCTACAGGGCTCTGTTGGCGGCCTGGCGTGCCCATGCGAGAACGCCCGACAACGGGGCCGACCCCCAGCCACAGGACCTCGCCTGATCCGCCGCTCAAGCCGGTTTGGGCCGACGCAGCCACTGCAGCAGCATGACCGCGCCCACTGTGACGAGAGCGCCAGCCACCTCGCGGGTGCTGAGCCACTGCGACAACACGATGAATCCAAGGATAATCGCCCAGACCGGCGAGGTATTGTCGATGATGGCGGTCTGTAGCGAACCCACCAGATCTACGGCCCGGAAGAGTAGAAACGTCGCGCCCACGTAAAGGCCCGCACTCGCACTGAGCGCCAGCCAGCCAGGTGACGATTCCGGCCAGTGGAGGTCGGCCATGGTCATGGAGATGGCCAGAACAATGCCGGTGGCGCTGAGCAACATATAGAACATCATCAGGTGGACATGCTGTCTTTGCAGAACTTGCTCACTCAAAATCAACAACGCCGCCAAGCACAACGCGGCAAAGACAGCCAGGCCGATCCCGGCCCACCCCCGCCAGCCGACCGATAGCAGATCACTGCCGGTCAACGTGATGACCAGGCCGGAGAAAGCCACCAGCATGACCACGAAAACCAGCGGAGAGAACGAACTTTTGCCGACAACCCACGCCCACAAAGCGATCATCAACGGATAGCTGTAAAAAACCAGGATCGCGAGCGCGACCGGGATAAACAGAATCGACGCCAGCAGCAGGTACATCTCGGCACACAGTAGGACGCCGAGCCAAAGACAGCGCAGCATTTCTGCCCGTTTCATCTTTGCACTTGAGCCAGTCGCAAACACCACCACGACAAGGCAGCAGAGAAACGTCAGCGTGCGGACAAGATTCAGCGCATGCAGATTGGCGCCGTAATCATAGGCGACCCTGGAGAAAACCACGTTCGAAGCAAACAAGATCGCAGAAGCCAGTGCGGCAATGCTGCCAGCCCAGAACTGCTGGCGATGCAAAGGAAACCGATCAGTCACTTAGGATAGTACCCGACCACACAGCGCCAGCTTTGGGGAGAACAGCCTACTGCTTGCTGTGAAAATTGATTTCATAGCGTAGCAGGTGGCACGGTCAACGGGTTGATTGGGACTCTCCTGCTTGAGAACGCAACCACCAGGGCTTACTGCGCCGACGCTGGCCACGCCCGATGACCCCTTCGAGCCGGATCAACCAACGCCGGACTCGTCCTGCAGCGAGCCAGCGCCACAGCCGGTTGGGCCATTTACTGAAATCCCGGTTCCAGGGACAGACCCGCAGACAGATCGCACAGTCGCTGCGAAGAACTGCCCAGAATCCGAAACATTTCTCAGCATCGGAGGTCCACTTGACGACACCACGCAGAGCGGATCGATTGGGTCTTTCTTCGGTTGGTGGCCCACTGGGCAGTGCCTTGACTGGACAGGCATCGGTGCATCGCGTGCAGACCTCGCAGAATGCCCGCACTCCGAGCATTCGCGGGCCATCGTGTGCCAGCGGCAGGTCGGTGAATACTTTGGAAAAACGGACCCGGGGACCGAACTCCGGAGTGATTACCAACTGGTTGCGGGCGTACTCCCCGAGACCGGCCTGCAGTGCGTAGGGGATCACCAATGCCGTGTCGTTCATGGAACCGGCTGCTTGCCAACCGAGATTGCGAATGTACTGTGACAGGCGGATCAGCGTCGACGCCTCTTCGGAATAAGTGTTCCCTGTGGCTGCGCCGGCAATCGCCGAAGGATAGGTTGCAACCATACCGATATCCATTTCGTGGCCCAGCACGACCACGGAGGTCATCCCATCAGGCAGCCCGGTTTCCCGGGCCTCAAAGGTTTTCGAGTCCACTCGCCCGGCATAGGTCCAGCGTGGATCATAAGGTGCAATGCCCACGATCCCGGCACCGAAAAGCTTCGCGATCCGTTTGATCTCGGCCGCCATGGCATCCGGATCATCCACTTCGACCTTTTTCGCGGCCGGTTCGACGGTCGGTTGTAACAGTGCGTTGAAACCCTCCCTGATTCCCTCGTGCTGACCGCGGCTGGAGAACTCATCGGAAAGCGCCCATGCTGCGTTGCGCAGCGCGAAATCCTTCTGAGTAAAGCCGTCGCCCCGCCTCGATACGGGCCCCACTCGATAGGAGTCAAAAAACTCCATGGTCTCGGGACGGCGGACGGTATCATCCCAGAACGCACGATTAAAAATATCATCTCGCTGTGGAAAGCAACGAAATCGCTCGGTGGTCCGGATACCGGCGGCAACGTCGGTATCCACGGAACCGGTGGGGATTTCTCGAAGCACGTTGCTATCGGTGTCCATTCGCTAGAGTTTTCCCCAAGTTAAGCCAAGTCCGGGATGTCGAATGCCTTCACTGCCAGTCAAACAGACAGCCCAGGAGTCAGGATACCTTCAATATTTTCTTGAAACCCAGATGCCCTGCTCATAGTTTGCTGCGCTGGCAACGCTGCTCACGATCGACAGTTCGGGTTTTCTTATTCTTATTCTGATTCCTCGTGATCAGGCCCCAAGGTTCCGCTGGTGACCTTCTTGGTCGTACTGATCGGAGCCTGTTTAGAATCACCCGTCCCGGGGGTTGAGGATGCCTGATACAAATGCACATCGCGTTGTGGGAACGGGATGCCGATCCCGGCAGCATCTAGCCACAGCTTGACGTTGCGGGTCAGGTCAAACCGCAGCGACCAGAAATCCGTCCGGTTGGCCCAGCAGCGCAGGGTCAGATCGACGGACGAATCGCCCAGGCCGGTGACCAGTACCTGCGGCTCAGGATCCGGCAGGACCCGCTCGTCCTGACCGAGGTGTTCCAGCAACAGCGCCAGGGCCTGCTCCACGTCATCTTCGTAGGAAATGCCGACCGGGAGATCGAGACGCCGGGTCGGGTTGCGACTGTAGTTGAGGATATTGCGATTCCACAGTTCTGAATTTGGAACCGAACGGTAAATACCGTCAAAGGTCGTCATGTCCGTAGTGAAGAGGCCAATGACATTGACCGTACCCGCAATGCCTTCTGCATCTATGTAATCGCCGACCCGGAACGGGCGTAACAGCAACAACATGATTCCGGCTGCGATGTTCTGCAGCGTGCCCTGCAGCGCCAGGCCGATGGCGAGTCCCGCGGCGCCCAGCACGGCGATGATTGAGGTGGTCTGGACACCGAACTCTGCGAGTACCGCAACCAGCGTAACGACGATGATGAAATAACGGACCAGCGACGACAGGAACGGTTTTAAGGTGTCATCGACGCGCGGTAGCCGGTTGAGTGCCCGCAAAACTAGATCGTGCGCGCGCCCCGAGAACCACCAGCCAATCAGCAGAATGGCAATCGCCCCGACCATCTCGAGCCCATAGTCAGCCAGGTGTTCAATCATTTTAGTGAGGTGTTCTCGGACCATGACCTTTATTGTATGCGCTGGAAGACCGCATGGGTCAACAGGCAGCGTAGTGCGTTAAGGATAACTCTGTTCGACACCGCGGTCAGGGCCGGACGATCTCATTCGGAAGGCAAAGGACACTCGCCGAGCTGGCTGCGATAACGGTCTGCACGAGCTGCAACTTCCCCGGCAACCCGAAGCAGCCACGGTTTGGCCAGGTAGGTTCGGATCCGGTAGCCATCGTGACCCTCGTGGTAGGCGAGATACGACGCGCGGGCGTCTTTTTTGTCTATCCCAAGACCCGTGTAGGACTGATGGTTGTACCAGCCAATAAAATCTGTCGCAGCGGCGAAATCTGTTCTGTCGGCGGATGAATCGCCCACGGCCTCTGTATAACGCTGCCAGGTCGCGTCGATCGCCTGGGCGTAACCGTATGCCGTGCTGGGTCGCTTCCAGGGAATGATCGACAGCAGCTTTTTCCGTGGCGGGCGGGCGTGCGACCTGAATGATGATTCCTGGTACACGAATGAGATCGTGACCTCCGGTGGTACACCCCAGCGCGCCCAGGCCCTGATCACAGCCGCTTGCCATTCGGGGCGATCCCGGAAAAGGTGACAAATATTTTCCACCGAGTCAGGCGGGCCCAGGGAACACCCATGCACAAGACCAAGCACGATGATCGTGACTATGGCACCCTGATTCCACCGCCGCTGTCGCCCGCGTACGTTCACAAAGACCATCTCAATCAGCAGTGACTGCCCTTATCAGGCCATCTCGGCCAAGAGAACGAATAAGGCCGTCCCTTAACCGCCCATTGCACAGTATATTGTCGCACCGCTATCCAGCACATAGGCTAGAATCCCGCGGCTGGATTCTAGGGCGAATTGATCCCGGGTTCGCCTGAATTGGATTAGACCGCACGGGTACCGCACCCTGAAACGCGCCCAAGGCCATGCAAAACCAAGATGCCGGTCCCGAAGCTGTTGACCCTAATCAGAGCAACCCAGGAGGGGTCACCGGAACAGCAACGGTCCACCGGAGCGGCCGGGCCTGGTTCCTGCTTCTTTTCATGGGCGTTCTCTGGGGACTCTCATTTTCGCTTGCCAAAATGGCCACCGAAGGTGGCGCACACCCCATTGGGATCAATTTCTGGTGCTGCCTTATCGGTGCAACTGTCCTGGTGACGGGCGGCATTTTGTTTAAACGCCCTCTCCCCCTACGACGTGACGTGATCACCATTTGCATAATCTGCGGAATAGTCGGCTCCGTGATCCCCGGGACTGCTTACTTCTACGCTGCATCTCGACTGTCGCCGGGTGTACTGTCGATTACCGTCGCAACCGTCCCCCTGATGACCTTTCTGGCTGCTGCTGCCCTTCGCATTGAACGACTTTCGGCAATACGGATGCTGGGTGTCGTGCTCGGTGTTGTCTCCATCGTACTGCTGATCGCTCCGAGCGAAAGTCTGCCCGACCGTTCAGCCGTACCTTGGGTGCTGCTCGCCATTGGCTCTGCGCTGTGCTACACGGTTGAAAACCTGATCATTGCGGTGCGGATGCCCCCGGATATCCCTGTGTACAGCATCGTCGGCGGCATGTTTCTTGTGGCCTCGATCATCATGACACCGCTGGTCCTGATTACCGGCACTTTTGAGCCGCTGATCTTGCCCTGGGGTAGACCACAGTGGGCAATTTTGGGTATGGCCATGATCGGGGTAACGGCTTACGGTCTTTTTCTTTACCTCGTCTCTTACGCGGGCCCTGTATTCGCCAGCCAGACCGCTTACGTGGTGACACTCGCTGGGGTGATGTGGGGTATTCTGATCTTTAACGACAGTCACTCTGTCTGGGTCTGGCTGTCCCTGGTCGTGATGATCATCGCCCTGGCACTGGTCACACCCGACAGGGAACAAGCGATCAAACTGCGGCAGCGCCGCGCGGATCGGAAAACCGCCTGAAGCGAACTGACCCCTAGCAGGGAGGTCCGGCTTCAGAGGGCTGTTTCGGCGTGAAAGTCGGTTTTGAATGAGGCCGGCAAGGCGACCTCCAGCAACTCTAGGTCAGTTGTGCATCCTGCCAGGGCGTACTTCAAACCACTGGGCAGCACGATGGCATCACCCTGGTGGAGTGCCAACGGCTCAATCCCTTCACGCAGCAGCGTCACCGAACCCTGTAACACGAAAGTGAATAGGAACTCACCGTCGTGACTGCAGGTTTTGCCTTGAGAACCATGTGTCACGCGGACCACCCGAACACCGGCAAGTCCGTTCGTCGCTGCTGCGATTCCTAGGTCACGACACTCAAAGCCTTCGACCCGCCAGGGGGCCCAGGATGCTTTCTCCACCTCATGCCGGACAAAAACCTGGCCATCGAAATCCCGTTCTGGCTTCAGTTCCGGACTGGGCAGTATCAGGTCGTGGTCGGCATACGTCTCATGCCGGGCTGGACAGCCTATTTCTATGACCTCCATGTTGTCGGAACACTCAAGCACCTGGTGGCGGATCATCGGTGGTTGAAGCACGCAGTCACCAGCATTGAGAACAAATGGCGGACCCTGGTCTTGGTAGACCAGTCGGGCCCAGCCTTTATAGCAGTAGATCATCTGGAAACGGATACGGTGAAAATGGACATAATCCGGCACCGGTCCGCCGTCCGGAATATGGATGTGCGAGGCAATAAACCGGCCACCCTGCCGTCCTGGGATCAGATCACGATAGCGCATACCCGCGCGGCCAACACCCCATTCGGCATGCTCGTCGAGTCGGCTGAAAACGAACGACTGCGTAAGTGGCGGCAGGTCCACAACAGACCTGCTTGAGACCAACTCAATGCGGGTTCCGTTGGGGGCTTCCAGGCACAGGTCGCCACCCCCTACCAGTTGTGGATCCTCACAGTGCAGTCGCAGTACACCGCTCGGTCCTGACGCGTGACAGTCCAGTCTCAAACGCAATCCATGTCCTGAGAGTACTGCGAATGCCGGCGCATCAGCCGGAAAAATCGTATCAAGTCGAAACCCCAATCGGTCAACGAAAAAACCCAGTGCCGGGTCCAGCTCACTGCAGGGCAGCACGACCTCAGCCAGTTGAATCTGGTCCGCAGTCAGCAGTGGCTCGTTCGCTTGGGCATTCAAGTTTCAATCACTCTGTCAGCTGGAGTAACGGGTAAACCCATCACGGGTTCGCTATTTTGAAGGGTTCTAGGTTCAATTCAACATCAACCCGCACATGAATTTCACCAACCCTGTCCTCTGGTGAAGACCAGAAACCCAATCACCAGGGTCACGGCCAGCATGTAAGCGATGCCGCCCACGGCAAAACGCAGGACCCGTCGGCGGCGTCGCCGAGACTCGACCGTCTTGAAGTGGCGCTGTTCAAAAGGCGCCACCAGCGGCACAAACGCACCGTCGGGCCCCTGGGGGCTTTCACCCAGTGAGTCGAACTTCGAGTAAACGCCGTCGTCATACTCGTAACAGGTATCAAACTGCTCGAGCACATAAGCGAGGGCTTCGGGGGTTATGCCCGGGCAGGCTGAGCGCAGAGTATGTTGGAACCTTTTCCTGAAAACCGACCAGTTCGGATGCAGATTTGAGTACAAGACATCAGGAAAGCTGTCCATTTCACGCTCAAGGCAGGAAAGGCCCGCTAGGACAAGATCATCGAATCGCTGACTACCTCTCTGAACGAACACTGCAACGACGATGACCCCGGTAACCACCAGGTACCAGAACTGAATTGCCGTAGTTGCTATTTCGTACAGCAGTGACACGGATTCTTTCCTATGGCCTGGAAAAAGAAGATGCTCGACCTTCGCGGCGCTGGGGTGACTCGCGAACATCGCCCACCGATACGGGGAGACCTGGCCCGCGCCAAAGGGACCACTGATGCAGTTACCGAACCGAGTCGCAAAGCGAACTTACGGCACGGTCCGAGGTCAGTCGGCGTAGTCGGATTCCTCGGCGTCCAGAATCGCGAGAAGCTCATTGAAGTGTCTATCGCCCTGGCCTGGGTAGCTTTCCAGAGCATGCGCCGTTCGTTCAGCCAACTCATCGGCAAGAATTCTTAATGGCTTCTGCGTCCAAAGCGCCTTGACGTAGGTCTCGGCAGCTCGTTCAAAGTAATACAGACGATTAAATGTATCCGCAACATCATTGCCAATGACCATGATCCCGTGGTTACCCATGACCATAACCTTGCACTCGTTTCGGGACAGCAACTCGGCACAGCGCTGACCCTCCTCGGAGAATGCCAGGCCGCCATAGTCATCATCAATCACATAGCGATTGAAAAAGATCGCTGTATTCTGGTCGATCGGTGGCAGATTGCTGTCTGCGAGACTCGCCAGCACCGTCGAGTAGATCGGATGTACATGCATGATGCATCGAGCACGCGGGCAGTGGCGATGAACCGACCCGTGCAGTCCCCACGCGGTCGGGTCGGGCGCATCATCCCGCTCCATGACAGCCATATCGTCTACATCGAGAAGCAGAAGGTCGCTGGCCCGGATTCGTGAGAAGTGGCGCTGATTGGGATTCAAAAGGAAGTGAGTCCCATCGTTGACCGCCAGGGAAAAATGGTTCGCTACACCTTCGTGCAGATTAAGGCGCGCCGCCCAACGAAAAGATGCCGCGAGCGCCACCCGCTCTCTTCGGTGGAGCATCGATTCATCACGCTGCTCGGAAATTGATACCGCTTTCAATCTGACGCCTCCCGAGGTCTGTTACCATGATCGCAGGATTGTTACACAGTTGCCGGCCCGGTGCTATTTCACGACAACCTGACGCGACATGGTCTAGCAGAATCGGAGCGCCGCCCATACATCTGCGTGTATCATTGTGCCGACAAAGATCACCATTACCCACCTGGAGGGCACCGTGGATCTAGAGACAGTCAACTACCTGCGCGACGGTGCAGTCGCCATCATCAAACTCAACCGGCCCCAGGCGGGTAATGCCCTCTCGGCACAGCTGGCAACCGACCTGAAGACTGCCGCGTCCGCAGCCCGGGATGACGAGAGTGTTCGCGCCTGCGTCTTCTCAGCCGAAGGCAATGTCTTCAGCTTCGGCGGCGATCTCAAGGAATTTCGTGCCTTCGAGGGCAAGCCCGAAAAACTCCGCCCGATCGCTGATGAACTACATGCCGCCCTGGATGTGTTCCTGACTATGCCCAAGCCCGTCATCGTGGCGATCAATGGAATGGCTGCGGGAGCAGGTGTGCCCATGTCTTTGGTTGGGGACATCGTACTGGTGGATGAAACCGCCCGGTTCCGGCTGGCTTACACGGCTGCGGGATTGAGCCCAGACGGTGGATCGACCTGGATTCTCCCGCGCCTCATTGGCCTGCGCCGGACACAGGAACTGGTCTTCGAGAACCGTGAACTGTCCGCACAAGAAGCAGTGGACTGGGGGCTGGTCACCCGCACGGTGCCTGAAGGTTCGGCGCTCGAAGCAGCCCTGAAGCAGGCCCAGGCGATGGCCGAGGGGCCGACCATGGCATATGCCTCGGCGCGAA
>CAZVVN010000014.1:0-5444 GCA_964630665.1 uncultured Acidiferrobacteraceae bacterium | reverse complement strand
AAATGCTGCAAACCACCTTCAGCAACGGCTTTATTGACCAAACCAACATCGAAACTGAAGAGATCGCCGGCAACATGTCCGGCCACGACGGACGGGAAGGAATCGATGCCTTCGTGAACAAACGGAAACCGGAATTCAAAGGCAGGCACTGATCGAGGGCCCGTTTCGGGACCCGGCCGGTGGAAACGAATCCGGCGTCCGGCCGTTTCTGCGCAGACACCTTTTACCAGTCAAAGTCATCCTGGAACACAGGCTGATCACCGCTAACTCGAGCTACCAGCCGAACAGCGCGGCGAAAACTCTTCGAAGCTCAATGAGATTATCCAGGTTCTGAAAAGCGTGGCGCACTCCTCCAAAAAAGTAGACCCGCGACTGGCAAAGAACTACGTCGCCCTGTCCAGTGATGAACAAAAGGAGGTCTACCGCAAGTGGGCCCCGACCTACGACAAGGAGTTGATCGAGGAATTCGGCTATGTTGCTCCCCAGCACGCAGTCAGCCTGTTCAGCGGGCTGGTCGCCGACCGGTCCAAGCCGATTCTGGACATGGGCTGCGGTACCGGACTTGCCGGACAGCTGCTGGCGGAGGCCGGTTATCAGCATATCGACGGTATCGATCTGTCACCGGAAATGCTCGACAAAGCCCGCACACTTGAGATCTACAGGACGTTGCTGGAAGGGGACCTCTCGACCGAACTCGACATCCCCCGTATATACCAGGCGGTGATTTGCGTCGGCGTTTTCTCGCACAAGCCCGAACAGCCTGATCAGGCCGCGAGACTGCTGGACTGCCTGCTACCCGGCGGGCTATTGGTGGCTACCGTCAACGGCAAAGGCTGGCATGACCTCGGCTGGGAGAAACTGCTGGAGGACAGCCGGAGACGTCACGGCTTCAGCATCGAATCGCTGGAGGACGTCCCCTACCTCGTCAAGCAGGGTATCGGAGGCAAACTGCTGGTCCTCAAACCCTAACTTCCCCGCCATCCTGGTACGCTGAGACGGATTCTACGGTTGCCCGCATCCGCTGTTGACAGCTTTGATCCGTAATTCCGTATTCGCCCAATCGAGTGACCTGAAAGAATCTTCCCGTCCTCAGGCGAAGTCGTTAATCATCTCCCACAATGCATCGACGTGGCGTTGTTCAGTCCGAGTCTGTCCGACCGACACCCGAACAAAAGCCCGGTCATCGATCCGCGATGCCGTCAGCATCGCCCTGCCCGACTCGTTGACCTTCTCTGCGATTCGGTTGGTGGCCTGGTCACCATCGACGTGGCGGAAACAGACCAGCGCGAAATCCGTTGGTGAGATGACCTCGAACCTTGAGTCGGACTGTAGCCTGGCGGACAGCGCCTGCGCCATCCGGATGTGCTCCCGGATGTGATGCCGGATTCCTTCGGCACCGTAGGAGCGTAATACCCACCACAGCTTCAGTGCGCGAAACCGCCGGCCCAGCGGCACATGCCAGTCCCGGTAATCGACCACCTCTCCAGAGTCGGACGCGGCATTCCTGAGATAAGGCGGCAGAATGCTCAAGGTCTCAAGCAGCAGTGTGCGATCCGCTACCCAGAACACATTGCAGTCGAAATTAGTGAACATCCACTTGTGCGGATTAAACGTATAGCTGTCGACGTTTGAAAGATCCGGCTGGTGGTGTCGATATTCCGGGCAGATCATGGCGTTGCCGGCCCAGGCCGCATCGACGTGATGCCACAGTCCGTATTTTCTCGCCAGCCGGCCGATTTCCCCGATCGGATCCACCGCACCGGTACCGGTGGTGCCCAGTGCGGAGACCACAAACACAGGTGTCAGTCCACTTTCGAGATCACGTTCAATTACCGCCGATAATGCTGCGGGATTCAGGGCGAACTGTCGGTCGACTTCGACCAGTCTGACGTGGGAGAACCCGGCTACCCGGGCGCCTTTTTCAATAGAGGAATGTGCCTGACTCGAGGCGTAAACCACCTGGCGTTCGATTGGTACATCCTTGTTGTGCCGGGCAACGACCAGTGCCGCATGGGTCGAGTCTGAAGCAGACATCTGTATGACCCCACCCCCCGGGCCGGACATCTTCCACGTGTGGGGCAACCCCATCAGATCCACCAGCCAGTCGAGCACCGCAGATTCGACCTCCGTTGCTGCAGGACTCGTCGACCACAGCATGCCCTGTACGGCAAGCCCTGCGGCCGCCAATTCGCCGAGCACCGCCGGTGGTGACGAATTCGCCGGAAAATAAGCAAACCAGTTGGGCGACTGCCAGTGCGTCACACCGGGCATCACCACCGAGTCCAGATCTGCCAGCAGGGCATCGAACGACTCAGGTATTTCAGGCGCTGACTCCGGGATCTTCTGCCGAATCTCTCCGGGTTCCACGGTGGACTGGACCGGCAGGTTTTCCACCGATTCCATATAACCGGCAATCCAGTCGATGAGCGCATGGCCGTTCTTTCGGAATGCTTCGGGAGACATGTGATAACTGGTCATGTTTTATGCTCACAGGAGCACCACCCGTCAGCAACAGGTGGTGGATTCAGTCAGTGGAGGCGGAATAGCTGCGGGACCGATTGACCCGCCGTAGAATCAGCTCATGTCTTCACTGAACTGGACCAGCGGCTGCACGCTGGTGTAGTTGGGGATATCCCCCATGACTTCCGGCCCGTGCTCGGTGAGCTTGCTTACCAGTCCGTCCATGCTCTCATAATGTATCAGCGCCGCTGCCTGGTAAGCCGGCGATTCACCTGGCGCCCCTCCGGCCAGCCCTTTGATGACTCTGATATCGAGCAACTCGGGTCCGGCCAGCCGCTCCGCCACGAGTTTCATGTGGCTGTTCATGTAGTAGTCCCAGTCGAACTTCGAGCCTTCCTCATTCGGGTACAACACGGTCATGGTGATAGACATCGTCTCCTCCTTTGGGCTTCGTGCCCCGTTGCATAGGTTAAATATCGTATGGCGTGGATCCCGTAGGATGCACCAAGCGACCGGTAGGGGGCAACCATGGATTCAATCGGTGACGGTTGGCTCTGAACAGAACTGCGCTTCAGGCACGGAGCCCATACCAATACACAGATTTCGATTCCTCCGGATAGCGCTATAACGTACTATCGGTCCGCCACTGCCCAGCGAGACGTACTTACGGTGTCCAGTATTCCGCCCACCACGCCCAAGACTCCCAGCCGCAAACTGGGGATACCGCTGGTACTCGCTGCCGGTATTTTCTGGAGCAGTGGTGGTTTGATCTACCGGTTGATCGACGAGGCAACACCTTGGCAGGTGCTGTTTTATCGATCGGGAGCTTTGTGGCTCATGCTTTGCCTGTGGCTGGTCATCCGTTATCGACAAAAAACAAAGCAGATTTTCTTCTGGGCAGGGCTGCCGGCGGTCGTTGGCGGCCTGTGTCTGGCGGTCGCGTTTACAGGCTTCATCCTGGCCCTGGAATTCACGACCGTTGCCAACGCCTTGTTCATCCTGGCCGCGGCACCATTTTTTACCGCCCTGCTGGGTCGAATGCTCCTGGGCGAGCAAATCACGCGCCTTACATGGGCCTGCATGATGGTGGCCGCCGCTGGCCTCGCAGTCATGACCGGTGGAGAACTCGCGCTGGGTCGCGGGCTCGGGGAGCTTTTCGCGCTGATGGCCGCACTGGGATTCTCCGGTCTCGCTGTGTCACTGCGTACGCGCCAAGGCACAGATATGCTACCCGCAATTTTCTTTGGCAGCCTCTTCGCTGTGCTGTTCGCAGTTGTCGGCATCGCCCTGACCGGTGGTGGGCTGATCGTGACTCCCATTGACCTTGCCTACAGCAGCAGTATGGGCCTATTTCAAGTTGGAGTCGGCTTTATACTTTTCACAGTCGGGGCACGTCACCTTCTGGCAGTCGAACTCACCTTGCTGTCACTCACCGAGATCATTGCCGGTCCGATACTGGTCTGGATCGTTATCGGTGAGGTGCCCTCTTTGGGCGCATTCGCAGGCGGCTTCCTGATCCTGGGCGCCATTGTCACAATGGCCCTGCTGGGAGCCTCGACACCGGCGGCCGGATCACGGCCCGTTTCCTGAACGTATTCTGTGCAGCTGTCAGAGCACCCGTACAGCCCCGTGGCTCAACCTGGCATCTTGTCGAACGCCTTGACTTCGGGATCGAGCGGGGTGGACGGCAGCTTGCGAGAGCTGTAGACATTCGCCATGGGTTTAAACCAGCTGGCGTCGTCAATCACACCGACCCGGATTCCACGACGTTCCGGTTTACCGCTGCCCGAAGCGAACATCTGTGATCCACAGTCGGGACAGAAGTACTTGGTCATGATATTGCCCGCATCGCTGGTGTGCTCATAGGTCTGCGTTCGGCCGTTCACACGCAACCCATCCGCCGGAACAAACACAAAAGAGGCGTGCACACCGCCGCCCGAGCGACGGCAATCATCACAATGACAGTTGGCTTGAAAGACCGGTACCTGATCGCATTCAAAACTGACTGAACCGCACAAACATCTTCCGCTGATTTTGGAGGTCATCTACCTTTCCTCAGATTAGGTTTTCACCAGTTTCGCGCATCAACTCGAGTTGGTGCACATTCCACAGCACAACTCGCTTATAGAATACACTGGGGCGCGACAGATTCCGACCATTGCACGACAGAAACCAGGAGGATCTCATGCAGACGAGCACCCGCAGAAGCGCCTTTTCCTGGGCGATGTACGACTGGGCCAATTCAGCTTTTGCCACCACGGTCATGGCGGGGTTTTTCCCACTGTTTTTCAAACAATACTGGAGCCAGGGTGTCGAGGTCACCCAGAGCACCTATTACCTTGGCATCGGTAACTCGCTCGCCAGCCTGATCGTGGTGATCCTGGCACCAATCCTCGGTGCCATGGCCGATATTGGCGGCTTACGAAAACGCATGCTGGCGGCATTCGCCTGCGTGGGCGTGCTGGCGACCGGGGCTCTCTATTTGGTGGAAGCTGGAATGTGGCCGTTCGCAATACTGCTGTACGCGATCGCGGTGGTCGGTTTTTCCGGCGCGAATACTTTCTACGATGCGCTACTGGTTGTCGTGTCCCCGGCTGCTACGCGACACCGAATCTCTGCGCTGGGTTTTGCCCTGGGTTATCTGGGCGGGGGGATACTGTTCCTGGTCAATGTCCTGATGACCCTGAAGCCCCAACTTTTCGGGCTTGCGGATGCCATTGCCGGGGTACGCTGGTCGTTCGTGAGCGTGGCTGTGTGGTGGTCGGTGTTCTCCATCCCACTTCTGCTCTGGGTGGACGAACCTGCCCCCAGGTCTGCTCGACGGGCGAATCTCGCCGAGACTTTTTCTGCCCTGGGGCAGACCGCCCGAAACCTGCGCCAGTACCGCGGAGCATGGCTGTTCCTGCTGGCCTACTGGCTCTATATAGATGGTGTCGATACGATCGTGCGTATGGCGGTGGATTATGGCCTGTCCATCGGCTTGC
>CAZVVN010000013.1:0-55953 GCA_964630665.1 uncultured Acidiferrobacteraceae bacterium | reverse complement strand
GGGTGGTGTGCCCCCCGCGCCAAACACCCTGGTGCTTTTTCTTACCCGCGGGGGGGGGGCGGGGGGTTTTGGGGGGGGGGGGGGGGGGACGGGCTACACCGCTGGCCAGATCCAGGATCGGATAGACGACCAGCAACAGGATCACACCGGCCAGGGTCCAGACGCCGCCGGTGAGGTTGCCATACAGAATGACCCCGGGTGCGATGAGCCCCAACAGGTGCCACGACCAGGCTTCGGGACGGTTGCTCGATGACATCTGGAAGTCAAGACGATTGGATTGAAGTTGTGCCTGCCTGATACCGCCTGTGATCGGACGGTCTTCTCGTGCGCTTATCGCTCGTAGGATTCGCGGCGGGATGATTCCGACAGCGGTACGAGAAAGCGCAACGGGTCGGGAAGAATCTTCTCCCGGGCAGCCGCCAGGGAGGACTCACCAGCATAACTGACAGCCGATCTTAAGTGCCCGCGAATTCTGTGCAGAATATCGACCACGCTACCTTTGTACGGGACCTGGATTTCCTGGCCTTCAGGCGGTGTGTCCAGGGCCGCATCGACCACCTCGCCGTCGTCAGTGTCGTACAGAGATTCGAGAACCGCCTCAGGAGAGGTCATACCACGGTAGATTTTTTTCTTGCTGTGCGTTGCTGGATCTTCGATCACCCGGCCCGGCGCCTCGTCGGTGCCCGACAGTGCGCTGCCCAGCATCACGGTATCTGCACCGCAGGCGAGTGCCAGGAAAATATCTTTGTCGTGGCGTATCCCGCCATCGGCCATGATCATGATGTCACCGCCGACGGCAGACCAGGTTTCCCGGATCGCTTGCAGCTGCGGAACGCCTGCGGCTGTTTCCAGTCGTGTGCGGCAGCCGCGCCCTGGTCCGACTCCGACCTTGACTGCATCGGCCCCGATGTCACGCAGAAAACGGGCACCGTCAGTCGTGGCCACGTTGCCACAGACCAGCGGTATACCCGAAAACCCTGACTTGAGGCGGTCGAGGGCTGTTTCCATCACCTGTGAATGGCCGTGGGCAATATCAATGAAGAAACAGTCACTACCGGATCTGAGCAGCTGGTCAGCGCGTTCCAGGTAATCACCCGTACAGCCGATGGCCGCGGCCGCCAGCAACCTGCCCTTACTGTCCTTGCTGGCGAAAGGCCGTTCACGCAGGAAGCGGACGTCCTTGCGGGTGATCAGCCCATGGATTCGGCGTTCGCTGTCGACTAGTGGCAGCCGTTCGAAACGACCTTCAAACATGATGCGCTCGGCGTCGTCGGTACTGACATTCGGTGGTGCAGTCTTGAGGCGTTCAAAGGTGGTCATGAAGTCAGCGACCGGTTGATCGTCGGTATCCCGCTGCCAGGGAATGTCACGGCGGGTGAGTACGCCGGCGAGGATCCCGCTGCCGGAGCGGGTCTCGATAAGGATCCCGTTGATGTTGTGGCGGCCGGCAAAGAACCTTGCCTGGCCAATCGTCGCCGACACAGGCAGGCACAACGGGTTCTCGATCACGGCACTGTGGCTGCGTTTGACCCTGGAGACCAGCTCGGCCTGCTTGTCGATACTCTGGCCGCGGTGAATCACCCCCAGACCACCCTCTAGCGCCATGGTTTCGGCCATGTCCCGCCCCGTCACACTGTCCATGTTGGCTGACACGATGGGTAGTTCGAGCGACATGTTCCGGGTCAGTTGCGAATTGAGAGAAATCAGCGAACGGCTCTCGATCCGTCCTTTGCAGGGCCGGAACAGGAAGTCATCGAAGGTTTTCCCGATCCATCCCGGATCAAGGCTGTTCTGGTTCATGGGTCAAGAGCAGGTGTGGTTAGGTGATGCGGACCGCTGTTTCGCGGAAAGCCGGCGAATAATAAGGTGCCGCGCGCAGCGACTCAACCCGCGGCTGCGTCGGCTTCAAGGTCGCTCCTTGTTCCAGAACAGCACCTTCTCAACGGCGGCGTAAAATAGGCCGGGTGAAGACTCCGGGACAGGCCACACGGCAGGGGCTGGTCACAGTGGAAGGTCACAGAAAGAAACTGGTGGTGTACGTGCGTTCGGAATGTCACCTGTGTGAGGACCTGGTGGATCAACTTGGCGAGCTGCAGGTCGAGAGCGCTTTTGAACTGGATCTTCGGGATGTGGATACCCGGCCGGACTGGCAAAGTGCTTATGGTGAACAGGTTCCGGTGCTGCTTGCAGACGGTGTCGAGATCTGTCGTTATTTTCTGGACCTGCGAGCGGTCCAGCAGGTGCTTGGGGCCGTTGCTCAGGGTGAGGAGGGATAGGCGCCTCAGAGAGTGGACTGCAGGTGCCCGCCGTCGACCGTGATGATGCTGCCAGTCATGTACGAGGACGCATCCGAGGCCAGCAGCAGCACTACACCGTCAAGCTCCCCGGGGTCACCGACCCGGCGCATGGGAATGCGCTTGATCATGCGGGCCCCGGACTCGGTGCCGAAGAACGCCCGGTTCATGTCGGTCATGATGAATCCGGGCGCGATGGCGTTGACCCTGATGTGGTGCTGTGCCCACTCCAGGGCAAGGGTGCGGGTCATTTGCACCAGCCCCGCCTTGGAAACAGCATAGGGGGTCACGGCCTTGAGTGCCCGCAGGCCCAGTATGGACGCGATGTTGATGATGCTGCCGGGTTGTCCGGCGCCCACCAGTCTTTTCCCCGCCTCGCGGGCCACCAGCCAGGCGCCCCGCAGGTTGGTGTCGATCACCCGGTCCCAGTCGTTGTTCTCGATGTCCAGCGCCAGCTCGCCGTGGGCGATACCCGAGTTGTTGACGAGGATATCGACACAACCAAAGGTGTTCTCAGCGTGGTCGAATGCTTTGACTACAGCACTCTCGTCAGTCACATCCATCGGCATGACAGAAGCCTCGCCGCCGGCCGAATGGATGTCCTCGGCGGCCTGTTCGAGCTGTTTGGTGCGCCGGCCGGTCAATACGACCGTGGCACCGGCAGCTGCCAGTACGCTGGCAAAATTCCTGCCAAGGCCGCCCGATGCACCTGTGACCAGTGCCTTGCGGCCGGCTAGCGAGAAAAGTCGGTCATTCATCAGCACAAAGAAAAAGCCCCGTTGAAGGGCCTCGTTCCGGAGCACGGTCCACACTGACAGTTTACCCCATCCATCTCTTGTCCGAGACCACTGGCTGTGGTTGGCGGTGCGTGGCGGCCGGTTACACTTGGCAGATACTGCCTTTGTCATAACCTGGCAGTGAATTGAAGAAACGTCAGCGGGGGTCAAGGTAAATGGCGATTCTGTGGAGCCACCGGTCAGGCGACACCCGCTACGAAGTTCGGGCCGCGGGGTCGAGCCTGCGGCTGTACAACAACGGGGTTCTGCACAGCCAGTTCAGTGAGCGCTGCCCGGCGACCGGGAGTGTCTGGGATCTGCTCTGGCTCCCGGCACTGTTCCGGGTCAGCGGCATGCCCCGCCGGGTCCTGTTGCTGGGTGCCGGTGCCGGAACCGTGATCCGGCAGTTGACCACGGTGTTCGGTCCACTCGAGATCACTGCTGTCGAGAACGACCCCATCCATCTGCAGGTTGCGCGCGATCACTTCGGTGTCACCGATTCGATGGCCACGCTGGAGCTGGCCGACGCCGGAGAATTTGTTGGCCGTTACGCCGGCCGTCCTTTCGACCTGGTGATCGACGATCTTTTCGGCGGCAGCGGCGGTGTCGCGGCTCGTGCCCGGCCTTTTGACCGGCCGTGGTTCAGGAAGCTCAAGCGCTGTCTGGCCCGGGACGGCATTCTCAGCATCAATTTTGCTGATCGTGAAGAACGGCTCGATTCGGTCGTCGGCAGTATTTTCGGGCCTGACCAGCGGTTCCGCTCCGGATTTGAGTTGCGCGCCCCGGGTATCGAAAATGTGATCGTAGGCCTGCTGCCGTTCGAGGCACAGAGCGCAGACCTTCGCGCTCACCTGCAGGTGACCCCTGGGCTTGCGCCGCTGCTGCAGCGCGACCGGCTGCGTTTCCGCATCAGGATGATGAAAAGAACCCCGCCCGGCTGAACGGGTTACTGGCTCTGACCCGGTGTCGCGGTTAAACTGACCGTCCATCCATCGTCCGGAGGCCGAGTCAGAAGCCCTCCGGGACCGCCTGGAAATCTCTACCAATGAGTAACGACAGCAATACCCGGAATCTGGCCTTGTTTTGTGATTTCGAGAACATCGCGCTGGGTGTACGTGATGCCAAGCACAAGCGGTTTGAGCTCAAGGTGGTGCTGGAGCGATTACTGCTCAAGGGCAATATCGTGGTCAAAAAGGCCTATGCCGACTGGACCCGCTACACCGAATTTAAAGCCGTCATGCACGAAGCGGCCTTCGAACTGATCGATATCCCCCACCTGCGGCAGTCGGGCAAGAATTCTGCAGACATTCGTATGGTCGTCGATGCGCTCGACCTGTGTTACACCAAATCGCACGTTGATACGTTTGTGGTCATCAGTGGTGATTCCGATTTCTCACCGCTGGTCAGTAAACTGCGTGAGAACAACAAGTATGTGATCGGCTTGGGGGTCAAAAACTCCACTTCTGATCTGCTGACAGCAAACTGTGATGAATTTATTTTCTACGACGACATCGCCCGGCCGAAAGCCTCGTCGACACGCAAGAAAAAGACCAGGACGCGCTCGACCGGTAAGAAAAGCCCGTTGAGCGAGGATGACAAGCGCCGTCAGGAAGCCATCGACATGGTCATGTCGACCCTCGAGGATCTGTTCGAGGAACGCGGTGACAGCGAGAAGGTCTGGGGATCGATGGTCAAACAGGCCCTGAAACGACGTCAGCCGGGGTTCAGTGAACGCTATCATGGGTTCAGGTCGTTCGGTGGTCTGCTGGAAGAGGCCGAGTCCCGCGGTCTGCTGCAGCTCGAGCACGATGAGAAGTCCGGCGGACATGTGATACAGGCGATCGGGCCCGAAGTGCCCTGATCCGAGTCAAGGTGGATCAGGTGATTCGCGGTAGAATGCTCCCTGCGGCAGAATTTGACCGCTGACGACCTTAAATTGATCCCCGGGGTACCTGCTATGCGGCTATTTGCTCATTTGTTGCTGGTGATGCTGATCATGATCTCGCCAGCCAGCGCCGACGAGGTGCCGACTGCCGTGTTGGAAACGGCTGCCGGCCTACTGCCGGGGGAGGCGCCGGATGCGGTGTCAGCTGCGCCAGTTAAGGGCTTCTACCAGGCAATCTACGGTCCGAAAGTCGTTTATATCTCGGCGGACGGGAAATATCTGCTCTACGGCGACCTGATCGATCTGGACAAGAATGTGAATCTGACTGAAGACGCCCGAAAGACCGGGCGGGTCAAGATTCTTGGCCAGCTGGACGAGACAGGCATGGTCGTCTTCGAGCCGGCCCGTGTGACGAGCACCATCACGGTCTTTACCGATACCAGCTGTGGTTACTGTGTCAAGCTGCACCGGGAAATGCCTGCCATCAACGCCGGCGGTGTCAAGGTTCGTTACCTGGGTTACCCGCGGGCCGGCACCCAGTCGCCCACCTTTGAAACGATGGTTTCAGTCTGGTGCGCCGATGACCCACAGCAGGCAATGACCGATGCCAAAGCCGGGCTGTCGATAGAGAAAAAGTCCTGTCAGACCGCAATCGGCCGGCACATCGAGGCGGCTCAGCTGGTGGGCGTACGCGGCACGCCGACCATCGTGCTCCAGGATGGGCAGGTCATCCCGGGTTATGTGCCAGCCGGCGAACTGGTCGAGATCGCCAATGCGGCCGCGGAGCAGGCCGTCAACTAGAAACATCTAGCGAAGCCACACCGTTGCGGTGCTTTGTAAAAGCTCTTTCGCTGGTGTTGGTTCTGTGCGGCGTTTCCGTGGCCGATGCCCGGGAGCTGGGAACCGACTTCAGGCCGTTTACCGGTCGCGATGCCATCGCGCGGTTCGCACTTGAGGACCTGGCCGGCAAGAAACGGACCCTGGCAGACTACAGCGACCGCGTGCTGGTGGTGAATTTCTGGGCGAGCTGGTGCAGTTCGTGCATGGCCGAGTTCCCGACCCTGCAGGTGATGCGGGCAGAGTTAGCGGGTGAGCGGTTCGAGCTGCTGGCTGTCAACGTCGGTGAAGACCGCCAGACAGCCAAGCGGTTTCTAGACGGACTGATACCGGGATTCAGTTTCCCGGTCCTGCTCGATGACAACATGCTGATGACTCGCCAGTGGCGGGTGCGGGCTCTACCCACCAGCTTTATCGTCGACCCGCAAGGCAGGATCGCGTTCTTTGCAGAAGGGGGCCGGAATTTTGCCAGTCCAGAGGTTGTCGACCGATTGCGAACTCTAATGCCTACCAATCAAGCCGAAGCCCCTGCCGCCGGGCGCAATGATGATTGAGGGGCAGGTCCAGGCGCTGGGTTCTAGCCTGGCCGGTGCTTGAGAGGAAACGCGTTTGGAAATGAAGTCTGCCCGTTTTCTGCTGCCGCTGGCCGTTTTTGCCGTAATTGGCGTGTTCCTTGCAGTGGGGCTTAAACTCGATCCCCGTGAAGTGCCCTCGCCCCTGATCGACAAGCCGGCACCGGTTTTTGAACTACCCCGAATGCTGGCGCCAGGCAGTATCGGTCCGGCTGAGATGAAGGGCAGAGTCTGGCTGCTCAACGTCTGGGCCTCCTGGTGCGTATCCTGTCGTGCCGAACACGCGCTGCTGAATCAGGTTGCGACCAGCGGGGAAGTCGACATTATTGGCCTGAATTACAAGGATCTACCCGACGATGCCCGGGCCTGGCTGAAACAACTCGGCAACCCCTACGCCAGAATCGCTGTCGACGCCGATGGACAGGTCGGCATCGACTGGGGGGTCTACGGGGTTCCCGAGACCTTCGTGATCGACAGCCAGGGTGTTATCCGGCACAAGCATATCGGCCCTTTGGATCTCGAGTCTCTGGCCGAGACGATTCTGCCGCTGGTGCGCAGGTTGAAGAAAAGCTAGCTCTGCTCCGGCTGGGCCACATTTGGGTGAGAACGGCGGCACACGCACCGTCGACCTTTGCCGTGCCATCGTGATCCGCTCGGATCTCGCCGCATTTGACGATGTACAGGGGCAGATCGTACGCCATTGTAAGCTGCTCGGTGAGGTGCTCAACCTGCCGGGTCTGAAGGTCAGCTTTGCCTAGACAATCTTGCGAAGTTCATACTCCAGTATCCCCTGGGCACCGGCCTGGCGTAGCCTGGGAATCAGATCTCTGACCAGTTCACTATCCACGACCGTTTCCAGTGCCACCCAGGCGCCGTCGGACAGTTCGCTGATGGTCGGGGCCTGCAGGCTGGGCAGCAGAGCCATGATCGGTTCCAGCTGGTCCCTGGGGGCGTTCATCTTCAGCGCCACTTTGCGGTGGGCCTCGAGTGCGGCCTTCAGCAACAGGGCGATCTGGTCGATTTTTTTCTTCTTCCAGGGGTCAGCCAGGGCGTTGCGGTTACTGATCAGTCGCGTGTGGGTCTGCAGCAGGTCGCAGACGATGCGCAGGCCGTGGGCACGAATCGTGCTGCCGGTCTCGGTGATCTCTACGACCGCGTCCACCAGCCCCTCGACCGCTTTGGCCTCTGTGGCACCCCATGAGAATTCGACCTGGCATTTGATCTGGTGGTCAGAAAGGAATTTCTTCGTGAAATTAACCAGTTCGGTGGCCAGTTTGCGGCCTTCGAGGTCTGCAACGGATCGGATCGGGGAGTCTTGCGGTACGGCCAGTACCCAGCGGCAGGGCGTGTCGGAACTCTTGGAGTAAACCAGGTCGCAGACCTCCTCGACGTCGGCGCCGGTTTCAAGTATCCAGTCCAGGCCGGTCAGCCCCAGGTCTAGTGTTTGGTTGGCGACGTAGACCGGCATTTCCTGGGACCGGACCAGAGCACAGGAGATCTCGGGATCGTCGATACCAGGGAAATAGTTACGGGACCTAGAATGGATTCGCCATCCGGCACGCTGGAAAAGCGCTACGGTGGGTTCCTCCAGACTGCCCTTGGGTATTCCGAGTTTGAGTTCACTCATGCTGAATCAGTGGGGTCATAGTGCCCAGGCGCGGGTTCTGAACCTGCAGCAACCGCAAAAAAGCGCGGGGATTATGGCATAAATCGATAAACCGGGGCTGTTTCACCTATGATCTGGCGCAGCTTTCGAGGAGTTGTACACTCCTCATTGCTATTGACCTCTGAACCAGCTGACCGAAGTCGACCAGCCATGAACCAGACACAGCAATTGGCTCGATATTTCTCCGGTTTCGGGGAGACCGGCGGGGTTTTAGCAAAGGTCCCTGCCGCTGAGGAGCCTCACGTTGCGCACTGGCGACAATATCGCCGGGAAGGCGGTGGCACAGGCAGCGGCTTTTTCCAAGCTCTACAAAGCAAACTGCCTCAGCTGTGTATCCCCCAAAGAGAAGGAGTCTCCGCCTCACCAGCCTATGCCAAGGTGATGAAAAAGGGCTTGCCTTTCGAGGAGAAGGATTTCGGGGGATGTCTCGAGTTGGAGTGCCCGGAAGTACTGGAACTGAAGATTCCAAGCCATTTTGCCGGGGCGTTGCCGGTTCTCCAGACACCCCACCGGGAGGACTTTCTGCGCCTGATCCGGGCGATCGGTGGCCGTTGTGAACCGCGGATCTACCCCGAGGGGATGCACGCGATGTGTATCGGCGGGATCAACAACTGGGATCGCGTCAGGCTGCTGAAAGAACAATGGCAACGAGGTCAGGTCGATCAGACCCCCGGGGAACACTGGGGTTCAGCATTACAGCGCTTTGTGCAGCAAAATCCGGAACTGATCCGTGATCGAGTCCTGGTACTGCACACGGCACCTTACGGCAGCGTCGCACACACGCTGGTGCCGGGTATGCACGATGCGTCGACCTGGCTGGCGGCCTCCAACACACTGCGCCTGGAGCACGAATTCACCCACTATGCCACGACAAGATTCTACGGGTCTATGCGGTCTAATATGCTGGATGAACTGGTAGCAGACTGTATGGGGTTCCTGGCCGCGCTGGGTACGTTTCCAGCCCAGTTGTTCCGCAGGTGCATGGGGATCACCAGCAAGGGCCGGGCCCCCAGCGGTGCGCGAGCCAGGCTCTATATGGCAGATTTTGACGATCCGGTTATCGAAAAGATCTTGGGGATTACCTTAAAGGCTGCGTCGAACCTGGAACAGGCGCTGGAGCAGCACGCCATTCGTTCGGCCGGTCCGGGATTGTTTTTCGCCTTGACCGCTCTCACCTTGCCCGACATGGCATCACCAGAAGGTGTCCACCTGATTGGAACTCGGCTGGCTCGGACCGATCCATAAAGTCGGCCGATGATCTTGTCTTATCAGCAACGTCCGAACAGCGCGTGTACAGTTGGTCTTTGAGTTGGCCGCATACGGGTATCGACTGCTGCCGATGGCGGGCAAGAGTTTTTTGTTTGTGGCCCAACGCTTGGAACAGACCGGGTGTTGAACTGAAGTTAAGACATGAAATGTCTTTGCGTTCCGTTATCTTTTCTGGCTTTGCATGATGTCATTTCTATGCAGTGCAAAGAGCGTTGACCGGCCCGCAGATTTTTCGCAAGTGCTGCGAAGTCCACCATCTAAATGATTGATCATTAACGATGATTAGGATATTGCCTTAGGGGCTTTGGAGGTTTGAACAGACCCGCTTTATGCACATCGGCGTCGCTCTCGCGGCTTCAAAGAAGTGGCTCCGGCCCAGTGGGCTAGATTCGTCGAGCCTGACCGTAAGCCGTTGAAATTCAACCCACATTTAGCTGCTTAATTTTTGGTCAGTTGATGGAACAGGTGAAATGGCGGGTTGCAAAGGACCACCACGGTATTTTTGTACACAGAGTTATCCACAGCTTCTGTGTACAAAACCGAAAGCTTTTTAGGACTCAATAATTTATCTTGTCTTACTGTGAACTGACAGAAAGTTTTCAAGTTAATCGCAATGAACCAAAACCGAAAATGAATAGTCTCTGATGGCCACTAAAGACGCATTACGTGTTGCGTTGCCTGTACCACTGAGGCGGACGTTTGACTACAAACTGTCATCGAGTGCGGCCGGGGTTGTTGCGGGTTGCCGTGTCCTGGTACCACTTCGAAAGCGTTCAGTGGTTGGTGTGGTCTGTGCAGCGCGTGTCAGGACAGATCTGTCGGCTCGCAAGCTAAAGACTGTGTCTCGTGTGCTCGATCAAGAGGCGGTCTTTTCAGAGCCGTTGTTCAGACTTCTGCTCTGGGCAGCCGAGTACTACCAGCACCCTGTCGGTGAGATTCTGCATGTCGCGTTGCCGGTGGTGCTGCGCCGCGGTGGGCCATTGCAACCGGCGAGATCCCGCCATTGGCAGATCACTGCCCAGGGCATCGAGGCACTGCAGACGCTGGCTAAACGATCAGTCGTTCAACGAAGATTGCTGGAGAGCCTCAAAGCCGCTGCGTCGGATGGGCTCGGCGACGGCGATGTCCGGTTTCTGGCCGATCGGGTACAGCCGGCTCTGGCTCGACTTGTGAGCCGCGGCTGGGTGGTCAGCACCGAATCGGACGATCACCCGCTGCTGGACGCCGCACAGAGTACTCGTCCCCGACTTAACGACGCGCAATCGCAGGCTGTCGCCCGGATCAATGCCTCTTTAGGGGGCCACACGACCCATCTGCTGCACGGCGTGACCGGCGCCGGGAAGACCGAGGTGTACCTGCGCAGTGCCGCTGAGGCTGTTTCCCGCGGCGGCCAGGTCATGGTGCTGGTGCCGGAGATTGCACTCACGCCGCAGCTGATTGAACGCTTTCAGCACGGCCTGACAGGAAAGCTGGTGGTTCTGCACTCAGGGCTGGGCAGCCGTCAACGCCATCGGGCCTGGTGGGCGGCCCGTCAGGGGGCAGCCGACGTGGTTCTGGGCACCCGCTCCGCCGTATTTACGCCGCTCGAACGACCCGCGCTGATCATCGTTGATGAAGAGCATGACGCATCCTATAAACAGCAGGACGGGTTCCGGTACAACGCCAGGGACATAGCCGTCAAGCGGGCTCAGCAGGAGAAGATCCCCGTGCTGCTGGGTTCGGCTACGCCGGCCCTTGAAACAGTGGAGAATACCCGCCGCGGGCGCTATCGGTTGCTGGCCCTGACGCAGCGCGCAGGTGGTTCGGTGATGCCCAGGGTACATCTGGTCGACCTCAAATCGGTGCCGGTCCACAATGGCCTGTCTGCTCCGGTGGTCAAAGCCCTGGCCGGGCGGCTGGAGCGGGGGGAGCAGAGCATCGTTTACGTTAACCGCCGCGGTTTTGCCCCCGTGGTGCTGTGTTCTGACTGTGGCTGGCAGGGTAAGTGTCGGCGTTGCGACGCCAGTCTGACACTGCATCAGGCCAGTGGACGGCTGCGCTGCCATCACTGTGGGGCTGCCCGGAGCGCACCGGTGTCCTGCCCTGCCTGTAGACAGCAGGGTCTGTATCACGTCGGAGAAGGCACTCAACGGGTCGAAGGTGAACTGAGCAGGCTTTTTCCGGCTGCCAGGGTCCTGCGGCTGGATAGCGACAGTACTGCCGGCAAGGGTCGCCTGGAACAGGCGCTGGCGACAATTCACTCCGGGCAGGCCGATATCGTGGTCGGGACGCAGATGCTGTCTAAAGGGCACCACTTTGCCGGGGTGACCCTGGTCTGCGTCCTGAATACAGATCGCGGGCTGTTCAGCTTCGATTTCAGGGCCTCGGAAAGGCTGTTTCAGCAACTGACCCAGGTCGCGGGGCGGGCCGGTCGGGGGTCCCGGCACGGCGACGTTGTGGTCCAGACGATGTTCCCGGAGGCGCTGTCTTACGTTCAATTGAACCGGCATGATTTCGACGGGTTCGCCACGGCCTGCCTGGCAGAGCGCAGGGCTGCGGGTTATCCCCCTTATGTCCAGTTCGTCCTGCTGCGGGCCGAGGCGCACCAGCAAGAGCCGCCGATGCGTTTTCTGACGAGTGCCGCTACCACAGCCCGTCGCTGGTTGAATCAGCACCCGCTTCCGGGTATACGGCTGATGGAGCCAGTGCCCTCTCCGATGGAGCGTCGAGCAGGGCGTTTTCGGGCCCAGTTGCTGGTTTCCGGGACCCGGCGGGGATCATTGGGAGAGTTTCTCAGGCACTGGCTGGCTGAACTGGAGACACTCAGGCTGGCGGGTCGTGTGCGCTGGTCCGTCGACGTTGATCCGCTGGATCTCTACTGAATCCCCGGTTGTACCAGTTCACGAGATCATTAAAGTAGCCGGGTGTGTCGGCCTAACGAGGGGGACCATGTTCAGAAAATCTGAGTTCGAGCGCCTATTCCGGTCGGTTGAGGAGGCCGAATCGCTGCCACCGGTGTTCTACACTGCCCCGGAGATCTTCAACGAAGAGATGCGGCTGGCTTTCAGGGGCGGTTGGGTCAGTGCAGGACGGGCAGAGGCGCTCGTTGAGCCGGGCGACTACCTGTCTCTGGAGGCCGGTGGTACGCCTGTGGTGCTGATCCGAGACCAGTCCGGCAGGCTGCGTGCTTTCGGGAACAGCTGCCGTCACCGCGGCATGCGGTTGATCGAGCCCGGGCGGGGCCACTGCGAACGGATCGTCTGTCCGTTCCATGCCTGGACCTACGGTCTTGACGGTCAGTTGCAGTCAGCCCCGCGGATGGGCGACGCAGTCGACTTCTCAAAGGCCGACTATGGACTTGTTTCGGTACCGGTGGCTTGTCGGGCAGGGTTTGTGTTTATCAACGTAGACGGCAATGCACCGCCGATAGACGAATGGCTGGGTGACTTCGAGGCGCTTCATCGACCCTGGCAACCGGAGACACTGGTGACCGGCTCAACCCGGGAATTCGATGTCAGGTGTAACTGGAAGGCCTTCCTGGAGGTCTTCAACGAGTACTATCACTTACAGAAAGTACATTCCGGCACGTTTTCCACCTATTACGCGCCGCCGGATACACCGGAAACCGTTTGCGGAAATTTCACGACGCAGTTCGGCGAACATCGCTCCGTCTCCAGTACCGGTAAACTGGATGACGGCACGCTGCCCCTGCCCCCCATGCCAGGTCTTTCCGGGCGTGAACTGACTGGGACCCGCTACAGCTGGGTCTATCCCAATCTCACCTTTGCCGCATCGATTGAGGCGTTGTGGGCGCTGGAGGTGGTTCCGCTGTCACCCTCTTCGACCCGGGCCACCCTGACCTTGTGTTTTCCGGCAGAATCTGCCGGCCGCGAGGACTTTCCGGAACAACTGGACAAGTACCTGCACCGGATGGAAGCGGGGTTCGCCGAAGATATTCCCATCCTTGAAGGACAACAGCGAGGGTTGTCCTCGTGCCTGGCCCGACCCGGGCGCTTTTCCCCGCGGCTGGAACCCAGTGTGCATGCCTTTCAGTGCTGGATCGCGTCCACACTGACGGGCTGACCCACAGAACGGCTATCCGCACCGGCTGCGGAGTCAGGGCCGGTGGGGCAGGGCGATGTAATCCGCTGACTGGAAAGCCATCAGCCGGCTGGTTGAACGGTTGAATGGCAATGCCATCCGTGATCCCGTGTAAAGGGTCTCAGGCGGTCCGGCAGCAGAGACGATCACGTTGACCCGGCGATCATAGAACTCATCGATCAGTTCAACCAGTCGGCGCACACAGTCGTCCTGGTGCGAATGCAGCTTTGGAATGTTGGAGAGCAGTACGGTGTGACAGGCACGCGATAACTCTACGTAATCAGCTTTGGAACGGGGGCCCTCGCAAAGTGCGCTGAAGTCGAACCAGCTGATGCCCTCCGCGGTCGCCCGCACCGGAATGAGGCGGTCATTGATACTGACGCTGGTGTCAAACTCGCCCGATCCCGAGGCAATCTGCAGAAACAGGCGCCGGAACGTCTGGTCGGTTGTCGCATCATGCGGGGTGTAGAAAACGTCTGAGCGACCCAGCAGTTCCAGGCGGTAATCAAGTTGTCCGCCCAGGTGGGTGACCAGAGTGTGTTTCTCAATCAGAGCGATGCTCGGCAGGAAGCGATCGCGTTGCAGCCCATCCCGGTACAGGTCAGTCGGCCTGTAATTCGAGGTGAATGCCAGGCACACCCCGTTGTCGATCAGGCCGCGCAGCAGGCCGCCAAGAATCATGGCATCGCCGATGTCCTCGACGAACAACTCGTCAAGACACAGCAGGCGGGTTTTACGGCTGATCGCCCGACTGACCTGCTCCAGGGGGTTTTTCTGGTCCCGCAGCTGGCGCAGCCGCTGATGGATCTCCAGCATGAAGCGGTGGAAATGGGTGCGGCGTGTACCGGGCCCAGCCAGCGACTGATGAAACACATCCATGATCATCGTTTTGCCCCGGCCAACACCTCCCCACAGGTAGATCCCGCGCGGACTATCATGGGTTTTTCGGGCCAGCCGCCTACGAAGTTGACCGAAAAATCCCGGGTCCGGTACCAGATGATCATTACGGGTCAGTTCATGGTGCAGCCGGTCAAACTGACCGAGTACTGGCTTCTGGTCGGAGTCGACCGTCAGGCCTTTTGCTTCGAGAGCCTGGACAAACGCCTGGGTGACTGTCGCTTGTGAACACGAACTCACTGAAGTCACCAGGTCTCCTGAATTCAGCCGTGTCACTCTCGGCGCCGGTTCAACCGGGTCTGACATCAGCTGCCAGCTGACCGATACCAGGCACGTAGCCCGAGGGCTCCGATGTTGCAGGTGCGCCCAATTCTAACGGTGATGAGGCATGACCGTTAAGGGACTACTGCGTTTTTGCCCCCGGCTGAGTTATGCTCTGCCGGTGCCGGAAGCTTTAGCGAAGTCGTTGCGACTGTCTCATGAATGATCTCCCTCAGGTTCTCGATGTCGAGACGCTCGCCCAGACGAGACTGTTCCACATCGAAGCTGTAGATCTGGCCTTTTCGAACGGGCGCCAGGCCCACTTCGAACGGTTGATGGGCACGGGCTCGGGTGCGGTGCTGGTTGTGCCTATGGTCGATGCGCAGAATCTGCTAGTGGTACGCGAGTACGCCGTTGGCCTGGAACGCTATGAACTTGGTTTTGTCAAAGGTCGAATTGACGGCGGCGAAAGCCCGTACCACGCAGCACAGCGGGAAATGCAGGAAGAGACAGGATTTGCTGCCAGGAACATTCTGCAGCTGGCATCCGTTGCGCTGACGCCGGCCTACTCCAACTATCGGACCTTCATATTTCTGGCCCGCGATCTTTACGCCGACCCCCGTCCCGGTGATGAGCCAGAATCGCTCCAGACTCTGGCCTGGCCACTGACAGATCTTGCTCGTCTGAGATCCCGGGACGATTTCAGCGATGCGCGTAGCCTGCTGGCGACCTACCTTGTTCAGGATGCACTGAAGGAAGAATCATGACCGACAATGGAATTATGGGGCAGGTTCTTCAGATCGCAGATGAGGCGGGTCGGGAGATTCTCGACATTTATGAGAAGGACTACGACGTGATCGAGAAGGCCGACGGCTCTCCCGTTACCGTTGCAGATCACCGCGCACATGAACTGATCAGCCGGCGACTTGAACCGCTGATTCCGCTGACACCGGTATTGTCCGAGGAGTCGTCCGGAATCACTGCTGCCGAGCGCATGGACTGGCAGCGATTCTGGCTGGTTGACCCGCTCGACGGTACCAAGGAATTCATCAAGCGCAACGGTGAGTTCACCGTCAATATCGCACTGATTGAGGCTGGCCTGCCTGTACTGGGTGTTGTCCATACCCCGGTCCGAGAGATGTCGCACTTTGCAACTGTCGGGCAGGGTGCCTGGCGGCGTACCCAGGGAGGCAACAACGAACGGATAGAGTCCAGCCACTACAACGGCGGTGCGGCCCGGATGGTCGTCAGCCGCTCTCACTCCGGTTCGGCGGTAGACCGTTTCCGCGAAGCACTTGCCGAGTGCAGCGGGCATGGTGTTGAGACCATCAGCATGGGCAGTGCGCTCAAGGTGTGCCTGGTGGCCGAAGGGAGTGCTGATGTGTACCCGAGGCTTGGCCCGACGTCGGAGTGGGACACCGGTGCCTCTCATTGTATTCTGAACGAGTCGGGCGGCAGGATCATGGATTGTGCCGGCAACAATCTGCAGTACAACAAACCCAGCGTCATCAATCCCTGGTTCATCGCGGTCGGTGATCCGTGCTACGACTGGATAAGCGTCTGCCCGGACCTGTCCGGCTGAGGGCCTGCCCCGTGGGCGGCCGCACAGCCTGCGAAGGTGTCTCTACCCTATAATCGCCTCACCCCAGTACCCTGGATGCCCATCCGGCGGGAATTGTGCCCATGGCAGCGTTTACCAAAATGCAGTCCCTCGGCAACGATTTCATCATGCTCGATGGGATCCGTCAGGCGGTTCGGCTGGACTCGGCTACCGTCCGCCGGCTGGCGGACCGCCACACCGGGGTCGGCTGCGACCAGCTTATCGTCGCTGAGCCTGGTGATGACTCGGTCGATTTCCACATGCGTATCTTCAATGCTGACGGCAGTGAGGTCAGCCAATGCGGTAACGGCGCCCGTTGTTTTGCCCGTTACCTTCTCGAGTCCGGACTGACCGCCAAGCGGCGGCTTCGGGTAAGCACCCAGACCAGTCATTTGACGCTTCAGGCAGATGATGACTGGCAGGTGTCGGTAGAAATGGGGATACCGCAGTTCGAACCGGTCGACATTCCGTTCCGGGCACCGGCCAGGGGCCGCGAATACCAACTCCTGGCCGCTGGGGAAAGCATCCGCTTGGCAGTGGCCTCGATCGGTAACCCCCACGCGGTGTTGCGGGTCGATCAGGTCGCGAACGCACCGGTGTCCAGGCTGGGGCCGGCTATCGAACAGCATCCGGACTTTCCCCAGAGAACCAACGTCGGATTTGCCGAGATCGCGGGCCGCCGGCACCTGCGGCTGCGGGTCTGGGAACGGGGTGTCGGTGAGACGCGGGCCTGTGGCAGCGGTGCTTGTGCCGCCATGGCGGTGTACCGGGACGAGGGGTTGGTCGACGACGTCGTACAGGTTGAACTGACCGGAGGCGTTGTTGAAGTGAATTGGCCGGGAACGGGTACACTGCACATGCGGGGCCCTGCCGAGACGGTCTTTCGGGGTGAGATCGAACTCACGGTTCTGTGAAAGCCTGATTATGAGTGGACCAAGCGAACCAGTTACCGCGTTTCTTGACCATTTACGCTATGAACGGCGGCTTTCGGTCAATACCGTGAACAGCTATCGGCGCGACCTCGATAAGCTCGTTGCCTTTGCAGGACACCAGGGCGTGGTTGATCTGAAGCAGATGAGATTTGCCCAGGCCAGGGCCTTTCCGGTGTACCTTCATCGTCTTGACCTTTCCGGGCGCTCAATCCAGCGGGCACTGTCTGCGGCACGGCAGCTGTTTTATTTCCTGCTGGGCGAGAACCGCATTTCCCGGGACCGCCTCTTCAGCGAGCAGCAGCAAGCCAGCAATCCTTTCGTCGGTGTCAGTGCCCCCAGGCTGGAACGCCCTCTGCCGAGGACGCTGACTGCGGATCAGGCCAGGCAGTTGCTGGAAATTGATGTCTCAGACAGTGATCTTGCCTGCCGGGACCGGGCCATTCTTGAGTTGTTCTACTCTTCCGGCCTCAGGCTTTCCGAGCTGGCGGGGCTGAGCCTGCGGGATATTGACCGAGCCGACCGGCTGGTGCGTGTGACCGGCAAAGGATCCAAAGACCGGGTCGTGCCCATCGGAGGGAAAGCACTGGATGCGCTCGATGAGTGGCTCAAACGGCGCGCCCCACTCACGGCTCAGCGTGAGCAGGCGGTTTTCATTCGGCTCAGCGGCCAGAAGAACCACAAGGGTCGGCGCCTGGGTCGTCGTTCTATTCAGAAACGGGTCGGATACTGGGCCCGGAAACAGGGGCTCGGGCGCAGCGTCCATCCCCACATGCTGCGTCATTCCTTCGCCACCCATCTGCTCGAATCCAGCAGTGACCTGCGGGCAATACAGGAACTGCTTGGCCACGCCGATATCAAAACCACCCAGGTCTACACCCATCTTGATTTTCAGCATCTGGCAAAAGTCTACGATCGGGCCCACCCCCGGGCCCGGCGGCGCAAGATGGGAAGCTGACAGCGGCCGGCGACGATTTCGTTCCGGTTCAAAGCGGGTTGTGGCCATCCGGCAGACGCTGGAATTCCCTTTGCTGCGTGGTAGAATCGCCGGCTTTCGTCCGCAGAAACCATCTTTGAGCGAGTCGATTTCCTTTAATCTCAAGGAGTTACAATGTCCCCAGTCGCATTTGTTCCCATCATACTCGGCATAGTTGGCCTGATCGGCGCTTTCGCCATCTATCGTGCTGTGCTCCGCTACGCACCGGGCAGCGGAAAAGTCAGTGAAATCGGAGAGATGATTCACCGCGGCGCCCTGGTCTTTATACGCCGTGAGTATTCCTACCTGGCGATCTTTGTGGCTGTCGTCGCCGTGCTGATCCTGATCTCGGATCTGGGCTGGCGTTCGATGGTGGCTTTCCTAATCGGTGCATTCTGTTCTGCACTGGCCGGTTACATCGGTATGTTCACCGCCACCAGGGCCAACACCCGAACGACTACAGCGGCAGCCGAGAGTGGTGCGCCGGCCGCATTGACGGTCGCGTTCTACGGTGGATCGATCATGGGTTTGACCGTGGCGGCGATGGGACTGCTGGGTCTGGGTATCTTGTATCTCTATTTCGGGGGTGACCCGGAGACTGCACACGTCATCCACGGTTTTGGTATGGGTGCTTCTTCAGTAGCGCTTTTCTCAAGAGTGGGCGGTGGAATTTTTACCAAGAGTGCCGACGTCGGCGCTGATCTGGTCGGCAAGGTGGAGGCTGGCATACCCGAAGACGATCCGCGCAATCCCGGCGTCATCGCCGACAACGTCGGAGACAATGTCGGGGACGTAGCCGGTATGGGCTCGGATATCTTCGAATCCTATTGCGGCGCCATGATCGCCTCAATTGCCATCGCAGCAACGCTGTCTCCCGAGGTGATCAGCGCACTGGCTGGCGGTGACCAGCAGAAGCTCATGTTTCTGCCGCTTGCTCTGGCCTCGGTGGGCATCGTCTGTTCGCTGCTCGGCATTCAGGTGGTGCGGAGCGCTTCCGGAAAGTCACCCGAGACAGCACTTCGCATGGGAACGATCGGCGCCTCGGTGATTTTCATCGTGGCCGCGCTGGTCCTGGTTTACTTCGGCGGTACCAGTATCCGAATCTGGTTTTCTGTCGTGGTCGGCGCCCTCGGCGGGATCGTGATCGGCCTGGTTACCGAATACTATACCGCTGGTAAACCCGTGCAGAAGATCGCAGGTTCAGGCGAGACCGGTCCGGCTACCGTCATGATCAGTGGTCTGGCAATCGGTATGCAATCGGTCACCGTCCCGGTCTTGACACTTTGCGCGATTATCCTGATCGCCAGCAGCCTGTCGGGTCTTTACGGGGTTGGCATCGCCGCGGTCGGCATGCTCGCGACCGTTGGCATCACCATGGCGATTGATGCCTATGGGCCAGTGGCAGACAACGCCGGAGGCATCGCTGAGATGGCTGGCCTGGGTGAAGACGTTCGCGAGATCACCGACAAACTCGATGAACTGGGTAACACCACCGCTGCGATCGGCAAGGGCTTTGCGATCGGCGCCGCGGCGCTGGCCGCGTTGGCCATTATCTCGGCTTATATCGAAACGGTCGCCCATCACGTTCCCGACTTCACGCTCAACATCAGTGATCCAACGGTTCTCGCCGGCATGTTTCTCGGCGGTATCTTTCCGTTCCTGGTCAGCAGCATCACCATGACCGCGGTCGGTGACGCTGCTTTTGACATGATTCGTGAGATCAGGCGCCAGTTCAAGGAGATACCCGGTCTGATGGAAGGGACAGCAGAGCCCGACTCGAACCGCTGTATCGAGATTGCGACCACCGCGGCGCTCAAGCGAATGGTGCCGCCTGGCGTACTGGCTGTCGGTGCACCGGTGGTGGTCGGATTTGCTCTTGGCCCGGCGGCCCTTGGCGGCATGCTGGGCGGGGCGCTGCTGGGCTGTGTCCTGCTGGCGCTCACCATGGCCAATGCCGGCGGTGCCTGGGACAATGCCAAGAAATACGTCGAGAAAGGCAACCTCGGCGGCAAGGGCTCGGAAGTCCACAAGGCGGTCGTCGTGGGCGATACAGTTGGGGATCCGTTCAAGGACACCTCCGGCCCTTCAATGAACATCCTGATCAACGTGATGGCGATTGTTTCTCTGGTGATCGCGCCGCTGCTCGGCTGAGCCATCGAAACCAACACATCTGGGGAGGATGTGGGAAACTGGGGCCGGCACCTTGCCGGCCTTTTTTTGCTCGGAGCCGGGCTAAAACTACAGGGGAGGATCCCATCAGGCAGTGATATGAGCGAGTTCCTGATACGGTCTGCCGAGAGCGGCGATCTGGAGGCTATCCGGTCGATTTATACTGTCGAGGTGCTCGAACACAGCGCCTCGTTCGAGATCGCCGTACCCGACATTGAAGAGATGAAAACCAGGTGGCTTGCTGTCACAAAGGCCGGCCTGCCTTACCGGGTCGTGGAGGTCGACGGCCTGGTTTCCGGCTATGCCTACGCAAGCCCTTATCGCCCAAGGCCCGGCTACTGCTATACGCTGGAGAATTCGGTCTACGTAGCCCGGCCGCTGCACCGCCAGGGTCTTGGCTACGCGCTGTTGACCGACCTGATAGGACGGTGCGAGGCGGTCGGTGCCCGTCAGCTGGTCGCGGTCATCGGTGACTCAGAGCATCTCGCGTCCATCCGCCTCCATGAGAAAGCAGGGTTCAGAACAGTCGGTGTTCTGCAGGCAGTGGGATGGAAATTCGAGCGCTGGATCGATTCGGTGATCATGCAGCGTTCTCTCACTGGGGCTGATCCCGGATCGCCCCGTCAGGTGACCCAGGCGGGCCCGAATCGGCGCACCACGGGGGCTGGAGATGCCGCTTGACTGACGGTCAGGCGGGCAGATGACAAACGGTTCGGCAGCCCGGGCCGACCCCGGATGGCGAACGGGTCTCACCAGCTGGTTGGCCACCCTGCGCCTGCTGACCCGCTTCCAAGCCAAGAACACTGATCCGGCCCAGTTCCCGGCGAAGGTTCTGTGTGGTACGCACCAGGTCGATCAGTACCTGCCGGCCAGCGACCCGTCGGGGACGGTGATTTTTATTCATGGCATGGCAGCGCTCGGTGCTGAAGACCCGAGGGTTCAACAGCTTGCCGGAGCCCTGACTGCGGCTGGTCTCAAGGTCCTGATTCCACACCTGCCCACCATCCGGGGGCTCAGGATCAAGCGCGATCAGCCGGTCGAAGTCCAGGGCGTGCTGGAGCAGATCGCGGCTGACCGCGGGCTGGTCCCTACTGGGCGGTTTGCAGCCATGGCAGTGTCATTTTCGGGTGTTTTTGCTCTTCGAGCTGCCTGCAGCAGTACGCTCGGGCAGCGGGTCACTGCACTGTGCCTGATTGGCGGTTACTACGATGTCGACCAGGTGAGCGACTTTCTGGTCAACGCCCGGCGCTCAGACCCTTATGGGCGCATGCTGATGCTGCGCAGTTATTACCGCGAGGTCGAGCCCGAGAGCAGTGAGTTTCACCAGGCACTCGAGCGCTGTATTCGCGAAAGCGCCAAGCTTGAAGGTGGATGGAATCTGCGGGCCCTGCTGGATCCCGCCGACCCGCTGCAGGAACGGCTCTACCAGTTGCTGGACGATGCCGACCAGCGCGAACAGTTCCACCGCAAGGTCATCGCAGCGTTTGGCAGTGATTGGCGCGGTTACCGGGTTTCGCTTGATTTTGTGAACCGGAAGACCCCGGTCTTCCTGCTCCATGGGCGCGCCGACCGGGTGATCCCGCCAGGTGAATCCAGGCGGCTTGCGCGGCAGATGACCAAGTGCGGTATCCCCAATTATGTGTGCATCACGCGCTTTCTCAGTCACGGTGACAGCGCCATCAGCATCGCCAGGCTGCCCGAGCTTTATCGTTTGCTGAAAGGGTTTGCCGGGTTCGTCAGTGGGGCCCGGCGTTAAAAGACCTCCAGGCCGTCTGAGAAGCGGGCGTTGCGGGCCGCCACGACAGAAAAAGGGCGCAGCTGCGCCCTTTTTCCGCGACCCTGACCCGGTCAGATGTAATTGACAAGTCCAGCCATGATCACCGTGAGGATAATACTGGAGACAATCACGGCATTGACCGATTGGATGACGCCCAGCATCTTGCCCCAGATTGCGTTCGCCTCGATGACAGCGATGATGACAAGGCCAATAATCAGCGCGGGCATGCTCGTCTCTGCGCCCCATGTGCCACCACTGGCTGCAAGTCCATGTATCGAGGCGACCATGAAGTAGAGCATCGGTAGCGAGAACAACGTGTTGGTCCGGGAGGCCAGGCCGGCCTTGGGTCCAGCCACGGCCTTGTCGCCCTCGGCCAGGCCGATCATGACCTTCTGATTGGGCCAGATGATCAGCCACACATTCAACATCATCAGGGTCCCCATCAGGGCGCCGAGCGATATTCCAAGGTTGTAGCGTTGCTGACTTGAAACCCACCACAGTAGAACCAGACCGGTCAGAAACGTGAACATGGCCGCCCAGCGGAACCACCACAGTGCACGTGGCGCGAGTTTCGCCATTACATCCGCCTTGCCCGCGTCTTCAGCTTCCTTGATGTATTCGGTCTGTACGAAGTTGAAGTAGTACAGCAGGCCGATCCAGGTCACGCCAAAGACGATATGGGCGTAGCGGAACAGTACGTCGAGAAGGTATGCCATTTATTCCCCTCCAGGGCTTGTTGATGAAAGTGAGATAAAGGACCCCGGCATGAACAGTGCCTGCCGGCTGGTCATTGGATTCTCCCGGTGCTTGCTCGCTGGGTCCGACTGGTGCTCGACTTTGGAACGTGGCCGGCCCCGGATTTCTCGATCAGATCGCGATTCACGTTCTGTCAGCTTCCCGTCTGTTAGCCATAAACCCTAATAAAATCAAGATAATACAGACAGATCACTGCATAGTCTAAAGCAGGTCAAACCTACGGGCAAGATTCTCATCAGGCGACCGACGGCAGGCCGGACAGGGCCATGGCGACCTCGGACGCATCGTAAGGATGGTCTGCCAGTTTACCGCCGGCGTAGTCCATGTAGGCCTGCATGTCAAAGTAGCCGTGGCCGCAAAGGTTGAACAGGATCGCTCTGGATTCGCCTTCTTCTTTGCATCGCATGGCTTCAACCAGTGCCCCTTTTACGGCGTGGTTGGCCTCCGGTGCGGGCAGGATGCCCTCGGCCTTGGCAAAGGTCACTCCGGCCTCAAAACACTCGGTCTGACTGTAGGCAGTTGGTTCGACCTGCCCCAGGTCAACCAGCTGGCTGACCAACGGCGCCATACCGTGATAGCGGAGCCCCCCGGCATGGGAACTGGGCGGGACAAATGACGAACCGAGGGTGTGCATCTTGACCAGCGGGGTCATTTGAGCCGTGTCACCAAAGTCGTAGGCGTACTTACCCTTGGTCAGGCTGGGACAGTTGGCCGGTTCCACGGCGACCACCCGTACGTCCTGCTCGCCGCGCAACTTGCGGCCGATAAACGGAAATGACAGCCCGGCGAAGTTACTGCCGCCCCCGGTGCAGCCGACCACGACATCCGGGTAGTCATCAGCCAACTCCATCTGCCGCAGGGCTTCCAGTCCGTTAACAGTCTGGTGCAGCAGGACATGGTTCAGAACACTGCCAAGCGAATACTTGGTGTCGTCTCTCTGGGCAGCGACCTCGACCGCTTCACTGATCGCAATGCCAAGACTGCCGGGGCTGTCTGGATTCTCCGCCAGGATTTTCTTGCCAGCCTCAGTCAGGTTGCTCGGGCTGGCATGACAAGTGGCATCAAAGGTCTCCATAAAAGCCCTTCTGTACGGCTTCTGGTCAAAACTCACCCGGACCATGAAAACCTCGATCTCCAGCCCGAAGAAAGACCCCGCAAGAGCCAGCGAAGATCCCCACTGCCCGGCACCGGTCTCAGTCGAGATCCGCTTGACGCCCTCTTCGCGGCAGTAAAAGGCCTGGGCCACTGCCGTGTTTGGCTTGTGACTGCCGGCAGGACTCACCCCCTCGTACTTGTAGTAGATCCTGGCCGGGGTATCCAGTGCGGCTTCCAGCCGGTAAGCCCGGTACAGTGGGCTCGGTCGCCACTGACGGTAGATGTCCCGGACGGGCTCCGGGATATCGATCTGCCGCTCGGCACTGACCTCCTGCATGATGGCCGCCATGGTGAAGAGCGGGGCGAGATCATCCGGGCCCACCGGCTGGCCGGTGCCCGGGTGCATTACTGGCGCGGGCGGTTCGGGAAGGTCAGAGACAATGTTGTACCAGGACCTCGGTATCTCGTTCTCATCGAGTACGTATTTCACACTGTCAGTCATTGCTCAGTCCTCTGGTGTCGTGTATTTGCTTTCCGGCCTCTGGCTCGCTAGATCATGTACAGGCCTCTTCATTACTCCTGCAGTTGACGGTAGCTCAATAATAAGCCGACCGGCAGACCATCTTAATTGATCTGGCCGGCGCTGTGAAATCGAACTTTTGGTTCCTCCTGGGCTGCTGTAGGAGCGAGAGACAACGGGTTATTACACGGGCCGGTGGCAGATTACCCGACCTTTCCCTTTAAGGAGGTACTTAAGATCGTGTGCCTCTCTGAGCGTCGGCAGCCTGACAAAATGGCTGCGGCAGTTACAGTCGGACGCTCCGAGGTTTTCCAGGGGAATGGCCGACGCGGGGTAGTTGAGCATGGACTCGGCCCAGACATGCTCAAGATCGCGGCGTCCGGTGTGGAACCAGACCTCCCGCACGCACGTTGCCGGCAACAGGTAGTCGAGGTGCCAGTGCTGCGTCTTGTTCTCGCGCAGGTGCCGCCCCACGCGGGCGGCCAGCCCACCCGGGCCGAACGCACTGCCGACATACAGATACCAATGGCGACCAGGCTTGAACGATCCGAGCCTGCTGATCTGGCGGGCAGGTCCACCTGTGCCCCGCATCACAATGATGTAGGTGCCGGATTCGCGCGGCAGCTGCTGTGCGGAATCAGGTTTCAGCGTCGGCCCGGTCCGCTGCGGTTGTCACGGTTGTAGCGTGGTGCCGGGCCGTGCAGTTCGGCCCACACCTCAGACAGCCCCCGTGCCTCGTCTGTTGTCAAAGCGGGGTTATCGAGCGCTGCGATGTTCTGTTCCAGCTGTCTCGACGATGTGGCGCCGATCAGCACTACGTCTACTGCCGGATGATCCAGCAGAAAGCGTAATGCGAGTTCGACCGGTGTACGGCCTGCCTGGTGGGCGATCTCGACGACTCGCTCAGCCGCCGCCCGCTGGCGGTCATTCCAGTAGCGGTTCCGGTAGCCGGTGTTGACCGCCAGCCGGGTGTCGGGCACGGCATCTTCACCGGCTCGATGTTTACCGGTCAGCAGGCCGCCTGCCAGGGGGTTGTACGCACAGGTGCCGATCCCGTAGGCCTGGGCCATCGGCAGCAGTTCGTTTTCCACCCCGCGGGAGATGGTGTTGTAGAGTGCCTGGGTGACGGTCGGCGGCGCCCAGCCGCGGGCCCGGGCAAGGTGGATGATCTCGACGATCTGCCAGGCCGCAAAGTTGGAAAGGCCGAGACAGCGAACCCGACCTGAAGCAACCAGCGCGTCCAGGCAGCGCCAGGTCGTTTCAATCGGCGTGTCGTCGTCCGGCTGATGGAGGAAACAGATGTCGAGATAGTCGGTGTCGAGGCGTTTCAGCGAGTTCTCGAGTTGCTGCAGAATGGTCTTGGGAGACAGACCAGCGCTGTCGGGATTGTCACCAACGCGGTAACGCAGCTTGCTGGCTATCACCAGTTGCTGCCGGCCACCGTGAGCCTTGAGCCACTGGCCGATGATCTGTTCAGTCAGCCCTGCGTTGTAGCTGTTGGCGGTGTCGAGAAAATTGATTCCGCGATCAACGGCAAGGTCCAGCAGCGCGTATGATGTATCGGGATTCACCTGATCACCAAAGGTCATGGTGCCCAGTGCGATCGGTGAGACTGACATACCGGTGGCTCCGAGGATCACTCGCTGCACGGCGTTACCTCCAAAGGTCGACTGTCAATTGAGCGTTCACCTGTGCTGCTGCCGGTTGCAGGTTCAGGCCAGGCAAGGTCAGACAAGTCTGCTGGTGAAATCATTGGCTGTGGCTAATTCGTCGAATCACAGTTCTGAATCAGGTAACGGATGATCGCATCCGATTCAGCAAGCCACTCGACCTCTCCGTCGGGTGTTTCACGGCATAGCACCGGCACTGAACTGCTGCCACGGGCTTCAACCAGTTGCCGCTGCCAGTCACGGTTTTCCCATATGTTGCGTTGTTCTATGTCTGCGCCAAGTTCGAAGATGACGTCCTTGACTGCCTCACAGTAGCCGCACATGTCACGCTGGTAGAGGATCAGCTTTTCGGTCATGTGATCATTTCCGACGGGTTACCTTAAAAGTCACTGGCGAATGCCGTGGCCGTGTTTGAGCAGGTAAAGATTAACCGCGAAAAGCACCGTGATAAAGCCACCGATCACCAGATAGGAGAACAGAAGGTCCATGTCTGATACACCCAGAAAGCCGTAACGAAAGGCGTTGATCATGTACAGGATCGGGTTTCCCATGGAGGCATTCTGCCAGAACTCGGGGAGCAGCTTGATCGAATAGAAAATGCCACCAAGGTAGGTCAGTGGTGTCAGAACGAAGGTCGGGACAATGGAGACATCGTCAAAGCCCTTGGCGAACATGGCATTGAGGAAACCGCCAAGGGAAAAAAGCAGGGCCGTCATGACGACTACGCTCAGAAGAACCGCAAGATCATGTACCCTGAGATCGCTGAACAACAGGGAAACCACGGTCACCACCATCGCTACTGTGACACCCCGGGCAACGCCACCGACCACGAAGCCCAGCAGAATGATGTAGTCGGGTGTCGGGGATATCAGCATTTCCTCCACCGAGCGCTGGAACTTGGCGCCAAAAAACGAGGTGACCACGTTTGAGTAAGCGTTGGTGATCACCGCCATCAGGATCAGGCCGGGAACGATGAAATCCATGTAGCTGAAGCCATCCATCTGCCCGATCCGCGGGCCGATCAGGTTGCCGAAAATGACGAAGTACAGCGACGTAGTGATCGCCGGCGGCAGGAGGGTCTGTTGCCAGATCCTGAAAAAGCGCGCGATCTCCTTGATCACGATGGTCTGGAATGCGATGAATTGGGCACGCGGATTCATCGCGCCTCTCCAGGCCCATTGGTCCGGTCGATCAGGTTGACGAACAGCTGTTCGAGCCGGTTCGACTTGTTCCGCATGCTGCGCACCCGAATACCTGCTGCCGACAGCTGGGCATAAAGATCGTTCAGACTGTCTTCGCGCTGGACGTCGACCTCGAGTGTGCTCTCGTCCACCAGTCTTGCCGATACCAAGAGATCACCCGGGAGCTGATCCAGGGGCTCATCCAGATCCAGGACGAAGGTCTCACGGTTGAGCTTGCGCAACAGCCCGCGCATGCTGGTGTTTTCCACCAGCGAACCCTGATCAATGATGGCAATATTCCGGCACAGGCTTTCTGCCTCCTCGAGGTAGTGGGTCGTGAGAATGATCGTAGTGCCCTGGGCATTGATTTGCTGAAAAAAGTCCCACATCGAGCGGCGGATCTCGATATCGACGCCAGCCGTAGGTTCATCCAGGATCAGCAACCGTGGCTCGTGGACCAAGGCTCTTGCGATCATGAGTCGACGTTTCATGCCGCCGGAAAGGTCTCTGGAGCGCTGGTTTCGGTTCTCCCACAGGCCGACCTGCCTGAGGTATTGCTCGGCCCGCAGTCGGGCGCTGCGTCGGTCAATGCCGTAATAGCCCGCCTGGCAGAGGATGATCTGCAGCGGGGACTCGAAGACATTGAAATTGAATTCCTGTGGTACTACGCCGAGGAAGGACTTGGCCCGGGCAAAGTTCTCGTCGATATCCACCCCGAAGACCTGAACGCTGCCACTGGTTTTGTTGATCAGCGAGCTGATCACACCGATGGCCGTTGATTTCCCGGCACCGTTGGGACCTAGCAGGGCAAAGAAATCCCCCTCTGCAACCGTCAGGTCGATGCCTTTCAGGGCCCTGACGCCATCACCGTAGGTTTTGCTCAGGTCGTTCGTCTGGAGAGCGTAAGCCAAGATACCGAAACCGTTAGTCGAAAAAGCACCATATGGTGCCGGCAGCGGGCCATTTCAATCGCGTTGTCGGCCGGGCTCACTGGCGCAACACGCATTTCTGGTACAGGCCCTTGAGGCGGTTGTCGGGATCATATTTCTGTTTGAGCCGCTGGTAGCTGTTGCCGTCGTAGATGGACCAGAACTCGTCCTCCCCGAAATAGGCATCCGAATACAAGGACTTGATGCCGCCAAGCTGGCTGACCTTGTTCTCCACCAGGCGGTTGAAATGACCTGGCGGCATGTTCTTAGCAGTCGCGACAGCGTCCCAGAACCCAAAGTTAATGTAGGTCGATCGACTGGTCATCGGAAACAAGGGGTAGACTTCATCGGCTGAGGGGTGCCCGACTGGGCAGATCCAGACTGGCTGGATACCGATCTCGCGATGGAAGAATTCGAGAAATTCCGTCGCCCGGTCGATCGGGATATCCACATCCTGAATGACCCACTCACGGTGGCTCCCGGTCAGCCGGCCCAGTGCCCGGGTCAGGCCCCAGCGGCTGTTCCAGCGCTTCACCTTCTGGTAGGTGATCGAATTCAGTCGCTCGCGGCCCAGCAGCCGGCGCAACGGCCGGTACTGCAGGTAAAGATTCTTCGAACACCAGAACCAGTCGGTGTCCCAGCGCCACAGATAGTCGCGTGTGGTGAGGAAATCCTCGCTGCGGGCCCGAATCGAGGAATAGTAGATCTCCAGGTAAGTGTAGTCGCTGGCGTAGGGTGCCTGGTCGACGAAACGGCCGAGGGTCAGGACGTGATCACCCGGTGCAAAGACCGTCCCGTCAATGAAATCGACGTCGCCTGCGGACCACTGGTCAATGGCACGGAAGAGGGATTCGCTTTCATCGAAGCGGATGTGGGTCAGCTGGACGAAGGGTTTCACCGGTACCGCCAGTGCGGTCAGTCGCAGAATGTAACCCAGCGTACCGTAGGAGTTGGCGAGTCCGTAGAACAGATCGCTGTGGTCGTTGTCCGGGGTACAGGTCAGTACGTCGCCGCTGGCCAGCAGTACATCCATCTCGCCGATACTCTGGTGAGGGAGCCCGTAACGAAACGAAGACGACTCGATGCCGATGCCGGACACCGCGCCGCCGATGGTAATGGACTTCAACTGTGGGACGACCGCCGGCATCACCCCATGAGGCAGAGTGGCGTCCACCAGTTCCTCGTAGGTGGTCATGCCTTCGACTTCGATCAGGCTGTTGTCCGGGTCGACCTGCAGCACATGATTAAAGTCACTGACGTCGAGCAATTTCCGCGTAGACGTATTGGTACGATCGCGGAACAGGTTGGAGGTGGTCTTCCCCAGTCGGACTTCGGTCCCGGCATTGTCTTTCAAGCTGCCGGCCAGTCGCTGGCGCCTTTCGTTATGGGTCATGACTGTCCTTGGCTGGCGAGTCAGTAGCCCACCGCCTGGCCATCTTTGCGTGGGTCAGAGCCTGTGACATAGCCGTCGCCCTCTTTCAGAACGATCTGGCCGCCCCCGAAAGAACCGATCTTCGGTTCGTTGAACTGCTGACCGCGGCGGGCGAGGTCTTCATGCAGCCCCGATAGGGCCGGTTCAAGGCACAGTGAGAAGTCCTCGTGGATGTGCCAGCGCGGTGCATCCAGTGCCTGCTGCGGCGATGCCCCCTGGCAAAAGAGTCGAATCATCATCTGGGTATGGCCCTGGGGCTGGTGGTGGCCGCCCATGACCCCAAAGGCCATCAGGGGCAGGTCGTCGCGGGTGACGAACGCCGGAATGATGGTGTGAAATGGGCGTTTTCCCCCGGCGACCTGGTTCGGGTGGCCGGGCAGCAGAGAAAATCCCCGGCCACGGTTCTGAAGGCTGATGCCGGTGTTGGGAACGACAATGCCCGAGCCGAAGCCGTGGTAGTTCGATTGGATCCACGACACCATCATGCCGCTTGCATCTGCCGTGGCCAGGTATACGGTCCCCTGGTCTGGTGTGATCTGTGCTTTCGGGAAAGCAGCACGTTGCAGGTCAATGCGCTCTGCGCAGCGGCGCAGATGTACCGGGTCCAGCAACTGCCCGACCGTGACCTGCATCGTTTCTGGATCGGACACATGGCGATGGGTCTCTGCGAACGCGGCTTTCATGGCCTCGACCTGCAGGTGCACACTGTCGGCGGAATCCGGCGCGTGATCACCGATGTTCAGGTGATCAAGGATACCCAGGGCAATGAGTGCGGCAATTCCCTGGCCGTTTGGCGGAATCTCATGAACAGTCAGGTCCAGGAAATCGTGACTGACACATTCGGTCCAGAATCCCTCGTGGCTGGCAAGGTCATCGCCGGTCATTACGCCGCCCAGCCGCGCAGCATCTGCCACTATCAGTTTTGCCAGTTCTCCCCGGTAAAAACTTTCCCCCCGGGTGGTGGCAATCTTGCCAAGGGTATCGGCCATCGCAGAAGACTTAAAGGTCTCGCCAGCGACAGGTGCACGACCGTGGGGCATGAACGTTGTTCGAAACCCGTCGAAGTGGCCGTATTCCTCGGCAGCCCGGGCCCAGCCACGGGCGACGACCGGCGATACTGCATAGCCGTCGGTCGCGTAAGCGATGGCGTCTTCAAACAGTCGTTCGAATGGCAGGCGGCCGAACCGCTCGGAAAGCCTGACCCAGGTGTCGACGGCGCCGGGCACAGTAATGGTGTCCCAGCCGTGTTCAGGCATTGCCGGCAATCCGGCGAACCTTTCCGGTGTCCACGCTGTCGGTGAGCGCCCGCTGCCGTTGAAACCGTGGATCCCACGATTGTCGGCAACGATCACGAAGCCGTCACTGCCGATGCCATTCATCGTCGGCTCGACAACTGTCAGGGTGGTGGCAGTGGCAATGGCAGCATCTACAGCATTGCCGCCATTGCGAATTGCCTGCAGCCCGGCCTGGGCAGCCAGGGGCTGTGAGGCCGCGACAACATTGCGGGCATAGACGCTGGAGCGCCGGGAGGCGTGACGATGATCGGGGTCTATCCTGGTGAACATATCTTGAGTTTTGCCTTCAGTTGCGCTTTGTGCAGGCCTCAATTGTAGTCTTCAGTAGGATCATCAGGCTCAGTTACCCTTGCTGCAGGCCTGCGCGAGACGCTCGAGTTGCTCGGCGAAGTGTCCAGCATATTTCTCCATCTCTTGGCGCAGGCGCCGGTTGCAATGGGATTCGAAGGGCATCGCCAGTTCCTCCCAGTGATAGTCCACTGCCTGACCAGGGGCTACGTCTCCGACCAGTATCCGGGCGACCTGCTTGCCATGCACGATATCGCGGTGGGCGAGTCCCTCCCCGGCTATCCAGACGTTGAGTTGCCGGTCCTGTACTTCGAATGTGTTGTGGATATGGCCGTTGAGGATATTGCTGACGCCGCGGCGGGTGAGTTCTTTGTACAGCCAGTTGTCTTCTCCCAGCCTCTTTATGCTGTGGTCGCTGGGCCGGGAATCCACCGGCCGCGGGTCACTGATCGGACGGTGAGTGAAGACCACGTAGTCGCGTATTCCCGGATTGTCGGCAAGGGCGGGCAGGGCTCGCAGCAGCCGGCCCCGGCCACCGCCCGACCCGGGAATGGTGTCGGCTGCGCTGTCCAGGTTGACGAACTGGATGCCGCCCAGTTGGAAAGTGCTGTTGGTGGGGCCGATGCGGCTGAGGAACTGATCGGCCAGCGACCAGTCCAGCCCTTTGTGCACGTCGTGGTTGCCGGCGGTGGTGTAGACCGGCAGCGGCGAACCGGCCAGGGCAGCTACCGCCCGGTCGTAGTCCCCCGGCTGATAGTAGATGTCGCCCAGGTGCAGTATGAAGTGCGCACCCAGCTGCCGCGAGCGCTCGAGAGCCCAGGCCAGCTCACGGTCACCACCGGTGTCACCGATTGCAGTGAAGCGATAACTCTCGTTGTGTGGCAAGGTCCACCGCAGGATCGCGGCGCCATTGTCGGTCCTGCCGGTCACCTGCCGGAACAGACCTTGGGCCTTTTCACTGAGCAGGCTGACCTCACCTTCGACAGTCAGGTGTGCCCGGGGATGGATGTTGCCCACGCGCAGGGTGAACCTTCCATTGGTGCGGAGGGTCGGCTCCGGCACAAAAGCACGCCAGACGAGCTGATCTTCATCCTCTCGCTGGAAATATGCGCCGTCGCCCTGGGCGCCGAATCCCAGACGACTGTGCCGGGCTGAACGGGGTGCAGGATCAGGGTCGAAGCGCAGGGGCGGGAGACGGACTCCCCGCATCCCGGCGGCCCCGGCCAGCACGGTGGCGCCGGCAAGGGCGGTATAACCCAGAAAGGCTCTGCGGGTGCCGGACACTGTCAGTCAGGGGTCTGCGGCAAGGGCGTTTATGGCGTCGCGCAGTGCCAGCAGTCGGCGGGCATCGCGGACATGCAGTGACTCAACCAGCCGGTTGTCGACGACCAGCACACCACGTTCGTCTCCGGCTGCCGCATCCCAGGCCTCGATCACCCGGCGGGCGTGGTCTATTGAGTCGGGTTGCGGTGAGAAAACCCCGTTGGCAATGTCGATCTGGTCTGGATGAATCAGACTCTTGCCGTCAAAACCGAGTTGCCGACCCTGCTTACAACTCACCCTGAAGCCAGCGCTGTCGGCCAGGTCGAAGAACACGCCATCGATCACGTCCAGACCGCTGGCCCGTGCCGCAAGAACGCAGCGGGAAAGGGCATAGACCAGGCCGGATCCGTCCTGGTCAGCACCTGTGATCCGCATACCACTGGCAAGATCCCCGGTACCAAGGACAAGGCAGGCCAGCCGCCCGCTGGCGTTGGTAATATCTTCGATGCTCAGGATGCCGCGGGGCGTTTCTACCATGGCCCACAGACCGATATCTGTCGGTATGCCTTGCGCACTTAAGGTTACAGCGGCTCGGAACAGCTCGTCAGCTGACTCGATCTTGGGCAGCAGGATCGCGTCGGGGTGCACCTGGGACAGTGCCGCAAGGTCGTCAACGCCCCAGGGTGAATCAAGCCGGTTGATGCGAACAACGACTTCCCGCTTGCCGAAAGGGCTTTTCCCAAGCGTTGTCAGGACCTGATCGCGGGCTACCTCCTTGTTCGCCGGGGCCACGGCATCTTCCAGATCCAGAATGATGACGTCCGCGGCAAGCCCGCTTGCCTTTTGCTGGGCACGGGAATTGTCACCTGGCATAAACAGAACCGATCGGCGCGGGCGCGATATCATTGCGGGCTGTGGCTGGACGTTGACTTCGAAGCAGGGGCGGGAACAAGGCCTGAACTTAAGTGCGAATGTTACCACCGGCAGCCACGATTTAATGATGAGCGCTCGTTATCCGGAACGGATCGTCTGTCTGACCGAGGAAACCACGGAGACTCTTTATCTGTTGGGTGAAGAGGACCGGATCGTCGGGATTTCGGGATATACGGTTCGACCAAGCAAAGCAAGAAAGGAAAAACCCAGAATCTCGGCATTTACCAGTGCAAAGATCGAACGGATACTTGACCTGGCTCCCGACCTGGTCCTTGGCTTCTCGGATCTGCAGGCTGAGATTGCCGCCGATCTGATTGGTCGGGGAATCACGGTGCTGGTTTTCAATCATCGTTCAGTAGACGGGATCCTCAAGATGATCCGGACGCTGGGTGGAATGGTCGGCGCCGGTAAGCGGGCGGATCAGCTGGCCACCGGCTATGAGAACAGGATCCTCGAATGCCGTCGCCAGACAGCTCGCCGTGGGCACCGGCCAAGGGTCTATTTCGAAGAGTGGGACGAACCACAGATCTCGGCGATCCGCTGGGTCTCGGAACTGATCAGCATCGCCGGCGGCGAGGATATCTTTCCGGAACTTGCTGCCTGTGCGGATGGCAAGAGCCGGATCATCGCGGATCCCGGCGAAGTCATCCGGCGGGCACCGGACATCATTATCGGTTCGTGGTGCGGGAAAAAATTTCGCAGCGAGAAAGTTGCAGCCCGTCCGGGCTGGGATGTGATTCCGGCTGTCTCAGCGGGGGCGTTGCACGAGATCAAGTCAGCGGAGATCCTGCAACCCGGGCCTGCAGCGCTAAGCACCGGCCTGGATCACCTGCTGCGCATTGTGGGTCAGTGGCAAAATCAGCTCTCAGGGTGATTCCCCGGTAGTCCGCCACGGCTGAGGCCCTTGTTTTTCCGATAGAATTTGCAACAGGGATCTAACGGACGGTCCGGGGTGATTGACCGGTTCAGAAAAGCATGTCGGTATACGACGGGGAAGGGGAAAAGGGATGAAGAAAGTACTCTACATGCTGGGCGAGTTTACCGACCAGGACGTCGACTGGCTGATCGGTACCGGGCGGCGCCAACACGTGACCGAAGGCACGATGCTGATCCAGCAGGGCCAGCCCATTGAGGAGGTTTTCTTCGTTCTGCGGGGACGTTTTGGAGTCTCGATTGATGGTTCAGTCGAGATCGCGCAGATCGGCAGCGGTGAGATCGTCGGCGAGCTTTCTTTTCTGGATTCCAGACCACCCAACGCGACCGTTGTCGCCCTGGATAACTCGATCGTGATGGCTGTGCCCAAACAGCGGGTCGACGGCCGCCTGCGGACCGACACGGCGTTCTCGAGCCGTTTTTACCGGGCCCTCGGCCTGTTGCTCGCAGATCGACTGAGAGAATCGGTCGGACAGCTTGCCTACGGTGGCCAGCAGGGTCTGAGTGATGACGATGATCCGCGCGAACTCTCACCTGAGTTGCTGGATCGCCTTAATCTTTCCGCCCAGCGTTTCGAGCAGATCCGGCAACGCCTGCTCGACTGACCCCTTCAGTCAGTCGTAGAAACTCCGTATGGAGATTTTCCGGAAAACCTCGCTTGAGAGGTTGCGCTCACCAGAACAGCTGGATGAGCCGCTCCGGGTCATTGGTCGCAAAGAGTCCGTTGCCCTGCTGGGGCTGGGCGTTCTCGTCGCACTTGGGCTGCTGTGGGGGGTTCTGGGCAGCATGCCGGACAGTGGCCACGGCGAAGGTGTTCTGATCGCTCCGGGTACAGTTCGACCGCTGGAGTCGTCCAGCACCGGGCGCCTTTCAAAGTGGCTGATCAAGGTCGGTGACATGGTGGAAGCCGGTGCCGTCGTCGCTGAACTGGAACAACCGGAAACACTCAGAAAACTCTCTGATCTAGAGGCCGAGCACCAGGAACAGCTGCAGCGGAATCGTCTTCTCGGGCGGCTGCGCGAAAAACACCTGGAACTGGCCCTGGCGGCCATCAAAGGCGAGGAGCGAATGATCCGGGCCTCCATCGAATACCTGGGTGCTTATGTTTCAGAGGCAGAGGCATTCCTGGATGAGATGACCCTCCAGAATCGGACACTGATGGAGGCCCAGCGACGGGGGTTATTGAATGCCAGAGCAGTCCGCGTGGAATTGAATGGCGCCCTGGCAGAGCGCCATGACAGTTTTCTTCAACTCAAGAGAAAGGGCCTGGTCTCGGAGAACAACGTCGAGGACGCACGGCGGCGCGTTGACGAGGGTGAGATCAAACGACGCAACATCGAGGTCCGGCTGCAGGAACTCGAGGTCCAGGGTGCGGAAACCACCAAAAGTAATCTCAACGCGAGGAATGCACTGTCGACACGTCAGCACGAGCTGGCGGAACTCGAGCTCAAGCTGGGGGAGTTGAAAAACCGCAGTGCACGGCTGCGTCGAAACGTGCTTGAGGCTGCACTGGGCGATGAGAGTGCTCTCAGCGAAATCGAACGACGGATTGCCACATACAGAACCCAGCTTGAACGGGATCGCGAGATCCGTGTTCAACAAGGTGGCAAAGTGCTCGAGCTTAATATTGCTGCCGGTAGTCAGGTGGAAGTCGGCGAGCGGATCGCACACCTTGATCATGCCTCCGGCACTGATCAATTGGTCGCGCTGGGCTATTTCAATGACACATACGGCAGGCGTTTGTTTCCCGGTATGCGGGTCCGGGTATCTCCCGTAGCGTTTCCCAAAGAGCGCTACGGGAGCATTGTCGGGCAGGTGATATCGGTGGCCGAATTTCCTGTCTCGCAGGCTGCTGTAGCCAACAGCATCGGTAACCAGCAACTCGCACGGGAATTGGTGGCCGGTGGCCGGGTGATCGAAGCGCACATCGCGTTGCTGGGCAGCGAGACCAGTCAAACCGGCTATCAGTGGACTTCAGAGAACGGTCCCGACGCAGTGATTCTGCCTGGTACGACCGCTGCGCTGCAGGTTACTTATCGCCGCCAGAGACCGTTCGCGCGCCTGGCCGCACTTTACCGCCTTGGCGTCGACCGACCCATGGTGTGGGACCAGTAACGGTGAAACGCGTGAAAACACCGCTGCTACTGCAGCTGGAGATCACCGAGTGTGGCGCTGCAAGCCTTGGAATCATACTGGAACACTTCGGCAAGGTGGTGCCGTTGACGGAGTTGCGAACAGCCTGTGGTGTCTCCAGGGACGGCGTCAAGGCCTCGAACATTGTCAAGGCAGCGCGGGGTTACGGACTCAACGCCAAAGGGCTGAAAGTGAGCCTGGACGATGTTGCGGGTCTCCAGTTTCCGTTTGTTGTGTTCTGGGATTTCAATCATTTCCTGGTCGTCGAAGGTATGGACCATCGAAAAGACATTGTCTTTCTGAATGACCCGGCTCACGGTCACCGTAAAGTGACACTGGCGGAATTCGATCAGGGGTACACCGGCGTGGTGCTCACCTTCGAGGTCGGCGAAGAATTCACCAGGGGCGGGCAGCGCCCGAGCCTGGTCCGTGCGGTGCGTGAACGGTTGCGGAACTCAGGTACGGCTATACATCACCTTCTGTTTGCGGGACTCCTTTTGACAGTTCCCGGCCTGGTGCTGCCGGCCTTCACCCAGGTTTTCCTGGACAGGATCCTTGGCGAACAGCGTGTCAGCTGGCTACTGCCTCTGGTCCTAGCAATGGGTGGTACGGTCCTGTTTAAGATGCTCGCAGAAGCGACCAAATTTGTCTTTCTCAGGCGCTTGCGAGTGCACCTGGCAATTTCCATGGCCAGCCAGTTCTTCTGGCACCTGCTCAGGTTGCCTGCCGGGTTCTACTCACAGCGTTACACCGGAGAGATCGCTTCGCGCCAAGGTCTGAACGATGGTCTTGCAGAGACACTGTCGGGCCGAATCGCCGATACCGTGCTCAGTGTCGTGATGATGATTTTCTACCTCTTCCTGATGCTGTACTACAACTGGGTGCTGACACTGATCGGCGTGGCCTTCGCGGCTGTCAGTTTTCTGGCCCTGCGCTTGCTGCGCTCGAAACGAGTCGATGCCAATCTGCGCCTAGTCCAGGACTTCGGCAAGGTGAGTGGTGATTCGATTGCAGCACTGCAGTCGATGGAAACCATCAAGGCAGCCGGGCAGGAGACCAGTTTTTTTCACCGCTGGTCGGGTCGCTACACCAAGGCGATCAACAGCATGCAGGACCTGGAACTGTCTACCCAGACACTGGGCATGCTGCCGGTGATCCTCAACTCTCTGAATACCATGATCATCTACCTGATCGGTGGCCTGGCTGTCATGGGCGGGGACATGTCAATCGGAACCCTGATAGCGTTTACCGCTCTGATGGGAAGCTTTCAGGCACCTGTGGGTAGCCTGGTCAGCCTCGGTGCCGAGATCCAGGAGCTGGAAGGAGATCTTCGTCGACTGGATGACGTGCTGGAAGCACCGCTGGACATTGAAGCGCCAAGTGGTCCGGAGCAGAGCGCACAGGTTCCTGTGGATGACTGGCCACTCGCGCTGAAAGGGGAGGTGAATGTTTCCGGAGTGACATTCGGTTACAGCCCACTCGAGCCACCGCTGTTCGAGGACATCTCGATTAACGTCGCACCTGGGAAAAGACTGGCACTGGTCGGCGGCAGCGGTTCGGGCAAAACGACCCTGGCACAAATCATTTGCGGGCTCTACCAGCCGTGGACGGGCACGGTACTGATCGATGGCCACGAAAGATCTCAGATTCCTCGGGATGTCATGGTGGCGTCTCTGGCGGTTGTCAGCCAGGAGGTTTTTCTGTTCGCAGGAACAGTTCGTGACAACCTGACCCTGTGGGACGCCACCGTGTCGGAAGAATCACTGATCCGGGCCTGTACCGACGCAGAGATCCTCGACACCGTCCTGGCCCTGCCGGGCGGTCTCGATGGCCAGTTGATTGAAGCTGGTGCCAATCTGTCGGGCGGACAGCGCCAGCGGCTGGAGATCGCCCGGGCACTGGTGCGTAATCCGAGCATACTGGTACTCGATGAAGCGACCAGCGCACTCGACGCGGAAACAGAGCATCTGATCGCCGGGCGGCTGCTGGCCCGCGGTTGTACCTGCATCATGGTTGCCCACCGGTTGAGCACGATTCGCGACAGTGATGAGATCATCGTGCTTGAAGCTGGCCGAATCGCTGAACGGGGAGCCCATGCCGAATTGTGGCAGCAGGGCGGCTACTACGCAGCGTTGTTACATGCCAGTGAAGGCACTGGTGAGACCGAGTCCGATGGCTGAACTGCAGACAACGTCAGAAGGGCCAGACGGCCACCGCTACGTGCTGCGGCGGAACCAGCCCCTCGTAGCCGACCGGACGGGGATGGCCTGGCAGGTCACCCGTGGGGTGATTGAAGTCTTCGGTACACGGTTCGAGAACGACAATCCGGCCGGTCACAGACGACACCTTTTCCGGGTTCCAGCCGGACGTACGCTTTTCGGGCTCCAGCCGGTCTTCGAGGCTGGCAGTTTCGGTATCCTGGCCGTTGCCGGGGAAGAGACCGAAGTTATACGGATCGACACGGGTTCGTTGAGCCGCGAGCAAGGCGACGATCTGCAGTTCTCGATCATCGCCTGGGCGGAGCAGATCGGTCAGTACCTGGCAGGCGACACATTGTATCCAGCGCCGGTGATACAGGCCGAACAAGGCGTTTTTGAGGTACCCGGGTCTGAAGGTGTCGCGTCAGTTGCGGGCCAGGGGTATTGTTTTCGTGTGCTGGACGGCCAGGTCACCCTGGGCGATAAGGCGCATCTTGAGAGCGACCCGTCGACCGGTTGGGTGGTTTGGCCTGACCCTATGGCAGTGATTGCCGGCGAGGCGCCGGCACAGATCGAAGTGCGAGCGATCGAGACGCTTTGGGGTGACGGTGAGTCGATGGCACAGGCTATTGAAGGGCTACAGGATTGTCTGATCCGCCATCTTGCCTGGCAGAGCGCCGATGACGAGGCGCAGGAACTGGCCAGAAGAAAACAGGCCCGCTCGCTTGAGCGTGAGCAAACTGCGACGGCGTTGTCGGAACTGGCCAGTGTCCTCAATCCGCGTGAGACGTTCACCTCCGGAGAACCGGACCTGGTCAGCGTTCTGCAGGTGCTGGGTGAGGCTGTTGGCTTCGAAATTTCTTTGCCTGCTGGCTCCGAGAACATCGAGCGTGCAATGCACCCCCTTGAACCGATCGCTCGCGCGTCGCGCCTGCGCTGGCGGGAGGTCACGCTGACACCGGACTGGTGGAAACGGGATGCCGGGCCCTTGCTGGGTTTTCTGGGAGAAGAGCAAAGGCAGCCTGTGGCACTGCTACCGGCGGGAAGCAATTACGATGTGGTCCTGCCTGGCGGTAAGCGCCAGCGCCTCAACGACCAGCTTCGTCAACAACTGTGCCCTGATGCCTGCATGATCTATCGTCCTCTCCCGCAGCAGGTCAAGAACATCTTCCGCCTGCTGCTGTTTACGGCCCGCGGCCAGTTGCGAGATGTTGCGTTGATCATTCTGTCTGGTACAGCAGCGACGGTGCTCGGGATGCTTGTGCCCTGGACCGTCGGTGTGTTGTTCGATACGGCCATACCCGAGGCAGATCGGAGAATGCTGTATGAGATCGCAGCCCTGTTGCTGGTTGCGGCCCTGGCCGGAACAGTGTTCAGTTTCGTCCAGGCGATGGCATCGATTCGGTTGGGCATACGCCGGGAGATCATGTCGCAGGCGGCAACCTGGGATCGGGTTCTGCAGCTCAGTCCGGCATTTTTCAGAACTTATTCGAGCGGCGACCTGCAAACTCGTGTCGACGCGGTCAGTGACATCAACCGGGAACTGGGCGTGGCGACATTGCGCCCGCTGGTGTCCGGCATCCTGGCGCTGCTCAATTTTGGTCTGTTGTGGCACTACAGTCCCGATCTAGCCGTCATCGCTTTCTGGATCGGAATTCTCGTGATGATCGTGACTATCGTTTCCAGTTATGTCATTCAGCGCCTGTCGTTCCGCTTGATGGAAATGGCCGGAGCCTTCCACGGCATGGTCATCGAGTTGATTGGTAACGTTCCCAAACTGCGCTTGACGGGGAGCGAGTACCGGGCCTTCAGCCACTGGGCCTCACGTTACACGCCACAACTCAAACTCGAACTGACCATCGATAAACTATCTGACGCGGTTGCATTGTTTCACATCGCTCTGTCACCTGTTGCCACCGGTCTGCTGTTCTGGGTCGCGACGGATCTGTTGGTCGGCTTGAGGCCGGCGGGTGCGAACACAATGACGATGGGTACTTTTATTGCGTTCAACACGGCATTTGTTCTCTACCTCTCCGGCTGGTCCGCAATCAGTAACACCATCGTCAGCATCATTGACACGATGGTCAAAGCCAAGCGCGTTAAGCCGATTCTCGAAGGAGAACTGGAGGTCGGCGCCGATGCTGTGGATCCGGGACGTCTAAGCGGCCGCATCACACTGGACAATGTGGTTTTTCGGTACCACGAAAACGGACCGGTGGTCCTCGACGGTGTGAGTCTGGATATACAACCCGGGGAACTCGTCGCGATCGTCGGTTCATCGGGCTCCGGCAAATCCACCTTGTTGCGGTTGTTGCTGGGTTTTGACCGGCCGGAGGAGGGCCGGGTGCTCTACGACGGTAAGGATCTTGTGGGGCTGGATGTCATTGCCGTCCGGCGGCAGATCGGTACAGTTCTGCAGAACGGTCGGCTGAACTCGGGCAGTATCTTCGAAAACATCGCCAACCATGTCCAGGTCTCCCATTCTGAAGCATGGGAGGCTGCCGCCGACGCAGGTCTTTCCGACGATATTGATCAGATGCCAATGGGAATTCACACGGTGGTCGCAGAAGGCGGGGCCAACCTGTCTGGCGGTCAGCGTCAGCGTCTGTTGATCGCTCGGGCACTGGTCGCCAGACCTAAAATGGTGTTTTTTGATGAGGCCACCAGTGCGCTTGACAACCGGACCCAGTCGGTGGTGACAGAGGCGCTCGACCGACGCCGTGTCACACGCCTGGTGATCGCCCATCGTCTCAGTACCATTCGAAACGCAGACCGGCTCTATGTGCTGGACCGGGGCAAGCTCGCCCAGCAGGGCACCTTCGCCGAGCTCAGCAAAACACCCGGGATCTTCCGGGACCTGATCAGCCGGCAACTGGTTTGAGCGGGATGATCATCAACCAATCTGAACGCACCAGGACCGCATGACAGACCAATCGAACCGTTCCGACCTGCGTTCACCGGAAGATATCGCCCGGTTTCTGCCCGTGGTGCGATCAACGGGCACTCTCGTTGTGGCTGTACTGGGTGTGATTCTGGTCTGTGCGCTCGGTTATCTTGTGATGGGCCGCTTACCGATCACCGTCTCCGGTAACGCTGTTGTGGTCAGCCGTTACTCTGTCATGGCCCTGGAGTCGAGTACCCACGGGCGGATTGAAAGCTGGCAGGTCCAGCCGGGCGGTGACATCCGGCGTGACCAGGTTTTGGCACTGGTTGGACAGCCGCTGCTGGAGAAGGAAATCGAATCGGTGCGGGAAGAGCTTGCTGAACAGACAGCCGCACAGGCTGAAGCCAGGCTGCTGTATGACAAAACCGTGGCCCTGGAACGCCAGAGCCTGCTTGCCAGGCGTCAGGCTATTGAAAAACGGATCGAAGTCATCGAGAGAGAATCCCGAGACCTGAGGGTAGCAACGAGTTCATCCATAGACGAGGAGCGCAAATTTTTCAGCCAGCAGGAGAAGGAACTCCTGCGTCTGAAAGAGCTCGAGTCGCGGCAGGATCGTGAGCTGAAAGCACGGCTTGAACGAGCCCGGCAGTTGAGAGCAAAAGAGCTGTTGACCGAAGAGGATCTGTTTGCAGTCCGGGAAGCAACTACCGATCAGCAGGTCGTGCTGGCGCAGGTTGATGTCAAACGCTTGGAACTCAACCGTTCGCGGATTGCCGCGGCAGACAGGTATCTGCAGACCGCCAAGGAAGCCGAAGAGCGTGAACAGACCATAGAGTCTCTCCGGCAGGAACTGTTAAGCGCCCTGACCGAATCAGCGCGGCTCGACCGAGAAGTGGCTGAAGTGGATCACCAGGATCGACTCAAGCATGCCCGCCTGACCCGCCATCTCGATGGGCTGAGCGAGCGTCTCCGCGAGAACAGTGAGATTCGCAGTCCGGTACAGGGTCGGGTTCTCGAACTGACAGTTGGGGAAGGCGCTGTCGTCGCCCCGGGCGGTGAGATCGCTGTACTCGACACGCGCGAGGATTCCGATGTACTGGAGGTTGTCGGTTATTACCCGATCAGTGCCGGCAAAAAAATCGAGCCGGGTATGCATGTGGAACTGCTGATGCCGGTACCTGCAACCGGACCTGGTCCAGCGACCTCGGTGGCTGCCACAGGCTCAAGAACGCTGCTGGCGACGGTCAAATCGGTCTCCAAGCTGCCCGTAACTCCCGAAGCTGCCGCGTTGACCATAGGCAACAATTACCTGGCAGCCCAGCTGGCAGGCGCCGGATCGAGGATCGAAGTAGTGGCAGAACTACGGGTTGATAAAGGCCATCCCAGCGGCTACCTCTGGTCGCCTGGTGGCGGTACGGAATTTGCTGTTGCTGCCGGCACCACGCTGGTTGCCAGGACCGTGATCAAACGGCGACCACCGTTGTCCTTCGTCGTGCCGGCGCTCAGAAACTGGCAGGGTTTCTGAGCGAATCACACCAAGCCACGGAGCTGCCCGGGAAGTTAGTGGTCTACCACCTCGTGCACGATCCGACTCAGGGTGTCGATGTCATGGATCACCAGGTGATGCCGGTCAGCCTCCAGCAGGCCGATTTTTTTCAGGTGGCTCAGTTCACGGGTCACGCTTTCGCGGGTGGTGTTGGTTCTGCTGGCGAGATCGGCATGGGTAGGCGCTGGTGAGACCTTGAGCAGATCACCGTCGTGGGTGGCTTCGCGGGATAGTCTGAGCAGTTCTGCGTGAATACGGTTGCGGGCGCCCAGCGTGCTGAACTCAAAGATTTTTTCGTCCATATCCCGCAGTCGGCCTGCAAGATCCTTGAGCAGATTCCAGACGACAGGTGGATTTTTTTCCAGGAATTGTCGGAAAAAGCTGTCACTGACTGACGCAATCAGACTCTCCTCGATAGCAACGATAAATGCCGATCGGGGCTTCCCGTCGATCGCGGCAAGTTCACCGAAAACTGCTCCCGCAGTCAGTTCGGCGTAAGTCACTTCTTTCCCGCTGCTGGAATAAGTTTTGGCACTGACTCGCCCCTGGCAGACAAAATGGATGTCGCTGGTTTCTTCCCGCTCTGCGACGATCTCCTCACCGGTGGCGTACCTTTTCCACTGACAATTGCTGGCAAGATCAGTCAGTTCACCGGAGCCCAGCGACTGGAGAATCCTGACCTGGGTGAGTGCCTGATAGCTGACTGTGTGAGAATCGGTGTGCTCCATTTCAGCCTCCTGCGATCTGCTGTTGAGCAGCCAATGGGTGTGCGACCAAAGCTTGACCGCTTGAGATTAGTTTAACGTTGTTTGTTCCAGCATTGAACCGATGTTACAGACCGGCGGAACGGTCGATCGAATGGTGTTTATTGTGCGAGGGCAGTTTCGTCTGACACCGCGAGGTCAAAGGCTGCCGACATCAGGGCACGGGTGTAAGGATGAGTCGGGTTACTGAAGATTGTGTCAGCATGACCCTGTTCCACTACTTTACCCCTCCGCATCACGATAATCTGATCACTCAAGGCACGAATCACCCTGAGATCGTGGCTGATAAAGAGATAAGCCAGCGCGTGTTCTCGCTGTAGTCTTTGCAGCAGATCGATCATCTGCACCTGTACGGAGCGGTCCAGGGCCGAGGTGGGTTCATCGAGCACCAGCACATCAGGTTGCATGATCATGGCTCTGGCGAGCGCAATCCTCTGGCGTTGGCCGCCGGAGAACTCGTGGGGGTAGCGGTGGCGACTGGTCTGATCGAGGCCCACTCCCTCCAGCGCTTCAATGACACGGGCATCACGTTCTGTTTCCGTGCCGATCCCGTGGGCCACAAGGCCCTCGGCGACGATCTGGTTAACGGATAGCCTTGGGCTCAGACTGCCATAGGGATCCTGGAAGACGACCTGCATTTTGCGGCGCAGTGGCTTGAGCCGGCGCTGGCGCAATGCCTGAAGAGGATGACCGAGCAGTTCGATCTCGCCGCGAGATGATATGAGGCGCAGCAACGCCAGGGCCAGGGAGGTTTTTCCGGAACCGCTCTCTCCAACCACCCCGACCGTCTCGCCCGCACGGATGGCGAGACTGACGTTGTCGGCGGCCTTGATGTGATCGACAGTCTTTCGCAGCACGCCCTTCTTGATCGGAAACCAGACCTGGATCTGATTGCCCCGCAGTACGACCGGGGAATTTTCCGGGATCGACCGGGTCAGTCGGTGGGGTTCTGCTTCGACGAGTTGCCGTGTGTAGGCCTGCTTGGGGTGACTAAGAACCGAATCGGTGTGGCCGTCTTCGATGATCTGGCCACGGCGCATCACGTAGACCCGGTCAGCTGTTTTCCGCACCACGTCCAGGTCATGGGTAATGAGTAGCACACCCATCGCGAGGTTATTTCTTAACTCGGTGATCAGATCGAGGATCTGGGCCTGGGTGGTGACGTCCACTGCCGTGGTCGGCTCGTCTGCGATGAGTAGGCCGGGCTCGTTGGCCAGCGCCATCGCGATCATGACTCTTTGGCGTTGACCACCGGAAAGCTGGTGCGGGTAAGCCGTCAATCGGGACTCGGGCTCTGGTATGTGAACCAGGCGCAGGAGCTCAAGAACCTTCTCACGGGCTTGTTGATCGTCTAGATTGTTCCGCAGTTTCAGCGTCTCGGCGATCTGTTTTTCAACGACGTGCAGAGGGTTCAGCGACGTCATCGGTTCCTGAAAAATCATCGCGATTCGGTCACCGCGGACGGACATCAGTGTTTTCTCATCCGCGCCGAGCAGTTCCTGATGGTCAAAGCGTATGCTACCGCCTGGATGACGGGCCTTCGGATAAGGAAGCAGCCCCAATATGGAAAGAGCAGTCACCGACTTTCCGGAACCGCTTTCGCCGACCAGAGCGACCGTCTCACTTCGGCTAACAGTAAGACTGGCATGGCGCACCGCCTCGATGGGTCCCGACGCTGTGCTGAAGGTCACCGACAGATCATCGATCGTGAGCAGAGGTTCCGGGTGAGGGGAAGACCGCGCCATGTTCAAGCTACGTTTTTTCTGGGATCAAATGCATCACGGACCGCTTCACCGACAAAGATCAGCAGACTCAGCATCAATCCGATGACAAGAAATCCTGTCAGGCCGAGCCACGGGGCCTGCAGGTTAGCCTTGCCCTGCCCAAGCAGTTCTCCCAAAGAGGCCGAACCTGGCGGCAGGCCGATACCGAGAAAATCAAGAGCGGTGAGTGCCGTGACCGAACCCGCCAGTGTAAAGGGCATGAAGGTGATCGTTGCGACCATCGCGTTGGGCAGCACGTGGCGCACGATGATGATCGCATCGCCGACCCCGAGTGCGCGTGCCGCGCGCACATACTCAAAGTTGCGGGCGCGCAGAAACTCTGCCCGAACCACGCCTACAAAGCCCATCCAGGAGAACAGCAGCATTAATCCAAGCAGCCACCAGAAGTTCGGTTCGACTACGCTGATCAGAATGATCAGCAGAAACAATGTGGGTATGCTGGACCAGACTTCTATGAAACGCTGAAAGGCAAGGTCCAGCCAGCCGCCAAAATAGCCCTGTACGGCGCCCGCTGCTACGCCGATGATCGCACTGACGATCGTCAGGGTAAAACCGAACAGTACCGATATCCGGAAACCGTAGATCACCCGGGCGACCACGTCACGGGCCTGGTCGTCGGTGCCCAGCCAGTGGGTGCTGTCTGGCCGAGACGGTGCCGGGCCGGTTAGGTCCCAGGCGACGCTACGGTGGTGGTAGCGGATGGGTGGCCAGATCATCCAGCCGTCACGGTTGATCAACTCAGCAACAAAAGGGCTGCGGTAATCGGCTTCGGTGAGAAAATCACCGCCGAACTCAGTTTCCGGGTAGGCCTTCAGAACCGGCACATAAAAGCTGCCGTTGTAGCGGACCAACAGCGGCTTGTCATTGGCAACAAACTCGGCGAACAAAGACACCAGGAACAGTGCCAGAAAAATCCACAACGACCACCAGCCCCGGCGATTGGCCCGAAAGTTCTGAATGCGCCTCTGGATAATGGGGCTGAAACTGTCGTGTACATTCTTCATACCTCACGGCCCTCGAAATCAATTCGGGGATCGACTACCGTGTACATCAGGTCACCGGCCAGGTTCATGATCAGGCCCAGCAGGGAGAAGAAAAACAAAGTACCGAACATCACCGGGTAGTCGCGCTTGAAGGCCGCTTCGAACCCCAGTAGACCCAGGCCATCGAGGGAGAAGATGATCTCGATCATCAGTGAGCCTGTGAACAGGATGCCGACAAAAGCACCCGGAAAGCCGGCGATCACGATCAGCATCGCATTGCGGAACACATGGCCGTAGAGCACCCGGCCCTGGGAAAGTCCTTTGGCTCTGGCGGTCAGCACGTACTGCTGGTTGATCTGATCGAGAAACGAATTCTTGGTCAGCATGGCCAGCGTCGCAAAGCCACCGATCGTCATCGCGATAACCGGCAAAGTGACGTGCCACAGGTAGTCGGTGATCCGTCCCCACCAGGAAAGCGTATCCCAGTTCTCCGAGGTCAGTCCGGCAAGTGGAAACCAGTCGAGGTAGCTGCCACCGGCAAAGAAAACCAGCAGAAAGACAGCGAACAGGAATCCCGGAATGGCCATGCCGATGATCACGACCATACTGCTCCAGACGTCGAAGCGGCTGCCATCACGCACCGCCTTGGCGATGCCCAGCGGGATCGAAATCAGATAGGCCAGCAGTGTGGTCCAGATGCCGAGCGATATGGAGACCGGCATCTTGTCGAGCACCAGGTCGATGACCTTGCGATTGCGAAAGAAGCTCTCACCGAAATCAAACACCAGGTAGTTTTTCATCATGATGGTGAAACGCACGTGCAGCGGCTGATCAAAGCCGAACTGTTTCTCCAGCGCCTTGATGAAGTCCGGATCCAGACCCTGCGCCCCGCGGTATTTGCCGGTGCTTGTCTCGCTGGCAGAATGGGTCAGGGTCTCGCTGGTGCCGGTCCGTGTTACGCGCTCGGTAATGTCGCTGCCGACGCCAGTCAGCTGGGAGATGACCTGTTCGACCGGCCCACCCGGGGCGATTTGGATGACCACAAAGTTGATCACCATGATCGCAAGCAGCGTAGGGATCATGAGCAGCAGCCGGCGAACGATGTAGGCACCCATACTCTGTCTCCGGTCTTCGTTGTTGCTACGACAGCACCGTCGAGTACTGTTGGTCGGCTGCTATTGTCGGGCCTGCTCCAGGGCGCCTGCTTTTTGTGCGTCGTACCACCAGCGAGTGGTCATGACGCCGCTGCGTACCGGCGATGGAGGACGGCTGAACTTGTCCCAGTAGAGCACCCGGTCGGCCCGGATGTGCCAGTGGGGTACGACGTAGTGCCCCCACAACAGGACCCGGTCGAGCGCCCGCGTGCGCACGTTCAGTTGTTCGCGGGATTCTGATTTGACCAGCAGCTCAATCAGTTCATCGACAACCGGATCAGTGATTCCTGCGAGATTGCGACTGCCTGCAGTATCCGCCGCGTCACTGCCCCAGTATTCCCGCTGCTCGTTACCGGGTGTTTCACTTTGGCCCCAGACCGCCACCAGCATGTCGAAGTCCTTTTGCCGGTAACGTTCGATGTATTGGGTCTGGTCCACCAGCCGGATTTTGGCCTCGATGCCAAGATGCTTGAGATTCTGGGTATAGGGCAGCACGATGCGCTCGAAGGCCTGTGAGGACAACAGTACTTCGAACTTGAACGGTTCACCGGTCTTCTCGTTGATCAGTTTGAGATCGCGCACGATCCAGCCCGCCTCTTTCAGCAGTCGGGTGGCCTTGCGCAGGTTCTCTCGCGGCCGGCCGCTGCCGTCGGTGACGGGCGGTTTGTAATTCTGGTCGAACACCGCCTCGGGAACGCGCCCGCGGTAGCCTTCCAGGATCTCAAGTTCCCCTCCCTCGGGCAGGCCGGAGGATGCCAGTTCTGAATTTGAGAAGTAGCTCGTCGTGCGGCTGTACTGGCCATTGAAAAGGGTGCGGTTCGACCACTCGAAGTCAAAGGCCTGGGCAAGTGCCAACCGGACCCTGGGATCCTTGAAGAGCTTCCGTCTCGTGTTCATGACGAAGGCCTGCATCCCGGTCGGCCTCTGGTGTCTGATCATTTCCTTCCTCAGCCAGCCTTTGTCGACGACCGCCACGTTGTAATCATCAGCCCAGGCCTTGGACTGGTTCTCATGCCGGAAGTCAATGTCGCCGGCTTTGAGAGCCAGTCGGATCGGTGTGGCATCCCGGAAGTACGCGGTGCGGATGAAGTCGAAGTTGTTCATACCCTGCCGAACTGGCAGATCCGCACCCCAGTAATCTGTGACCCGCTCCTGAACGATGTAGCGGCCGGCTTCAAACTTCTGAATGCGGTATGGCCCGCTGCCCAGCGGCGGGTCCAGCGTGGTGGCAGAGAAATCCTTTGTTTCCCAGTAATGTTTGGGCAGGACCGGCAGCTGGCCGGTGATCAGCGGCAACTCCTGGTTGCCGGACTCTTTGAAGTTGAAGCGCACGCGGTGTTCGTTCAGCGCTTCAGCGTTGTCGATGGCGCTGTAGTAATACCGGTAAAACGGCGTACCCTTTTCCATCAGTGTTTCAAACGACCAGACCACATCGTCGGCAGTGATCGGGGTGCCGTCGTGCCAGCGTGCTTTCCTGCGCAGGTTGAAAATGACCCACGAGCGGTCGGCAGGCCACTCGACCGTCTCGGCGATCAGACCGTAGGCGGTAAACGGCTCGTCAGCACTGTTGACGAGCAGTGTTTCGACTGAGCCTGTACTCGCAGCGTTGCCTTTCGGGATGAACGGGTGGAAGCTGTCGAAGGTCCCCTCGACGGCCAGTCGCAGGGTGCCACCCCTGGGCGCGTCTGGGTTGACGTAGTCGAAATGTCTGAAATCGGGTCCGTAGCGGGGTGCTTCGTTGTCGAACATGGTGATGGCATGGCCGGACAGAACCGTATCGGCGTTCAGGGTCGGAACCCAGGAGAGGAGCAGCGCAACGAGAGACAGACAGATCGTTCTTCTGTTCATTTATCCATTATAGGATAAGGCCGCCTTTAGAGAGTCCAGTCAACGTTACAATGCGGTAACCCGGATCCGTCGGCAATGCGCCGGTCACTGACCTGGTGTTCCCCGAGTTGAACAATAAAACGGTTTTCAGTCAGAAGTTATTGCGCTGGTACTACCGGCACGGTCGTCACGAACTGCCGTGGCAGGGCAGCGCTGACCCTTACCGGATCTGGGTCTCGGAGATCATGCTCCAGCAGACGCAGGTTCAGATGGTCATCCCCTACTACGAGCGATTCATGGCCAGTTTTGTGGATGTCCAGTCGCTGGCGGCGGCACCAATCGACCGGGTGCTCGACCACTGGACAGGGCTGGGGTACTACGCCAGAGCACGGAATCTGCATCATGCAGCAAAGATCATCGTCGATGGGTATGGCGGCAGTTTTCCGGAGGAGTTTGACCAGGTCGTGGCGCTGCCAGGGGTGGGGCCGTCCACGGCCGGCGCGATTCTGGCCTTTGCCTTCGGCCAACGGCAGCCGATACTCGATGGTAACGTCAAACGAGTTCTGGCCCGCTACCACCTGATTGCCGGCTACCCGGGTAATGCAAAGGTGACCCGGCAATTGTGGGCACTGTCGGAAGACGCCACACCTCACCAGGATGTCGCCGCCTACACCCAGGCCATCATGGACCTGGGATCGATGATCTGCACACGCCGAAGCCCGCGCTGCAGCGACTGTCCACTGGCTCCGCATTGTGCCGCGCTGGCCTCGGGCGATGTCGAACGGTATCCGGGGCCGCGGCCAAGCCGGACTCGAGAGCGTCGCTCCACCGTGATGATCATGCTGCGCGATACCGACGGCCGGGTGCTGCTCGAACGGCGGCCGGCCCGCGGGGTGTGGGGTGGGCTGTGGAGTTTTCCCGAATGCCCCGAGGGGCAATCTGTCAGCCGTTTCTGCCGTGACCGGTTCGGGGTTGCTGTCACAGCTGGACAGCCCTGGAAAATTGTCCGCCACGGATTTACCCACTTTGAGCTCGAGATCTGCCCACAGCTGGTTCGCCTGACCGGCAATGGTGAGACCGAGGTGCAGGGAACTGAACTGGTCTGGTATAAACCGGGGACCGAGCCCGGGCGGGGACTGGCTGCACCGGTGCGAAGACTGCTGACAAGGCTGGAGAGAGAAGCATGAGTAATCGCGTTCATTGCGTGGTCCTGGGACGGGAGGCTGAAGCCCTGGACTCGGCGCCGTGGCCGGGAGAGCTGGGTCAACGGATCTTTGAGAACGTCTCCAAGGGCGGCTGGCAGCAGTGGCTGCAGCGGCAGACCATGTTGCTGAATGAGAAACGCTTGAGCCCGATCAACCCCGAGCACAAGGCCTACCTCACGGCCCAGATGGAAGCGTTTTTCTTCGGTGACGGTGGCGATGAACCCGAAGGCTGGGTACCACCCGGTAACGACCCATGAGCAACCGATCCAGCGTCGGGAGGGCCCAGATTCTGGGCTATACTCGAGCGATTGTTGACCTTATCCGGCAAGGCCCGCACAGGGTCCGATTGCTAGAGCACAGTGAGATTCAGAACAGGAGTTGATATGACGACGTCAGGTAACACCCAAAGCCACTATGGACTGGAGAACCACGGCCTGCGCAACCTTGGTGTGACTCACTGGAACCTGTCGACACCCGCACTCATGGAGCATGCTCTGCGCAGAGAAGAAGGCAAGGTCTCAAAAGACGGGGCGCTGGTCGTTCTCACCGGACAGCATACGGGTCGCTCAGCTAACGACAAGTTTGTCGTACGCGACGACAACACCGAGGGCGAGGTGTGGTGGGGCAAGGTCAACGCGCCCTACGAGCCGGCACAGTTCGACGCTCTGTTTGAACGCATGACAGCGTACCTTGAAGGCCGGGAGCTCTACGTACAGGACTGTTATGTGGGTGCAGATGCCGAGCACCAACTGCCGGTGCGCGTCGTCAGCGAACTGGCCTGGCACAGTATCTTTGCCCGCAACATGTTTCTTAAAACGAGCAAAGAGCAGCAGGCCTCGCATGAGCCCGAGTTCACGGTCATCAACGCACCCGGGTTCGGCGCCGATCCAAAGACAGATGGCACCAACTCCGAGACTTTCATTGTGGTCAATTTCACCCGTCGCCTGGTGATCATTGGTGGAACCAGTTATGCCGGGGAAACCAAGAAGTCGATATTCAGCGTGATGAACTATCTGCTGCCGCTCAAGGGTGTGCTGCCCATGCACGCATCGGCCAACATCGGGCCCTCAGGGGACACCACCATCTTCTTCGGGCTGTCCGGAACCGGTAAGACAACGCTGTCCGCCGATGCCTCCCGGACCCTGATCGGCGACGATGAACACGGCTGGAGTGGTCAAGGTATTTTCAACTTCGAAGGTGGTTGCTACGCCAAAGTGATCAACCTGTCACCCGAGCAGGAGCCCGAGATCTATGCGACCACCCGGACATTTGGGACGATCCTTGAAAACGTCGTGGTCGATGACGAGAGTCGCGAACTGGACCTGGATGATGATTCCCTGACCGAGAACACGCGCGGCTCATACCCCATTAACCAGATCCCGAATGCGAGTCCTGATGGCTGTGGCAGTCATCCGGACAATATCGTCTTTCTGACCTGTGACGCCTTCGGTGTTCTGCCGCCGGTCTCAAGGCTTACAAGCGCCCAGGCGATGTACCATTTCATCAATGGATACACCGCTAAGGTCGCGGGTACCGAGAAAGGCATCACTGAGCCGACACCCACGTTCAGCCCGTGTTTCGGCGGCCCGTTCCTGCCGCTCCATCCGCGGCGTTACGCGGAGCTTCTCGGCCAGAAGATCGATCAGCACAAGGTCAACGTCTGGTTTATCAACACTGGCTGGTCGGGCGGCCCGTACGGGGAAGGCGCGCGCATGGCGATCAACCACACCCGGGCGATCATCAATGCCGCGTTGGACGGCAAGCTCAATGGTGTGGCGATGCAGACGGACCCGGTGTTCGGATTTGAGGTGCCTACCCAATGCCCCGGAGTGCCGGCAGGGGTACTCGACCCGCGCAGCACCTGGGCCGATCCTTCAGCCTACGACGCGCAGGCGCACAAGCTTGCCGGACTGTTTCAGGAAAACTTCACCAAGTACGCCGAGGATGTTCCAGCGACGGTGCGGGCGGCCGGACCGCTGGCCGCCTGAAGCACACACCACGCACTGCCGACGTTACCGGTGTCGCGAGGTGTTTACCGGGCCGCGACCGGATGTCTGATCCACAAAGGGTGTTGCAGCTGTGATGGAACCCGATGGCCTTGAGATCGCAAGGCGCATCCATTCCCGGGACGTATCGTTGTGGAGTACGGATGCGGAAGCACAATCGGCGATCGGGCAACGCCTCGGATGGCTGGATGCTCCGAGCTGGCTGAAGTCAAATCAGGGAAGGCTCTGCGACTGGGCGGAGACCATCCACACCCGGGGTTTCGAGCGCGTCGTGCTGCTCGGTATGGGCGGCTCCAGCCTGGCGGCGGAGGTGCTTGCCCGGATCTTCGGTGCCTCCGGGCCAGGACTGCCGGTGGTGGTTCTGGACGACACGCACCCGGATGCCGTACTGGCTGTTGCGCGAAGTGGCGACCTGGCGACGACATTGTTCCTGGCCTCGTCGAAATCCGGCAGCACCGCCGAGGTCAGCGCACTGGTCGCATATTTCTGGAGGGCGCTTGAAAATGACGGCTGCAGGGCCGGAGAGAATTTCGCTGCCGTCACCGATGCCGGATCGGCACTGGCACAGTTCGCGCATAACAGGAAGTTTGACCAGTGCTTTCTGAATCCAGTCGACATAGGCGGCCGCTATTCGGCATTGAGCGCATTCGGTATGGTACCCGCGGCGCTGCTCGGTGTTGATCTTGAGCGCCTTTTGGCGTCGGTCGATGCCGCGCTCAACAGCAGTGATCCACAGTCATCGTCGGCGGATCATTCGGCCCTTACTCTGGGGCAGATGATGGGCCGCGCGGCGCTGGCCGGAAGGGACAAGCTGACAGTCTTGCTGTCTTCGAGATTGGCGCCGTTCGCAGGCTGGATCGAACAACTGGTTGCCGAGAGTACCGGTAAGTCGGGGATGGGCATCGTGCCGATTACCGGCGAGGCCCTGCCGATTGAGGTTTACGGGGACGACCGAATGTTTGCTGTCGTGATGCTCGAAGGCGACCGTGCCCTTCAGGTCCGCAGCGAAGCCATCGAGGCCGCCGGCCACCCGCTCGTGCGGCACAAGCTCAAAGATATCTACGATATCGGTGGGGCATTTTTCCACTGGCAGTTCGCTGTAGCCGTGGCGGGTGCTGTGCTGGGTGTCAACCCTTTTGACGAGCCCGACGTCAGTCGCAGTAAGGCAACGACCATCCGCCTGCTGGATGATCCCAAGACACGGGACAACAGCGAATTGCTGACGGTTACGAAAGGCCAGGGTGTCGTGCTGCGCGGTTTGGCTGCGCCGGCCCCAGCGGACTCCAGTATCCGGGCGCAGCTTGCGCTATTTTTCCGGGCAATAAAGCGGGGAGACTATCTCTGCATCCTGCCGTACCTTTATCTCGATGAACATCTGCAGCGCTCTTTGCTCGACCTGATCGAAGTATTGAGGCCCGCGCTCAATGTCCCGGTGACGCTGAATCCGGGCCCCAGGTACCTTCACTCGACCGGACAGTTGCACAAGGGTGGGCCGAACAGCGGTGTTTTCCTTATTTTCTGTGCGCAGACTGCGGGTGATATCGAGATCCCGGGAGAGTCATACACCTTCGCGGACCTCAACCGGGCCCAGGCCGAAGGCGACTTTGTCACGCTGGCCGAGGCTGGGCGGCGCGTCTTGCAGGCCGACCTGGGCGGGTCGCCGCGAGCGGCAATCAAGACGCTGGCGGACATTGCAGCACAGGTTTTGGTCCCCTGACATGAAGCACATTCGCGGCATTTCGCTGGATCTGGACGACACGCTGTGGGATGTCTGGTCTGTCATAAGGCGGGCAGAGGTAGCGCTTCACCGGCACATCCAGGCGCGCTACCCGGATATTGCGAGCCGTTACGACGCCGATGCTATTCGTGACCTGAGGAACCAGATCGTCGAGACCCGGCCGGATATCGCTTATGACCTCACAGAATCACGCCGGGTGTCTTTTGCCCTGATGCTGGAAAACTGTGGCCATGATCCTGAAGACTCTCATGCGCTGATGGCGTATTTCCTTGAACTACGGCACGAGGTTGAGCTGTTCCCTGATGTGCAGCCCGCCCTGGAAGCGCTCTCTGCCCGCTACGACATGATTGCACTGTCCAATGGCAACGCCAACATCGAGCGGCTGCCGATCGGGTCACTCTTCAAAGGCCAGGTCAGTGCAGCCTCGGCTGGTGTCAAGAAACCGGACAGCCGAATCTTTCAGGCCGGATGTGAGCAGCTTGGCATGGATCCGGGGGCCGTGTTGCATGTCGGCGATCACCCGATCGAAGATGTGCTGGGTGCAAAGGATGCCGGCCTGTCGGCGGTGTGGGTGAACCGGACCGCGGCACTCTGGACACAGCCACAAAAGCCCGACGCTGAAGTCCAGAACCTGGCCGAACTGGTGACGTTTCTTGAAGGCGTCAGGTAGATTTAATCAGCGACGACGCGCTGGCGGTGCCACGGTGTCGACAAAGGTTACAAAGCGCTGTTCCAGGCGATCGAGAAAGAACCTTTTCAGTGTCCGGCCTACGACTGGGAATGCGATTTCACCCCAGGGGATCTGGTTCTCCTCGAACAACGAGGTTTCCAGGCTTTCTGCCCCCGGGGCAAACGCCCCATCTGCCAGTTGCCCCCGGAAGATCATGTAGACCTGACTGACATGGGGGATGTTGTAGATCGCGTACAGGCCGTCCAGGTCGACCCGGGCGCAGGCTTCTTCCTCGGTCTCCCGGCAGGCGGCCTGCTCGAGGGTTTCACCGTTCTCCATGTAACCGGCGGGGATCGTCCACAGACCGTAGCGCGGCTCGATGGCCCTTCGGCACAACAGGATCTTGCCTTGCCACTCGGGGATACAGCCAGCGACGATCTTGGGGTTCTGGTAGTGGATGTTTCCACAGCTGTCACAGACATGACGCGGGCGATTGTCGTCTTCAGGAATCTTTAACGACACGCTTCTGCCGCAGTGACTGCAGAAATTCATGGGCTTTTCATCTGCCTGGGACCGGGATCCACTATAGCATTGGCAATTTCAGTGTGCGTAGCCGTTGCTTGGCCGTGGAGACTTGACGAATAACTTGGCGTGCTCTTTAATTCAACGCCCCGCCACTCGTTTCACTTTCCGGGGCCAGGTAGCTCAGTCGGTAGAGCAGGGGACTGAAAATCCCCGTGTCGGTGGTTCAATTCCACCCCTGGCCACCAAACTCCTT
>CAZVVN010000012.1:0-60983 GCA_964630665.1 uncultured Acidiferrobacteraceae bacterium | reverse complement strand
GGTCAGGGAACAGTAAGCAAGTTCGTTTGCCAGTGTCATCGGCTTAATCCTGTAGGTAAAGATTGGTCAGATCGTTGGGCGATGGCGTCGGCCAGTCGAGAGGGTTCCCGAAAACGGCCGGACAGTCAAACTCCCAGAGTGAGACTGTGTTTCTCATCCTGATTGTTTCTTCATGCGCTGATGGGCGATCTGAGCTTGGGCTTCACTGAAATAGATCAGGCCGTTTTTGACTGAGCAGTCGGATTGCCTCATCTTCTCGACAGAGGCGGCGGTGGCACACCAGCCCCAGTTGCCGGTGTCGACCTTACATTCTCCGGCAATGTATTGTTTGGAGGAGTCGCACAGGCCGAGCAGTATGTAGTATGTCGATGGAAACTGAATGACCGCAAGAGACATGATCACGAAAATAACGCCTGCGAATATCAGATAGGAAATTGCAGTCCTCATCGGTGCCTGATTTCAACCGCGGGGTTCAGAATCAAAGGGAAAGAGGTCAACGGCTTGCGGTGCATTTTGGATTGCTAAATTTATCGAAGGTCCCGGATTTCGTCCAGTGATATGTAGGGTGACGGATTACACCGGCCGCGTGTCGTTGTAAGGCTCTTACTGTCATCCTGAACCGTGCTCACTCATGTTCTTTGGATCTGGCATAGGTGGCGACTATGTTGATTGACTATGAGTGGATGGGTTTTGAGTTAGATCATGCAAGCGGTAGAACCTGGCGGCATTACCATAAAACAGCTTTTCCCGATCACTGCGGCTGTAAGTGGAGGCGATACTCTGAAAGCCGAGGTAGATGGCTTGGAAACTTCCACAGAGCCGGTCGACCGGAAAGTTACTGGCAAACATGCAGCGCTCGACCCCAAAGATATCGACTGCGCTCAAGATGACCTGTCGGTTGTCGGCGGCCACCCAGGGCAGTCCCGCACGGCCAAGACCTGAGATCTTGATCGCAACATTGGGCTGTGAAGCCAGTTGCTCCAAGGCCTGGCGCCAGGCAGCCAGTCCCTGCGGGCTGCGATCGGAAGGCAGCCCGGTGTGGTTGAGAATGATCTGGGTGCCCGGAAAGTCTGTTGCCAGTTCCGTAGCCTGGTCGAGATGCCAGAACGGGACCTGGAGGTCGAACGAAAACCCGAAGTGCTCAAGCTGGGCGAAGCCGGACCGCCAGGCCGGGTCGTCCATCGAGCCTGCCAGACCCCGCTTGAGTCGCTCGTCAAACGGCGTTGCCCGGGGTTTGTGCCTGACCCCGCGCACCGCGTCGAAGGTTGCCTGCTGTGCCAGGATCTCGTCGACGTTTGCCTTGTCCAGTCGTGCCTGGGCGACGATCAGCACGGGATGGCTGCAGGTCGCGCCGATCTTCTCGATCCAGCGGACTTCACCTATGGGGTCTTCGGGATTCCACTCCGCTTCGACGTAGACCGATGCGGCAATGTCGAATCCGGACGCATCGCGGGCATAATCCTGCGGCAGGTAGTTGCTGCGGATGGCCTCGTAATTACCGTAGCGAAACGGGATCTGCGGTTCGTCGCACAGCCAGGGATGGTAATTCCGGGTCAGATCCCAGAAGTGGTGATGGGGATCGACTAGCCTCACAACTTAGTCGGTGCGTTCGACCGGGTGAGTTACGCTGGGGTCACGTTGTTCAAAGCGCTGCTCGATATTACCGATGTGGTCAAAATCGTAGCTTCTGGCTTTGATCTCCCGCGCTTTATCTTTGATCCACTCCTCGTCTATATCGAAAGCGCCGGCGATAAAGTAGTGTACAGCGACAACTAGCAACCAGCCGGACAGTGGCCAGAATAACGGCCAGTTTGCTTCGAAAAGAAACTTGCCGCCGACTAATAAAGTGCTGGCAATAGTGAACAACAGTGCATGGCGGGGAAAATGAAACCGGCTGGGGAGCGTGTGGCGGCCAGAAGAATAACGGGTCATCGTTTGAACAGGCGTCGCCTGGGAGGCTCACTGTCTTCAGCTTCGGGGATGGTCGGGTAGATCCGGGCGAGTGTCACGATTCGGCGCGAGTACGATAGCAGCAAAAGAAGTAGGCTCCCTACCAGCAGAGTGTCGAACAAGTGCCTTTCGGATCCAAGTCCAAAGAAAAGTAGGTAGCAGATACCAGCCAGCGGGGAGGCGCTGAGATACAGCGCTGCCGGGTAGCTTTTGGTGGAACCAAAGGCCGCCGCAGCACAGGCTACGGTGAACGCATACAGCGCCATATTTGGCGAGCGTCCCTGCGGGCCAATGTCGGTCAGGGCGGTGACGGACACGACTCCGAATAACATTCCCAGGAAGATACTGTAGGCGAGTATTTCGTAGTCCGCCTGCTGACGGTTCAGTTTTCTGACTGGTACCAGGTAGGGCGTTGTCCGGTCATCCCAGATATAGCGCTTGAAAAGGTGTTCCCAATCAAGCATTTTATCTAACCTGGTTGAGCGATACGAGATGTGTGCTGTGGTTACTCTTTTCCGAGAGGTTTCTTAGGGATCTCACGGCCCTGCATGCGTGCCGCCTGGAGTTCCAGTTGGTCGTCGAGGGTATCGAGGTCCATGCGTTCCTTGCCTTCTGTTCTTGTTCCTTCTTCTTCTGGCCACTCGAGTGTCATAAGGGCATAGCGCCAGTTCTTAGGCCCGAAGATCACCATCGCGATTTGTAGCCAGACCGCGATTCCAGCAAGCAGGGCGACCACCAACCCGAAGCAGAGAATGCCTTTAATGATCCATCGGTGAGACATACCGACCAGTGACATGGAGATCTCACCGCACTGCCACCAGCCACAACCCTCGTGGCGGTTGAATGCCCAGGAGTCGATCGCGTACATGGCGGAGAAATATATGATGACACAGGTAAACGGCACCAGGAAAATCGTCAAGCCGATGAACTCCAGCCATGCCTTTTTGCGAAAGTTCAGATTTTCGCGGACCAAGTCGACGCGAACGTGGGTGTTCCAGATGTAACCGAACCCGAGGACCAGTACGAAAAGTACGGTGTGTGAGTGCCATTCGAGTTCCTGCAGCAGTGTCGAATCAAAAACAGGGCTGACGTTGTCCCGTAACCAGATCTGGAGAGTGTCACCCTGAATCCGAATGAGCTTGAATTTGCGGATAAAAAGATCAAAGGCCGTAATCAGGATCAACGGCATTGCGAACCAGGAGGCAAAACGTCCGACCGCGTCGACGAATCTTCTTAGTTTTTCAGATATGCGGAGAACTGTTGGTAGTTCCTCATCCGCTAAGTGCCGGATTTCTTCGGGTGCTGCTACTTGGCCTGTGCTCTGGTTCACGAAATTTTTCTCCGAGTTTCGATGTGCATGCGCACTCGATCTAATAGTCGTAGGCCAGCTTCATCAGCCACAGGGCCACATTCGGTTTCCACATTACGAGAATCAGCCCGATGAGTTGCAGCAGTACAAAGGGAATGATTCCTTTGTAGATATCCTGAATCACGATTTCTTTGGGTGCGATACCTTTCATATAAAACAACGCAAAACCAAACGGTGGGGTCAGGAACGAGGTCTGTAGGTTTATCGCCATGAGCACCAGGAACCAGAAAGTGATGTCCTTGACGGCTATGTGGTCGCCGAAGTCCAGGCCGGCCACCAGTGGCGCGAAAACCGGTAACACGATCAATGTAATCTCGATCCAGTCGAGAAAGAAACCAAGCATGAAGGTGATCGCCATGAGTAGGATCAGCAATTGCCAAGAAGTCAGGCCAGCGGAAAGAATCAGGTGTTCGACGATGTCGTCGCCGCCGAGTGAGCGGTAGACGTAAGCGAAGCAAGTCGCACTGATGATGATAAAGAAAATCATTGCGATGGTTCGCGCCGAAGTGTGGCAAACCCCTTGCAGTAATTTAAAGGTCAAACGGCGGTTGCCGATGGCCAGTAGCAATGTGCCAAAAGCGCCGACCGCCCCGGCTTCGCTGGGTGTTGCGACGCCGACGAGGATCGAACCCTTAATCATGGTGATTAGAATGACTGGGGGCAGAAAACTCTTGAAAATCATTCCAGGGTACTTTTCTCGGGGCACGTGTAGCAGTTCGGGGGGTAAGTTTGGGGCGACCTCGGGTTTGACTTTGGCATAAACAGCCACGAATAAGAGATAGAAGAAGGCGAGTACCAATCCTGGAATTACCGCTGCCATGAACATGTTTCCAACAGAGACCGCCATCAGATCGGCCATGATGATAAGCATGATGCTGGGTGGAATCAGAATACCCAGAGTGCCTGAAGCAGCGATACAGCCGCACGACAGTGAGTTCTTATAGCCCTGACGCATCATGGTCGGTAGGGCGAGTGCCGTCATCATGGTAACCGAGGCGCCAATAATGCCGGTCATCGCAGCCAGGACGGTGCCCATGACGATGACCGCCAAGGCCAGTGACCCAGCTACGTTCTTGAGTAGAACCTGTACGCAATAGAGCAGGTCGTTGGCGACACCGCTGCGTTCCATCATCACGCCCATAAAGACAAAAGCTGGAACAGCTACCAATACGAGATTTTCAGCGCTCTGGAACCAGATGCGGGGCATGAAATTGAAGAACTCGATGAGAGAGAACATATCCAACCAGTAGCCAATCATGCCGAACAGGAAAGCAATGCCGCCCAGTATGAAGGCCACGGGGAACCCGGAGAAGAGCAGTGTGGCCAGCGTCAAGAACATGATGATCGGCAGGAAGTCTTGGACGAGGTAGAGCAAATCCTCCTGTTGCTCTTCGTCCATACCAAGGATCGTCGCGTAGGCGAATCCGATAACCAGAAGGATCACGACAACAATGCCGATGCCCCAATAGCGTCCCGTACGTTTCTGGACTTCTTCCATGTTCCTAGCGTCCTCTCTGATGTTCGCCCAATTCTTTCTTGACTCCTGCGACTGGCAGGAAGAGTAGTCCAATTGGAGGCCTTTATTTGGGGCTCATAAGACGGCGACGCTACCATCAATTCCATACACTGGCAAGGAATATTCGGCGAATCCGCTAGAAACGTTGACAATGATGAGGTGCTGTAGAAGGTGCTTTCTAGCGACAATGGGTTGCAATACCTCGCTGTCACTGGTCTTTTCAGAAATGATGGGTTACGATTGGATTTATCCGCCGGTCGTACATACGGTGGTGTCTAAAAGTCAACGACGAAAAGGAGGGATCCTCTGATGAGTCTGAAGAAAACGTTAGTTATTGCGGTAACCGCTTTGTCTGCGGCGGCCTTCTTGGGCAGCAGTGCCCATGCGGCCAAGCGGGTCAAGTGGAAGATGCACTCTGCCTGGGGTAGTCAGATTCCGGTTCTGGGCAGCGAGGCTGTACGCTTCGCTGAGGACATCACTGCAGTGTCCGGTGGAGACTTCTCTGTCAAGTTCTTTGAGCCTGGTGCGCTGATCCCCGCCAATGAAGGGTTTGACGCGGTCGGCAAAGGTGCGATTGAGATGGCCTGGAGTACGTCCGGTTACGATACTGGCAAGTATCCGGCGCTTGCGTTCTACAGTGCGGTGCCATACGGACCTAGCCAAAGTGAGACGCTGGCCTGGTATTGGCATGGTGGTGGCATAGAACTCGAGGAAGAAGTCTACGGTGCCCACGGCATCAAGCCGATGCACTGTATGTCGATTGGTCCGGAGACTTCCGGCTGGTTCCGTAGTGAAATTACTGAACTCGATCAACTGCGCGGCATGAAGATGCGTTTCTTCGGTCTTGGTGCACGGGTGATGCAGAAGCTTGGCGTCTCAACCCAGCTCCTGGCCGGTGGCGATATCTTTCCCGCTCTTGAGAAAGGTGTCATCGACGCGACTGAGTTCTCGATGCCAATTACCGATATCAAGTACGGCTTTTATCAAGTCGCAAAGTACAACTACTTTCCGGGTTGGCACCAGCAGACGTCTTTCGGTAATTTGCAGGTCAACCTTGAAAAGTACAACAGTTTGTCGGATCAGCACAAACGTATCCTCGAAGTCACTTGCCGTAGCAGCCTGATCCGCTCTTTTGTGGAAACAGAAGCCACGAACCCCGAGGCTATGCTCACGATGGGTGCGGAACACGGGGTGATCGTCAAGCGCTGGCGTGATGATCAACTGGCCGTGTTCGAGAAAGCCTGGCGTGAGGTCCTAGCTGAGGATTCTGCGAAGGATCCGGTCTTCAAAAAGATCGCCGACAGCTATCTTGCGTTCAGAAAGAAATATCAGATATGGGGTGATGCACAGAGCCTGAATGCGACCTACTTGAATTAAGTTATTGGCGCGACTATCCGGCGTCGCCGGTCGGTCGTGAATTAGTTTGAATGGGCCGGCACCCCGCGAGGGGTGTCGGCCTTTTTATTTGCTTGCCCAATCTATTGTTCAAAGATCGATCAGGTGAGTAGACGTGGGCTTTCAGAATCAAGCGGCGGGAGGGCAAATTCGTAACAACCCTCAGAAACATGTTCATCAACTGCCCGGTGCCGGCGAGTGAGGTTCCGGATGAAAGGTTAGGATCTGCCGGCTCTTGTTCTTTAGTCTGTGGGTTCTTTAGTCTTTTCTACCAAGACATCCCAGTGGACCGCCTTAAGAAGGCTTTTGGCCAGGTAGTCTGGAAGGCGAAAGTATTCCGGTCTTGTTGAGGCCTTGAAAACATAGTCTTCCTCACCGTCGATCGGACCGAGTGCGTAGGTCACCTTGTCATTGCTGGTGGTCTCGACCGACACTGTCAGCTCCGGCGGATCTAAGCCGTAGCCCGGTCTGACATCCCTGCCCAGTACATCGATGATTCGCAGCGCCGAGACCTTTCTCGCCAGGGCATCGGCACTTTGCTGGTGAATCTTCTCGCCTGGGCCGAGATCCGGCGAGTCCCAGACTTTATCTTCGACCGGTGCGTCGCTGCCCGTGTCTTGGCTGCCGTCGGGGCGGCGGTTCCTGATCAGTTTGATCATCCCGGGTATCTCGAGCGTAACAATGTCGGGATAGGGCACCTCTACCGCCATCTCATCCTGCCAGTCCTCGGAGCCCGCCGGCGCATCGTATGCGGCCAGCTGAACCTCAAAAACGGAGGTGTCGTCACGGCTTCTTGCATAGGCCATTCTGGCCCGTGGTGAGGTGCCGAGGAAGAAAACAGTGAGCACGTCACCTTTAGAGCCTAGCGTGATGCGCCGTTCAAAGTTGGACTCGGTCACCCGAAAACGACTGAGCGCGCCAGGAGTCGTTCCGACCGGCATGCCACGTTCGAGTCCTTGTATTCGGGAAAGAAAAGCCTCGACTTGTTCCTGGTCGGCTGGAAAATCACCGTCTTCAGGAACGATCCAGGTCGCGCCACGTTTGCGCAAGGTGACTGTGCCGCCGTCCGGGCCTTCGATCGTCAGTAGATCGACTTCCTCTATGGCAGTACTGATCAGGAGTGAACGATCGGACACCGACGACAGATCGGTCCGGGTGACATTGAGGCCGGCGATCAGGGCGACCTGTAAGACCAACAGAACAACCAGCAGTTGCACAAGTCTCCCCATGATTCAACGCGGCTCGAGCATGGCCTTGTAGCGGGTAAGACTGGCCCTCTGAGACCGTCGTCGCCACAACCAGGTGGCCAACAGGGCCGCCAGGGCCAGGCCATAATTGAGATACTCCCAAAGTGCCTGCTCGTCCGGCCGCAGCGGTACAAGGGTCTGCGAGAAGCGGGAACGGCCGCGGATGCTGAGAAGCCCCTGGTCCTCGAGCGACCAGTCGATGACGTTCTGCATGAATACGAGCGGTTTGGTGTAAAGCGTTCCCATCCCTTCGGAGGCCATCGTCAAGACCGTGTCGTTGGCGAACGCGTTGGAGCCGACCAGTACGATGCGCGCTGACGGAGGTGATTTTTCAATGACAGTGGTGGCAGGCAGGTTGTTGCTTGACTGCCCGCCAGTTGAGTCTTTCCCTTCCACTGCGACCTCGGCAGACGGGCTGGATCTGGCCGTGGCCAGCAGTGGAGATGGCTTGTCTTTGAAGTACGACTCGAAGCTTCCTTCGACCGCGAGCGCAAGGGTTCTTGCCGCCCGTTCTCCCGATACCGCAAAGCCCACTTCAGGAAATTCTTTGTAGTCCGGCACTACAGAGGCGTCCAGAGATACCCAACTCTGTTCCGAGCTTCGAAGCAGTACGCTTGACATGCGGTTGCTGGGCGAAGATCGGGTGTCAATAGAGACCGGCGATATCCAGTTGACCGTCAGCTGATCTAGACCTGCTGTGATCAGGTTGTCGGAGTTCAGTTGACTGCCACGCAGATCGGGAAACAGCGGATAGGGCAGATGTTGAATCTCCCGAACCGGCACGGTCCCCACATAGCGTTCGACCGGAACCGGCAGCGCTGTATTGACGGGGTCCAGTACCATGCCGGAACCGACCTCGAGCCCGTGGTGGGCCAGCCATTCTTCCAGGCCGGATCGATGGGACTTGACCTGAAAACTACCGGCTACCTGGACATCGCGGGTGGACGTCGCAATGAAAACACTGCCACCCTGCATCAGGAACTGGTCGATCGCAAAAACCTGATTCTGGTCAAGCCCGGTTGGTGCGAGTACCAGCAGAAGGTCTGCATCCTCCGGTACCCGCCCGCTCGACAGATCGGTGTTGGTCAGCCGGTTGTTTTGCATCAGCGCATCGCCGAGATACTGGTAATCGCCAGAAGCCAGTTCGGTGTTTGGGGTAACCAGTGCGACCGTCTTGAGAAACCCGGGTGCCAGTCGCTTGAGACTCGCCATCAGGGTGCGACGGGCCGCTTCCTTACCCAGTTCTTCGGGCAGTGGAACCTGTATTGCTTCACCGCCGCGCAACATCAGCATCGAGAACCAGAATCCAGATTGATCATCGAGGCCCGCCAGCTGAGGACGGAATCCATATCGCTCGTTGATCTCGCGGCCCAGGCGCCCTCCATCCGCATCCGGGTCAGCGATGGCGACCGAGAACTTGCCGGCCGATTGTGTCTGTAATTCAGCCAGTACCGACTCAAGATCGCTGCGTAATTCAAGCAGTTCAGGGGGCAGCTTGTCCGGCGCCGAGATATAGCCTCGGAATGACACTTTGCCGGTGAGCGTATCAAACGGACTGCCGCCGGTCCGGAAACTGGCGAGTACTTTCTTCACCGTGCTTGTAATTGCGTACTCCGGATCCTTGAGCACAATGTCCAGGTCGCCGCTGCTCGATGATTTGACCTCGATCAGATCCTGAAAATCCAGGGTCTCGTTCTGATCGCCATAGGTCAGCACGATGTGAAAATAGGAATTGACCACGCCCGATTCGTGGCGGCTCGCCATTTGGAAGGGGATGGGCCGAATTCCATACTTTCTGGCGGCCTCTTCTTCTATAGCCTGGTCAGCGTGCGGGTCGACGAACTCGACGCGCACCCGGCCGTAGCCGAGTGCAGCATACTCGGCCAGCAGGTCGCGCAGCCGCGGCACCAGGGGCGAGAGCAGTGGGTGAGTTTTGGCCGAGAAATAGCCCCGGATGAGCAAAGGTTCCTGTAATTGGCCCAGATACCGGTCAGTCGCCTCGGAGAGTGAATAGACCTGATCTCTGGTGATGTCCAGACGGGCCCAGCCGATCGTCTGAAGCCAGAAATTAGCCGCGACCAAATTGGCTACCGTGAGCCCGACGACACACCACCAGCGCAAGTGGCTGCCAGATCTGGGATTGCCGGCCCAGCGAATGCGTTCCAGTGAAAAAAGATTGAGCGTCAGGAAAACGCCCACGATCGACAGATAGTAATAGAGGTCACGCAGGTCTAGGACCCCGCGGGTGACTGAATCAAATCTGGATCCTGATCCCAGCAGCATCAGGAGTTCACCGACCTGATGCCCGAACAGCGCTGTGATTGTCGGTGTGCCGACCAGATAAAATACACCGCAGACCAGGGTGGTCAGGATCCATGCAACGATCGGATTTTCGGTACGGGCACTCATGTAAACACCGATCGAAAGGTAAGCTGCAGCCAGGAAAAGGGCTGCCAGGTAGCCGCCAACTACCGGTCCCCAGTCCAGAGGACCCAGCAGGGAAACGGTCACTGGCAGCGGCAGTGTCAGGGCCAGCGCCAGTGCCATCAGTCCGAGTCCGGCAAGAAACTTGCCAAGAACCAGGTGCAGGCGTGGCACCGGGCTCGCCAGCAGGATCTCGATGGTGCCGGCTCGCCGGTCTTCGGACCAACTGCGCATGGTCAAGGTCGCTGCCAGAAAGATGAGCAAAGCCGGCAGCCACTTGAACAGGGGTCGGGTGTCGGCAATGTTCCTGGCAAAGAACGTTTCCATCCAGAAAAACAGAAACAGTGTTACCACCAGGAAAGCGCCCAGGAACAATAGCGCGGCCGGCGATGCGAAGAACTCGGCAAACTCCTTGCGGATTATCCTGATGATGTTGCTCATCGTCAGTGCGCCTGTTCCGATCGCGGCTCGTTGACAGCGGCGAACACGCTTTCCAGATTTCGCTGCTCCGGCTGCAGCGCATGCAGTTCCAGGCCGGCGGCCTGAACTGCCCGGGCGATCTGCGACGCGCAGTCACAGGACAACTCAAGTGCGTAACAGAAAAGCCCGTTCTCCTTCGTCAGGGCCTCCACTTTCTCGACACCCGTGATCCCTGCCAGTACCTTACTGCCCTCAGCGTTGATCGAAACCAGCAGCCGGCGGGTCTGCGCGAGGTCATCGATCCTGGCATCCAGAACAAGGCGACCCGCTCGCAGAATAAGAACCCGCTCGCAGACAGCCTGAACTTCCTGAAGAATGTGTGTCGAGATCAGTACGGTGGCACTTTTCGCGAGATCCCGGATCAGGGAGCGCATCTGCAGAATCTGGGTCGGATCTAGCCCGTTGGTGGGTTCATCGAGTATCACGATGCCTGGTTCGTGCAGAATCGCCTGGGCAACGCCCAGCCGTTGACGGTAACCTCTTGAAAGTGCGCGAATGGATTCGGTTGCCCGTTCTTCAAGGCCTGTTCGCTTGAGCACCTTGACAATCGCGGCTTCACGCGCTTGGGCTGTGATCTGATGCAGGCAGGCCTGAAAGTCCAGAAACTCGACCACCCGCATGTCCGGCCAGATCGGGCAGTTTTCCGGCAGGTATCCGATCAGGGACTGGATGGCGCGGGGCTGGACGCCGATCTCCATACCGTCGATCTCGACCTGTCCCGAAGTCGGCTCCAGAAAACCGGTCAGCATTTTCATGATTGTGGTCTTGCCGGACCCGTTGTGGCCGAGCAGCCCGACCACCTGCCCGGATTCAATCCTGAAGCTGACGTTGTCAACAGCGGCGATGCTGCCGTAGCGGCGAACCAGGTTCTCGACCCGTATCATGTCACTGCGGCCCACCTGCAGCTTGAAAACGATCGATCGGAATAACCTGGCGCCACGTTCGGTCCGGCTCTCTCGGCTCGGGGTCTAACGGGTTGATACTTGTTCATCAGCAGTTCTTTACGGATCGGATTACGTAACAGCAGGGGGGATTCTACAGTCTCAGGCGGAGTACATTAGTGGTCTGCCGCCATTGTCTTACCCTGGCAGTCGACCCGAGCCGTTGAACTCCAGGGTTGGGAAGGTAGCAACGAATCGTCACTTCATCAAGCCGGTTCTGTGCACGCCAATCTGTCGGATACGCCCTCTATTGCCGTGTTCGAAGGCTTACGCGTGTCCCAGTACCTCGGTGTTTACCACAAATTCGGGTTCGATCGTCCCGTCAAGAGCCGACAGCACGTTCTGTGCGGCGATCTGGGATGTGCGCGAAGACGATTCGCGTGTAACACCGGCGCAGTGCGGACTGACGATCACGTTGTCGAGTGTCAGCAGTGGGTCATCCTGGACAGTCGGTTCGGTTACAAAGACATCGATACCTGCCGCGGCGATGGTGTGCTGAGTCAGCGCGGTGTAAAGAGCCGTCTCATCGACGACACCGCCCCTCGCCGTGTTGATGAGTATGGCCGAGGACTGCATGGCTTCGAGTTCTCTCCCTGAGATCAATCCAGTGGTCTCAGCATTGAGAGGGCAGTGGATGGTGAGGATATCAACACCCGGCAGCACCACCCGCAGATCAGTGACTTCCGTATACCCTCCAGCACGTATCGTTTTTGGATCGACGTAGGGATCGTAGACGAGTACCTTCATGTCAAAGGCGAGCGCCCTGGCTGCGACACGGGTCCCGATTCGGCCGAAGCCGATGACCAGCAGTGATTTTCCACTGACTTCGGTTGCCAGGGGTCGGCTTCGATAGCTGAAGTCACCGTGACGAGCGGCAGCATCGTAGTCGCCCCCGTGCTTGGTGAGAGCAAGAATCAGGTAGAACGTGTGCTCGGCGACCGACACAGCATTGCCGCCGACCGCTATGGCCAACGGGATACCGCGTGCCGTTAGCGCATCGATATCGACCGAGTTGAAACCGACACCGTGCCGGGAAACCACCTTGAGATGCGGTGCGCTGCCGATAACGGCGGCGTTGATGCGGGCCGAACGGACGAGAATTGCGCTCACATCTCGTGCAAGGCCAGCGAGGGTGGCCTCATCGACGGCCTCGGTGATCTCGATCGACAGGCCTTCTCGTTGCTCAAAAAGTCGCAACCCGTCCTGGTGAATGTTGCCCGCAATAAGAACCCTTTCAGCCATTCATTTAGGGTCTCAGTTGATTCTCGATGATTCGGTGAACGCTTTGCGAAGCGTATCGATCTCCAGCGAAGGCCGCCGCGCAGCCTCCAGCAGGACCGCCTCCTTGCGGATCATCAGGTCGACCGCGGCTGGTAGAAGACCTACTGCGGCCTCAGGAATCACCACCGCACCATGGCGGTCTGCGTGGATCAGATCGCCGTGGTTCACGACCATGCCAAGTACCTCGACCTGGTTGCCGAAATCGACCACCCGGTTGTAGATATGGCTCGGCACGACCCTGCGGGCGAGCAGTTGAAATTCGGGAGCACAGTCGTCAAGGTCTCGCATCGCGCCGCTGGTGACCCCACCGACACAGCCCAGCCCTTTATGGATATTGGTCTGTACCTCGCCCCAGAAAGCCCCGGCGCCGGAATCATGGTCGATATCCTCGATCACGGCAACAGTCGGCTGGGGTGGTTCGGCGACGTATTCGTAGTAGGCGAGCCGTCTGGCCTGGAGAACCTCAGCACTTTCGTGCGGCGGTGTGCGGGTGGCACAACGCGCGGTGCGGGCATAGCCGACGACAGGTTTGAGTTCAGGATCGAGGCAGACGACCTGTTCGACGGTGAAGCCGTATCCGCGGCGCTCAGGCATGACGAGTTCTAGGGCGTTGCACACGGTCGGTGTGTCCCACTGTGTCAGAATCTCGAGTTGCTCGGCAGAATGTGTATTCATAAGGTGACGGGTATCCGGTCGGGGGGGAAAGAATCGTTAATGAACAGTAGCACTAAGGAGAGCGGCTGCGGTGCTGCAGTAGGCGCCCAGGTATTCAGTCGAGGATGGCTTCCGCTTCGATCTCGACCTTCAGAATGGGCATCACTAGTGCAGAAACCTCGACCAGGGTCGAGGCTGGTCGATGGTCTCCAAAGTACGCCTGCCGGATCGGGTTGATCCGGGTCCGGTCGTTGACATCGGTGAGGAAGACCTGCACCTTGACGATGTGTTCGGGACGCCCGCCTGCGGCACGCAGGGCGCGGTCGAGATTGCCCATAGCGATCTCGAACTGCTCGACAACATCATCCGGTGCGCTACCATCGGGTCTCATCCCAACAGTGCCCGACAACCAGATCCGATCGCCGGCCTTGACGACGTGACAATAATGACTGACAGGTGCCGGCTGGTCGTCCAGCAGGAAGCGTTCTATCTTGCTCATGGAAGGAGGACTCCGCGATGAGATCTTTCTGCAAAGCTAGCACGATGGCGCAGCTAAAGACAAATCCAACACCCCGCACCGACACACTCAGGCATTGTACGCAATGAACCTTCCCGAAACTGATCCATCGAAACGTTCTGCGGGCGGAGGGTTACGGGCGCTGCTGGCGAATCGCGAATTTCGCCTGATCTGGCTGATCGGTGCGGCTACCAACACCCTGCGCTGGCTGGAGATACTGGCGGTCGGGGTGGTGGTGTTTGATATGACCGGGTCGCCGTTCCAGGTTGCCTTCATGGTGATTCTGCGGTTTCTCCCCATGGTGTTACTCGGTGCCGTTGCCGGTGTGGTGGCTGAAAGGGTTAATCGGCGACAGTTCCTGATTGCCGCACTGGCGGTGATGGGCGCCAGTTCGCTTGTTTTGGCAATCCTTGTGTTCAATGACCTGCTGAATCTCTGGATCATTGCCGCGAGCATCATTCTGAATGGGTTGTTCTGGACGGTTGACAATCCGGTTCGACGAACATTGCTCGGAGAGGCAGTGCGCCCGGATCAGATCGGCATCGCCATGAGCCTGGACACTGTAACCAACAGCATGACGCGCTTTCTCGGCCCGCTGCTGGGCGGTGTGTTTCTTGAGTTCGCAGGCCTGGAGGGGGTCTTTGTCCTGGGCGCCGTGCTTTACTTTTCCGGTTTAGCGCTGGCCTGGGCCGTGCGGACGGGCTCTGAGGTGTCCAGGGTGGCGAGATCTACTGCCGGCTTTATGGCGTTTCTGAGCGATGGGGTCGAGGTTCTGAAAACCAATCGTGTGGTCACAGGGGTTCTTGCAATCACGGTAATTTACAATGTCTGGGGGTTTCCATTCGTCTCGATGATTCCAGTAATTGGAAAGAACGTACTGGGCTTGGGTCCGCTGCCTGTTGGGTTGCTGGTCAGCGCGGAGGGCGCCGGCACGCTGATCGGGGCGCTGCTGGTGCTGGTGGCACGAACCGGAAACCACTACCGGCGGATGTATACTTTTGGCCTTGCCCTTTGTCTCATCATGGCGCTAGCCTATTCCCAGGCCGGGTCGATCGTCCCTTCCGGGATGTTCCTGGCCCTTGAGGGTATCGGTGCTGGATTCTTTGCGGCGATGCAGGCCGCGCTGATTCTGCTCAACACACCACCGCGACTGCGCAGCCGCGTGATGGGATTACTGTCGGTCTGTGTTGGCCTGTGTACCGTCGGGTTTCTGCATATCGGACTGCTTGCCGACTGGGTGGGAGCCCAGAATGCGGTTGCAATCAGCGCTGCCGAGGGCCTGGTCATGCTGTTGCTGGTGTGCTGGATCTGGCCGGAGATCACCCAACGGCAACAGGTGGGATGAGAGCACCCTGAAAATTACCATGGCGCAAACCAGCGAATTCAATTCAAACGCAAATGGGACCAGCGTGGCCATTCAGCGTGGGCTGATCCTGACCACCTGTACGGTGGTGACCATTCTCTACGCGATGACCATTACCATCGCTAATGTTTCGTTGCCGCAGATGCAGGGCGCACTGTCGGCAACTCAGGACCAGATCACCTGGGTGGTGACCTTCAATATCGTTGCAACGGCGGTTGCAACACCGATGTGCGGTTGGCTGGTCGCCCGCTTTGGTCGCCGCCGTTTGCTGATCTGCAGCATCCTGGGCTTTACTGTGGCATCGCTGTTGTGCGGCACGGCTGAGTCGCTGGGTTCCCTCGTCCTGTTTCGGATTCTCCAGGGTGCGTTCGGTGCACCCATGGCGCCGGTCTGCCAGGCGATCGTCCAGGATACCTATCCGAAACACCAGCATGGCGTGGTGATTGCATTGTTTGGCATGGGTGTAATCATCGGGCCCATTATCGGCCCCGTGGCCGGGGGGTATCTGAGCGAGACCTACAGCTGGCGCTGGGTGTTTTTCATGATCGTACCTTTTGCCCTGATAGCACTGGCCGGTGTCATGGTGTTCATAAGGGACAAAGGGGAGCGCTCTCCGGTAGCCCTGGACTGGATCGGCTTCCTGAGTCTTTCAGCGGCTGTTTCCTGCCTTCAGGTCGCGCTGGACAGGGGCGAGCGTGCAGACTGGTTCGAGTCCTACGAAATCATTTTCCTGACCTGCCTCGCGGTCGGGGCCCTGTATCTTTTCATCGGTCACATTACGACGACGGAGCGGCCGTTTCTACGTCCGGCACTCTTGCGAGACAGGAATTTTCTGCTCGGTGTGATACTGATGTGCGCCTTTGGCACCTTGAACTTCACTCCGATCACACTGCTGCCGACGCTGTTGCAGAATCTGCGCGGCTATCCCGACTCGGTGATCGGCTATGTGTTGTCCATCCGCGGCATGGGGACCTTTGCGGGGTTCATTTTCATGATCTATGGTAGCCGGCTTGATCCCAGATGGATGATCACTGCGGGGTTCCTGACCCAGGGAATTTCAGGCTGGTACCTGGGGCAGATGGACCTCAACGTCACCATGGCGGACATATTCTGGCCTATGGTCGTGCAGGGGGTCGGCGTGGGTCTGTTGTGGCCATCCATCACGGTGGTCGCGTTCTCAACGCTCAAAAGCGAGTACCTCGATGAGGGTACTGCCCTGTATCATCTCATCCGTAATGTCGGCAGCAGTATCTACATCTCGTTCAGTGTCGCAATTGTCATGCGGACAGCCGGGCAGAGCTATTCTGAGATGAGTCATTTTGTCTCGCCGTTCAACGACAGTTTCAGAATGCCCTGGGCAAGCGGCCAGTGGAATATGGACAGTGTCGAAGGGCTCTCCCATCTGAGTGGCGAGATTACCCGGCAGGCAGCGATGATCGGTTACCTGAACTCATTCCAGTTGTTCTCGCTCACGGCGGTCCTGGCTCTGCCACTGATTCTGCTGATCCGCTGGCAGAGGCCCGTCACATCTGCGCCCGATCCGGCGCCGGGGGAGAAGCGTTGAAGATAATCGAATTCAAGGTCGACCATTTCCAGGTGCCCCTGCCGGTCGCCTTGTCGGACGCCACCCACGGTGAGATGACGCATTTTGGCCTGATCACGGTGCGTGTCGTCGACGACCACGGCTGCGAAGGCCTCGGCTACACGTACACAGTGCACGGAATCGGGGCTTCGGCGATCCACGCCCTGATCAGGGATGACCTTGGGCCGTTTCTGCTGGCGAGCAATCCGGATCCCCTGGAAGATTTCTGGCAGTCGATGTGGTGGCGGGTCCACTTTGTCGGTCGCGGCGGGATCGGGGCCTTTGCCATGGCCGCAATTGACATTGCATTGTGGGATCTGAAAGCCAGGTCTGCCGGCCAGCCGCTGTGGCGGTTTCTCGGCGGCTCGAACCGGCAGGTGCAGGCCTATGCCGGCGGCATCGACCTCGACTTCTCGATCGATGAACTGATCGCACAGGGCGAAGGTTTTCTCGCGCAGGGTTTCCAGGCGATCAAAATGAAGGTCGGCCGACCCCTTCTGGATGAGGACGTCAGCAGGGTACGGGCGATGCGTGAATTTCTCGGGGCCGATTTTCCACTGATGGTCGATGCCAACATGCGCTGGAGTGCGAGTGAGGCTGAACGTGCCGCGAAGGCTCTGGCCCTTATAGGCCCGTACTGGCTTGAGGAACCGACCATCCCGGATGACATCGAAGGGCATGCCAGGGTCGCGAGCAGCGGTGGTATTCCCATCGCCAGCGGCGAAAACCTACACAGCGTGTATGAGTTCGAGGATCTGATCAAACGCGGCGGGGTCACTTATCCGGAACCCGATGCGGCCACGCTCGGCGGTATCACACCCTGGCTCGAGGTCGCCAGCCTGGCCGAATCATCGGGTCTTCGGGTGACCTCTCACGGCGTCCACGACATTCACGTCCACCTGTTGGCTGCAGTGCCCAACGCGTCCTACCTCGAAGTGCACGGCTTTGGTTTGGAACGGTTCATCGCGGAGCCGCTTTCGCTGGAAGACGGGCTGGCGCTGGCACCCGAGCGAGCGGGTCACGGTATTAGCCTCGATTTCGCGGCGCTTGAGGAGTACCGGCTACCTGATTAGCCGGTGACAGGACGTTTACCGGGTCACTCCGTGCCGGGTTCAGTCCAGGCCAGGGCCTTCTGCCCCAGGCCGCGGATCATGCCCAGGACATCCCGGTCACCCACGACATCGCGCATCTGGCCTGACAACTGACGTTCACGGCGGGTGTCTATACGGACAGTCACCGTCATGCCTGCCCTCAGGCGGTACACGGGGTCGTTGTTATCGATCTGCAGACGGATCGGTATGCGCTGGACGACTTTGACCCAGTTGCCGCTCGCGTTCTGGGGCGGTAGTACGGAGAATTCAGCACCGGTAGCCGGGGCAATGCTGGCGACGCTGGTATTCCAGATCGCGTCCGGATAGGCGTCAGCCACGACGGTTGCCTGCTGGCCAAGATGAATGTGAGTGAGCTGGGTTTCCTTGAGGTTGGCTTCGATCCACACAGGATCGTCCTCGATCAGGCTGAACACTGGTTTGCCGGCTTGGGCGTATTCCCCAACCTGCAGTTTCATGTTACTGACTACACCCGATGCCGGAGCCCGTATGGTGGTACCCGCCAGGTCGATAGCTGCCTGATCGTAGATCGATCGTGCAGCCAGGTACCGGGGGTGTTGGTCCACCGGCAGCGCGGCATCACCGTCGAGCGAGGCCAGCACTTTTTGCACGCGCTGCTGGATGATCTGGACCTGCTTTTTGGAAACCTGCAGTGCATGGTAGGCCTCGTCATACTGTTCCTCGATGCCGAGCCCTTGGTTCCTCAGTTTTTTCTGACGCTCTAAGCGGCGTTTGAAATGCCTGACTTTCTCCCGGGCCTGTTCCGTTTGAACCTCGGCTTCACGATGGTCGGCTCGCAAAGAGTTCAATTCGGTACCAATCACATCCATCCGGGCTCTGGCCCTGGCGAGTTCGATCTCGTAGGGACGGGCATCAAGCTGCAACAGCACCTGGCCGAGCGTAACTGGCTGGTTGTCTTCGATCCCAACCAAGGTCACCCGGCCGGAGATTTCAGGACTGATGATGATCACGTTGGCCTTGACGTACGCGTTCTCAGTGCTGACGTAACGGCCACCGGCAGCGTAGAGATAGACGCCCACAAAAATCACACTCAGGGGTATCAGTACGAGCAGGACCGAGCGAAGCAGGATCCGCCTGCTCGGCCAGAATCGTCTTGCTGTGCCCGCCATCTGCCTTAGCCCCGCTTGCGGGTCTTGGGATGCGGCTGGCCGTCGCTGGACAGCGCCAGTAGGTTGGCCTTGATATCGAGCAGCGTGTCGACGAATTGCTCACGCTGTTTTTGGCTGAGGCCCGCCAGGGCATCGCTCCGGAAGTCCGCAGCGATCCGGCGCAGAGATTTCATCGCGGGTTTGACCTCGTCGGTCAGAAACACTCGCTTGACTCGGCGGTCCAGCGGGTCAGGCTCACGTCGCAGCCAGCCTTTGGTTTCAAGACGATCGAGCAGTCGACCCAGTGTGGGTTTCTCGATCTCGAGAATATCCGCCAGTTCAGACTGGTTCAGGCCATCCCGGCGGTACAAGTGCGTCAGCACCCACCACTGTGAGCGGGTCAGATCAATCGATCTTGCCCGCCGATCAAATGTGGTCCGGAGCAAGCGCGCCACGTCGTTCAGAATGAAACCGAAATTGCGCTCTAGATTCTCTCGCAGCATTGGTCCAATTTAATAGCCTGGCTTATAATAAGCAAGGCTATTGTAACCGAGGTTATTAACCATGAACCAAATTGATCTGAATGGACGTCGGGCTGTGGTCACAGGGGCTGCCCAGGGGATCGGGCTGAGTGTCACCCAGAGACTGCTGGACTCTGGAGCTGCCGTCAGCCTCTGGGATCAGGACGCGGCCTTGTTGCGAGATTCCTGCGGGGTCCTCTCAGAAACTGCGCCAGGACCGGTCTACAGTCAGGTGGTCGATGTCACCGATCCGACCTCGGTGGCCGCGGCTGCCGGGGGCAGTGCCGTCGAGATGGGGGGCATCGATATCCTGGTCAATAATGCCGGTATTGCCGGTCCAACGATACCGTCCTGGGAATACTCGATTAGCGACTGGCAACAGGTGATTGATGTCGATCTCAACGGGGTGTACTACTGCTGCCGGGCGGTCGTACCGATGATGCGGGAACAGAACTACGGGCGGATCGTCAATGTCGCGTCTATCGCGGGAAAAGAGGGGAACCCGAATGCGGCAGCATACAGCGCCGCGAAGGCTGGTGTGATTGCGCTGACCAAGTCGTTGGCCAAGGAAACGGCAGATCTGGAGATTGCGGTCAACTGCATCAGTCCGGCTGCAGCCAAGACTCGCATCTTTGACCAGATCAGTCAGCAGCACATCGACTACATGCTGTCCAAGATCCCACGCGGGCGTTTTGTGCTGGTCGAGGAGATCGCGGCAATGGTCGCCTGGATGGTGTCGGAAGAAAACTCCTTTACCACGGGTGCCGCATTTGATTTAAGTGGTGGTCGGGCGACGTACTAGGGATGGACAGCGATAAAGTTGTGGTCGTGATGGGGGCCGGGGATGCCACCGGAGGTGCCGTGGCCGAGCGATTCGCACGAGAAGGCTATATTGCATGTGTTTCACGCCGCAATCCGGATGAACTCGAGCCACTGGTCGGGCGGATCGAAGAAGCCGGTGGTCGCGCGGTCGCTTTCGGGACCGATGCCCGCCGTGAAGAACAGGTCCAGGAGATGTTCAGAAAGGTCGAAGAGGATATCGGTCCGGTGGAAGTGTGCGTGTTCAACATCGGTGGCAATGTTCGCTTTCTGATCAACGAGACGACCACCAGGGTCTATTACAAAGTCTGGGAAATGGGCTGTTTTGCCGGATTTCTGACCGGCCGTGAGGCGGCCCACTACATGAAGCCCCGCGGTCGCGGCACCATTCTGTTCACCGGCGCCACTGCAAGTGTTCGCGGCGGCATCGGGTACAGCGCGTTTGCCGGAGCGAAATTCGGGCTGCGCGCACTGGCCCAGTCGATGGCCCGGGAACTGGGGCCGGAGGGTATTCATGTGGCACACGTCGTGATTGACGGTGCCATCGACACAAAGTGGATTGAGAAGATGTTCCCTGAGGTCTACGCCCGTAAGGATCAGGATGGTATCCTGAACCCCCGCGAGATCGCTGAGGTCTACTGGCAACTGCATCGCCAGAAACCCTCTGCATGGACCCAGGAGGCTGACCTCAGACCGTGGATCGAACCGCACTAGGGAGGGGAAGAACCGATGACGGGAGTCGTTGAATTTTTCTTTGATTTTGGCAGCCCGACGGTCTACCAGGCTGCTAACCAGTTACCGGGTATCGCAGAACAGGCCGGTGCAACGATCGACTGGCGGCCCATGCTGTTGGGCGGTGTGTTCAAGGCGACTGGAAACCAGAGTCCGGTCATGGTCCCGGCCAAAGGCACCTACATGAGTGCCGACCTGGCGCGCTTTGCCACACGTTACGGGGTAGCGTACAAGCGCAATCCCTTTTTCCCCGTCAACACCCTGGCGCTGATGCGCGGGGCTGTGGCTTACCGGGCTTCAGACCGGTTCAAGGCCTATCGCGATGCCATCTTCAGGGCCATGTGGGTGAAACCCTGCAACCTCAACGAACCGGAGATCATCGCTAAAGTGCTGACCGAGGCCGGTTTTGATCCTGGCGATTTCATGGCCCGCATCGCTGAGCAGTCGGTTAAAGACGAACTCAAGGCCAACACCGAAGAAGCAGTTCAGCGAGGCGCCTTTGGTGCGCCGACGTTCTTTGTCGACGGTCAGATGTTCTTTGGACAGGACCGGCTGGATTTTGTCGCCGCAGCCCTTGACGCCTGAAACCCGTCCTCGCTTTTCTCGTCCAGGCATGAATCCAGTCCACGCTGCTGGTCTATCAGTGACAAACCAATTCGCTTATCGGGCCCTCTCCCCATTGGGTGGGTTCTCTTGCAGGATGACTTGCACACCGGTGGCGATACCGGACCCGCCCGTCAGTCGCCGGCGCCGTGCCGGGCGGGGCTCATGAATCGCCTACCAGCGACCAGAATGGCGCGAAAGTTGCTGCTCCTTCTGTTGGCGATCAGCGCCTGCTCGGTGATCATATTCATCGTGGTCAACCTGTTCTATGGATTACTGGGCGGGTTGTGGACGCCTGCTGCCTGAACCAGGTGGTGAGCCGGAGAACCATTTCAGAGGCGGCAAAGTCCGAGTGGACTGAGCAGCGTTGCCGGGGGCAGGCCGCGAGTGGCCAGGTCGAGACGCTAAGAGGTCGGCAGTAATGTTCGTCGAGTTCCTGCCACTATTGATGTTCGCCGCATTGATGCTGCTGGTCTTCACGAGTTATCCGATTGGCTTCGTTCTGGGGGGCGTGGCGGTTCTTTTCGGCATTCTCGGCTGGCAGGCAGGTGTGTTCTCGCTGATCGAGTTTTTCAACTTTCTGCCCAGGATCTGGATGATTGCTGATAACTTTGCGATCATTGCCGTTCCACTTTTTGTCTTTATGGGTGTGATGCTGGAGCGGTCCGAGATCGCCAAGGATCTGCTCGAGACGCTACAGATTCTGCTGCGGCGTGTGCCCGGCGGCATGGCGATGGCAGTCACTGTCATGGCCACGATCTTTGCCGCCATCACCGGTGTGGTGGGTGCGTCGGTGGTCGTCATGACCCTGATCGCGTTGCCACCGATGTTGCGTGCAGGCTACCGCCCGACCCTGGCGCTCGGTACGATCGCAGCCTCATCAACCCTTGGTATTCTTATTCCGCCCAGCATTCTGCTGGTGTTCCTTGCTGAGCTGCTGCCGATGTCCATCGGCATGTTATTCGCTGCGGCACTGTATCCCGGACTGCTTTTGTCGGGACTTTACCTGTTCTATATCGGCATCTATACCCTGATCGTTCCGGAAGCCGCCCCCAAGCTGCCGGCTCAGAATGATCGACTGTCGGGGGCAGAGATCTTCGCGATATTCATCCGTGGCGTGCTGCCGCCAGTAGTGCTCATCTCCATGGTGCTCGGCTCAATACTCACTGGCTTTGTCACCATTACTGAGTCGGCGGCAGTGGGCGCTGCGGGCGCCATGGTGCTGGCGCTGGCGCGGGGCAAGTTGAACCTGGCGACGCTGACCGATTGTCTGCGTCGAAGCGCCATGATGATCGGCATGATCTTTTTTCTCTTTATTGGGGCGACCTGTTTTTCCTACGTATTCCGTGTCCTCGGCGGAGACGAGTTGATCCTGGCCCTGGTTAACGAGGCGGGCCTGAGTAACTGGGGGATCCTGGTTGTCGCGATCCTGTTGATCTTCGTGATGGGATTTTTCTTCGATGTTCTGGAGATTCTTCTGGTCGTGGTGCCGGTATTCGCGCCGTTGGTGGCGCTGCTTGATTTCGGTGGTCATGTGCCCCAGGCGGATGTGATCTACTGGTTCGCGGTCCTCGTTGCAGTCACACTGCAGACCTCGTTTCTTACACCGCCGATGGGTCTCGCGCTGTTTTACGTCAAAGGGGTGTCACCCGAATCGGTGACGATGAGCCAGATCTATGTCGGTATCATCCCGTTCGTGATCCTGCAGTTGACCTGTGTGGGCCTGGTCATGGCCTTTCCAGATATCGCGATGTGGCTGCCACATCGTCTTTTTGATTGACCCGAGCCGTCATCATATGAATCAAACGCCGAAGATCCACAAATGCCGTGCCTGGTTGAAGGTGGCCGATTGGCTTGAACGCCCGGTCATCTGGCTGGGACGGCTGGCTGGCTGGCTGATACTGCCGCTGATTGGCGTCATTATCTTCGACGCGGTGTCCCGTAAATTTTTGCGCAAAATGCCGTTTGTGATCGAAACGGGTCTTTTCCACCTGATGAATTCACCTAAGCTGCAGGACTCGGAGTGGCACATGCATGCGATTCTTTTCCTCCTCTCCATGGGATATGCCTATGTTTATAACGCCCATGTGCGCCTGGATCTTTTCAGGCCGATGCTGGGTGTCAAAGGACGGCTGTGGGTGGAAGTGGCCGGCGGAGTGGTGCTGCTTGTGCCGTTTCTTGCGGTTTTGATCTATTACGGATGGGGTTTCTTCATGTCTGCCTGGATCACTGACGAAGGCACGTCGGTGCTGATTGGGATCGGTAACCGGTGGTTTATCAAGTCGTTTCTGCTGGTCGGGTTCTCTCTCCTGCTTTTTTCCGCCCTGTCGCTGCTGATCCGGCTTGCCATCCGATTATGGGGACCGCAAGAACTGGTGACCGAGACGAGGTCAGAGGCTTTTACGCGGGACTCCCATTCCGCCTTTGAATAGCACGGTTGGCAGTCTTGCGGGGTGCCGCCAGCTCTTAATTCTCAGAATGGATCTGGGGATTAAGCTGAATCTCCGCCATCGATATAGAAGGTCTGGCCGGTGATGTAATCGGCCTCGCCGGATGCTAGAAAAGCGGCGACATTTGCTACATCGTCGGCCTGGGCCGGCCGTTTCAGGGGTATGATCTCAGTCCGTTTCCGGATGGACTCGCCGATATCTCGATTCCACATCTCTGCCATGCGCTGGTCGATGTATGACCACATTTCCGTATCGACGATGCCGGGTGCCAGTGCGTTGACCGTAATGCCATTATCAGCCAACGCCAGCGCCATGGAACGGGTCAAGGATACGACGGCCGTCTTGCTGGCGGCATAGGCTGCGATCTCGGGACGTCCCCGATGGGCGGCCAGGGAGGCCGTGTTGATGATCTTGCCCCCACCGTGCTCGACCATGTGACGTGCCACGGCCTGACCGCACAGGAATACCCCTTTGAGATTCACGTCCATCACCTGGTCCCAGTCCGACTCTTTGATATCAAAAAATTCCTGAACCCTGATGATTCCGGCATTGTTGAAAAAGATGTCAATGCGGCCAAAGGTGTCGATCACCTGGCTGACCATGTTGTCGACCTGGATCTTATCGACGACATCGACCGGCACCACCAGTCCTCGACGGTTGTGGGACTGGACGGTATTCAGTAACTCCGGCAGTTGATCGGTCCGAATATCCGCCAGCGCAACGTCAGCACCTTCCCGGGCGAGTCTTTCGGCGATCGCGTTGCCGATACCGCCCGAAGCACCCGTCACGAGTCCAACCTTGCCTTCGAGTTTCATGGTCGACAGTATCCTCCTTTTTTACGCTTGCAGATTTACTGGGCAGTCATGCCCCCGTCGATGACGAGTTCCGCACCGGTCATGAAGCTGGATTCGTCAGACGCCAGGAATACACAACCCCAGGCGATATCTTCGGCAGTGCCCATTCGCCCTAGTGGTGTCTTATCCACCCGTATCTTCCATTGGACGGGGTCAGCGTGCAGTACAGCGGTCATCTGCGTATCCGCGAAGCCCGGGTGCACGGAATTGCAGCGGATCTTTTCTGGCGCGTACTGGACCGCTGCAGCTTTGGTGAAGGTGCGCACCGCGCCCTTGGACGAGTGGTAGGCCGTGGACCCGGTGCTGCCGACGATTCCGTAGATCGACGAGATGTTGATGATCGAGCCGCCGCCGGCTGCCCGCATCGGCGCTATGGAGTGCTTGGTGCCCAGGAACACACCGGTCGTGTTGACAACGTGCGATCGGTTCCAGGCATCCAGCGTAGTATCTTCGACCTTGACCCTGGCTTCCGGGATCGACACCCCCGCATTGTTCAGCGTGACATCCAGGCCGCCATATCGCTCAAGCGTGGTCGCGACCGCATCGATCCACTGCTGTTCATCGCTGACATCCAGATGCAAAAAAATAGCCTGCCCGCCATCATCTTTGATCTCATTGGCCACCCGCATTCCGAGATCATCATCGACGTCCGCGATCACGACACCGCTTGCACCCGCTCGGGCAAACAGGCGGCCGCTGGCCGCCCCAATGCCGGAAGCACCCCCTGTTACCAGGGCCACCTTGTCTTTCAATCGCATGCCTGCTTCTCCGTGAGAAAACCGCCTGATCCAGCCTCTAATTCTGGACCACAACCGACCCAGGAACCAGCATAAATGTAGCTCGAGAGGGCACTGGAAATCACAATGGGTTCTCCTCTACACTTATCAGACCACGTCTGGGTACTTCATGACACAAATAGGGGGAGCTCATGGATCTATCAGCTGAAGCGTGCCGCAAGATGTATTCCGATATGTGGCGCATAAGGCTTTTCGAGGAAGAAGCCGATCGCCAGACTCACCTTGGCAACGTCGTTGGCACACTGCACATGTACTGTGGTGAGGAAGCGGTTGCCGTGGGGGTCTGTTCAAATCTTACCGACGATGACTATGTCCTGGGGACGCATCGCAGCCACGGGCATTGCCTGGCCAAGGGTGCCCAGGCGGACCGAATGATGGCCGAGTTGTTCGGCAAGGCGACCGGTACCTGCGCAGGGAAGGGCGGATCCATGCACGTGGCGGATTTCTCCCGCAATATGCTGGGTGCCAATGGTATCGTCGGTGCCGGGCTGGGGCCGACTACTGGAACCGCGCTGGCCAGCAAATTGCGTGGTACCGACCAGGTGTCGGTCTGTTTCTTTGGTGACGGCGCAGCTGCCCGGGGCACGTTCCACGAAGCCATCGCGATGGGATCGCTTTGGAACCTGCCGGTGGTGTACGTCTGCGAGAATAACCAATACCAACAGTGGGTTCCGCGCAAAAACGTCGCGGTTGTGGACTCAGTGGCCGACATGGCGGGGTCGTATTCCATTCCTGGTGTGTCTGTCGACGGTCAGAATCTAGCCGAGGTCTGCGAGGCATCGGCTGAGGCGATCAAGCGAGCCCGGAGTGGCAGCGGGCCGACCCTACTCGAGGCCCGGACCTATCGTTTTCATGGCCACAGTTTGGGTGATGAACAACAGTACCGCTCGACAGAAGAGGTGCAGGAGTGGACCAACGACCGTGACCCGATCAAGCTGGCGGCAGACTTTATGCGCAAACGCGACTGGCTGAACAGCGAACAGGACCAGGCCATTCAGGCGGAGGCCGCGGCCGAGATCGCGGCGGCAGTCAAGTTTGCCGAAGACAGTCCCTGGCCGACGGCAGACGATGTCGCTACCGATGTGGTGGCGAGGGAGGTGGCGTGATGCGAACTCTGGCATTTAATGAGGCGCTGCGGGAGGGCCTGCACGAAGAGATGGCCCGGGATGACTCGATATTCGTGATCGGGGAAGACGTGATCACTCACGGCGGACCGTACAAGGTGACCGACGGTGTCGCCGAACGGTTCCCCGGCCGTATCTTTGAAACGCCGATCGCTGAGGCCGGCATCGTTGGGGTCGGTGTGGGCGCGGCCATGGCCGGCATGCGGCCGGTGGTCGAGTTGATGTATCTGGACTTTGTCACCTGTGCAATGGACGAAGTCGTCAACCAGGCGGCTAAAATGCGTTACATGAGTGGCGGGCAGGGCAGTGTGCCGATGGTCATCCGACTGCCCTGTGGTGTGGGTCGGTTGTTGGCGGCTCAGCATTCCCAGATCATGGAATCCTGGTTCATGCACGTGCCCGGGCTGCAGGTCGTGGTACCGTCGAACCCGGCTGATGCCAAGGGCCTGTTCAAGACGGCGGTGCGCACACCGGATCCGGTGCTTTTCTTCGAGTACAAACGGATCTACACCATGAAAGGTGAGGTCCCGGACGAGGAATACACCATTCCGATCGGCCTTGCCGATGTGAAACGCGAAGGTGAAGATACAACGATCATAGCTGTGGGACCGATGGTCGAGAAGTCGCTTCAGGCTGCTGTTGCGCTGGAGGACGACGGCTGGGATGTCGAAGTCGTCGACCCACGTTCATTGTCGCCGCTGGACACGGCGACACTCTGCAAATCGGTCAGGAAAACCGGTAGAGCAGTCATCTGTGGAGAGGACTCGGCCTTCGCTGGTGCCGTGTCGGAGATCTCAGCAATGGTCAGCGAGCAGTGCTTCAGCGACCTCAAAGCACCCGTTGTCCGAGTGGGCAGCCCACATGTACCGATGCCTTTCAGCGCAGAACTCGTCAAGCACGTGGTCCCGGACGCCGATAACGTAGTGGCTGCCGTTCGACAAGTGATGGGCTGACCGGGGTTTATTATGGCGACCCAGTTTCGACTCGCAGCACTCGGCCACACTATGGAGAAGGGCCGGATCGTCGAGTGGTACATCGACGAAGGCCAATCGGTCGATGAAGGTCAGCTGCTGGTGTCTGTCGAGACCGATAAGACCGTGGTCGAGGTGAATTCTCCGCTCGGTGGGGTGCTGCTGAAACGGGTCGCTGCGGTTGACGGAGAATATGATGTCGGCGACGTGCTGGCCTGGATCGGGAAAGCAGGTGAGGCTGTGCCCGATCTGCCGGACGAAAAGGCCGGGTTTACCGAACCGGGGCCGGCCGGTCCGCGGGTGACACCCGTGGCCCAGAGGCTGGCGGACCGGCACGGTGTCGACGCCGAGGCGCTGGCAGGTTCCGGCCCCGATGGTCGAGTGACCAAAGAAGATGTTCAGCGGGCGATCGATTCTGGTACGGCAACCCCGCGGTCCGCTGCCGGCGGGTCTGCTGACCCCGAAGCGGAGATCATTCCACTGACCGGGATCAGGAGGACGACTGCGCAGCGGCTGAGCGCCAACTGGGCTCAAGCGCCACATGTCTCGGAAGGGGTGGAAGTAGATTTCACCGACTTCAATGCCATTCAGACCAGGCAGGAAGAAACCTGGCGTGACAGCTACGCCCTGGTCCCGGGCATAAACGACCTGGTGCTGGCTGCAGCAGCAAAAGCGCTCAAAGACTACCCGGACCTGAACGCGGCCTATGTGGACGGTGCCATGCACCGTTATCGGCCCATCAATCTCGGCGTTGCCATTGACATCGAGGCGGGTCTGGTGGTGCCGGTCATCAAGGATGCAGACCGGCTCGATCTCGTTCAGATCGCGCAGGCTGTCCGTGAGCTTGCTGCCAGGGCCCGCGAGGGCAAACTGATGCCGGACGAACTGGGCGGTGCGACGTTCAGCATCAGTAATCTGGGTGGCCTGGGCGTGGACTGGTTCACACCGGTACTGAATCCGCCTCAGTGTGCCATCCTGGGTGTTGGTCGGGTACGCCGGGAGCCGCGGTGTGCTGGTGATGCATTCGTGGCCCGTGACGTGGCCACGCTGGTCCTGACCTTCGATCACCGGCTGGTCGACGGAGCTCCCTGCGCCCGGTTTCTCGGCCGGCTACGCGAACTGATTGAGGCACCCGACCCGTTACTGCCCTGACGCCGCCGGAGCGTCTGAACTCTACCGGGTGTCATAGAGCCGTTAAGAGGCACGAGCTTTAGTTCAGGGCCAGTTCTCCCGGATCGGATCACTGCCGTCCCAGTCCACCGCCGCTTCCCTGACTGCGTCGAAGATTCGTCGCCGCTCTGCGGTCAGATGTGCCATTTCGATCACGGTGCCGGGGTGCCCTTCATTGAAAAAATAGACGAATCGCCCGCGGGGGCTGTCTGCCTCCTGTCCGACTTCGTAACCGGAATCGAGCGCCTGACGATAGACGCTGTCGAAGTCCTCGGGCCAGCTTGACCAGTGCTGCAGGCCCTCATGTCCCGCGTTGAGAAAATCCTGGTACATGGTGGGCGAGTCATCACGCTGTTGGATGAGTTCGACCTGCACGTATCCGGAGTTCGCCAGCCCGATCGACAGGTGCGGCTCTCCCGGCTGGCCCCGGTAGTGAAAATCATTTACGGTCAGTTTGTCGACGTAATACCAGGGTCCGATGCCACAGACCTGGATCCAGTGCTGCATCGCCTCCTCGACATCCCGAACCACGTACCCCATCTGTCTGATCGAGCCAAATAGTCTGCTCATGATCTGCCTGACCTCCCTTGGTCAAAGAACCGGTTCTGGCATGATATCGTCTTTGCGAGAGCGAGAAACACCGCTTGCCGGATAAACGACAGGCCCGGCTGGGTTAAACTCCGTTTTGCTGCAGCGACTCAAGCCCGGAGAACGATGATGACCGCACTACCACGAGAGCTTTACGACCAGTACATGATGCCGAACTACGCACCCGGCGACGTGATTCCGGTACGCGGCAATGGCTCACGGGTCTGGGACCAGCAGGGGCGGGAGTACGTGGACTTTGCCGGTGGGATCGCGGTCAATGCGTTGGGTCATGTCCATCCGTCGCTGGTCTCGGCGCTCACAGCACAGGCCTCGAAACTTTGGCACACCTCGAATGTGATGGCCACTGAACCTGCCATGGTATTGGCCCAGAAACTGTGCGAAGCGACTTTCGCGGAGCGGGTGTTCTTCTGTAATTCCGGCGGTGAGGCGATTGAAGCCTCTCTGAAACTTGCCCGTCGCTACTGCAGTACACAGTTCGGTCCTGAGAAAGATCTGATCATCGCTTTTGACAACGCTTTTCACGGCCGCTCGCTATTCAGCGTTTCAGTAGGCGGACAACCGAATTATCGGCAAGGGTTTGGACCGTTACCGGGTTCGATTACTCACCTGCCCTTTAACGATGTGGCAGCCCTTGAGGAAACCTTCAACTCGTTATCCGACACGGTCTGCGCGGTCATTGTTGAGCCTATACAGGGGGAAGGCGGCGTACTGGATGCCGATCCGGAATTTATGCAAGCTATTCGGCGTCTATGTGATGAACATAACGCCTTAATGGTGTTGGATGAAGTGCAGACCGGGGTAGGCCGAACTGGCAAGTTATATGCCCACGAATGGTACGACGTGAAGCCTGACATCATGGCTACCGCAAAGGCACTAGGGGGGGGATTCCCCATCGGCGCAACTTTGGCGACGGCGGAAGTTTCTGAAGTTTTTAAAGTTGGAACTCATGGCAGCACCTACGGGGGCAATCCGCTGGCCTGCTCGGTCGCCGCTGCGGCTTTCGACATTATCAACACACAGGAAGTGCTTGAAGGTGTTGCGGCTCGCCGGACCATGCTGGTTGACGGGTTGGAGAAGATCTCGAGCCGTTTCGATGTCTTTCGAACGATCCGCGGACGGGGGTTGTTGATCGGCTGCGTTGTTTCGGACCCGTGGTCGGGTCGCGCCCGCGAGTTCCTTCTGGCCGCCGAGGACGCTGGGGTAATGCTGCTGATTGCAGGAGCGGATGTCGTGCGTCTCGCACCGTCCCTGATCATCCCGCAAGCCGACATCACCGAAGGGCTCGAGCGTCTGGAAACTGCGATCGCGGAGCTCTGTGCCGCCGAGCAGAAAACTGCCAGCGGGTCTTGAGCATCGTTCTACCGCACGTTGAATTCGCCGCTGGCGAAGTTGACCGTAGATTCAACACCCATCATGTGTACCCGGGTCTCGTGAGGCGCTGACTCGGCAATTATTCGGCCACGGCGTATCACATACAGCCGATTGGCTTTTAAGCGCAGTGCTTCGACCGGGTCACCGGCCTGTAGAACTACCATGTCCGCGTTGCAGCCAGGGGTCAGACCATAGTCCGGCAGGTCCATAACTCTGGCCGCATTGATGGTCACGGCCCTGAAGGCATCGTGCATCTCGCTGATGCCTGTCATCTGGGCGACATGCAGGCCCATGCTGGCGACCTCGAGCATGTCGTGACTACCCAGGGCGTACCAGGGGTCCAGCACGCAATCATGCCCGAATGCGACGTTGATTCCCTGCTCTATCATCTCTTTGACTCGAGTCATGCCGCGGCGCTTGGGATAACTGTCCGAACGTCCCTGCAGGGTGATGTTGATCAACGGGTTGGCGACGGCGTGGACCTCAGACTCGGCCATCAGCGAGATCAGCTTTGCTGCGTAATAATTGTCCATCGAGTGCATTGAGGTCAGATGGGAGCCTGCCACGCGGCCAACCATCCCCAGTCGCTGGGTTTCGGCCACCAGGGTTTCGATGTGGCGGGATGAAGGATCGTCGGACTCGTCGCAGTGCATATCTACCATCAGGCCTCGCTTCTCCGCGATCTCGCACAAAGCGCTGACCGAACGGGTCCCTTCGGCCATGGTCCGCTCAAAATGGGGAATCCCCCCGACCACGTCGACGCCAAGATCAAGCGCCTTTGGCAGCAGACTGACTGCCTCGGGGTGTCTGAAATAGCCGTCCTGGGGGAAGGCGACAAGTTGCAGGTCGAGGTAGGGGCGCAGTTCCTCGCGCACCTCGAGAAGCGCCCGTACCGCAGTGAGTTCCGGGTCACAAATGTCAACGTGGCTGCGAATGGCGAGGTTGCCCCTCGCCACAGCCCAGCGGCACAACGCGTGTGCTCGACTCTTGATGTCTTCGGCGTCCAGTTGAGGTTTCAGTTCAGACCAAAGAGCGATTCCTTCGAGCAAGGTGCCACTCTGGTTGACCCGTGGGCGCCCATAGGACAGGGTGGAATCCATGTGAAAATGACTGTCGACGAATGGTGTCGTGACCAGGCGTCCGCTGGCATCGATCTCTTGTTCAGCTTCTCCTTCGATCCGCGCTGAGACCTCGACGATACGGCCCTCGCTGCAGCCGATATCAACGGGAGTTGCCTGATCGATCAGTGTTGCCTGTCGGATAAGCAGCTGTAACATGGTCACTTCTCCTGATGGAGTACGCCCGAATGGCGTGATGTTACAACCCCAAGCTGCTGTTCTGAAAAAAACTTGCCAGTGCTGGTCGAGGGTGTTTGATCGCCGATCAGGATTTTTCCACCAGTAGATGAGCGTCCGGCGGGTCCCAGTGTGCGTAAACCGGGGAGCCGGGTCTGAAGTCCAGTTCAGAGAGTTCCCGCTGCTGGACCTGGATCTTGAAGTCGTCGCCAGCCGCTGTTTCGGTCAGCAGGGTGACGACTGAACCGATGAACTCCTCGCTGATGAAGCGGCATTTAATCTCGTTCGGCTGGTGGCTGGGAGAGGTGGCCAGCCTGATCAGGTCCGCACTGATCACCAGTGTTGCCGGTGTTCCGGCAACACAATCCTGTCCCGCTACCGGTATGCATTGAAAAAGTCCGGCGGGAGTCTGGAGTTCCAGAGCCTCACCGGCTGTTCTGATGGTCCCAGACAGAATGTTGTTCGAGCCGACGAATTCGGCCACAAAGCGGGTCGCCGGACTTCGGTAGATGCCCCTGGGTGAGTCGATCTGTTCGATCCTTCCCTCGTTCATGATGACCACCCGGTCGGACATCGCAAAAGCTTCGGACTGCCTGTGGGTGACATAGATAAAGGTAATGCCGAGTTCCCGCTGCAGTCGCGTTAGAACGCCCTGCATACGTACAACCAGGTTGGCATCCAACGCGCTCAGCGGTTCATCGAGCAGCAGTATGCGGGGTTCGGTTACCAGGGAACGGGCGAGTGCCACCCGTTGCTGCTGACCTCCAGACAGCTGGTTAATCTGGCGCTCGGCAAACTCGCTGATTTCCAGCCGTTCGAGCCAGTCCATGGCCCGTCGCCGGCGCTCGGCAGGATCAATGCCACGCATCTTCAAACCGAACTCGACGTTTCGAATCACATTGAGAAACGGGAAGAGTGCCAAAGACTGCCAGACCAGAGGCGTGTCCCTTTCGGAGACGCTGACCTCATTGAGTCTCTCCCCATCGAGGCGGACCTCACCCTCACTTGGTTGTTCCAGGCCAGCGAGCATCCGCAGGGTCGTGGTTTTGCCACAGCCCGAAGGCCCCATGATGGACAGGAATTCCCCTTCATCTATGGCAAGGTCAATCGCATCGACGGCGGTAACATCGTCAAATCGTTTGCTGACCTGATCGAATACCACCATCGGATCTTTGCCTGTCGAAGACATCTGCCTGTTCCTCAGATCCCGGTCAGAGAACGCCGCGATGACTTTCTCATGTAGATGATCTGAGCGAGGATCACAAGGGTCATCGAAGTCATGAAAACCACCGATCCGATGGCGTTGATCCTCGGGTCGGTGTTGCCTTGTAGAATCTCCAGAATGATCACGGGTACTGTCTTGTTGAGACCAGACACGAACCAGGCGACGGCAAACTCATCGAAAGAGACAGCCGCCGTCAGGCAGAACGCCGAGACGATGGCCGGTGCACAGAACGGCAGGATGACTTCCCGCATTGCGCGCCACGGCGAGGCACCCAGGTTCCAGGCGGCCGGCTCCAGATTGGGGTCGATCTGGGCCAGCCGCATGCGTACCACGGCCATTGCAAACGGCGAGCACAGGACAACGTGACTGACGATGATCGAGTGTACTTCTCCGGACATGTTGATCCTGGCCAGAAGGGCCAGCATTGCAAGCCCCATGATGACCAGCGGAATGGTCGGGGGCAGCAGTGACAGTGCCAGGTAAGCCGGCTTGCCGAAAAAATTGTAGCGGTAGTCGGTATAGGCGGTGCAGAAACCCAGTACTGTCGCCAGCGAGGCGACTGACAAAGACACGATCACACTGACCCTGAAAGCATCCCAGATATCGGCGTCGGTAAAAGCCAGTTGATACCAGTGGGTGGTGAAATGGCCCAGCGGCAGGGTCGGGAACCGGTCGGAGTTAAAGGAAAAAACAAAACTGGTCAGGATCGGTGTGAAAACGAACACAAATACCAAAATGATGTAGCTGCGCAACACCCAATGCTGGACTCTGGAGTCTTTCAAGAGCGTTTTCTGTAGGCCGTTGCGACCGCGGTAAACATAATGACAAACAGGGTCACGATCATGGTGATAGCGATGACCGCTGCACGCGGCCACTGCTGCCCGGATTTGGTTGTGTCGATGATCAGAATACTGAGTGTCGGGGGTTTAGAACCACCAAGATAATAAGGACTGACAAAGTCGCCGAAGGAGAGAATGAAGCAGAACAACGCCGCGATGATAATGCCGATCTTGGCCAGGGGAATAATCACCGCGAACACCGTTCGAAGTCTGCCGCAACCGAGATTGTGAGCCGCTTCAATCAGGTTTCGGTCGACATTCGACAGTGAGATTAACTGCAGCACCACCGCGAGCGGCAGGCACAGCGTCAGATAACCGACCAGGGTGCCAAAAAAGGTATTGAGCATCGAAAACGGGCCGATGCCAATGTGACCCAGAAGGACATTGATGATGCCGTTGTCGTTGAGAAAGATCTGCCAGGAGAAGATTCTGACCAGGTAACTGGTAAAGAACGGCACGATCAGGAAAAACAGAGCCCAACGACGTACCAAGGGCGAGACTTTGAACGCCAGGGCAAAAGAACAAGGGAACGCGATGATACTGGTGACGATTGTTGCCACGGTAGCATACCCCAGGGTTCTCCAGTAGCCGTCCCAGAAGTAGCCTTTAGAGAACATCTTGACCCAGTTGACGGTGTCGAACCCCGGAACCATCCGATAATTCTTGACCAGCCAGAAACTCATCAGCAACAAGAACAATAGGGGGAAGACGAAGAAGACCAGCTGCCATAGGACTATGGGCATCGACCAGGTCAGGCCATAGATCGTGATGGTCTGTCGTTTTTTCACAGTGCTTTAGGATGTAGAGCGCTGAGGACGTCGGTCGCGATTCGCTCAGCGCCCGCCCGGCTGGTCTGTCTACAGATCGCCTGCCGAGCGTGTCGCCTGCAGGGCGGGGAAAGAAAACGGGCCGGTGTTGGCCGGCCCGTTCGTCATCGCCGCTCAGGCGTTTTTATATTCCGACCAGAATTCATTCCATTCTTCCAGGGACTGCTGCACGGGAACTCCCCTGAAATGGATCCGACCGTCTCGGATGTCGTCTAGGCAGTTTGGACCATCGAAGACCATCCGTTGGCGCTTTGCTTCGGCCGGATTGGCTTCGTTGAGTGATTTCCAGCCGGCCTTGTAAGGTGACATTGCCGGGTAGGCTTCCATTCCTGCGGATCGAACCTGGCCCGGTCCGGATGTCATGTAACGGATGAAATCCTTGACCAGATCCTGCTTCTTGGAGCCCTTGCCGATCGAGTACGACTCAGTCCATTGGATTCCACCCTGTTTGGGGACAACCGAATCGACCGGTGATCCATCCTTGCGTACCACTCCGGTGATCCAGTCGCCAATGCCGCACATCGCATGAATCTCGCCGCTTCTAAGAGAAGAGAATGTCCCGCCATAGTCGAAATAACCTCCGACCTGGGGCTTCAGTGACAACGTCGTCTCCTGGAGTTTCTTCCACTGCGCGTCATCGATATCAAAGGGTGACGGATTGTTGTTTCCATCACGAAGGCTGAGGCAGCCAAGGTTTGGCAGATGCCAGTCAAAGTGACCGACTTTGCCTGTCAGCTTGGGTTCCCACAGAACGTTATAGTCCATGGCTTCTTCATGGCTGACAATATCCGTGTTGAACGATACGCCAAGGAAACCAAATCTGACGATTACCGAATAAAGGTCGCCGCCGTTCCAATGTCCTGGGAAATGCGTGAACTCGTCGTAAAGGTCGTGCATGTTGTACTCGTTCGGGTCCATCTTTTCAATGTAGCCGGCCTCGTTGAGCAGTTGTACGAACTCGGCATCCGAAAGAATGATGTCATATGTGCCGGGGGGGGATTGTGAAATCAGGTCCAGCATATTGTCGCCTCCGGCGTAGTACTTGGCCTTGATCTTGACATTGTGCTTGGCTTCGAACTCTTCAACCATATCCGGTTCCCCGTGGCCGTACCAGGCAATCATATTAAGCTCGGTGGCAGCCTGGGCACGCGGCGGGACCAGTATCAGGGGTATGCCCAGTGCGGTTGCTGTCGAAGCCACACCGGCTCCTTGCAAAATTTTTCGTCTCGAGAGATCCGTCGCAGACGTTGTCTTGGCAGGGGTGCGTTTCTTTTCACTCATTGGTGGTTCCTCCTTATGGAAATGGTCTGTTCACTTGTTATAGGCTAGGGGTGAATTTACTTGGGGTTGCTCGGTTGATTCAAGCTTGCTGGTGCCTTGGTCGCTTTAAAAGCCTGTTGAAGATGGTTCAGTACCAGTGAAACTTCTGGCCTGGCAGGTGTGTTGCGCGAGAAGATGCCCACTGTGATGGGACGCATCGGTGCAAAATCAGCATCCTGGCGTAATTCTTTCATCTGTTTGGTTAAGGTAGGCAGTGTCAGGGCCGAAATCCCGAGCCCGCTTTCCACTGCGTCTTGCAATCCCTGTATAAAGGGACTCTCATAGATCACGTGCCAAGGGAGGTCGGCCGCATCCAGGACTTCAGTCATCCGGAGTCGATATTCACAGCCTTCCGGGTGTGCGATCAGTGGCACAGAGCGCCCGCTTGACAGCTTGAATGACCGGCCCGTGACCCACAGGGGTTGTACGGTCCAGGTTTGGCTGCCATGCGGCGGCAGGTTGCCCTGGTCGATGGCCACTACGATATCGAGGTCACCTGACTCAAAGTCCAGGGTGATTGACTGACTGAGCGCACAACGATACTCCAGGCTGAGTTCGGGATGTGTTCTGCAAAGCGCCATCAAGCCGGACTGCAGTGCCGCAGTCGCATAGTCCGTCGGCAGGCCTACCCGTACGGTCTGCGATCCAGCGTTCTCGCCTGTGAGATAGGCCAATTCTCCGTGCAAAGCGAGTATCTGGCGCGCATAACCGGCCAGTTGTGTCCCGAGCGGGGTCAGTTCAACCGGTTTTCGCTGCCTGAGCATCAGTTTGCCCTCGGCATGGCGTTGCAGTCGCTGCATGTGCAGGCTGATTGTCGGCTGGGAGCAGCCGAGTACTTTGGCCGCGCGGGTGTAACTCTGGCAGTCAATGACCGTGACCAGCGTCCGGAGCAGATCGGTGGGAATATCCAGCGCTTTCATTTATAGGTAAAACTAATATTAATTTGATAAAATCAGTTATATTAATCTAGCATCTCAGCCAGGACAAGTCCGTGAACCGTATTGAATTTCATAAACAGTTCAAGGTGCCCGGCCCTGCCGTGTTGCCAGTCGTCCATGTCCAGAACCGCGCCCAGGTCAGCCGAAATATCGAGTTGGCGGTGCGCTGCGGCGCTCAGGGTGTGTTTCTCATCAATCATGATTTCGATGTGCCGAACTTCATTCCATTGCTGGAGGAGTGCCGACAAGCGTTTCCCTCGGTCTGGATGGGAGTTAATTTCCTGGGCGTGACAGGCTGGGATGCTTTTCCTGTGCTGGGTGAGATGGAGCAGCGTGGGGTGGTGATCGATGCCTACTGGGCTGATGACGCACGGATTGAGGAACGGACGGATGACGCGTCAGAAGTCGAGGAGATCGCGGCCGCCAGATCTGACAGCGGTTGGACGGGGCTTTATTTCGGCGGTACCGCGTTCAAGAAGCAACGCGCCGTGGATCCGGCCCATTACGTCCAAGCCGCGTCGGAAGCAGCACGCTGGATGGATGTGGTCACGACCTCTGGTCCTGCTACCGGTCAGACTGCGGGTCTCAGCAAGATAGCCAAATTTCGAACCGGGGTCGCCCAGCGGCCCCTGGCGATCGCCTCGGGGATAACACCGGAGAATGTCGGCGACTACGCTCGCGAGGTCGATGCGATTCTAGTTGCCACCGGCATCAATCGGCCAGGTGATTTCTACGAAATTGACCAAGGCCGGTTGACGCGGTTGCTGGACAACTGCCGTCAGTCGCACGTTGTAGGGGAGAGTCCTGCAGTGACCGGAACAGAAGGTGATGAGCGCTGGTATCTTCGCTTCATGGCGCCCACGCTCAAGGGCGATACGTTTGCATGGCTCGATCCGTCATCAGCTTACATCAAAGCCCGGGCCTTCAGCGCGATGGTCGATGATTTGCTGGCGCCGTTTCGATCAGAACGGATCGATGTGGTTGCTGGTGTGGACGCGGCAGGTTATGTGCTCGGCGCGGCGTTGGCTGTTCGCCTGGGTACCGGCTTGTTGACGATCAGGAAAGCGGGAAAGCTGCCCGTGCCGACCGACGAGGTGGAATTTGTCAATTACACCCAACGACCTCAATCGATGGAGTTGCGCGTGCCGGCCTGTCGACCTGGGACAAGAGTTCTGTTGGTCGATCAGTGGGTCGAGACCGGTGGGACTATCGGAGCCGCGATTGAGTTGATTGAACGCCAGGGTGGTGTCATTGCGGGCATCGCAACTATCTGTATAGAAGAGACACCTGAAACGAAGGCTTTACAGGAGAAATACCGTTGCGTGGCCAGTGTTCTACCCGGTTCCGATTTCCAGGCACAATGTAACGCCAAGCACATGGCATTCTTCGATGATTTCGACTGGGATCGGGTTCTGGCCGACACACTCGGATAAGTAAAAAGACTGTTAATAGATGGTGGCGGTACTGAACCAGGATCAGGTTAGAGACCAGAAGTGTTAATGCCAGAAACAGGCCGGGTTCAGTTGGGTAGTGATTCGCTATGACAGAACGTCTCAGAACACTGACTATCAAAAACGGCGCGCCCCCTGAGCCCACCTTTTCCAGCGAAGAGATGGCCCGGCGAGTCGCCATGCTGCGCGTGCATATGGCCAACAGCGGAATTGAGGTTGCCGTGCTGACTTCTATGCACTGTATCAACTATTTCGCCGATTTTGTCTACACGGCATTCGGCCGGAATTACGCGCTGGTGGTGACAGAGAGTCGATCAACGACCATCAGCGCAAATATCGACGGCGGTCAGCCTTGGCGCCAAACGTACGGGCAGGACAACCTGGTCTACACCGATTGGCACAAGGATAATTTTTTTGTTGCCGTAAAGCAGTTGGTAGGAAAAGCGATGACCGTCGGTGTGGAACTTGACCACCTGACCGTACAGAACCAGGAGAAGCTTGAATTAGCCCTACCCGGGCGGGAGCTGGTGGATGTTTCGCAGCCGGCAATGCAGATGCGCATGCGCAAGTCAAAAGAAGAGATTGGACTGATAAAGGCGGGCGCCAGGATTTGTGACCTGGGCGGCGTGAGTGCTTTGGAGGCGATCGCGGAGGGGGTTCCGGAATACGAAGTGGCGCTGCACGCAAACCGGACCATGATCCGGGAGATCGCCCGCACTTTCCCGCACACTGAACTGATGGACACCTGGACCTGGCTGCAGTCCGGCATCAATACAGATGGTGCCCACAATCCGTTGACCACTCGCAAGATCCAGCGCGGTGAGATCCTGAGCCTGAATACGTTTGCAATGATCTCGGGCTACTACCAGGCGCTTGAACGGACACTATTCCTGGCTTATTGCAGTGAACGAGCCCTGGCACTGTGGGAGGTCAACGTTCAAGTCCACCGCCGAGGACTGGAGCTGATCAGTCCCGGAGTCCGCTGTTGCGACGTGGCGGCCGAACTAAACGAGATCTACCGCACTCACGGCCTGTTGGCCTACCGCACTTTCGGTTACGGGCATTCCTTCGGTACGCTGTCGCACTACTACGGTCGCGAGGCAGGTCTTGAGCTGCGGGAGGATGTAGAAACCGTTCTCGAACCGCAGATGGTGGTTTCGATGGAGCCGATGATCATGATTCCCGAAGGTCGGCCGGGTGCCGGCGGTTATCGAGAGCACGATATCCTGGTTGTGACTCGGGAAGGTGCAGACAACCTGACTGGATTTCCGTTCGGTCCAGAACACAACATCATCCACTAGGGGGGCTGTATCAGGGAACGCGTGTCGTGATGTGAAGCGTTATGGCACCGTCAGAATCGACCGGAGTCGTCACGCTCTCACCGGTCAGATCACCGCTTTGTCTCCGGGCCTCACCGGTCCGCGATATATGTGCCCCGACGACGACTGTATCGAACTCCGACAGAGTTTTATCGCGCATTACGGCAGAGCTGTCATCGAGCGTGACCTTTAACGGGAAACCGCTGGCCGGCAGCCGTAGCGCGGCGACCGGTACCGCCGGGCCAGACACCGGCCGGGCGTAGACGTACAAGGTGTCGGAATCACGAATTTCACCGGCCAGTGCACTGGCAGCCTGGACGATGACAGTCAATGACACACCGGCTGTTACTGTCTGCGGATCCTGGTCGTCGGCAGAGCGTTGCGGCAGGACGAGCCCCTGGCTGACAGCAAGCCGTGATGTGCGATCGATGAGTCCGGCCAGTTCTTTGGCGGATTCTGGTTCCGCACTTAACAGGGGCGCCAGACGGTACCAGTACTCAAGTGCCAGGATGAGATCGCCTCGGGCCTCGGCCGCCATGCCGGCAAGCCACAGCCCCTGGGCTTGATAGGGATCGAGCTGCAGGGCTCGTTGAATGAGATCAGTCGGGCGGCCGAGTAAATCACCCCCGGCCGCCATGGCCAGGGCATCGGCGTACCGGACCAGTACGTCCGGGTCATCACCGGTGAGTTCGTACAGCTTGGCGTAGGCAGTGACCGCTTCGGGGTAGTTGCCGAGACTCATCATGGCGTGTGCCAGGATCGACCAGCCGCGGCTGTCTTTTGGATTCTGGGCGAGCCTGGCTTTAACTTCCAAGAGCAATGACTCGGCTGAGCGGGAACCTATCGCCGGATCAGCAGGCGGCGGGCCCCGGTTGGAATCGACAACAATGTCCGGCGTGCCGAGTTTGAGGTAAAGCGTGAAAGTGACGATCGGCAGGAGGGCAGCGAGGATGATGGCGATGTGGGGCCTGGGGTGCTGCTGTGTCGGCGCTGCCCCCGGTTCTTTCAGGTCCGCCAGCAGGGCCTCTTCCAAATCGGCCCTGGCTTGATCGAAACCGGTGTTGCTGAGCCGTCCGGCTGTGTGTTCGACTTTGAGTTCTGTCAGGCGCTCCCGGGCAATCTGGATATTGAGATCCTTCCGCAGGACCGAGCTGGGCGGGCGCGAACGGAACAACGGCGGTATCACGAGAGACAGGGCCCCAAGCAGTATCAGCCCAGCGAGGATGACGAACAGGATCACTCGCGGTGGTCTTCAAGCAGTCGACGTGCCTCGAGGCGGGCCTGGCCGTCGACGTTACCCTCCGGTGCAGCCCGGATATTCGAACGCAGGGTCCGGGCTGCAAAGACCAGTCCCAGGAGGAGAAAAAAAGCAGGGCCGGCCCACAGTAACACTGTAGCGGGCTTTAACGGTGGCCGGTAAAGTACGAAATCACCGTAACGTGAGACCATAAAATCGATGATCTCGGTATCAGTACTGCCCGACCGGATCATCTGGTAGGTCACTCGGCGCAGGTCCTGCGCCAGTGGGGCATTGGAATCAGCCAGATTCTGGTTCTGGCAGACCAGGCAGCGCAGTTCGGCAACGAGGCTTCTGTAGCGCGATTCCTGTGCAGCGGAGTCGAAGGTGAGGGCCTGGATGTTGGCAGCAACACGGCCCGTGGCAGGCCCCAGCAGCAAAGCGGTACAGACAATAAGGCCGGTGACCCAGCGAGTCCGGTTGGGGTCCGCGTTCATTCAACTGCTTCCCGCTACAGGCACACCGTCGCCGGTCCCTGCGAGTGTTGCCTGGCGGGCCAGCAAACGGTAACGGCGGTCGCTAGCAGCCAGCAGTCCTCCGCCGGCCATCAGCAGTGCGCCCAGCCAGATCCACCGGATATAGGCTTTGTAGTGGATCCTTAGGGCCCAGCTTCCATCGCTGCCCAGCGGCTCGCCAAGCGCAACATAGAAGTCAGCAAATAGCCCAGCTGCAATACCGGCTTCGGTCATCGGCATGCGCTGAATCTGGTAGATCCTTTTCTCGGGTCGGAGCAATGCAGTCGGCTGTCCGTCGCGTGACACAGTGAGCGTTCCGATCTGGCTCATGTAATTGGGTCCGGTCTGCTTTTTGACTCCTTCGAACCGGTAACTGTAACGGTTGATCTGAAAGCTGTCGCCGGGGGCCATGCGCAGATCCTTCTCGACGGTATAGATCGATGTGAATGCGACTCCGATGACGAACACACCAACCCCACAATGGGCGAGCACCATGCCCCACAGTCCTGAGGGTGCACTCCTGAGGCTCTGCCAACGCCGCCCGGTTGCCGTGCGTGTCCAGAGACTGTGACAGGTCGACAGGACGATCCAGACCCCGAGTGTTGCGGCCAGTGCCGCGGACAGGTCATAGTGACTCATCGCCAGTGGCCAGATGCCTCCACCCACGGCGCTCGCTACGAGCAGGATACGCAGTTGCGGCCACAGGCGCTGAAAGCTGTCCTGCTTCCAGCGCAATAGTGCGCCAATGCTCATGAAGACCCCAAGTGGGACCGTCAAGGGCACGAATACGGAGTTGAAATAGGGAGGCCCTACCGAGATCTTACCGAGGCCCAGTGCATCAATGACCAGCGGATAAAGTGTTCCCAACAAAACGGCACCGGTCGTGGCCACCAGAAGCACGTTGTTCAGAAGCAGCGCAGCTTCCCTTGAAAGAAGCTGCAGGCCGACGACACTCCTAATAGCAGGCGCCCGCCAGGCATACAAGGTCAACGAGCTGCCAATAACGAGCCCCAGGAAAATCAGGATAAAAAGACCGCGGGTCGGGTCAGATGCAAATGCATGCACCGAAGTCAGGACGCCGGAGCGAACTAGAAACGTCCCCAGCAGCGACAATGAGAACGCGAATATGGCGAGCAGTACCGTCCATGCTCTGAAGACCCCGCGCTTCTCGGTGGCAGCGAGCGAGTGAATAAGAGCCGTGCCGACCAGCCAGGGCATGAACGAGGCGTTCTCAACAGGATCCCAGAACCACCAGCCGCCCCAGCCCAATTCGTAGTACGCCCACCAACTGCCCAGTGCTATCCCCACGGTAAGGAACGACCAGGCGATAGCCGCCCAGGGCCGCGACCAGCGGGCCCAGGCAGTGTCGAGCCGCCCACTCAACAGTGCTGCGATGGCAAAGGCGAAGCTCACTGAGAAGCCAACGTAGCCCAGGTAGAGCATTGGCGGGTGTATGGCGAGACCCGGGTCCTGTAGCAGCGGGTTGAGATCACGGCCATCCACGGGAACCGGAAACTGGCGTTCAAACGGGCTGGAGGTGAAAAGAATAAAGGAGAGGAAGCCGAGACTGATCAGACCCATGACCCCGAGCACTCGCGCCACCATGTCATCTGGCACGCTGCGGCTGAAGATTGTGACAGCAACGGTCCAGACAGACAGAATCAGTGCCCACAGCAGCAATGAGCCTTCGTGAGCACCCCAGACGCCCGAGATTCTGTATAACAGTGGCAGTCTGGAGTTGGAGTTCTGTGCGACATAGGCGACACTGAAATCGTTACCCAGAAATGCAGCTGTCAGGCACCCGTATGCGATCAGTACAAGGCCAAACTGCGCCCAGGCTGCGGGTCGCGCGAGTGTCATCCAGGAGGCATTGCTGGCAACCGCCCCGGCAAGCGGGATGATCCCCTGAATCAGCGCCACGCACAGGGCCACGATCAATGCGAACAGCCCCAGTTCGGGTATCACTTCAACCCCATCTGGCGGGCCTTCTCCAGCGCATCGGCCACCTCGGGTGGCATGTAGTTCTCGTCGTGTTTGGCCAGCACCTGCTGGGCCTCAAAGGTGCCATCTGTAAGCAGGCGCCCCTGCGCAACGATACCCTGGTTTTCACGGAACAGGTCCGGCAGGATTCCTTTGTAAACGACTGTAACGGCTTCTAAAGTGTCTGTAAGATCGAAGGCTACGGTCAGCCCGTCCTCAGGTCGGCGGACTGAACCCGGAACAACCATGCCGCCGAGCCTGAAAGTACTGTTGAGCGGTGCCTCCCCTGCCGAGACCTGCGTGGGACTGAAAAAAAGGTTGATGTTCTTGGTCAGCGCTATCAGGGCCAGGCTGATTGACACCGCCACACCCAATACCAGCAGGCCAGCCAGAATAAACCGCTGCCTGCGTCTCGGTGTCACGATCCGGGTTTCGTAGTTTTGACAGTACGGTGGCCGAGTTCCAGGCGCAGGCGCTGATGGCGTTTCAGGGGCAGGATCAGATTGAGCAGCAGGGCCACCGCTACGATACCGTAGGCCGGCCAGACGAAGGCGGCATAGCCACCCATATCAAGAAATTCGGTGACGCTCATTCCGACGCCAGGGCCGTCACCCACCGGGTGCGCCTTTCCCGCTCAAGAATCTCCGACCGGGTACCGGCCAGCAGGGCGGTGGCGAAGTGAAACTTGAATGCCAGTGCCATAAGAAGCAGGGGAACGAGCATGCTCAAATGGATCGACGGCGCGTCAAGCTTGGAGACGGTTGGTCCCTGGTGCAGTGTGTTCCACCATTCGACTGAGTAGTGAATGATCGGCAGATTGACCACGCCGACAAGGGCCAGCACGGCACCCGCCCGGGCAGCGCTGCGACGGTCTTCGATCGCCGATTGCAGTGCCATAAAGCCAAGGTAGAGGAACAAAAGCACCAGTTCTGAGGTCAGTCTGGCGTCCCATACCCACCAGGTGCCCCACATGGGTTTGCCCCAGATTGAACCGGTCACCAGCGCCAGGAAGGTGTACGATGCGCCGATAGGGGCACTGCTTCTGGCAATGACTTCGGCCAGTTTGATGCGCCAGATCAACCCGATTCCACCGGCGAGGGCCATGACTAGATAGACGAACATCGACAGCCAGGCAGCCGGCACATGGACGAAAATTATCCTGTAACTGTCGCCTTGCTGGTAGTCAGGTGGCGCGGAGATCAGGGCGCCGTATAGGCCTGTGGCAAAAAGCACTGCACAGATCCCACCGAGCCATGGGATCAACCTCCCGGCCAGGGCATAGAAAACGGACATTGATCCGAGCCGCTGGAAAGCCAGCCACAGGCGTACCGCTGGTCGCGGTGCGGGACTGTCAGTCGAGTTGTCTGCTGTCATTGAGTACCGAGCGGCTGGGGTGGGCCAGAGTAGAGGTTGAAGCTTGACGGGTGTTTGCGATGGCGTGGTACGAACCCAGGGCAAATTGCTGCGGGTATTTTAGTCGACCCGGATAACCCGGCGCCATTGTTGCGGGCTATCAATGACGATAACGCTCAACAACCAGGATTCAGTTGATCTGCGTCAGCTGGATCGTTACCGGTGAGTGTGCGGTAGCCATAATCCCGAATAGGGCGGATGTGATATTCCCTGCAGACAAATGATATGGTAGGCCGAAGGAGAAGACCTGATCGTCCGGGCTCCAGCCACTGAATAGTTCGACAAGATGAAGCAATCGAAGAATGTCCCTGGGATCCAACCTGCGTTCCGCGGGCCGGGCGCCTGCCACGATCCAGGCGTGTTGTCTGCTGCGATCGCCGGGTTGTCTGATAGTGGCGCAGTGGTCTGCCCCTTTCTGGATCAGCAGGAGATGGAGGATCTGGTCTCAGTGGTGGATTCACTGCACTATCGCCCGGCCCGGCCGGTGATGGGATCAGAGCAGGCGCGGGTCTATCAGGATTTTGAGTTGTGCTATGACATTCCCCCGGAGCATGGGTTGTGGGAATTCGCCCGGGGTGTCGAGCAATTGCTCAGACGAGGGCTTTCGGATTGCACAGTGGATAAGGCCACTGAGCGATTCGTGATCAATGATTTGATTGTGCAGCGCTACCCGGCCGGGTGCCAAGGCATCACGCCCCACCGGGACCACTTGCGTTATGGGCTGCTGGTTGCGATTGTTCTTCTGAGCGGGGACGGTGTGTTCGGGCTTTGCCAGGATCGCCATGGACGTGATGACCGGGAAATCAGGTTTTTACCTGGAGAACTCCTGCTGATGGGTGGCCCGGGTTTGAGTGACGGTTTCAAGCGGCCCTTTCATTTTGTCAACGACGTCAGTCAGCTACGGCGAACGATCGGCCTGCGTTTCGACCGCTATCGTCAGCAAGGGAACAACTGATGCAGGTGGTGGGGAAGAGTCCGATCCGATGGATTGCCCGCAAGCGGCCCACCGAGGGCAGTACCCCGTTGAGCACTCTGGAGATCGCTGATGGATAAACCGGCTTTCCCCGGCCCTGGTGAGCCCAAGTATTTCGAGGATTACCCTGAAGGTGGGGTGTTCGAACTTGGTTCGGTCGTGGTTGACGAGACCGAATCGGTCGAATTTGCCCGGCGTTACGACCCGCAGTGTTTCCATGTTGATCCGGTGCGGGCAAAAAAGTCCATCTATGGCGGTTTGATTACCAGCGGTTGGCACACCGGCAGCATGATGATGCGGTTGATCGCGGACAATTTTCTGTCCGACGAGTCCAGCCTCGGTTCAGCGGGAATTGAGAAGCTGAGCTGGCCGAACCCCGTCCGACCCGGTGACACCTTGTCCGTCCGCATCACGATACTCGAAGCCAGGGTATCCCGTTCGCGGCCGGACCGCGGGATACTGGTGACCCGTTCGGAAAGCCGCAACCAACACGGCGAACTGGTGATGTCGTGTCAGGCTGTCAATTTCATGCGCCGGCGACCGGACCCAGCGCACCCGTAGGGTCCCAGCAGTCCAAGCGCCTGGGGTGCTTTCTTGTCTTGCGGGCTGCTCTTGCCGAGCGGCAGGTGCATCTGGCTGTAGACCCTGAAAACACTTGCACCATATCAGGCCGCGGTATCGAAGTGGGTCTGTAAGCAGTTCCGGGCAACAAAGTTTATCCGAAAGGATGAATTAGCCTTCGTCATCGGCAGGAATTCCTGTGGGCCTGTGCCCTTGGATCATGCTTTATCCTATAAGGCGCTGAAACCGGTTGATGCAGTGCCGGTTGCTATTGATTATGATCCGCAGTCCGAGTTTCGGAGCAGATTCATGGCAGACCACACCATTGCCCGCAGTCCCTCAGCCTACCACTATCCACTGTTGATCAAGCAGTTGTTGGCGACGCTTCAGATCAGAAACGCCGAGCAGGAGATCATCTACGCGGACCGGTATCGACACAGCTACCGTGAATTTGCAAGGCGTGTTGCCCGGCTTGCTAATGCATTGGAGACACTGGGTGTACGCAAAGGAGACACCGTGGCTGTTCTTGACTGGGACAGTCATCGCTACCTGGAGTGTTTCTTCGCGATTCCGATGATTGGTGCCGTACTGCACACAGTCAACATCCGTTTGTCTGCAGATCAGGTGTTGTACACAATGAACCACGCCGCTGATGATGTGGTCCTGATTAACCAGGAGTTCCTGGGGATGGTCGAGCCGATTGCTGAACGGGTCGAGACAGTCAAGAGCTGGGTGCTGATCTCGGACGAGGAAGCATTTGTAGAGACCACTCTCAACATTGCAGGTGAGTATGAAGCGCTTCTCGACGCGGCCCCCGACAACCGGGAGTTTGCCGATTTTGACGAAAATACCCGCGCGACGACTTTCTATACGACCGGTACAACTGGTAATCCCAAAGGGGTCTACTACAGTCATCGCCAGATCGTGCTGCATACCCTGGGCAAGGGGGTGGCTCTTGGTAGCCCGGCGGAGCAAGGGCGGTTTCACGACCGGGATGTCTACATGCCCCTGACGCCAATGTTCCACGCGCACGCCTGGGGAGTGCCTTACCTCGCCACCTTGCTGGGGGTCAAACAGATCTACCCAGGTCGCTACGAACCGGCCCGATTACTGGCGCTCTTCGAGCAGGAAAAGGTTACTTTTTCTCACTGCGTGCCGACCATTCTGCATATGGTGCTGAACGCACCGGAGGCGGCCGGGGTCGATTTCACGGGCTGGAAAATGACGATTGGGGGATCTGCGTTGCCAGTTGCGCTCGCGCAGCAGGCACGGGAACGGGGAATTGACCTGTTCAGCGGCTATGGCATGTCCGAAACGGGCCCGTTACTGACCCTCGCCCAGATGTCACCGGACGCGCTTTTGCTGGACGAAGATAGGCAGGTTGAATTGCGCTGCAAATCGGGTCGGCCTGCACCACTGGTTGACATACGGGTCGTCGACCCTGACCTGAACGAGCAGCCTCACGATGGTGAGAGCAGCGGCGAAGTGGTGGCCCGGGCGCCTTGGCTGACCCAGGGATACCTCAATGATGCGGAGCAGTCGGAGACCCTGTGGCGAGGGGGGTTTCTTCACACCGGCGACCTCGGGACCATCGACCCGCAGGGATACCTGAAAGTTACCGACCGCATCAAGGACGTCATCAAAAGCGGCGGTGAGTGGATATCATCCATTGCGCTGGAAGACATTGCGCTTGGGTGTCGGGGTGTGACCGAAGCCGCCGCGATCGGTATCGCTGACGACAAGTGGGGTGAACGACCTTTAATACTGGTCGTGCCGAAAGACGGGGCGCTGGATGCGGAAGACGTCCGGTCCGCATTTGTGCGAGCCGCGGAAGACGGTGCGATCACCAGATGGGCGGTACCGGAGCGCATCGAGATCATCGACTCGATCCAGAAAACCAGTGTCGGAAAAATCGATAAAAAGTATCTGCGCAGTCAGTATGGGTGACTATTTTGCCATTTGAGCCCGTATTGTCTTTTCCCGACTCCTGTAATCAGGCGTATGCGTAGGCACAAACGGATAATCGTATATTCTCGAAAAATAATGCAAAGGTCTTTGGTGGGCATAGTTAAGAACTATTTTCAAAACTCGGTTCGAGTCAAGGATGCCCTGACCGTCCAGCGGCGGGTTTATGGCCTGAAATGTACTCTGGCTGTATTGACAGTTCTCACTCTGCTAGGCCTTTTGACCAATATCGTGTTTCCGCTCCAAGCGACGGAGACCGGTATTCGGATTGCCTTGCTTACCCAGGTATCCATGATAATTGGGCTCATGGCACTTTTCTATTTCCTTACTGAAAAACGGTACAACCTTATATTGATACTCCTGGCATTGCTGTTCGTCGGATTTTATCCAATTCAAGATTACGCCAATTCCCTTGGTATGGATGTGTCATTTGTTTTGCAACACCGAGGTGAGTGGGTTACAGATATGTTCTTGTTTCCCCTTTTGATGGTCGCTGCATCTGGGCTGCTGCTCAGGCCGGGGATTACTGCGGCTCTAGCTATCCTGTTGGCTGTTCAGGTGGGTGGTGTACAGATTCCGATTCTTCTGGATCCGGAAATCCGGATCAGCTTCAATTACATTGAGATTTTTTCTGAAATCAAAGTCCTTGATGGTAGGCAGCTTGTTTTTGGTTGGCTATGTTTCACTATTGTTACGGTCTCGGCGGTGACGCTTGCCTGGCTGGTACAGAAATCATCTATAGATGCGGCCAACGCCGAGAAGACCAATCTGGCCTTGGGTCGTTATTTTTCTCCAGACATCCGTAAGGAGATCGAGAGTTCTGAATTCGATCTGCTCCAGCAGGCTGGCCGGGAACAACAGGTGGCGGTCCTTTTCACCGACATCAAAGGTTTTACCCAGTTGTCTGAGCAGATGCAGCCAGCTGACGTCGTGGAGGTCTTAAGTGAATACCAGAAGCGGATGGTCGGACCGATTTTTACCAACAAGGGTACGGTTGACAAATACATCGGCGATGCGGTGATGGCGACCTTCGGCACGCCGGAGTCACGCGGCAATGATGCCCAGAACGCTCTGGACTGTGCCCGGGCGATGCAGGTTTCACTTCGGCAGTGGAACAGGGAAAGGAAGGAAAAAGATCTTCCGGAGATCGAGCACCGCATTGGCATCCATGTCGGTCCCAGTATCGTGGGTAACATCGGTGGAGAAGAGCGAATGGAATTCACCGTGGTTGGAGATACGGTGAATGTCGCCAGCCGGATCTGTGACGCATGTAAGACTCACGGCCGCGACGTGCTGATCTCCGAAGACTTGCGGTTGCGCCTCGATGAGCGGCTCGAGACCGAAATGTTTGCCGAGGTCGAGATGCGCGGGCGCCATGAAAAGATGACGTTGCACGGTGTGACGCTATAGTTGCCGGCAGGCCCGCCCGGTGACTGGGACGAGTCTGCCTTAATGAGTGAGTAACTTACCCATACTGATGCGATCTTCTGTCACGAATCCTAGCGCTTCGTAAAACGCAACCACCCCCGCATTGGTGGCGCGCACCTGCAGGTTGATCTTGACACAGCCCTTTGTCTTCAGAACATCTACCGCATAATCGACGAGTTGTCGGCCGATTCCTTGGCGTTGCTGGTCTGGATCGACAGCGACCGAGTAAAGCCAGCCCCGGTGTCCATCGTAACCGGCCATAGCAGTACCAATGATCTTGCCCTGGTCCCTGGCGACGAACAGCAGGCGATCGACGGCCAGCTTGGCGTCGATGACCGCATTCGGTTCGTTGTGTGGCTCACCCGGAAAAGTCTGTCGCCAGAGGCTGGTTACCTCATCGCGATCGTCTTCTTGAAAGGGTCTGATTCTCATCGGTAGGTAGTTTGTGAAGAACGGTCTTTTCTACCGTTCAACCCGGCACTAACGATAACAGGCGTCCGACCGGGTCGTCCACAGCCAGTGCCAGCAGAAAAAACAGAGCCAGGAGGATAACCACGAACAAAATGCTACCGTAGGCCAACACGGTGAACAGCCTCGCGGTCAGCTTATCCCAGGAGCCAGGTCCGTGGGCGTTCCAGCTCTCGACAAATATCTCCATGAACATGTGCGCGATACGGTATACCAGCCAAAGTAGGAAAGCCACGAAGGCCATCTGTAGAGGGCGCAGGTCCAGTATTGTCCCCGACGCCAGTCGCTGAACGATGTCGCCCAGCCAGCCGAAGATCGCACCGACAGCGTTGACCAGAGTCTTGAGCCACGAGAGAAAACTATCGATCATATTGTTGCCGAGTTGGTCCCGGTCCCCGGCCAATGGCAGGAACAAGATGCTGCATCCTGGGTTCACGGGCCGCGTTTTCAGCGTGATGTCGCCCGGTGCAGTGACCAAGCTTTGAATGTCGCCGGTAGGCGATGGTCTTAAGATCTATAATCCGCATCTCCGGCTTCGGGTGATTAATTCATTAATTTGATCGGTTAGTGGTACCGGATCACCTTTATGAGGGCTGCTGGAGGCGACTACATTACCTCATTGGGATTCCATGATAATGGCGAAAAATAGGATATTTTCTGGTGTTCAGCCCACAGGCAGCCTGCATTTGGGCAACTATCTTGGCGCGATCCGAAATTGGGCCAGATTACAGGATGAGTTTGAGGCCATCTACTGTGTGGTGGATCTGCATGCCGTCACGGCGCCGTACGATCCTGGAGAACTGGCGCGTGCGACACGGGAAGTGACGGCAGGGCTGATCGCATCCGGAATTGACCCTGCACGCTCGATTATGTTCAACCAGTCTACCGTGCCCGAGCATTCTGAGTTGGCCTGGCTGTTCAACTGTGTCGCCCGGCTGGGCTGGCTCAATCGGATGACCCAGTTCAAGGAAAAAGCAGGCAAGAACAGAGAGCAGGCGACTGTTGGCCTATATGCCTACCCCGTACTGATGGCCGCCGATATTCTGGCCTACAAAGCGACCCACGTTCCGGTTGGAGAAGACCAGAAACAGCATCTGGAGTTGACCCGCGATATAGCCCAATCCTTCAATTCGGCGTATGGCGTCGAGTTCTTTCCACTACCCGAGCCCCAGATCTTTGGCAGTGCGACCCGCGTAATGAGCCTGCGGGACGGCACCAAGAAAATGAGCAAGTCCGAAGAATCCGATTTCTCACGCATCAACATGACCGATGAGGCAGACACCATTGCGCAGAAGATTCGCAAAGCCCGCACTGACCCTGAACCACTTCCTGACAATGTGGATGAGCTGGATTCCCGCCCGGAGGCACTCAACCTGGTGTCGATCTACGCGTCGTTGAATGATATGGAAGTCGGTCAGGTGCTCGATCAGTTTTCAGGGCAGGGGTTCAGTGCTTTCAAGACAGCGCTTGCGGATCTTTCAGTCGACAAGCTCGGCCCGATTGGGAGCGAGATGAAACGTTTGACGGAGGAACCGGACGAGATCGACCGGATATTGGCCGACGGTTCCGCGCGGGCGGTACGGTTGTCGGGCCCGATCGTACGCGAGGCCCGCGAGATCATGGGGTTTCTGGAGCCGGTCAGCTAGACCCCGTCGGTATCTCGCCCTGCCTGCCAGAAAGAACTGGCCGGCAGCTGGAATTTTCCGTTCGAACCCGGACGTGTCTAGCTGGCCGTCCACCCTCCATCGACAGGCAAGCTGATCCCGGTCAGAAAGTGTGCCTCGTCGGATGCCAGAAAGGTCGCACACGTTGCCATGTCACTGGGCAGGCACAGCCTGCCGGCTGGAATAGCAGACTCAATTTTGGCTTTCATAGCCCCGGCCTGGTCACCTAGGAAATCCCTGAAAAGGGGAGTATCCGACGCCACCGGGGTCAGCGCATTCACCCGGATCTGGTCTTTGGCAAGTTCCACGGCAAGCCCTTTTGTAAGCGCAATGACCGCTGCTTTACTGGCCGCGTACCCGGCATTAAAGGGCCTTGGTTTGAGGGCGGAGGTGGACGCGGTGTTGATGATGCTGCCGCCACCGGCTTCTCGCATGGCGTCGACCGCATGATGGCAGAACAGGTACACACTTTTGACGTTCACATTGAATAGCCGGTCGAACAGATCCTCGTCCATATCTCCAATCGGGGTCATTGGTGAAGCCACTCCCGCATTGTTGACGACAATGTCGAGGTGGCCGAATTGTTGCTGTGCTTCCCCGACGGTAGCAGCAACGGCAGCGCTGTCGGCGACATCGGTGGGTAAGAAGAAAGCGCTGTCACCGAGTCGCTGGGCCACCTGTGAGCCAGTGGTTTGATTGACGTCCGCGATGAGCACTTGGGCTCCTTCGGCGATGAATCGCTCGGCGATAGCCTCACCGAACCCTGAGCCGCCGCCTGTGACGATTGCCGCCTTGCCGGTCAGTCTCCCTTCCATGATTCTTTCCCCTGTACACTGGATGTCAGCAGGACGGTCATTGTATCCCGTTTTGTGATCGGTTCATGATCCCTCGTATGCGAGTTGGGGGTTCATGCTGTGTGTTTGGTGTTTTGAACGGGGACCTGTCAGTGCTAACTGGAATGGCGCCAACGATGCCCCTGGCACCATAGTTAGGCCCGCAGGCCGATGAGCACCACACTGGGCACGACCAGCAGCACGGCGAACGCAACCCGGCGCGTCAGAGCTTGTTCGCGAAATACAAATCGGCCGAGCAACAGGGTGAATAGCGGGGAACAGGCAACGATCGGACTGACGACGATCAGTCGACCGGACATCAGGGCGGTGTTCATGATCAACACCGAAATGGCGTAAATAAGTCCGGTTGCAAGTAACCACTTGAGCCCGGTAACGGGAATGGCAGCGCGCCCTCCACGACGTACCCTGACGTCATTAGCCAGCGCAAATGGAAAGGAGACGCTGTAGGCGACAAGTGCGACAAAGAACGGGCTTGGCAGAGTCTCGAGCCCTATTTTGGCGAAAGCATGGGCGAGGCTTCGCAATAACGCGGCACAAACCGGTAACAACAGAGCGATGAGCGGCCACGAGCGCGCCGGTCCGCGACGCCAGGAAAGAATAACGACTGCCGACACGATCCCGCCCGTGCCGGCAGCGACCTCCCAGGATAGCGTCTCGGCCAGCATCAGCACGCCCAGCGCGACGCCGAACAGTGGAGCCGTAGATGCCAGAGTGCTCGAGATAGTCGGGCCGAGAATACGCGTGCCCGCCATACCGAGATTGGCCGAAAGTAGAGGACGAAACAATCCAATCGCGGCCAGCAGCGGAAGAACTGGAGAGGACCAGTAGCTGGCCTCGAGATAGAACGGCGAAGCCAGCCAGTAAAGCGTTGTGCTCACGCCGATCTGGAAGAGTGTAGCAGTCTGGGGATCAGTGTAACGCAAGGCAATCCGCGAACACTGGTTTCCAAAAGCGAACAATATCGCAGCACTCAGTGCGAGCAGAACCGGAAACAACATGTCAGGCATGGCGAAAAGGCAATTCCTTACCTTTGTTTAGTGGCTCAAGTCTACGGCATTGGTAAGAAACGCTCGAGACATCCTGTGATCGGAACCCCGGCTTGCGGTTGATCGTCAATACCATTGCGTAGTTGGAGTTGAGCCTTTATCCTTGTTTTGTTCCTGCTTCTCTGAGATTCCTGTGAAAATTTCCCAGGCGGGCAGTTGTCCTGATTACGGTCTGCATGAAGCGGACATGCAGACCTATTATCGTGATGGTGAGAAACGAGCGCTGGAGTTGCCCAATCGTGGCCCGCTGCGTTTCACAGATAGCGGTGACCTGCACCCGGAGATCGTTGAGGCATGGTCGGAGTACGGTTTTTACGTGCTCGAAGGTGTGATTGGGCGGGAAGAACTCGCGGACATCGAGCGAGATCTCAAGGGTATGCTCGGCAGCCTCCCCGTGTGCAAGGGTTCACTGGTTGATAATTACGGTCGGCCTGCGCTGGGCACCGAGTGCGGCGGCCCGAACCTGTTCTGGTCCAAACCCTTGGGCGACCCTTTTGGCGGGACGAAGCTGGCCGCAGGCAGGCATCCTGTAAAGATGTTCGAGCCGATGCCTGCCGAGAGTGCACCAACAGAAGTTGTATATCTCATCCTGGGCGTGCTGCAGTTCTCGGATGCATGCCTCAGATTGTATGGGCACCCGCAGTTGCTTGCTGCTGCCGCTTCCCTGAACGGTGCGGATTTCGTGCCGTTCAACGAAGCGATGTTTATAAAAAAACCTGGGCTTGGGGCATCAGTGGCCTGGCATCAGGACGGTGTGATCCACTGGGACCATCCGGACTGGGATCATGCGATTCATGGATTTACTTTTCAGGTTCTGCTTTACGGCTGCACGGCAGCCAATGCCGTGTGGGTGGTTCCGGGTTCGCATCGGCTGGGCAAATGTGATCTGGTTAGACTGCTCGAGGCGAATGGATCAGAGCGCCTGGCCGATGCCGTCCCCTACATCTGCGGTGCTGGCGACGTAGTGATCCATAACCGTCAGATGGTGCATGGCTCGTTCGCCAATACTAGCCCGGACTGGCGCGTCTCCATTACGCTTGGTTTTCACCGCCGCACCTCTGTACTGGGGGTTCAGGGCGGCGGGTTGCACAATGTGCGAGCGGTGTATGATGATAAACGTATCCGCGAGCGCTCAAAGATGATCGGCTATGGCATCGACGCCCGACGTCAGCGCTTCCCGAACGAGGTGCCGTATGTTTACCGGCCGCTGGCCGATTCCGGCGAAAACTATTATTGGGACGATGAGGCGAGGCGTGCGGTTCGGGACTACAACCTGCTCGATTTGAGTATCTGACCGATGTGCCTAGCCTTTACGGACCAGGCCAAGGGTCGCGTGACTTGCTGGCCAGGCGGTCGGAGATGTAAGAAGCGTAAATGCGATCGACAGATGGACGCTTCATGACCTCTGCCGCGACCCTTTCCACATTGGGAAAAGATTCCAACGACGGGTGTCCCAGAGACTCATTCAGCCAAGTGGTCAGCATGAAGAGGTAAACGTCTGCCGCACTGAAACGCTTGCCCAGCAGCCAGTCGTTTTCACCGATCGCATCGTCCACCACCTGCCACAGCTCACGGAGGCGGCTGTTTGAGCGGCGCTTGACGCTCGGCTGGTCTTCTTTAGAGGAACAGAATCGTTCTGTGTGGTAAGTCATCTGATAGGCGTTTTGCAGCGAACTGGAGAAAAAAAACAGCCACTGCAGGTAAATCCCGCGCTCAGGATCATCAGGTGTCGGGGCGAGCCCTGCTTCAAAATGACGATCACACAAGAATACCGTAATAGCGCCGCATTCGTAGATCGCACCCTCTTGCCAGACCAACACGGGGATCCAGCCGTTGGGGTTCAGCGACAGAAGCTCAGGCTCGCGGGTCGAACCTGGCAGAATGTCGGTCCAGATCAGATCATAAGGTGCGCCGATCTCTTCCAGGATCACACGGGCACCCATCGCGGCGCTGCGATCTGCATAATAAAGGCTATAACTCATAAGGCGTCACAATTATTTTCCCAAGAATTACAAATTAGATGGCCAGTGGGCACCCCAATACGCACCTCGTACGCCAGTGCCTGCACTGGTAGGGCTGTCGTGAAGCAGACGAGAGTTGAGGGGATTTCTATCAAAGTAAAAGCTTGCGATCGAGCGATAACATATTGATATTAGAAAAAGTTCTCGATTGAATTGACACGCGGAAGGTAACCATCGGATTTTCAGGTGTCTCCAGCGTGTTTAGTCTCCGTATGTTATGGTCTTATTATCTGCAGAATGTGAGTTGCCTGCTGGCCTTTTATAGCTTCTGTTTAAGGAGGGACAATGGAAACATCTACCCCGGTGACTATATTTTTTATCTGTTTCTTGGTCTTCATCCTGCCTCTTCTGTTGAGGAAAGACCACGAGAATACCTCTCTGCTGCTTCGATACGGCTTTTACACCGCCCTCATTGTTGGCTATGGTTTTTACACTGTATCAGGCCCATGAGGAAGCGCCTCGGTACTTCTTATCTCTCACTGCCTCACGAAAAGGAAGTCTCCCCCTTCATGGCCTGTTTTGCGCATCTCGCCATATTCAGGAGACTGATCGGCACTTAACATCACTTGTTTTCGGAGAGTGGAGTAAAACTGATGCCCATCCAGGACACCAGAGTTCTGATTAAGGATATGAATAAATGATTTGGCAAAGACAGAGTGGTTACCACCACCGGTATCAGTGACTGGTTCTAACCCCCCTGAGGTTAGTACCATTCGAGCTTTCTTCTTCACTATCTGGTTAATGTAATCCGGTTTCTTTACTTTTGGCTCGACCCCGCGTGTCAAGGTTCCGGAGAAACAAGAATCAGCGACCACCATCACGTGTTTGGCTTTGATTGCCCGAACTGACCTGGTAATTGTATCGTTTGCGATCCAATTCACCTGGTCATCTTCACTGGCATCGACCGGCAGCCAGAAACCCTCATCCATATCTGTATCCAGCCAGCCATGTCCTGCATAGTAGATCAATAGATTGTCTCGAGGTGAGACGATTTTGCGGAGTCGAGATAAGGCGCTCACGACTTCGTCCCGTTTTGCATCTGTCAGCAAGTCCACTTTGAATCCATACTCTGCTCGAAGTAAAGACGCAATTGATTTGGCATCGTTGACAGCCGTCGAGAGTTTGTCCAAAAGCTCATAGTGGTTATTCCCGATCACTAACGCATAATAATTGCCGTATTCAAGATCAGGTACTAACGGTTCCTCATCCTTTGCAGATTCTTTCCTGAGTTGTTTGATCGTAATTTTCGCAAGGCCGGCATATGTGCCGGAAGGAAACTGCCGTAGATACTCCTCGAACATCTCAGGGTTGTAGCTGTCTTTAATCGACTGCCAGAAAGCCAGGTCCAGATCCGCGGTCGTCGTTTTGGTAGTCTTTGCCGGAACCGACTGGTCTGCAATCTTCTCTAAGTTCCCCTTGATGGTTGAGACATCAGTCAGATTGACGATTTTCTCGAACGGTTTATAACCACTCTTCCGAATGCTAATGGCGTGCCGGCCCTTAGGCAGTTCAAGAACCAGGCGGCCCGAACCTCTATACACCCCATCTACATAAACCTCGTCGTCAACAACATTTGAGTGGATAGTTAAAGAGATTTCGTTAACAGGTTGACTGGACGTTGAATTTAGACGCTTGTGCTCTGCTTTGGCTTGTCCTTGAGAAGTGAAAAACTTCCCGCCCATATACTTGCACAGGTAACTAGCACTTTCACTCACGGAATTTCGTGTCGCGCACCAGCCCGTTTCAGCGGCCCAGTTTGCCGGAGAGACTGTCAACAGGAGAACTGCAAAGCAGATGTAATGGACGCATTTCATACCTTCTATCCTACACCTAAACTTCTCGTAAGTTAAAGGGTCACATCTGTCCCTATAACCGGTATTCTTATTTCAATGTGCGCTGCGTCACATTTCGGGTAAGTTAATGAGCGACTCGACTTTAGGTCAAAAACAGGTTTGAAATGGAAAATGATGCGGGTGCTATCCTGACTGGCTGTTGGTGGAGGCATGTGTCACTCCCTCAGTTCGGCAGATAAAAAAGTGGCTCGATGAGCCAAATTCAGTGATCTCCACACTTTACCAATTCAATACCAATCAACAGAATAGCGATCCCGGTTGTCACTATTACCAGGAGTGTGACCGGTGAAACCGGTCTAATTGTATTTCGATTAAGAAGTTCAATCGTCGTGCTCCCCAAAGTGGTGGCGGTGTGTGGTCTTGCACGTTATGTTTAGGGCTCACCAAACAGATCAGAGGAGGACTGAATATGTATGTTTCCAACTGGACGTTTAGGCCCGCTCCGGGTAAGCATGCAGAGGTAGTCGAGAACAGCAAAAAGATGGCCGAATTTTGGAAAAAGTATGGTGCTAACGAGTGTCACTTGATGAATTTACAAGGTGCTGACGTGGGATGCATGTCTTTTGTCGCAATGTTTGATAATGCAGAGGGTTATGGCAAAGCCAATGATGCGCTGGTTGCCGACCCGGAAGTTCAAGCAGTACTGGCAACGGTGACTTCAAGCGGCGATTGGGTGCGACACAACCTTGCACGGGCTATCTTCTGAAGAAAGTTCAGTGCGAACAAGCAGTAATGAAAGGCCTCACTCGTTGGGGCTTTTTATTTTGGAATAGTTTACCGATGGGCTCTAATGCGCAAACAGGTTTGCACGATGCAATGCACAAGTTAGAGATTTCGCCCTTATTCTGGGCATAGTACTCATCGTGTTCTATATGAAAGAGTCGCTGAATCGATTTGTCCGTTTGCGGTTCGAATCAGGTGTCTCCGATAGGCTCAACCTTGGCTTGTAGCTTCAGTCCAATCTTCCCAACAAAATCCCAAAGAGGAAAAACTCCGCCTAAGCGGGTTTTCTTTCGAATGTAAAATGAATCTGATCAGGTATGGTCAGATTGCAAAAAACAGAGCAGGAACGTTGTTCCGAGTGGCCCTAGGTATTTTGATGTCTGGCGCCCATCACAAAGAAGAGAATAGCGAAAATGATTGTCAAAACGATATTAACCGTTGGACTTGGGCCACTAATTGCACCTGTGCTCATATCGTAACCAACGTTAATGACCCAAGCAGTGTTGATCGCGCCTCCAATCAAGGCAGGTTCTTTAAGGTTATTGCCAACCCAAGCGGGGATCCGAACTACGATCACACCCATTGTAAGTGTACTTATGGAGAGTCCGCGGTTGAGCATGAGAAGATCGGGAGTTGCCTCCAGTCCCCAGCCAGAAATAGCACTATCCCCCGCCAATAATCCCAACAAACCCAAGATAATCAGAAGTGATCCTTGGACCATGAACAGAACTTTAAGTTTCATTTCAGCCCTCAGTAATTAGTAAGTTGTAGTAGAGGAAAGATTAAAATACAAAGCTGGGTATTTTTCGAATAACCGATGACAGATTATAGCTCAGGGCTTTATTGCAGAGGTTCTTCCCACCAAGTCCTGTGCTTTTGATTGGGTGCATCTGATCGGCGACTTAGTAACCTTGCGGGTTGTTGTTCAGTGATCCCTTGATAGTTAGAGGCAAGCTTGGTGAGTGCTAATTGCCGCAGGGCGAAACTCAGTAAAGCTGTTCCAAAGGACTGACGTAATGTTTCAGGACTAACTCTAGGCGGGGCAGCCATACCCAACGGGCTGATGATCCATTCAGGTCGTTAGTGTGGAGTCGAGAGTGGAAGAGGGCTTCTAGTTGTATTGGTCGGACTTCCAAACACCACCATTATCGTTGGTCTATTGAAGGAGAGTTCGTGGCAAAGACTCACGATGCCCATGATCACTATTAAGGGCTTCAGTCTGGGGTCAGGTGGTTTCAATCTTTCTAATATCTGCACAGGCCTGCGTTAAGACCCCGGTGACTAAAGTTAGCTGGGCCGTACGGTTGGTCAGTTCGAGTAACTTTTCTACGCTGTATGCACCCCAGCGACTCTGTGCAAGATCATGGCGCGCGCCCATGACCAGTGTGTGTGTTCCGCTTGCTAAAATGGCCCCGCAACACATGGGGCACGGCTCAAAGGTCGTATAGAGGGTCAGTTTTGAAAAATCGATATGGCCGAGCTGCACGCCGGCGTTGCGCAGCGCCACTGTTTCCGCATGAGCGGTCGGATCGGATGTGGAAGTCACAAGGTTCCGACCACGCGCTACCACGGTATCCGCTTCGACCAGGATTGAGCCCACGGCGGCATTTCCTTCAGCCGCCCCTCGCTCGGCCTCCTCCAGCGCGATACGCATGTAATGCTCGTGATCAGTCATAATCTGTTGACACCATCCTGACATTTCTCAATTGATTCTAACTTCTCTCGTAATGGTCTCAAAGCCCTGATGGGGTGCAGTCTGCTTCTGTCGCGATTGCATAGCGTTTAGCAGTGGTGAAACTTGAGAAGGTCTTGGTTATAGATAGTCTTACTTTGTGATCTACACGTGATATTTGCCACCACGCTTTCTGATAGAGGCCATTTTGATTCCTCACTGTACCAAGAGTGTGCCAAGTGAGGATGACCAACAGAGTCAGGCATTCCTGACCGTTCTAGGCACTTGAAACAAAGAGATTAAATGGTGGGGGCGGCTGGATTTGAACCAGTCGCCCCTTCTGTGTAAAGAAATTATGCTTTGCAATGCAACTTGTCTGCGACATTTAACAGCAAATTTTCACTATACCAAGGACCAACTAGTTGGACCCTGAGTGGC
>CAZVVN010000011.1:0-67188 GCA_964630665.1 uncultured Acidiferrobacteraceae bacterium | reverse complement strand
AAACCGTCCAGATTCGCGGGCGTCAATGACCAGGCAGTCATCGCCCGCCATCTCTGATACGAGTTGTTCTACGGAAATCCACCTATGATCATCGGGCAGCGACAAAAACTCCGTACATGGATAGGCTTCACTGTTAACTTCGAGGGAGCCTCCGTATTCCAGCCATTTTGCCAGGCCACCGTCGAGCACGTGCACGTTTGTGTGACCCAGCCAACCCAACATCCACCACAGGCGGGCCGCTATGGCGCCCGGGCCTTCGTCATACACGACTACGGTCGCATCTCCCGAGATGCCGCGTTCTTGAACTAATCGGCCGAATACGTCTGCGGCCGGTAATGGGTGCCGACCTGTCACCGGACCAGGCGCTCCAGACATATCCTTTTCCAGATCAAAATATCCTGCCCCCGGTATATGACCTTCCTGATAGGAGCGGAGTCCGGCTGCTGGGTCCAGGAGCGAAAATCGGCAGTCATAGATCCGAATTTCCGTCTCCGGGAGCCTATCGATCAGATCAGCGACAGATATCAACATCCAGAGTGCATGACATAGTGATACTCAATGGGACAAAGTTTATCACCTGATCCTAGGTGTTCATCAAGTTCATGCGATGTTTCTGACCAAGTAAAGTATTTCAAGGTGCGACCGGAGGAAAGGCTCTCCGACCGCGGACTTCCAGAATGGAATGGGAGACCGTGCGGTGGTGGTAACCGAGGGCCATGGACTGGATAACCAGCACTGCCGGAGTTACGGTTCGTATGCCAGAGAATTCTATTGGCAGCGGGTCCGTGGTAACGCCACAGACGACTAACATGATCTGACCCACAATTGATGGCGGAGAGGGAGGGATTCGAACCCCCGGACGGTTGCCCGCCAACGGTTTTCAAGACCGCCGCATTCGACCACTCTGCCACCTCTCCCCAATAGTGTGATTTTAGCGCAGGCGTTCACTCCGTTGGTCGCTCGATCTGATTTAGGCACCGACATTCCGGTCAGAACGACTTGAAATTTCCTTATCCGACCCTATCCTCTATAATACTTCCACCAACTGGTACACACTTTCACTGACCCGCTGGAGCGCATTCAATCACATGGCACACAGAGAACAAGTTGCTGTTGTCCGGCCGAGTTCGGGCACTATTGAGACCAACAAAGTACTGAGAAACACGTACGGCCTGTTGTCCGCCACCCTGATCTTCAGTGGAATCACTGCCGCCTTGTCCATGGCCTTTAACTGGCCGCACCCAGGCCTCATAGTGACTCTTGTGGGTTACTTCGGGCTGATTTTTCTGACCAGTCGGTTCCGTAATTCTGCGCTTGGACTGCTTTTTGTATTCGCCTTGACCGGTTTCATGGGACTGACGCTTGGGCCGATCGTCAGTTACTATATTCAGGCTGTACCCAATGGTGGGCAGTTGGTGATGACCGCGCTTGGGGGTACCGGTATCATATTCCTCGGATTGTCTGCCTACGCGTTGATCTCCCGCAAAGATTTCAGTTTTATCGGGGGCATGTTATTCGCAGGCATCCTTGTGGCATTCATCGCCGGATTAGGCGCGGTGATTTTCAGCATCCCCGCTCTTTCACTGGCCGTGTCCGCCATGTTTATCCTTTTGATGAGTGGGCTAATTCTGTACCAGACCAGCCAGATCATCCATGGGGGTGAGACCAACTACATCATGGCGACGATTACTCTATACGTAGCGATCTACAATCTTTTCCTGAGTCTCCTGCAACTGTTGGGTATATTTGGGGGTGACGACTAAAAGACCAATCAGCAGTACGCCCAAAAGCCCCGGATTTACCGGGGCTTTTTTCTGGTTACCGAATCACGCTTTGACCGCCCATGTAGGGCTGTAGAGCGCTGGGAATCGAGATCGAGTGATCTTCATTCTGGTAGTTCTCCATAATAGCGATCAACGTTCTACCGACCGCCAGTCCAGACCCATTCAGGGTGTGAACCAATTCTGGTTTGTCCGAATCAGGATTACGCCAGCGGGCTCGAAGGCGACGGGCCTGGAAATCTTCGAAATTACTGCAGGAGGAGATCTCACGATACTTTTCTTGGCCCGGGAGCCAGACCTCGATGTCATAGGTCTTGGCAGAAGAAAAACCCAGGTCCCCCGCGCACAGTACAACGACGCGGTAAGGTAATTCCAACCTACGTAGTACCGACTCGGCATGGCCGGTAAGTTCTTCAAGTGCATCCCATGAAGTACCGGGTTCAACGATCTGAACCAGCTCCACCTTTTCAAACTGGTGTTGGCGGATCATTCCGCGAGTATCCTTTCCGTAGGAGCCGGCCTCACGCCGAAAACAGGGTGTATGACAGACTCGCCGGACAGGCAATTGGTCGATTGTCAGAATCTCCTCCCGGTAGAGGTTCGTCACCGGCACTTCTGCCGTCGGGATGAGGTAATAAGGTGGGTCGGTCGCCGTTGCAAACTGATCATCTTCAAATTTTGGCAGCTGGCCGGTACCGAACAGTGACGCAGAGTTGACCATGTAGGGAACATAGGTCTCCTCATAGCCGTGATCTGTAATGTGGAGATCCAGCATAAACTGCGTCAGGGCACGTTGCAGGCGCGCGAGGTCCCGGGTCATTACGACGAAACGGGAGCCAGTCAGCTTGGTGGCCAGTTCAAAGTTCAGCATCCCAAGGTCTTCGCCCAGCTGCACATGGTCCCTCACTGGGTAGGAAAACCGCGCAGGCTGTCCCCATTTTCGAACTTCGACATTGTCAGTTTCAGTATCACCAGGGGGGACACTGGTATGAGGGATATTTGGAATACCTTCAACCAGGCTGGCAATGACCTTTTGAACCTCTTGGAGTTCCTGGCCTATGGCCGTTAACTCCGTACCCAACTGGTCGAGGTCAGCGACAAGCGATGTCACATCACCACCACTCGCTTTCAATCTTCCAACTTTTTTGGAATTCAAGTTCCGGTTCTGCTGCAATTCCTGTTGTCTGGTCTGCAATGACTTCCGCTGGTCTTCCAGTGCTTGAAGTTGTTGCACATCTAGGACAAAACCACGCGATCGCAACGATTCGGCCACCTTTGTAGGATCCCGGCGCAACAGGTAGGGATCTAGCATTTATCCTTTCTCCATACGTTAGATGGTCAAAACTGACGACCCAGTGCGGTGCCTAAAGCAATCGCAAGTACGCACAAAAACAAGCTTGCTGCGATGTAAAGCAACCCGTGGATCCAAAACCCGTCTTCGGCCATTCGGAACAGTTCCAGTGAGAATGCCGAAAAGGTAGTGAAACCACCGAGCAACCCCACTTGCAGGCCAGTACGTGCAATGTCCCCGATCGGATATTTCCCTGACACTAATGCGACCAGAAGACCCAATACCAGGCATCCGATCACGTTGACCACCAGTGTACCCCATGGGAAACCATCTCCGACTATGTGTGACATATGCAGTGAGATGCGATATCGCATCATCGACCCAACTGCCCCACCCAAGCCAACAACAATCCACTGCAACACGTCGACTCACCCGGACTCATCAATGATGTCCACACCGGCAGGTGGTATGAAGCGGTACACCGAATCGTCGATCGGTTTGTTTTCAATTACCTGGCTCAATGTGAGTCGTGTGATCCTCTCCATTTTGTCCAGCAGCTGGATAAGGCGCAAGGTTTTGCCTTCAAAGCCCAATTGAATCTCAGAAAAATTTCCGTTTTCGGTCCTTGGAACCAAGGACACCCATTCCAGCGTCCCCTGTTTCCCCATAGGTGTGAGGATGTAATTGGTGTCCAGTCCACCTTCCCCTGAAAGCAGCAGGGCCGGGGTCTCACCGAGCGACTCGAAAAGATCCCGGACAACGACTTGTTCGAGTTCTGTGTCATGGATCCACAGATCCCGGCCATCGGCCACTATAGATTGCCCCGTCGCGGAGTCATAGTCCCAGCGAAACCGCCTGGGCCTGGAAATCCAAAGGTGTCCGGCAGCCTCGCTCATCGCCAGGAGATTCTCATCCAGTACCACTTGCTGAAAGTCAGCCTCCAGTGTATCGACCTCGTGGAAGAATCGCGTCAGCAGTTTAAGACCGTCACTTGCGGAAAGCGGCCCGGAAAACAGACAGCACAACACTACGCCAACAAATGTAACTACAAACGTTCGCACAGGCACGTCCTGATCTGGGTATCGAGTTCGGCTTTCGACCGCTCTAGTCCGCGGGGCCTGGAACCAGAACATCACGCTTGCCACTCTCCAGCGGTCCGACAGCGCCAGCAACTTCCATTGCCTCGATCATCCGTGCGGCTCGGTTATAACCGACCCGGAGGTGCCTTTGTATTGAGGATATCGAGGCTCGCCGGGTTTCCGCGACGAAAGCAAGTGCTTGGTCGTAGAGCGGGTCTTCTTCACCCCCGATCGACGTGCCGTTTAGGGCTTCCGTATTATCACCTGTGTCCCCTTCGACGATTTCATCCAGATACTCCGGACTGCCTTCTTTTTTGAGTTGGTCCGTAACCCGGAGTACCTCCTGGTCGGATACAAACGAACCATGGACCCGTACCGGATATCCCGTACCGGGGGGTAGAAACAACATGTCTCCGTGGCCAAGCAGTTGCTCAGCACCCATCTGGTCCAGCACCGTTCTTGAATCCGCTCGCGAACTGACCTGAAAAGCGATTCGAGTCGGAATGTTTGCCTTGATCAAACCGGTAACCACATCCACGGAGGGTCTTTGGGTTGCAACAACCAGGTGAATTCCGGCGGCCCGGGCCCGTTGAGCAATCCGTGTGATAAGTTCCTCGATCCGTTTGCCCGCCACCAGCATAAGATCGGCAAACTCATCAACGATGACCACGATGTATGGCATCTTGGTAAGCCCGGGCCCAGGGTCTACCGAGTCGGCCCCTGTGGCTTCATATAAGGGGTCGGGAATCGGTTGCCCGGATTTCGCGGCTGCAATGACTTTCCGGTTGTAACCCACGATATTTCGAACACTCAGTGCGGCCATCAGGCGAAAGCGTCGATCCATCTCGTTGATGCACCAGTGCAACGCGTTCGCCGCCTTTTTCATATCCGTTACAACTGGAGTCAAGAGGTGTGGAATTCCGTCGTAACTCGACAACTCCAGCATTTTGGGGTCGATCATAATCAGGCGGACGTCTTCTGGGGTCGACTTGTAAATAATGCTGAGGATAAGAGCGTTGACACAGACCGACTTGCCGGAGCCAGTCGTACCTGCGATGAGTAGATGAGGCATCTTGCATAAATCCGAGATCACAGTCTGTCCTGAGATATCCTTGCCAAGCACCAATGTGAGCGGGCTCTTGTTGGACTCATAAACTTCAGAAGCGAGCCCTTCGAGCAGATAGACCGTTTCACGCTCTTCATTAGGGATCTCCAACCCAATAAAGGTTTTACCAGCAATATTCTCAACAATTCGAACGCTGACAACAGACAGCGCCCTGGCGATATCCCGCGCCAGGCCCACGATCTGGCTGGCCTTTATTCCCGGTGCCGGTTCTATCTCGAACCGGGTAATGACTGGACCGGGCTGGACGGACTCCACGCGGACTTCTACGTTGAAATCCAGCAACTTCTTCTCGACGAGTCGGGACATCATCTCCAGAGTTTCTTTACGGAAACCATGGGTCTGTGCACCCGGTTTATCCAGCAGACCGAGCGCCGGCAACGGCCCTTGAGACACTGCCCCTTCGACAAAGATGGGTATCGGTGCTTGTTTTTCCTGGTAAATTCTCTGACCTTTCTTGGACTGGGAAACCTTAGGCTCTATCCGGGGAGGATCCTTCTCCGACATTTCCCGCCTGATAACCGCCACGGCTCCCTGGCGTTTGCGCTTTAGCCGTAACCCCTGCATGTCATCGAACCATACAAGGAACCTGCCCCATGCCCACGCAACCCCCCGGCAGGTCAATTCACCGATTCGATCCATCATGGTAAACCAACTGACATCCAGAGCCCATGAAATACCCGCAATCAGGCAAACCAGAAAAACTACCGTACCTCCAACTATCCCAAAACTGTCGAGAACCCAGGCACCCATCAAGGATCCGATCCAGCCACCCGCCTCGAATGGCAATGTGGATGACAGGCGGAAAAAGTGAAGAAATTCAATTCCGGCTGCAGAGACTAGAGCCAGCACCATCCCGACGCCGTGAACCAGCCGTGAATATCCGGTCGGAGCTTCACGTAGCACCCGGAACATTCGCCAACAGACCATACCCAGAACCAGTGGCAGCAAGTAGGCTGAATACCCTAGAGCATTCAGAATCAGGTCCGCAAACCAGGCACCAAATCGACCCCCGAGATTTCTAATCTCGTCACCTGAGCCACTGAAGGACCATCCTGGATCTTCTGCCGAATACGTGCTAAGACAGACCAAAAAATAGATCGTCAAAGCGCTTAGCGCAATGATCAGTAACTCACGACCCAGACGCACGAATCTCGATGACACTCGCACGGCCGGCCTTTGGTGTATTGATTTGCGCTTTGGCTGAGCCAAGTCTATTCAGGAACCACGATCTAGGATACCGGTCGCTAGGCACCGGTTATGTTCTACGAATTATATCTGAATAAACAACCCCAGAGTCCAAAGGCTACCCGGATTGGACTGAACAAATTATGATATAGGCTGGATAAGCTTCAATACTTCAAAAACGGTCTACTTCTGAACACTTGACTTAGCCCGAGCAAAAAATCTACCGGACAAACCATTTATGTTGAACGAAAAGCATTCGCGGCTCTTGATACTCGGATCAGGTCCGGCAGGTTATACCGCTGCGGTTTATGCTGCCCGCGCCAACTTAGAACCCGTGATGATTACCGGGATCGAGCAAGGCGGTCAACTGATGACAACCACCGACGTTGACAACTGGCCCGCCGATCCAAACGGAGTACAAGGGCCCGATCTGATGCAACGCATGCTCGCCCATGCAGAACGTTTTGATACCGAGATACTATTTGATCAGATCCATACGGCAGACCTCACCCGGTCTCCCTTTTACCTGGAAGGTGATGGTGGCGTATACACGGCAGATGCGCTGATTATCGCAACAGGCGCATCCGCGCGATACCTGGGATTACCGTCAGAAAGCGCCTTCAAAGGCCGAGGTGTCTCGGCATGCGCGACCTGCGATGGATTTTTCTACAAAGACAAGCCGGTCGCGGTGATCGGCGGTGGGAATACTGCAGTCGAAGAGAGCCTTTACTTATCCAACATATGCTCATCCGTGACTCTGGTACATCGACGCGATGAATTGCGCGCGGAAGCCATTTTGCGGGACAGGCTTATTGGCAGGTCAGGACAACTCGGAAACATCGATATATGCTGGAACTCTGTACTGAATGAGGTCCTAGGCGATGAACAAGGGGTAGTGGGAGTGAGAATCCAGAATATCAAATCAGGTGAACAACGGGAGTTGGGTGTGCATGGGGTCTTTATAGCTATTGGACATGACCCGAATACCGGAATATTCTCTGGACAGTTAGAGATGGAAGGAGGTTATCTACAGGTAAAGGGTGGATTGGACGGTGATGCTACTGGTACAAGTATCCCTGGAGTATTCGCCGCCGGTGATGTCATGGACCATGTCTATCGTCAGGCTGTAACCTCAGCCGGAACAGGTTGTATGGCTGCGCTGGACGCCGAACGATTTCTGTTGAAGAATCGTTGAGACTAGGTACTGGGCACTGATTTTACAAGAAACCAAAAGCAGAACTGATAGTGATCAGCGGGGATAACACCTTTTTTGAAGTCGAATCGTCCAGGCCTTCTGGGACGTTGGGGCTTGATGGTGACCTTTTCTATCGCGGTGGAGTGCAAAAGAAGACCCTAAAGAATCTCAAGCGTGGACGATTCAACATTTATGCTTCTCTGGACCTGCACGGACACAATCGCTCCAATACAGGAGTCACCCTAAAAAACTTTACTGTTCAATGTTGTGGTGAGGAGGAGAGATGCGTTCTCGTCGTTACCGGGAAAGGGCGAGGCTCACCAGACAGGCATTCAATAGTGAGGAATACTGCTTTGGAAAAACTGCGCCTGGACCAATCAGTTCTCGCATACTGTTGTGCCCTACCCCGAGATGGTGGGTATGGGGCGTTCTATGTTCTGCTCCGAGCCAGGAGAAACCCAGACTCATTCGACTAACGCAACGGCCAACGCGGCGATTCCTTCGTTTCGTCCGGTGAAACCTAACCCCTCGGTTGTCGTCGCCTTGAGATTTATTGCGTGCTTGTCTACTTTTAGGTCGGCCGCCAAGTTGGTCTTCATTTGCTCCATGTAAGGAGACAATCTCGGCGCTTGGGCTATTACGCTTGCATCGATGTTGCCGACACGTAAACCAGCCTCGTCGAGCATTGTTCGAATCTCCAGCAGGAAATAGCGACTGTTGTATCCGGCGTATTGCTCCTCGGTATCAGGGAAATGCTGCCCCATGTCTCCCCAACCAGCCGCACCGAGAAGAGCGTCACAGATCGCATGAATAAGCACATCAGCATCGCTATGACCCTCGAGTCCTCTGTCATGGGGAATATTCACACCACCTAAGATCAGGGGACGTCCTGCCACCAGTTTGTGGGAATCGAATCCCTGGCCGACTTTCACTTAGTTCTATTTCTCCTTAGAGCAGCAGTTCCGCCAGCCTGAGATCCTCAGGCGTCGTGATCTTGATGTTGTCCGAGTGGGAATAGACAAGGAGTGGATTGAGACCCGCTTTCTCCATCGCACTGGCCTCGTCAGTGATCGCAGCCATTTCTTCACCCAGATCGAGCATCGCCTTGAGGAGATCCCTGGTTCGAAACATTTGGGGCGTTTGTGCCCGCCAAAGTGACGTACGATCAACCGTGCCGATTGCCACACCATCGGCACTCGCTCTTTTCAGAGTCTCCGTTTCGGGCACAGCAAGCAATCCTCCGTGATCGGAAGCCAGAACGGATGCGATCAGTTTCTTGATACTCTCAACTCTCACGCAGGGTCGGGCAGCATCGTGAATCAGCACCCAGTCGTTACTCCCGAAAACTCCAGCCAGTCGTTTCAGTCCTTGAATTACGGTCTCAGCGCGAGTCTCACCCCCGCGAAAGACACCAATTACTTTGCCAGGGATGTCACTCAATGATGGCCAAAGGTCATCATCGGGGGACAACCCGACCTGGATGCTCTCAATGCAGTCGACGCTGTTGAGTTTCTCCAGTGTATGTATGATGACCGCTTTGCCATTGATCTCACAATATTGTTTCGGCAATGAGCCACCGAATCGCTCGCTTTTCCCGGCCGCGGGAACAATAGCCCGGATCTTAACTTCTTTACCCCTGAGCACTAGATTCTTATTGTCCAAGGCGAAGCCCGGACCATGTCGGTAAGACTAGTATAGAATTCGCCGACCGTACAGCTTCCAACCGCACCTGTTGCATGTCCAACAACGCCCCTGTGGGGCACCTTCCAATAGATCGGACCAGCCCCATCAGCTGGACAGGGCTCCATGGCGCTGCCGAGGGCTTGGCTGTGGCACAGGCCAGCCAGTCCTGCGATGCGCTGACCGTCGTCGTTGCCGACAATACACGCCGCCTACGGATACTTGCAGATGAGATCGCATTTTTCATCGGCTCAGATTCTACAGTACCGATTATCCAATTCCCGGATTGGGAGTGCCTGCCTTATGACACCGTCTCCCCTCACCCCGACATCACTTCCGAGCGACTTAGAACACTGACTCGACTGACGGGGATAAAGAAGGGAATCCTTTTACTGACAGTCGGCACCCTTTCCCAGCGGTTACCGCCACCAGACTACGTTCTGGGGCAGAGTTTTGTTTTGAGTTCAGGGACAAATATCGACAATGCCAGCCTCAGGAAGCAGTTGGTGACGGCCGGCTATGTGCCTGTTTCACAAGTGACTTATCCCGGTGAATATGCGGTCAGGGGTGGGGTTATCGACATCTATCCGATGGGCTCCGATCAACCTTTTCGCCTTGATTTTTTTGGGGACCAGGTCGAGAGAATACGTTTTTTCAGTCCCGAGACTCAAAAGAGCACACACTCAACAGACTCAATTGAGCTACTCCCCGGGGGGGAATATCCGACCAGCGACAACGCAATCAGCTTGTTCCGGAGTAACTTTAGGAAACTGTTCGAAGGCGACCCTCAAAAACATCTCATCTACCGCGCCCTAAGTGAACGGTGCCTACCCACTGGTCTGGATTATTTCTGGCCACTGTTCTTCGATAAGCATGCGACACTTTTCGATTACCTCGATGACCAGACCCTGTGGATACTGGATGCTGACCATCGAGATTCAATCGCTTCAAACTGGGCAGTGATTAAAGACCGGTACCACCTGGCCGCCATGGTCCCTGAACGCATGCCCCTGGAGCCGCAATTATTATTTGCAGACCCGCTTGAAATTCAAAGAGAACTTTCCAGACACAAAGTTATTTCTTTTCTGAACGATCCACGACCAGACAGTGATCCTGCCGTTGATTACAACACTCGATTGCCAGAGACATTTCCGGTGGACATCCGAAACCCCGAGCCGTTTGCCCCATTGTTAAGCCATGTTGAAGAATTTCAGGGGCGATTGATCCTCGCAATATCCTCTCCTGGCCGCTCTGAAACGATCAATGACCTACTTGAGAGCAACGGCTTCGATGTCAGGAGAGCAACCTGTTGGTCGGATTTTCTCGAAGCCAGTAACACGCAAATTGCTTCCATAGTTGCGCCATTGGAGCGTGGAGCGGTCTTGTATGACGAATCGATAGAGATCATTTCGGAGGACCAGATATTTGGAGGTCAAAAGAAGTTACGACGTCACAGTAACAAACGGCGGCGAGATCCAGAAAAAATAATCCAGTCCCTGGCTCAGCTACAACTGAATGATCCAATAGTGCATGAAGACCATGGAATCGGACGATACCGTGGATTGCAAGTACTCGGTATTCTTGAGACAGAAAATGAGTTTCTGGTCATCGAATACAAGGATGGTGACAAACTCTATGTTCCTGTCCTCAACCTGCACATAGTGTCCCGCTACCTTGGCGGTGATCCTGAAACAGCACCCATCCATAAGCTTGGAGGTGACACCTGGCGACTGGCCAGGGAACGTGCCAAGGAACAGACTCGAGATGTTGCAGCCGAGTTACTCGAAACGCAATCCCTTCGCTTCAGTAGAAAAGGGCACAGTTTCCATGTGTCTCCAGAAGATTACTCCAGTTTTGTGTCGCGCTTTCCTTATGAAGAAACCAAGGATCAAAAGGTCGTCATGGAAGAGGTGTTACAAGACCTTGAGTCTGAGATGCCTATGGATCGACTCGTCTGTGGAGATGTTGGCTTCGGCAAGACTGAGATTGCCCTTCGAGCTGCCTTCGTAGCGATCGACAATTTCAGGCAAGTTGTGATGCTGGTCCCCACAACCCTACTTGCCCAGCAGCACTATCACACCTTCTGTGATCGCTTTGCTCATTTGCCGGTTATGATCGAACTTCTTTCGAGATTTCGTAGTCGCACTGAGACTAAGACTGTTATAGAGCAACTACAAGAGGGCGCTGTGGATATCGTGATTGGCACCCACCGTTTACTTCAAGGTGATGTACAACTTCGAGACGTGGGTCTGTTGATAATCGATGAAGAGCAGCGTTTCGGAGTGCGCCAGAAAGAACGCCTAAAACGACTTCGAGAAACAGTCGATATCCTTACTCTGACTGCAACACCCATACCTCGTACTCTCAATGTGGGTATGGCCGGTCTTCGAGACATATCACTGATTGCTACAGCGCCCGGAGAACGGATCGCCATCCAGACTTCTGTCCGGGAGTCACATGACGGACTGGTCAGAGAGGCGTGTTTACGCGAAATACAGCGTGGGGGACAGGCCTATTTTCTCCACAACGAGGTCCGAACAATCGAGTCAACCGCAAGGCGGCTAGGCGAATTATTACCTGAAGCAGTCATCGCCGTTGCTCATGGCCAAATGGCTGAAAGAGAGCTTGATATGGTAATGCAGGATTTTTATGGTCACCGGTCGGATGTTCTGGTTTGCAGTACGATTATAGAAAATGGGATTGATGTACCCAACGCCAACACCATCATCATCAATCGAGCCGATCGATTTGGTCTTGCACAATTACACCAGTTGCGTGGACGAGTCGGCCGTTCTCATCGTCAGGCTTATGCCTATCTGCTGGTACCAAGCCTTGATGGCCTTACCGGCAATGCACGGAAACGGCTGGAGGCAATCGAATCCCTGGTCGATCTGGGCGCCGGGTTTACATTAGCTTCTCATGATCTTGAAATTCGTGGTGCCGGAGAACTGCTCGGCGAGCAACAAAGCGGAACAATAGACGAGATAGGCTTCACACTCTATGCCGAGTACTTGAAGCGGGCTATTGGAGAGGCCACAAAGTCCGCCGTTCCCGGCTCGTTCCAAGATGTCTCTCCCACAGTAACGTCGGAAATTGACCTCAACTTGCCGGCCTTGTTCCCTGACTATTACATTCCGGATGTCCACACACGACTGGTGCTTTACAAGCGTATTGGAGGAGTACAGGATCTTGAGGGGTTGTACGAACTGCAGCTCGAAACAGTCGATCGCTTCGGGCTTTTACCTATACCGTCGAAAACACTTTTCCGCATAAGCAGGCTGAAAATCAAAGCAACAAGACTTGGTGTATGTAAAATAGTATTAAATGCCACGTCGGGGAAGATTCTTTTTGCTCCTGACCCACCGGTTGATCCCGTTCACATTGTCTGCTTAATCAACCAAAGCAGTGAACAAATCAGGATGACCGGGAGCAGTGAACTTGCGATCTCTGTCAATCTCCCGGACGCCGAAAGGAGAATCAGCTTCGTTGAGGATCTACTGGATAAACTGACCATCGACGGCTAATGTGTTTCTTTCTGCCGATCTTGAAACATCAGAACCTCAAGGTGTGTTGGTTAATCTGGTTCCTGGCTGCAGTATTCATCCAACCGGGCGCGATGGCTGGTCCATCCATCGCGTACCAGGTTGAATTGTTGATATTCCGAAGTGTCAAGGCCGAGTCCCACACCGAATCCGGATCCCGTCGCGCAATCCTTGAACAAGTCCGCCTAAAATCAAACCAAGGCTTCAAAATCGTTGAAAAAGCCGGATTTCAAACAAAATTTTCTGGAAGATTAGAGCCGGTTCGCCGAAGACTAGCTGCCAGTCAACATCATCAAGTCCTGTTTCACGGGTACTGGAATAACTCCCCGGACACAGGCAACGATAAATTGGCACGATTGGATCTGACAGCGGTTGATGGGCGAAGGATTCTGTCGGGCACCTTCAGACTTCATAGCGGCCAACTCCTGTTTCTGGAAGCGGCAATTGTTTTGCATGGCCAACCAGCGGCCTTTCTATCGGACGTTTCTGAGAAGCCTCATCTTCTAGAGGAAACCCGTCGCATCAGGCTCGAGGAGATTCACTACCTCGACCATCCAGAGTTTGGCCTTATGCTGATCGTCCGGCATCATCCATTGCCCCAATAGATCCCGTTAAGCAAGTTGTTGTATTTCACCAGGGGGTTGTTCTTGATTGTATTCGGGCACCAAGCACTGCAAGATCTCCCTCATGCGCAGACTGTCGGCATTTTGACTCGCCTCCATGAGTTTCTCTATGCCTTCTTTGATCTTTTCCAAATCTACTGATCTGCTTTCTGCCAGACGAATTTTTTCGTGAGTTGTTTCGGCCAGCTTCTCATCGTAGTGAAAAAGTTCTTCATCTAACTTCTCACCCGACCTAAGACCGGTGTAGACAATATCGATGTCCTTTCCTGGGATCAATCCTGACATTCGTATCAACTGCCTGGCCAGATAGTCGACTTTCACAGGCTCACCCATTTCCAAAACAAAAATTTCACTGCCCTGCCCCAATACACTTGCCTGCAGGATCAATTGACAGGCCTCCGAAAGAGTCATGAAATATCGCGTCACCTGAGGGTCTGTTACGGTCACAGGACCTCCCTCTTGTATCTGCTTCTCAAAAAGGGGAACAACACTGCCTGCTGATCCCAGAACATTCCCGAAACGAACCGTTATAAAGGATGTTGACGACAGTGAGTTCTGTGCCTGAATCAGCATCTCTGCCAGTCGTTTACTCGCACCCATAACACTGGCAGGATTTACTGCCTTGTCGGTCGAGATCAGAGCAAAAGTCTCACAGGCATGTTTCCGTGCGACTCGAGAAACGATCTCTGTGCCAAGCACGTTATTTCGAATCGTCTCCCTGACTTGCTCCTGCAAAGACGGGACGTGCTTGTAAGCTGCAGCATGGAATACGACTTCTGGCTGGTACGCCAGAAAGACGTCGACGACTCCGGGCTCGTCACAAACGTCACCAAGTCTGGTGTGTAGGGTTACATCTGGAAAGTCCTCGGTTATCTCCAGTGCAATTGAGTAGAGGCTAAATTCGGTCTGCTCCAACAGGACAATTTCCCGGGGTTTGAGTCTTGCCACTTGCCGGCAAAGTTCACTACCGATGGATCCCCCCCCGCCGGTGATCAGCACTCGCTTGTCGGCTATACGTTTGCGTATGCGTTCTTCGTCTAACGAAACCGGCTCTCTACCAAGTAAATCATCCAGCGAGACACGCCGCAGATCCTGTGACCGGGCTGTCCCGTCCAAAATATCCTGCACCTTGGGCAGCGTTCTGTAGGGAACATCACTCTGATCGCACAATTCAACGACGCGTCGCATCTGTTCGGCGGAAGCGCTGGGCATGGCAAGCAGTACCAACTCTACACGTAGAAGTTTCGACAAGCTGGGGATCTTTGAACAATTGTCCAGGACACGGATTCCCTGAATGTCTCGTCCCTTTTTATCAGTATCATCATCCAGGAATCCTACAGGTTCATAGATACGCGGCTTTGAGGCCTTCATCTCCCGCACCAGCATATCGCCAGCCGCACCGGCGCCTACGATCAACACCCTTTTCCCCGGTGTTCTGCTGACCTCTCGATCTCGATAGAGTCGGTAAAGAATTCGGGTGCCAATGAGCAGACCTACCAAAAATACCGCGTGGAGCGGAAACACGGAGCGAGGGATGGCCTCCAGTCTGGTGACCAGAAACATCGTAACTGCTATGACGGCGGTTCCAAAAAAGACGGCTTTCATGATCACCGACAGGTCGTGCAGCGAGGTAAACCGCCATGCACCCCGGGGGACACCAAAAAGCGCAAACATGCCCAGGTGAACGATCATTACAAGAGGAAAAAACTGGGCGGCGTGCCCGAGAAATGGCTCAGGGATCGTATCTAGATTGAATCGAAACCAGTAGGCCATGAACCAGGCAATGGCAGCCATGGCGCTATCGTGAAGAAGCACAGGCCATCTGCCGGCCAAGTACCTGAGTTGGTTCTTAAAGCTCTCTAGTAACCTCGGAGGCATCAGCGACACAGAGCAGTGGCTCTTTTTTCTTTCATTTCAATCACAATACCGCAAAACCCAAGTGCTACCAGGCCGATCAGAGACCAGGCAAACTCGTACTGGTTTGTATAAAAAGCTCCGCTGCTCAAACCGGCAAGGAGCAAGCAGACCACCACCGACATCAATGCCACTTGGCTGTGATTATAGCCGAGTCGGTGAAGTCTTTGATAATAGTGGCTTGCGTGAGCTTCCCACCAGCGTTGTCCTGCCATTGCTCGGCGAAGCAGTGTTATCGAGGCATCGAAGAAGAACAAGCCATAGAGTAGAACGAACGCATCAACGGATATCCTGTAATACGTGCAGCCAATGACAGCCATCAGGGCAAAGTAACAGCCAAGAGCCAGGCTTCCAACATCTCCAAGGAATATTCTTGCCGGAGACCAGTTCAGAAATCCAAATCCTAGAACGGCACCCGCGAGGCATACGTTTAAAAGCATGAGGCTCTCGCTTCCTCTGTGGCCAAACCACAACGCCAGGGTCAGCGCAGCTACAACTGACTGGACAACAGCCAGTCCATCGACACCGTCCATAAAGTTAAAAAGATTGGTCATCCATACCATCCCGACAACGATGCCTATGCACAGGGACAAGTTGAGCAACGCAGACTCATGATTCAGAGGGAACTCAAACCCACCGAAATGGACCCACCGCGGTAGATCGATCACGGCCAATAGTATGATTGCGCCTGCAATTTGTAACAGTAACCTCAACAAAACTGACAGACTTTTAATGTCATCTAACCACCCGATGACGCCGGCACCAGTCACCAGTAAGGCAATCCACAACGGTGAAAACCCTGCGTCAGGGTGTATGGCTGCCAACACTAAGCAGACAACACCGAGAACCAAAACAATTATAAGTCCACCTCCACGAGGCACGGGAGCATTATGCAGACTGCGAACGTTTGGAACATCCAGGGCCAGCAGTGCACCTGGCTTTAACAACAACAGTCGCAGCAACACATAACTAGCGATGGTGCAGATTGAAAACGCGGAAAGGGAGATAAGAATATTCATGATCCCAGGCGTCACTCAATCCATCTAATCGAGAGTGCCGCAGCGCCTGTTAGGGATAGAACCTGCGCGGATAAAAACCACTATCTACGAGATTGTCATGCCCGGGATAGATAAGGTCTTGCTGAGTCCGATTGACCATTTCGACTGAGATGTCCTTCTGCCCGGGAAGATAGCTCAACAATGGAATGACGAAGCGTAGGAGTCTAGCAGATGCATTAATGATTATTGGTTGCCCGACCGTGTGCTGAATGACTCGAATTATCATTTGACTGTGACTTAACACTTCTCCTCCTGATACCAGCGTTGTTCCTGGAATATCAAGACATTCGGGACTGCTGAGCACCGCAACACACAACTCTGAAATGTCATCAGCATGAACCGGTTGGCGCTTACCCTCTGCACTTCCGATAACAGGAAGAATTCTTAATATCTTTCCGAACCATTTGATTTTATTGATATTTTTGTTGTGGCGGCCCCCGTAAATCATCGTGGGTCTCAAAATATTTGCTGAAGTCCCACTTTCGCGTACCAGGTCCCCAAACCAGGCTTCGCTCGCTACCAACGCCTTAACGAGTTTCCTTTCTCTGGGTTCCTTGCTGAACGCTTTTGACAGAATGCTACTCGAACTAAACGCCAGCACCCTTGAAAGATTGCTCTTGTTTAAGACCTCGGAATACCTTTGCAGTTCCCACAAAGGCAACAGGCAGATCACCCGACTAAACGAGGGATAATCGCTTGCGGGAACTTTCTCAAGATAGTCTGGCTTAACCCATTGAACTCGGGGAATGTCTGGACAACCCTCAGGCGATCTGCTCGTTGCGACGACCTCGTATCCACATGCGCTGAGTCTTGGCAGCAAGAATTCGCCAACATCACACCTGCCACCAAGGACTAAAATCTGAGACCTACCAGATACCAGCGAGGCCGGAACTCTGGCCTGTTCCCATACATTCATCGGCAGATTGCGTCGACTGAAATAACCGATCAACTGGGTACCCAACATTACCTTTGACAGCAAGGCAAGCATACCGCGGGCAAGTTTTCCATTCGGTGGATACCTATTGAAATAACGAATGAATCCCAGGTACTTATAACGTGCAATATCATATGATGTGACTCCGGCAGATCCGCTTCTATGATGGAAAGCACAAGCTTTAGGCAGGAACATAACTGACGAGCCAGATTCACGTACCCTCCGGCAGAAATCAAGATCTTCAAAGTGCAGGAAATAGCCCTCATCCATACCGCCAACTGCCTCAAAAACCTCGCGCCGAACCATGAAGAATGAACCGGACACAGCGTCTACAGCCAATTGATCGTCAGGAAAAACAGATTTGACCATATCAATTGAATCAAGCTGGAGCATCGGTAAAAACCCGTTGACAACTTTACCGACACTTCTCCTTAAATTTGGATCTTTTCGCCTGCAACCAGCTTGTTCAGCACCCCAGAAGTCAAAGACCAACCCGCCTATCAGTCCCGCTTCGGAATTCTGATCAAGATTCGAAGCCATTTGGTTCAACGCATGGGGACTGACAATGCAATCGGGATTCAGAATCATTAGATACTCACCAACGCTGTATTGTGCTCCTTTGTTAACAGCTGCTGAAAAACCAAAGTTTCGAGTGTTCCTGATCAGCTTTACGTTGGAATAACTGGGGTTCTCATCAATCACATCCGCGCTGTGATCGAACGAGCAATTATCAACAACAATAATCTCGCTCACCACGGTGGAGCGTAGGACACTCAAAAGGCAGGACCGAAGGATATCTCCGGAATTGTAGTTAACGATAAGAACAGAAATCTGGATCAATTTATGTGTTATTGGTACTGTTTCTAAAGCACCATCAAGTCGGGGACCGATTGATGGTGCTAAAACACTGGCACACCAGTCGAGTATCGAACAAGGGGAATAGGATCGACTTGTTAAATTGACGATTCACAATCTTTCTGATCTTGGCGTAAAGACTCGGGCTTCGGTACTTGACTCGTGAGTCCTAATCCTGATTGTGTTCCTGACTGCTAGATGATTTTTCGAATGACGTAGATGGGCTTGCCATTTGACTGGTGATAACTTCGGGTTTGCAGCTCGGCGAGTAGCCCAAGGGTTACCAACTGAAATCCCACGACAACCAGGAGAATCGCGAGATAGAGTATTGACTTGTTTGCCAGTGGCGTGCCGAGAAAGATTCTTTGTATACCTAGCCAGAAGAGTAGCAAGCCCCCCGCTGTGCCTCCCAGGAGCCCCAGACTGCCAAACAACTGTATAGGCCGACTGGAAGGGCTGAGCATAAATTTCACTGTCAGAAGATCCAGAATTACGCGATAGGTTCGGGAGAGGCCATATTTTGAGACGCCCGAGGTTCTGGCCCTGTGATTAACTTTAAGTTCTACAATCTTTATCCCATACCAACTGGCTATTGCAGGTATAAATCGGTGCATCTCACCGTACAAGCTCAGGTTTTCTGCAACCTCCCTTCTCATGGCCTTCAGGGTGCAGCCATAATCGTGCAGTTTGACGTCGGTCGTCATGGAAATGATTGCGTTTGCAATTTTTGATGGAATCAGCCTTAACCAGTAGCCATCTTTTCGATTGTGACGCCAGCCGCAGACAAGATCCGCACCCTGATCGATCTGTCCAAGGAGGTCGGGAATGTCCGATGGGTCATTCTGAAGATCCGCGTCTAGAGTGATGATCACGTCACCACGAGATAAATCAAGCCCTGCCGCAAGAGCTGCCGTCTGCCCGAAGTTCCGTCGAAACTGAACTGCCCGCACATTCCCATCTGTAGTCGAGATCTGCTCCAGGACGTTAACCGAACCGTCATTACTGCCGTCATCCACAAACAGGATCTCGTATGATCGACCTATCCCATCAAGGGCTGTCTTCAATTCGCCGTAGACCTTCAGCAGGTTGTCTTTCTCGTTGTAAACCGGCAACACGACAGATAACTCAACTGCAGTTCCAGCTTCGAAGGCATCACCGGGCATCTGTGCTTTGTAATTCATTTCCTAGAGAATCCAGGGCGTTTTCCGGTGTACCAGGAATCCGCACCTCTGTGCTGGTGTCAGTAGCTCTACAACTCAAGCCTCAATCGTTGTGGAAACACGAAGGGATGGATCTATTGCGACGCCGGGCGGGTATCTCACACTCACCCCCCGCTCTGCTCCTAGCTGTCTTCATTATAATACGGTCTGGTGAGCTGCGAAATCTCGTTGTTGGCTCTTTCCACACACCGGCTTCACAGTCCTGGGTCAAATTCTCTTTCTCATTAGCCTCGACCACCGTTTGGAAATCACCACTCTTAGCCGGCCCTCCCTAATTTTGAGAAAGTTCTTCGATCTTCATCTTCAGATCGGCGATTCCGAAGTCTCCATATTCCCCGGTAACACACAGATGAATTAGATCATATCGTCGATCGATTGCCAGGTTGTCTCGCTGAGGATCATCAAGTGCCACACCCAGCGAGACAAAATAGTCACCGGGGATCATATCCAAAGAAAGACTAAATCGAATATCGACTGTCTCATTACGCTTTCTTGTGATGACATCCATCTGCCGGTTTCTGGTATTCGCACCAAAGACGACCTGCCCATCGACGGTCTTGACCGTACAGCCATAAATGATGCCTGTTAAATCGTCGCGGTACCGCACTTGCATGATCAACTGGATCTTTTCCCCCACCTCAAAATAGGATTGCTCAGCACCACCACGCTCGCTAACCAGTCTGTAATCAAATATCTCCGCCCGACGGTCCCCCCAACGGTATTCATTTTTGTTATATGTCCTTCTCAGTGGGCAAAGATCTTCCTGTGGTTGATTGCTCCTTGGGAGGGTTAGTCCCTTCCTCCCTGATGGCAACACCCGATCATTAGCGTTTGGAGTTTCGTGATCCTCACTTTGTGGTGGTGCCTTCTGCTCAGGTCCAAAAAGGTGTTCCAGGTAAGCCTGGATCACGACTTTAGGATCCCCTGCTTCGCATAACCGACCTTGGTTTAAGAAAATAGCTCTGGAGCAGTGGGCCTGAACCAATTCCACGGCGTGCGATACGAATAGAATAGTTTTTCCTTCATCCTGCATTTCCTGGAACCTTCGAAAGCACTTTCGTTGAAATCGAATATCACCGACTGCAAGGGCCTCATCCACGATAAGAAGGTCGGGATCAGTGCTGATTGCGGTAGCGAATGCAAGTCGCACATACATACCACTCGAATAGGTGCTGACTGGGTGATCGATAAACTCCCCGATGTCAGCAAAGGACAGAATGTCCGAAAATCTCTCCTCGACTTGTTGCTTGGGAATACCGAGGATCGAGGCGTTTAAATAGACATTGTCACGTCCGCTAAAAGCGGGATTGAATCCCGCCCCCAGTTCAAGGAGCGCTGCTACCGTACCGTGTTGTTCAATCGACCCTGTTGTAGGAGACAATGTCCCGGCGATTATTTCAAGAAGAGTCGACTTTCCAGAACCGTTTGGTCCAATAATACCGACCGTCTCGCCCCGGAAGACGTCAAAGTTTATGTCTTCGAGGGCAGAAAACTTATCGTGATATGCCCTGCGTCGAATCGAGTAAAGTTCGCGAATACGGTCTATCGGATTCCGGTATATCCGATAGATCTTGGACAGGTTCTTGACGCTCAATACTGCGTCAGAGCACATCGCCAAATCCTTTTCTCGACCGTTGAAACCATATTAATCCAACCCACGAGAAGAAAAATGCTATCAGAATATAGACTGCCAGATTCAGTAAGTTAGGCGCCTGATTCCATAGAACAATGCTCCTCAACTGCTCGATGGGATACGTGATGGGGTTCAGATAGAGAAATGGAAGCAACTCGTTTGGCAGCGCATCTTTCGGATAAAGAATGGGCGCCATAAAGAATAGTATCGTGCTGACAACACCCATGATGTGGCCAAGGTCCCTAAAATAGACCGCTGCGGCGGATACAAACCATACGATTCCAATACACATCAGATAAAGAGCACAGACCGGTAGAGGGAATAGAAGCACAACCCAGCTAAATTCGTGCCCAATGACTATGAGATAGACAAACAGGACAGCAATGCTGATGATCGACTGGAACAGTGCAGTGGATGTCGTCACCCACGCCAGTGCCTCCAGTGGAAATACCACTTTCTTGACGTACTGTGGATTTCCGCTGATAAGCGTTGTCGACTGCATCAAGCATTCGGAAAGAAAACTGTGCATTATCATTCCCGAGAACAAAATGCTGGCGAACTCTGCATGCCCACCCTCCTGGACCGGCCAACGGATCTCGAGGATAAATCCGAATACAAAAGTGTATATCGCCAGCATCAGCATTGGAGTCAAGAGCGACCACAGGATTCCGAAAATCGTGCCACGGTAGCGACTCAGTATTTCCCGACGAGCCAACTGGTGAATGATAAAGCGATTGGACACGAGGCTCGCGTAAATGCCGTTTGAATTTGACAATTCGGTCTCCACCACTTAGGCGATATTGTCTGGCGGACTTAGCCAGGCTACATAGAGTACGGAATGATTACTTTTCTTCTTCAACGAGCCGAAGAAGAAATTCACCATAACTACTTTTCTTCTGTGCGAACGCTAGCTGTTCCAGGTCGGAGAGTCCTATGTAGCCCATACGGTAGGCGATTTCTTCCGGGCATGATATCTTGAGCCCCTGACGTGATTCGATGGTTTCGATAAATGACGCCGCCTGCAGAAGTGACAGATGAGTGCCGGTATCAAGCCATGCCATACCTCGGCTGAGTATTTCCACCCTGAGTTGCCCTAGATCTAGGTAAATCTGGTTCAGATCCGTGATCTCTAATTCACCTCGCTTAGAGGGTTTCAGAGAATGAGCATAGTCGCACACCTTGTTGTCATAAAAATACAGGCCAGTTATTGCGAACCTGGACTTGGGAGATTGTGGCTTTTCCTCCAAATCGATCGCCATGCCGTCTTGATCGAAAGACACCACGCCATATCGTTCGGGATCCTGGACAGCGTAGGCGAACACTGTGGCGCCGTGTTCCAGAGTAGCTGCTCTCTGCACAACGTCGGACAACTGATGGCCATAAAAAATATTATCACCCAATATTAAAGCACTGGCTGAGTCGCCAATAAATTCAGATCCAAGAATAAAAGCATGGGCGAGCCCATCGGGAGACGGCTGAATCGCATAAGAAAAATTCACCCCCCAGCTGCTTCCATCCCCGAGCAATTGTTCAAATCGAGGTGTATCCTCGGGTGTCGAGATAATGAGTATCTCTTGAATGCCGGCAAGCAGCAGCACCGATATCGGATAATAAATCATAGGCTTGTCATAGACTGGCAGCAACTGTTTGGACAACACATTGGTTGCCGGAGCCAATCGAGTGCCCGCACCACCCGCGAGTATCAGACCCCTCACTTTTCTCTCCTTCTAAGTTCAGTCGTCTTCATGTATTCTGTTTCTTCTCGACTTCTTCAACCCAACTTCGCCCTACTGAAGAGAGATACCAATCAACGGTTTGTCGAATTCCGCTGTCAAAAGTTTCCCTGGGTTGCCAGCCTAGTTCACAACGTATTCTGGTGGAATCGATAGCATAGCGAAAATCGTGCCCCGGCCGGTCGGAGACGAACAATATAAGCTCTTCATATCGCTTGTTTCCTTTCCTGGGAACCAGTTCATCAAGTACTCGACAGATAGTTCTGACTACTTCTATATTGGTTTTCTCAGAATTACCCCCAACATTGTAGGCCCGACCTGGCGTGCCTTCTCGAAGTATCTTGACCAACGCCCTCGCGTGATCGTCTACAAATAACCAGTCTCTAACGTTCTCCCCACTACCATAAACCGGGATCGCCTGCTCAGCCAGAGCCTTTCCAATGACAACGGGAATAAGTTTCTCGGGGTACTGATACGGACCATAGTTATTAGAGCAGTTTGATATAACCGTCTGAAGCCCATAGGTCTCGCCCCAGGCTCTGACAAGATGATCGGACGCTGCTTTGCTGGCAGAGTACGGAGAATTCGGCGCATAGGGTGAGTTCTCCGTAAACAGGCCATCGTGGCCTAACGATCCGTACACTTCATCGGTAGACACGTGATGGAAAAGAAACCCATCGCTTTCTGGCCTGCTGCTCTCAACTAAGTGCCTGGCGGTCTCCAGCAATGTGTAGGTTCCCACTATATTGGTTTGAACAAACACACTGGATCCACCGATTGATCGATCGACGTGGGACTCAGCAGCCAGATGCATGACTGCGGCTGGCCGGTTCTTCATGAACAGATTGTCCATGGCCTTGGCGTCACAAATATCTGCCTGGACAAACTGGTAACGTGAGTTGTCCTCAAATCTAGCAATCGTCACAGGATTTCCAGCATAGGTAAGGGAGTCTATGTTGATCACAGAGAATTCGGTGAATTTCAACAACTCTCCCACTACCGCCGAGCCGATAAATCCAGCTCCTCCGGTAACGAACACAGTTGTTGGTTTTTTCATCTGCAACCCGGGCGATTACCGGTCGACCGGGAAACTGCCAGTCGAGATCTCAAATGGCTGTTCCTCCTTTAACCAACTGTGGTAGGCGCTCACCCCCTCTTCCAGCGAGCGGAATCCTGAAGAAAAGCCAGCGTTGCACAGTCGAGAGATATCAGCTTCGGTGAAACTCTGGTAACGGGGTTTGAGGCTATCGGGAATATCAAAGTACTCTATCAGTTCATCAGCGACTGAATCCTTGAGCGTAATGGGTGACAGCCGTAGCGTAGCCCGGATGCTGTTGATGACCGCCAACGCTACGTCGTTGAAACTCCGAGAACACCCGGTACCCACATTGAATATGCCGCTCAATTCTGGATTATCCAAAAAAAACAAATTGACGCTGACGATATCATCTACCGAGATGAAATCCCGTCGCTGCTCTCCATCACCATAGCCTCCAGTGCCCCGGAATAGCCTTAATCGGCCATGCTTAGAATATTGCTTGAACATCTGGTAAACAATCGACGCCATCGACGCCTTATGGGTTTCTCTTGGACCATAGACGTTGAAATACCGCAGGGCAACCACCTGCGAGGGAATCCTGGCCACTTCCTTTCTGACATAACTGTCGAAGAGTTGCTTTGAGAACGCGTAAGCATTCAACGGGTATTCGTGGTGTTCAGATTCGGTAAAAGAGGTGCCTCGTCCATATACCGCTGCCGACGAGGCGTAGATCAGAGGTACGTTGCTGTCTGCACACGCGTGTAGCAGCTTCTTTGAATAATCAAAATTTGTCTTCAGAACATATCGACCATCTTCTGCCATAGTGTTCGAACAGGCACCCATGTGAAATACCGCTGAAGTAGTCGGGGGGAGACCAGATCGTTCAATACTCATCAGGAAGTCTTCCTTATCCTGATAGTCCGCGATCCGACAGCCTGCTAGGTTTCGAACTTGAGAGACATCATTGAATTCATCGACGACCAGAATATCATTTTCTCCAGTCCTGTTCAGACCTTCTACCAAGTTCGAGCCAATAAATCCGGCGCCACCGGTTACAACATACATTAATCCTGACCTCGGTTCAGTTCCGACTTTAACTCATCCATGTTAACCACTGCTGTTCCAAATTTCCCTACGACAATACCAGCAGCCGTATTGGCATACTCGAGGGTCCGTGGCCAGTCCAGCCCCGCGGCCATAAAGACAGAGACTGCAGCGACGACTGTGTCGCCGGCACCACTGACATCATAAACCTCTCGGGCAACGGAATCCTGGTGATACTTCTCACCCGACCCAAGGTAAAGGACCATTCCATCCGAACCCAGAGTAATCAAGAGCGCCTCTATCTCCAGGTCACTGACCAGTTCACGGGCCCGGGCCTCGAGAATAGTGGGGGTATCGCATGGCCCAGCCACAGCCTTGAATTCAGCCAGGTTCGGAGTAATCACTGAAGCTCTCCGATATCGGGTAAAGTCGTTTCCTTTTGGATCGACCACGACCGGCACATTGGTATCGTTGGCCAGCTCTATAAGTAGCTCAATATTCTCAACCGCCCCCTTACTGTAATCTGAAACCACGACTACAGATGCATCGGCAATCAGGCACCTATATTCTCCAAGTGTCCTTTGCAGCACATCCCAATGGGGGCCCTGCTCAAAATCAAGTCTTATGAGCTGTTGGTTCCTCGAGACCACCCTCAGCTTCTCTGTTGTGCGCATTTGAGGATCAATATGCAAGTGCTGATCAACTCCTGCTTGGCCAAGAATGTCAGCAAGTCGCCGCCCTGATTCATCGTCTCCGACGACTGAAAGTAACTGACTCACGCCACCAAGAGCCGCAACATTGGCAGCAACATTACCTGCGCCACCAGGTCTCTCCGTAATTTCTTCAATACTCACAATTGGCACGGGAGCCTCCGGAGAAATACGCTCGACGATACCCGACCAGTAGCGGTCGAGCATTGAATCACCAACAATCAGTATCTTCCCGGTCATAGAGTGCCGGCTGGAATTTTCCTGCTCCAGCGCCTTAACTCAGATTGTTGGACACCTGCTAATGATCAATTAGACCTCTGCCTATTCCCCGGTATTCGAATCCGTGTTCGCTGGCTAGATTGGGGTCAAATAGATTTCTTCCGTCAAATATGATCTTCTTTCGCATCACTTCTCCCATTTTTTCAAAATCGGCCCCGCGGAATTGATTCCATTCCGTGACAACAACCAAGGCATCTGCATCCACCAGTACATCGTACGGTGAGGCTCCTGTTGAGAACCTTTGCCTTCCGCGAAATACCGACTCAGCTTCAGGCATCGCAACCGGATCGAAGGCACATACGATTGCTCCTTGGGTAAGTAGTTGATTGATTATTACGACACTTGGTGCCTCTCGCATATCGTCAGTATTGGGCTTGAAAGACAGTCCCCAAACTGCAAATTTCAGATTTTCTATGTCCTTATTGAATCTTTGCAAAATTTTATTTCCAATTACGAGCTTTTGCTTCTCGTTAATTTCCTGAACGGTACCCAGCAGTCGGCAGTCATAACCAACATCTTGAGCTGTCTGAGACAATGCACGCACATCTTTCGGAAAACACGAACCACCATAGCCACAACCCGGGTAGAGAAAATGAGAACCGATCCTTGGATCAGAACCGATACCAAGTCTGACAGCCTCCACATCGGCGCCCAGTTGTTCGGAAAGATTTGCTATCTCATTCATGAAAGAGATCTTGGTGGCCAACATCGCGTTGGCGGCATATTTAGTGAGTTCAGCTGAACGGATATCCATTCGCAATAGACGCCTGTTGTTTCGGTTAAACGGCGCATAAAGCTCTTCCATCAGCACCCCAGCTTCTGGACTGTCAGTCCCAACTATGATCCTGTCAGGTTTCTGAAAGTCCGTGACAGCAGCGCCCTCCGCAAGGAATTCCGGATTGGACACGACCATAAAATGGTTGCGGCTGTGCTTGGCATCGAGTTCTGATTGAATAGTATTCCGGATCAAATCTCCTGTGCCGACCGGAACAGTCGATTTTGTAGCGACCACTTTAGAGGAATCCATCGCCTTGCCAATAGACCTGGCCACCTCAAGGACGTGGGACAAGTCGGCGGAGCCATCCTCACTCGGAGGTGTTCCCACTGCAATAAATATAATGTCGGCGCTCCGCACGCCCTGGGTTACATCAGTCGAAAAAGTCAGTCGTTGAGCTTCAATATTTGATTTCAAGAGCGTCTCGAGACCAGGTTCATATATAGGAACCTGTCCCTTAGACAGTTCTTCGATTTTCTTTTTGTCCGAATCAATACACAGCACGTCATGGCCTGCATCAGCAAGGCAGGTGCCACTGACCAGACCGACATAACCCGTTCCTATGACAGTTACCTTCATTATTTCTGGTGACTCCGAATAGGATTCTCTTTACAATACAAAGGACAGGGTGCCTGCCTGGCACCCTGTCCTCAATTCGAAGTCAATTTTATCAGTTGGTAAATTCAACGCCACCTTTTTCGCCCGCAGGATCCAGAATAAGCAGTTGGTCAAGGTTTCGTTCCAGTATGGCAGGGCCTATACCTTTGACACTCATCAGATCTTCTAAAGACAGAAATGGACCGTTCTCTTTCCGGTAGTCTACGATGGCCTGGGCCAGTTTTGGGCCGATACCTTGAATATTCGTCGCCAGACTGGCTACACCTGCAGAGTTGATGTCAACCGGGCTGGCAAAGACACCGCCGGCGATAAGAATACTACCAACAGCTAAGGTCAGATATTTGAATATTCGCATAGTCTACGCTCCTTGTAGATTTTGTGATTGAGAAAAGTGCCACTATCCCTGTGGCAATGCTAAGTCTCACACTGCTTGGTTTTGGTATCAATGGTCATATGTCGCTTGACCGGCCGGGGAAAATGGGGTAACTAGGTCACCCATCGCCTCGGCGTGGTGGTATTCCAGCTTCTGCATCCCGGACATTGCCAGTGCATTGCCTTGGCTCTGAAGCCGCACTGGCGGCATTCATATCCACCCTTAACAGTAGCGACGCTGGAAACCAGTTGGCTCACAAGCCCGAGGTCTACTGTTGTCGATTTTTCCTCATCACCACCGTTTGGCTCAAGAAGCCTATACAACGGTTCGAGAGTTCGATTGTTCTGGATCCAATCTACCAGGTAGTTTCTAGCTTCATCTACTTCATCGAGATCATTAAGCAGTTCGACGAGTGCAAGAACCAACCTGAAGTCATCATTTTTTTTCAGACTCGATTCCAAGAATTGCCGATAACCGAGTTTCGCATTAAGGGCTTCGTAACTGCTGCGGACAAGATCTACCACGTCGACAACCATTTCTGGTCTTCTTTCAGAAATCCTGGACCATGCCCTTATTGCTGATCGGTGCTGCCCTCGAATTGCATGCAATCGTCCCGACTGTATCAGCGCCCGTGCACAGTCCGGATCGGTTTTCAGGGCCTCTTTGACATAAGCCTCGCTTTCTGAATATTTTCCTGCCACCATGCTGGTATCGCCGAGTTCGCAAAGAAACTGCGCTATTAAACTCGCTAGATCATCTCCACTGGCCTCACTCAGTTTTGACGCGGCGGCAACCGCACTTTCCCACTCCTTTTCTTGCTCATAGATCTGCACCAACAAACGATAAGCAGACTCAGAAAGCTCTGTTGAGACAGTGACCTCAACCAGAAGGTTTTCAGCTCGATCCAATAAACCGGCTTTGTAGTAATCCTGCGAAAGTTCGAACAGCGCATGCAATCGTTGTTTCGGATCGAGGCCGCTGCGCGCGACCAGATTTTGATGTAACTGTGTGGCCCTTTCGACCTCGCCTCGGCGCCGAAATAGACTTCCCAGCGCCAATTGGATTTCTACCGTTTCCTCATGCTCCTCCAGTGCTTCAATCAGGACATCCAACGCCTTGTCATGCTGCTCATTTAGGAGATAGTTGAGGCTTCGGTAATAGGTACTAGGGAGTAGTTTTTCCGGACCAGAAGAATAGTGCCACCCGTGCCTGGCAGCGTACCAGCCAGAAGCTGCCGCAAGAGGCAGGAATATCAGAAGCCAGACCGGGTCCAAGGTGCTTACTTTCTCCGAATTTCAGTGAGCTTTCCGAGGCGTTGTTCCGGGCAGCCGAGACTTATAACGCGGTTGGCCTTGTTGATAGCCCGCCTGAGTCGTAACACCCGCCAACCAAATGCCAGGGAAGCCGCAATAGCTCCGATTCCGAATGAAAGCAGCATCAATCCAGCCAGAGAGCCTTGATAACGCAAGCCCAAATAATAGTCGATCGAAACCTGTTGTGGGTTTCTGACAGCGAAGGTCGATCCCAGTATGAGCAGGACAAGGGAAGCTAAAACGAGAATCAATAATCTCACAAATCAGAGCGGCGATTTATCACGCAGACCGCAACGCTACCTGGTGATCGGATCCCCAGGCGCAGCGGGCTGATTCGTGCCTGTTAACCCGTGGTTGACCCGTTCGCGAAGCATTCGGCCCGGTTTGAAATGAGGGACATATTTCGCATCGACATGTACGGCTGCGCCTGTCTTGGGATTCCTCCCAAGTCTCGGTGCTCTGTAACGAAGACCTATACTGCCGAAGCCTCTGATCTCGATTCGATCACCATCAATTAGTGATTGAGTCATGTGCTCTAGTATGGAATTAACCGACGACTCAATATCTCTTGGGGACAAATGCAATTGTCCACGCGTCAAATGATCGATGAGGTCTGACTTGGTCATAAATCTGCGTTTGACGTGTTGTTCATGTTGGCTGACAAGTTAGGGGCCGCTTCCCTCAAGGATCTTGTTTTTCCAGTTGCTCCATAAGTTTCTCACCCAGAGATACGGTTGTTGATCCCTTTGACGCATACTCTTCGATAGCCCGCCCTTCTACTTCCGCCTCCAACGCTTTTATGGATAAAGTGATCCGTCGGGTTTTGCGCTCAATACTGGTTATTCTCGCTTCAATATCAGCGTCCTTTTGTAGCACGTTGCGGGCATCTTCAACAAAATTCCGAGACAATTCAGCTGCTCGTAGATAACCTTCAATGCCCTCCGCCAACCTTATCACAGCACCTTTTGCGTCCACAGACTCTACAGTACCCTTAACGACAGTTCCTTTAGAGTTACTGGATACGTACGCACTGAACGGGTCTTCCTGTGCCTGCTTAATACCCAAAGAGATTCTCTCCCGATCAGGGTCTACCGAAAGCACGACGGCTGTGATTTCATCGCCTTTATTGAATTCCCTGGCTATGTCTTCCCCGGGGCGGTCCCAGGACAAATCGCTCAGATGTATCAGACCATCGATACCGCCTTCAAGTCCAATGAAGACACCAAAGTCTGTGATCGATTTTATCTGCCCTGTGATCCTGTCGTTGCGATTGTGCGTAGCAGCGAATTCTTCCCATGGATTGGCAGTGCACTGTTTGATGCCCAGGGAAATACGACGTCTTTCGGAATCCACCTCCAGCACCATGACCTCGACTTCGTCACCCAGGTGGCAGACCTTACTGGGGTGCACGTTTTTGTTTGTCCAATCCATTTCCGAGACGTGGACCAGCCCTTCAACTCCTTCTTCAAGTTCAACGAAAACACCATAGTCAGTTAAATTCGTTATCTTTCCGAAAATCCGAGTGCTTTCCGGATAACGTCTCGCAATATCAGACCAAGGATCCTCTCCAAGTTGTTTCAGACCCAGTGAGACCCGATTTCTTTCTCGATCGAACTTCAGCACACGTACATCTAACTCTTGGCCAACCGAAAGCACCTCCGAAGGATGTTTTACTCTTTTCCAGGCAATATCTGTTATATGCAGAAGACCATCCAGGCCACCCAGGTTGACGAAAGCCCCATAGTCGGTGAGGTTCTTCACAACACCGTTAATAATCTGGCCTTCTTCCAGGTTCTCGAGTAATTGAGAGCGCTCGGCCTCCATCTCCTTTTCGACGACAGCTCTTCGCGATACGACGACATTGTTTCTGGCTCGGTCGAGTTTGATTACCTTAAATTCCAGTTCCTTGTTTTCCAGGAAGTTCGTATCCGTTACCGGTCGCACATCCACTAGAGAGCCGGGGAGGAAAGCCCGCACCTCATCAATAGACACGGTAAAACCACCCTTAACCTTACCGGTTAGAAATCCCGTCACGATCGATTGCGCCTCAAAAGATTGCTCGAGCACTTCCCATGATTTGACTCTGCGCGCCCGCTCGCGGGAGAGGCGGGTATTACCGAACCCATCTTCTACTGTTTCGATCGCAACCTCGACGAGGTCTCCAACGGCAACCGAAACATTGCCTTCGGAGTCTCTGAACTGGATTGCTGGAATCTCAGACTCTGACTTCAGACCTGCGTTGACCACAACGAAGTCGCCGTTGACATCGACCACCTCCGCTTCGATGACAGCGCCCGGGTTCATTTGTGACTTTTTGAAGCTCTCCTCGAGCAGTTCGGCAAAACTTTCTGACATGGTGAGTTTTATCCAGGGATCAGGTTCCAAAAATACATTGTTGGCAGTGAATTTCGGTCAACGCGGTCAGGCCCTGACGGGACAGTTGATTTGCGTTGCCATGTAAGGAGGCAGTGGCCGCTGGAAGTTAGTTCGGAATTAGGGGGTCAGTTCCAACCTGTCTTCGAGCAGACTCTCAATCTTCTTTACAACCTCCACGATCCTCAAATCTGATGTATCGACCAAGATGGCATCTTCTGCTGGTCTCATCGGCGATACTGCCCGGGAACTGTCTTTATCGTCCCGTTCAGATACCTCGCGTTCAATCCGGGCAAGGTTAACATCAAAACCCTTACTCTTCAACTGTTTATAGCGTCTTTCTGCCCTTACCCTGATGCTCGCGGTCAGGTAGATCTTAAGTGTTGCGTCCGGGAAAACCACGGTGCCCATATCTCGGCCATCAGCCACTAACCCGGGTGCTTTCCGTTCCTGCCTCTGTCTTGACAGCAAGCACCTCCTGACAGTTGGAACTGAAGCATATTTTGAGGCCAACACCCCACCTTCAGCACTCCTGATCTGTTCCGTAACGTCGCTACCATCGACTTGCACTCGAATCTCGCTGCCACTTGATATCTTAAACTGGATAACTATCGTGCGAAAAATTGCTCGAAGACCACTCGTGTCGTCTGGGGATACGCCGTTTTGGTTTGCCGCAAAAGAAAAGGCTCGGTAAAGCGCGCCGCTATCCAGAAGATGCCAGTTTCTGGCCGTTGCAATGTTGAAGGCAACCGTTCCTTTCCCGGAACCGCCTGGGCCATCAATCGCCAGGACCGGCACACGAGTCATCCGAATTCACCAGGTCGTTCTACTATGTTCAGTCCGGATCCTGCGGCTTCTGATACGAAATTCGGGAAAGATGTCTCGACATTGTCACAATCTTCTATTTGAACGTTACCTTTTGTCGCTGCTCCAGCGACGGAAAAGGCCATCGCAATACGGTGATCCTGGCAGCTATTGACTTCGCCACCGTAGAGTTCGCCGCCTGTTATAACCATACCGTCTTCCAACTCAACGACCTGAATACCCAGAGCTCTGAGTCCTTTTACGATAGCTTTGATTCGGTCCGTTTCTTTGACCCTGAGTTCCTCTGCACCCCGTATTGTCGTACTGCCTTTCGCGCAGGCCGCGGCTATAGCTATAGCCGGGAACTCGTCAATAGATCGCGAGACAAGCTCCGGACCTATGGAAATACCATGCAGAGGGCTGTATCGAACGACCAGGTCTGCCACCTCTTCTCCACAGATCATTCGATTGGATTCGAGGCGGATATCTGCTCCCATTCTTTCTAAGATCTCAAGAATGCCAGAACGCGTTCGATTGACCCCGATGTTTTCCAACCTTACAGAAGATCCCTCTGAAATAGTCGCTCCAACAAGGAAAAATGCCGCTGATGATAGATCCCCTGGCACGATGACATCACACGCACTCAAACTGCCTCCTCCGTCAACCATGGCAGGGTGTTCATAAAGGCATCCGCTGTATTTGAAACCGGCCAACATCCGTTCGGTATGGTCCCTTGTAACCGCTGATTCCCTTACACACGTTGTGCCGCTAGCATAAAGGCCAGCTAACAGAACCGCCGATTTGACTTGAGCGCTGGCTATCGGAACTGAATAGTCAAGCCCCCGGAGTTTATCCACCGGGCGGATCTCAAGTGGCGGTGTGCCACCTACTGAACTACCGATGTTGGCGCCCATTATGGTCAAAGGATCAATAATTCTTTCCATTGGCCGCTGACTGAGTGATTTATCACCAACTAGGGTGGTCGCGAAATTCTGGCCGGCCAGCACCCCGGCCAGGAGACGCATTGCGGTGCCGGAATTACCCATATCCAGTTTCCCGCCTGGCGCACTTAAACCAGTCAGCCCAACGCCATTAATCCGTAAAGTACTATCTGTCGGTCCTTCCATTCTGACACCGAGACGTTGGAACGCTGTTATCGTTGCCAATACATCGGCGCTCTCGAGGAGATCATGAATCACCGATCTCCCTTCGGCAAGTGAGGCGAGAATCACCGCCCGGTGACTGATGGATTTGTCTCCGGGTATTCGGATACTGCCGCTGAAGGTACATTTACCAGTGACGCTAAATGACTTCACGGGCGATTTTGTGTTCAACTCACAACGATCACCGGCTTTGTATTAAAGACCGGCTTTTATTTGACTTTCGAAATTCAGCCAGAAGGCCGTCAGCGTCTTTCGATTCAATCAATTTCATTAAATCCCCTAATTTTTCACGATAATCGGCGAGCCTTGAAAGCACTGCATCTTGGTTGCCCAGGAAAATATCCCGCCACATAACGGGATCACTCGAGGCGATTCTAGTGATGTCATAGAACCCGCTTGCGGCCAGGTCATAACACTCGTCGGCATCTGACTGGTCAGCCAACAGGTTCACCAGACAAAAGGCTAACGCGTGGGGCAAATGGCTGGTGAGAGCTAGAAGACGGTCATGACTATCCGGATCCATTTCGCTCACCGAAGCCCCGGTCGTTTCCCACATTTGCCGGATACATTCAAGCGACCTGGCCCCTGTGGAAGGTAACGGTGTCAGAATCACCTTCTGCCCGTCAAAGAGGTCGACACAGGAGGCCCCGACACCGCTGTTCTCGCCACCCGCTATAGGGTGCCCTGGGACAAAATGACTGATTCTCTCGCCGAACGCACTGACTGCCGCGTCAATCACCGAACCCTTGACGCTTCCGGCATCGGTCACAATCGTATTGTCCCGTAGACTTGTCGAGATCCGTGGCAGTAGTTGGTCTGCAGCAGCTACAGGTGTTGCCAGCATGATGACATCAGCACCGGCTACGGCCTCATTCAGATCAAGTGTCCAGTGGTCGATTACCCCTTGGTCAAGTGCTAGGCGAAGATTGGCTTCGCTCCTGCCAAATCCTATAACTTCTCGGACGAAATCAGCCTTCTTCAGTGCCTTGGCCAACGATCCGCCAATCAGGCCGACACCGATGATCGATAAGGTATCGATACCCTTGGCGTGTTCTTTGCTGGCTTTCACGTATTTCCTTGTTGGGCCAGTGAGCCGCCTAACGCTTCCAGAGCCATGGCGTTTTCCTCCTCTAGGCCAATGGTTATGCGCAAATGATCAGGCATTCCGTAGTTCGCAATCGGCCGGACAATAACTCCCTGGCGCAGCATTCTCTCGAATATCGGCAAGGCAGGTTGCTGCAGGTCGACACTGACAAAATTTGCAATTGAAGGAATCCAACGAAGAGCGAGTGACGAAAAACCATCACATAGCTGGGCCATGCCTCGAGCGTTGAGTTCAAGGCTCTGGTTGACGAATTCTTGGTCATCAAGAACCAGTCGGGCTGCCGCCAGTGCAAGGCTGTTGACATTAAATGGCTGGCGGACGCGGTTCAGAATATCCGCTATTCCGGAACTCGAAATCCCGTAGCCAATTCGAAATCCCGCGAGCCCATAAATCTTTGAAAACGTTCGGATGGCGACCAAGCCTGGGTAGTGCTTAAGAAGCCGGACGGCATCCGGAAACTCTGGGGCTTCACAATATTCAAAATAAGCCTCGTCAATAACTGTAATGACGGTATCAGGGAGACTGTCAAGAAACCGACAAAGTTCCGTTAGATCCACCGCCGTGCCAGTTGGATTGTTTGGGTTCGCAACGAATATGAGCTTTGTGTTGTCGTCCACCATTGCCCTCATTGCCTGAAGGTCATGCCCCCAGTTGTCCGCCGGAGCCGTCTTTAGGTCGGCACCAGCGGCATATGCGGCCAGGCTGTACACAGCAAAGGAGTGCTCGGAAACCACCACGCCCTGCCCCGGTGCAACATACGCCTTGACCAGTAGTTCCAGCACGTCATTGGAACCATTCCCCAAAGTGATCTGATTCGACGCCACATCGAGCTTGTCGGCTAACGCTTCCTTCAGGGCATGGCCAGAACCATCCGGGTACCGAGAAATGGTATCGCTTGCCCCCTCGAAGATGGCTTGAATAACCGAATGCGGTGTCCTGGGATTCTCATTTGAGGCGAGTTTGACGATCCGCCGAATTCCGAGTTCCCGTTCAATTGTTTCGTTTGGTTTTCCAGGTTGATAAGGCTCGAGGGCCTGGACGCCAGGTACTGCATGTCGCAGCGGGTCGAAGACCATCTTTAATCAGTTGCTCTTCGGGTACGAGCCAAGAATCTTAAACATAGCAGCCTGATCCTCGATGTCGGCCAACGCTCTGGCAACAGCAGAATCGCCTACATGTCCAGCAAAGTCTATAAAGAATATGTACTCCCATAACCCGGTACTAGATGGCCGCGACTCGACCTTTGTCAGATCAACGTTATTGTCGGACAGCGGCGCCAGGAGTGCCTGCAACGCTCCCGGTCGATTGCGGACCGACATTGCGACACTGGTTTTGTCCTTTCCGGTGCGTTCTACTCGGCGGTGGCCCAGGACCAGAAAGCGTGTCGAATTGCCTGGCCGATCCTCTATGTTGCTGTGGAGCACCGTCAACCCATATGCGTCCGCTGCCTCTTCGGAGGCGATGGCCACGCTGTCAGCGTCGCCAGCGGCCCGCCGTGCGGCTTCGGCATTGCTCGGAACAGAAAGAAGATCCACTCCTGGCAGATTGGAGTCAAGCCAGAGTCGGCATTGGGCAAGCGCCTGTTGATGCGCGCTGACCGTCTTGGGGGTCACCGTTTGGGAAAGGCCTAACAAACAGTGCCTCACCCGAAAATCGATCTCACCACAGATTGTTAACGGAGTATTGAGCAGCCTGTCCAATGTATTGCCGATCCCGCCCTCCGTAGAATTCTCAACGGGTACCACGGCGTATTGAGCAGTGTCTGCTTCGGTGAGTCGGAAAACCTCGTCGATACTAGCTGCCAAAACGATATCGACTTCCTGGCCGAAATGACGAACGGCCGCCAGTTCGGAATACGTTCCGACAGGTCCTAGTACTGCTACCACTGGCTTGGCTTCGGCAGCTCTGCATAACGAAATGACCTCCCTGAAAAGCCCCTCGATTTTTTCCGAGGTCAGCGGACCCTTATTCAGCTTCACGATTCGATCGAGAATCAAGGCCTCACGCTCTGGTCGATAGACGACCCGGTCGTCGCCTTTTGCTTTCGTTCTACCGGCCGCCTGCGCCAATTCAACTCTACGATTGACGAGAGCTAACAGATCCGTATCTATTTCATCGATCTGTCGTCGAAGCGTTTCTAGTTCAGATGGGTTGGACATGCCTCATCCGGGTGTAATAACGCACTGATGGTCACGTACAATTAATGAAGACGAGAAGAGTGTATTACTCGCCATTTTCTTCCATGTCCTCCTCGGCTTCCTCGATCAGCCCCACACTGATCAGGCTCTCTTGTTCCGCAAGATCGATCAATCGAACGCCCTGGGTATTTCGGCCAAGCAGTGATATCTCGGCCACCCGTGTACGAACGAGACGACCACCCTCAGTCATGAGCATCAATTCGTCTTCTTCAGAGACCAGAACTGCGCCGATAACTTTGCCATTTCGAATACCGTTCTGGATTGCGATAACCCCCTGCCCTCCGCGCCGTTTGCGGGGGAATTCAGTCAACACAGTTCGTTTTCCGTAGCCCCGTGCAGTCGCTGTCAATACCGCTTTGGAAACGTCGCGTTCCCTGACAGTCAGCATAGCAATTAGGCGTTGCCCGCCTTTCAAGGCGATCCCTCTTACACCACGGGCTCCTCTGCCCATCACACGCACGTCTGTTTCAGAGAAGCGAATTGACTTACCGCTGCAACTGAACAACAACAGGTCAGATTGACCTTCGGTAAGACCGACCCCAACCAGTTCGTCATTTTCTGAAAGAATGATCGCCCTGAGGCCTGAAGATCTTGGCCGGGAGAAATCCGTTAAGTTACATTTTTTGACGATTCCCCCGGCGGTGGCCATAAAAACATATTGGCCTTCAGTGTATCCGTTGAACGGTAGAAATGCTGTGATACGCTCGTCAGGCCCCAGAGGTAACAGGTTCACCAGAGGTCGGCCTCTGGCTTGCCTTCCCGCCTGGGGCAATTGATAAACCCGCAGCCAGTAGACCTTGCCGCTATTTGAAAAACACAGGATAGTGTCATGGGAATGGGCAACAAACATCGACTTGACGAAGTCATTTTCTTTGGTCCGTGTTGCAACGCGTCCCTTTCCCCCACGCCTTTGTGCCTGATAATCGGTGAGCGGTTGTGATTTGGCGTAACCTTCATGAGATAAAGTGACAACCATGTCTTCCCGGTTGATCAGATCTTCATCGGCAAGATCCAGTCGATTGGCCAGGATCTCAGTTCGGCGGGGATCGCTGTATTTGTCCCGCAACTCCAGGAGTTCTTCCTTGACAACCTCCATTAACCGGGAAGCATCTTCTAGAATCTCAAGCAAATTATTGATCACGGCCAGATTCTTCCGATACTCCTCTGCGATTTTGTCCTTCTCTAGACCTGTCAAGCGATGCAGCCGAAGATCAAGAATAGCTTGTGCCTGAACGACAGTTAGTCTGTACCCATCCGCTTGCAAACCGAATTCAGATCCTACAGTCTCCGGCCGGGAACGCTTCGGGTCCGCCAATTCAACCAGTTCGCTGACAATTCCCGCATCCCACAGAGAATCAATCAGCTGTGTTTTGGCAGAAGCTGGATCTGGAGCGGCTTTGATCAGTGCGATCACAACGTCAATGTTGGTCAGCGCCACCGCTAGGCCTTCCAGGATATGCACCCGTTCTCGGGTTCTCGTCAGATCATGTATTGTTCGCCGAGTGACAACTTCTCTGCGGTGGCGAACAAAACTCTCCAGCAGTTCCCGCAAATTGAACAGTCTGGGTTGATTCTCACTCAGACCAACAAGATTAATACCAAATACGGCCTGCATCTGGGTCTGCTGATAAAGATTGTTAAGTACAACCTCTGGCACCTCACCTCGCTTCAGTTGAATGAGCATACGCATCCCAGATTTGTCTGACTCATCTCGAAGACCGTTGATGCCTTCGATTTTTTCATTTTTCACCAGGTCAGCGATCTTCTCCAGCAACCGTGCCTTGTTAACCTGATAGGGCAGTTCGGTTACCACAAGGCATGAACGACTGCCATTTTCCATTTCCTCGATACGGACTCTGGCACGCACATAGATACGCCCCCGGCCTGTTTCGTAGGCCTGCCGAATACCGGCGGTACCGTTGATGATTCCTGCGGTGGGGAAATCGGGACCCGGGAGTTTGTCAATCAGATCTGCGAGTCCGGCTTGGGGATTGTCGATCATGACCAGGCACGCATCGATCGTTTCACCCAGATTATGGGGTGGAATGTTGGTTGCCATACCAACGGCTATCCCGGATGAGCCATTGATCAGAAGATTGGGGACTTTTGCTGGCAGAACCACCGGCTGAGTCTCGGTCTCGTCGTAGTTGGCCTGAAAATCGACGGTGCCTTTTTCTATGTCCTCTAGCAGTTCGTGGGCCAGCCTGGACAACCGGATTTCGGTGTAACGCATTGCAGCGGGAGAGTCCCCATCGACCGAACCAAAATTGCCTTGACCATCGACCAGCGGGTAGCGCAGCGAAAATGGCTGTGCCATACGGACAATCGTGTCATAAACAGCGTTATCACCATGCGGGTGATATTTACCGATCACATCCCCCACGATCCGGGCAGACTTTTTGTAGGGCTTGTTCCAGTCATTGCCGAGCTCCGACATTGCATATAAAACCCGCCGGTGGACCGGCTTTAGGCCGTCGCGTACATCGGGCAACGCTCTGCCTACGATAACGCTCATCGCGTAATCAAGGTAAGACTGCCGCATTTCCTGCTCCAGGTTGGCGGCAATTGTCTCTTTCGCTATTTCATTCATTATCAGTAGGTCATGAACCTTGGTAAGGGGTTAAGCCTCGGCGTAGAAAAGACCCCCGAAGAGGCCTGGTTTTTGCTTGATCACGGGTGGGTTAGTCACCCTTCAGAAGAGCTGCATTTTACCACAGAGGCCCTGTTTCCTGTCGCTCATTAATGGTTTGGCACAGGCTTACGGACTGTTGCAGACTCGTTCCTGAATGGTGTGTCAGGAACGGCAACAGCCAGAACCGGTTACTGAAGCGATGCCACTGCTTGGTTACAGATATCGACCAGTATACCGATCCACGGCATGGCGACGATGACCGCAAGGGCATTCAAAGAGAGGACCAGTCGCTGCGCGTTCCCACAATTGAGTCGGATTTCACCACTATTCGGCGGCGATTCGAAATACATGATCTTGACAACTCTTAAATAATAGAACGCACCTACGACCGCAAATATCACTGCGACCACTGCGACCCAGGCCAGATCCGCTTGGATAACCGATTGTAAGACCGATAATTTAGCGTAGAAACCAATCGTCGGCGGCACACCAGCCAGAGAGAACATCAACAACAGCATCAGAAAGGCGAGCCACGGGTGAGTGGAATTCAGACCTTTGTAGTGTTCTATCTGATCGGCTTCTGTGCCATTCCTTGACAAACCAAGCACCACGCCGAAAACGCCCAGGGTTATCACACCGTATATGAGAATGTAGACCAACGCTGCAGAATACCCTGAAGCGCCCCCTGATAGGATCCCCAGCAGAAAAAAGCCCATGTGCGAAATCGCCGAATAAGCGAGCATGCGTTTGATATTCTTTTGTGCAATAGCGACCACGTTACCAAGAACAATAGAGAATAAAGATGCTGCAATCAGCATCTCTTGCCACGTTTGGAAAAGCCCGTCTAAGCCCTCGGCCAATAATCGAAGAATCATGGCACAGGCGGCCAGTTTCGGAGCCGCCGCGAGAAACAGGGTTGTCGACGTCGGTGCACCGTCATAGACATCCGGTACCCACATGTGAAACGGCACGGCCCCAATTTTAAAAAGAAGGCCGACGACGATAAGAATCAACGCGAGAAGTAGAGGCAAATCGGGCGGTCCGAAGCGGTTCACTGCTGCACTAATATCACTGATCATTAGCGTTCCAGTCAGTCCGTACAGGAGTGACATTCCATAGAGCAGCACGCCAGAGGCTAACGCACCTAAGATAAACAACTTCATGGCCGCTTCAGATGCCGAAACAGAATCTCGTTGCATCCCAACCATTGAATACAAGCAGAGCGCGAGCAGTTCCACGCCCACGTAAACCGTCAGCAGGTGATTTGCAGCCGTCATGATCATCATGCCGACGACACCTAAGAGACCAAGAGCAAGATACTCGCCTCGCCAGAAGCCACGCTCAATTGCGTAACGGCGTCCGTAGAGGAAGACACCCGCGCTAATCAGGCAGATCCCGCATTTGAGCAAATCCGAGATACGATCCCTGACCACCAAGCCGTTAAGTCCGACCACCGTGATCGACACTGAACTGAACAAAATAATCAGGGTAGCGGCCAGCAATACCCCCAATGTGAGGACGAAGCCGGTTTGGATTCGAAACCGCACAGGCAGGTAAAGATCCAGAACAAGAATAAGGCAAGCCATGACTGAGACAACGATCTCGGGCAGCACGACCATGATGTTCACGGTAGCCAGGCTCATCAGAGTTTTGTCTGCGCGGCGTGATGAAGAAGATTCTCGACCGATGCGTGCACTACCTCCAAGAGTGGTAGCGGAAACACGCCGAGTGCCAGAACACAGGCAGCAAGGACACTTAGGACAACCTTTTCCCTTCCTTTGATATCCAGTAGTACCTTGACGTTATCGTTAGCCACCGGACCGAAGACTACCCGCTTGATCATCCATAAGGTATAGGCGGCTCCTAGAACCAGAGTACTTCCTGCTACCACTGCAAACCAGCCGTTAGTCCGGAAACTGCCAAGAATCACCAGGAACTCGCCAACGAATCCAGAAGTTCCGGGAAGCCCGGCATTTGCCATTGCGAAAAAAACAAAAAAGGCGGCAAAGACAGGCATTGTATTCACAACTCCCCCGTAAGAAGAGATCTCGCGAGAGTGAACTCGATCGTAGAGCACGCCAACACACAGAAACAAAGCGCCGGACACGAATCCATGCGAAATCATCTGGACAATCGCACCTTCCATACCCTGCGTATCAAAAATAAATAGCCCGAGGGTCACGAACCCCATGTGGGAGATCGATGAATAGGCAATCAGTTTTTTCATATCGCGTTGGACCAGCGCGACCAGGGCAATGTACACCACCGCGACCAGTGATAAGCCGATAATCGGCCCCGCAAGGTGGTGTGCCGCATCCGGGGCGATCGGGATGCTGAAGCGAAGGAATCCATAGGCGCCCATTTTTAGTGTAATGGCCGCAAGAATTACCGAACCACCTGTCGGAGCTTCGACATGGGCATCGGGCAACCACGTATGGACCGGAAACATGGGCACCTTGACGGCAAAAGCGGCAAAAAATGCCAAAAACAGATACACCTGCGCCGTGTAGCCCAACGGGACCGCGTGGAAATCTAGTATGCTGAATGATTGGTCCGTGGCAAAGTACAGGCAAACAATAGCCACAAGCATCAGCAAAGATCCTAACAGTGTGTAAAGAAAAAACTTGACAGCAGCATAGACCCGATTGGGCCCGCCCCAAATTCCAATTATCAGGAACATGGGGATGAGCATAGCCTCCCAGAATACATAAAAAAGTATGGCATCCAATGCGCTGAACACCCCGATCATGAGTCCTTCCATGATCAGGAATGCCGCCAGGTATTGAGCAACTCGATCTTGAATTACCTCCCACCCTGCGATCACGACGACGAGGGTCAGCAGTGACGTCAGCAGGATCAGGGGCATTGATATTCCGTCGATACCCAGGTGGTAGTAGATATTCAGTGCACCAACCCAGCTGTAGTGCTCGATGAACTGCATGCTTGATTTGGAAACATCAAAACCGGTGTACAAAGACAGGGAAAGAACGAAAGTAGCCAGCGAAAAACCGAGTGCAAGTTTTCGGGCCACAGGTGCATTGCGATCACTGCCTGAGGCAAGTACCAGTACGCCGCCGAGCACAGGCAACCAGATCACGAGACTCAGCATATGTTGATCCAGTACTGTCATGCCCAAAGCCGCCAAGACATGAGCAGGACCAATCCTATGATCATTGCAAAAGCATAATGGTAGACATATCCGGTCTGCAGTCTGCGGGCTATTACTGAAATCCAACCAATGAGATTAGCTGTGCCGTTGACAGCCACTCCGTCGATCAACTTTACGTCCAGAAACACCCACAGAAAGTTGCCGACTGACCTGCCACCCGACGAAAACACCATCTGATACAGCTCATCAAATCCATATTTTCTGAGTAATATCTGATGGATGAGTCCAAGCCTGGCCGCAACCTTTCCTGGAAACGTCTGATAACGGATATAAAACAGCCAGGCCAGACCAATGCCCGCCACTGCCAGCCAGAAGGGCGGAGCAGCAAATCCGTGCAGGACAAGTCCCAGCGCGTTGGGGTGACCGGACTCATCAGCCACTGCACGATACTCGATCGAGTCACCGAATAGGTTCCCCGACATTGCGCCTTCAACCATGAGCATCCCGGCTAAAATCGAAGGGATTGCCAGGAGGATGAGCGGACCTGTGACCGACCAGGGACTTTCGTGCAGATGGCTGCGGACATCCTCACTGACCCTGGACTCGCCGTGGAAAACCATGAAGACCAGCCGAAAGGAGTAAAACGCCGTAACCAAAACTCCGCTGAGTACGGCGAAATAGGCGAAACCGGCCCCAGGAATGCTGGCGTGGCGCACAGCCTCGATTATCGCGTCCTTGGAAAAGAACCCGGCAAAGGGTGGAATCCCGGCAAGAGCCAGACTTCCAATGACAGCCGTGATGTAGGTGATTGGCATGGAATGCCGGAGCCCCCCCATGCGCCGCATATCCTGCTCATGGTGCAAGGCAATAATGACCGAACCAGCTGCCAGGAACAGCAGGGCTTTGAAAAACGCATGGGTCGCCAGATGGAAGATCGAAACCGAGTACGCAGAGACCCCCAGTGCAACGGTCATGTAACCGAGTTGCGAGAGCGTCGAATAAGCCACTACGCGTTTGATGTCATTTTGGACCAGGCCGACGAGAGCCATAAGAAGCGCTGTCACTGCGCCAACGATCAGCACAACGGATAGCGCAGTAGTAGATAGCTCAAAAAGCGGCGACATGCGTGCGACCATAAAGATCCCCGCAGTGACCATCGTCGCGGCATGTATCAGTGCGGATATTGGAGTGGGGCCTTCCATGGAATCGGGTAGCCATACGTGCAGCGGGACCTGAGCAGATTTCCCCATTGCACCGACAAAAAGCAGCAGGCAGACGATCGTCATCCACTGCCATTCAAAACCCAAAGGACCGGTCACCGAGTTGCCGCTGTAGTCCCGGGCACCGGTAAAGACTGCCGCGTAATCCAAGCTTCCAAAAAGATACAAAATGGCTGCGATTCCCAATATAAAACCGAGATCTCCAACTCGATTTACCAAAAACGCTTTCAAATTTGCAGCGATAGCAGACTCCCTTTGGTACCAAAAGCCAATCAGCAAATAGGATACCAATCCGACCGCTTCCCAGCCGAAAAACAACTGCAAGAAATTATTGGCCATCACCAACATCAGCATCGCAAAAGTAAATAATGAGATATAGCTGAAAAAGCGGGTGTACCCCGGATCATCACGCATGTACCCGATCGTATAGATGTGAACCATGAGGGAAACAAAAGTGACCACACTCATCATCAGGCCAGTCAGTCGATCGATAAGGAACCCGATTTCAAAGGACACCCCGCCACTGGTGCCCCAGATATAGACACTACCGTTAAAGGTGTTCCCCCTGTAGACATCATGGGTCACGATCAAAGACAAGATCAGCGCCAACCCAACCGCGCCAATGGTCACGCGATGGGCTCCAACTCTCCCGATCAAATGCCCCATCAGACCAGCTACGATCGAAGCGGCCAAACACAACACAGGTATTAGAAGGTAGAGTGTTTCCATGGTATTAATGTCAGCCCTTGAGTTGATCAAGGTCCTGGACGTTAATGGAACGGCGATTTCGGAATAGCAGGATTAGGATCGCTAAACCAATTGCAGCTTCAGCTGCTGCGACGGTCAGAATAAAGAACACGAATACCTGCCCGGCCGGGTCATCGAGATAATAGGAAAACGCGACAAAGTTGATGTTGACCGCGAGCAGGAGCAGTTCTATCGCCATCAGAATGATCACCAAATTCTTTCGATTCAGAAACACGCCCATCACACTCAGCGCGAACAGCACGGCACTCAGCACTAGATAGTGGGAGAGCGGGATCATTTGACGTTATCCTGTCGCGGGCCCGACGGCACGTCGACGACTCGCAGTCGATCTGATTTCTTTACCTTGACCTGCTTGGAAGGCTTCTGGTATCGGGTCTCAGGCCTACGCCTTAGCGTCAGCGCGATGGCTGCTACAATGGCAACGAGCAGTATTAGCCCAGCAACTTCGAAGGCAAGCACATAGTCCGTGTAGAGCAACAGACCCAGTTCTCGGGTGTTGCTGTAATCTGCCGAATGACCGGCTGGGCGTGCCAGATTATCCAGCTCGAAACGGCCGGACATAACCACCAGGGCAATCTCTGTCATCATGATTCCGGCCACAACTGCACCGAGGGGCAGATAGCGGGTGAATCCTTCCCGCATCCGTACGATATCGATGTCAAGCATCATCACTACAAACAAAAACAGGACCATAACAGCACCGACATACACCAGCACCAGTGTTATAGCCAGGAATTCTGCTTCCAACGTCATCCAGATACAGGCTGCGGAGAAAAACGAAAGCACCAGAAACAAGGCAGCTTTAACAGGGTTCCGGACGCTAATCACCATGGCGCTGGAACCAACCAGCACCGCAGCCAGAACATAGAAGACGATTGATAACAGGGTCATTTCTTGTTCTGCTCTTGCCAGGCGTTAACGGTAAGGAGCATCCTGAGTACGAGCCGCAGCAATGTCGCTTTCGTAACGATCTCCCAGGGAAAGCAGATCGAGCTTGCTCACTACACCGGACTCCCCGGTTTCAAAATGGTATTCATCGATACCGGTGAGAACGATGGAATCCACCGGGCAGGCCTCTTCGCAAAATCCGCAGTAGATGCATTTGAACAGGTCTATGTCATAGCGGATGGTTCGTCTGGTGCCATCCTGTCGCTCTTCCGACTCTATGTTAATTGCGAGGGCCGGACAGACCGCCTCACAGAGTTTGCAGGCAATACAACGTTCTTCTCCATTCGGGTAGCGCCTGAGGGCATGGAGACCACGAAAGCGCGGAGATTTTGGCGTTTTTTCTTCCGGGTATTGGATGGTGAATTTGCGTCTGAAGAAATACCCTCCAGTCAGGAGTAAGCCCCTCAACAGTTCCGTGAGTGACCAGGTTTGAAACACGTTTCTGAGTGGAAATTGCATTCTGACCGCTACCGGAAAATGCTACCGAAGGGGGTAAAGAATCGGGCAAAGCCGATGACACCGATCCAGATCAACGTGATAGGTATGAACACTTTCCAGCCCAGGCGCATAATCTGGTCATAACGGTAGCGCGGAAAGGTTGCCCGAAACCATAGAAAAAGGAAGGCCACCGCACAAAGCTTGCCCAGAAACCAAAATAATCCCGGGACCCAGATGAAGGGTGCCACATCCAGCGGTGGGTTCCACCCCCCAAGGAACATCAGCACTGTTAAGGCGGAAATCAACAACATGTTTGCATATTCCGCGAGAAAGAACAGCGCAAAACCCATGCCGGAATAATCCACATGAAATCCAGCGACGATCTCCGATTCTCCTTCTGCTACATCGAACGGAGCACGGTTGGTTTCGGCAACACCAGCAATCAGGTATACCAGGAAAAGAGGCAGTAATGGAATGAAATACCACTGGTGAATTCCACCTGACTGGGCAAGTACTATGGCGCTGAGATTCAGGCTGCCGGCCGCCATCAGTACACCGACCAGGGCGAACCCCATGGCAATTTCATAGGCAACGATCTGCGCTGCCGCCCGCATGGCGCCCAGAAAGGCGTATTTCGAATTCGATGCCCAGCCCGCGATGATCACACCGTAGACACCCATGGATGTCAGAGCCAGAACGTACAACAGACTCGCATCGATGTCAGCAAGTACCAGTGAGCCTGAAAATGGGATGACTGCCCATGCGGCCAAAGCTGGCGCCAAAGAGAGCACTGGAGCGATGATGAATAGATAGCGATCCGACTTCGTGGGTAGGATCATCTCCTTGAACATCAGCTTGACAACATCCGCTATCGGCTGAAGGAGGCCCTTTGGCCCAACCCGGTTGGGCCCTACCCGCACATGCATGTAGGCGATGACCTTCCTTTCAAGATAGGTGTAGTAGGCAACTGAAAGGATCAGGGGTCCCAGGATAAGGCCGATCTTTATGGCGAGTTGAACAATGATCGGCAGTTGCTGCCAGGCCTGAATCATCCAATCCATCTTTAGACTTCCGCCTCGATGGTCACATGACTGCTGGAACCCAGGGGAGCTGTCTCCGAGCACCCACCTGGAATGTAGACAGCTCCAGCAGGTACCCGGTGGTCGACCTTTAACGGCAGAATTACCCTGCCGTCCTGGCCACTGACCCTGACCTTGTCGCCAGCAGATAATCCAAGGCTCGTTAGATCCTTCAAATCAATGTGAACCATTGCAACCGTAGCATCCGCTGTCGACTGAAGCGCTGCCGCCCGTCGAACTATTGGATCAGTTTCGTAGATGGGAATATCCATAATCCGACATACTCGGTTGCCATTACCGGCGAGAACCGGTGATCGGCGGTCTTCATCGCCTCGATCCGGATCCTGGTAGGTCGTGCTCCGTCTTACTGGAGGCAGGACCGGTGCAGCAATCTCACGGGCGACTTCATCCGTACTGACATAGCCAAACCCTTCGAGTTCTAGCAGATTTCCCAACACACGCAGAATCTTCCAACCAGGTCTAGCCTGGCCTGATGGACTGACCGCCGGCACCGAGGTCTGGAACCTGCCTTCCAGATTGACATATGTCCCATCTATCTCTGTAAATGGCGCCACAGGCAGCACCACATCAGCCTGAGCTGGCACAGCCGACCTGAAGCAAGAGAAGGAAAGCACAAAATCTGCATTATTGAGCGCCTCACCAAGTTTGAGTGGCTCTGCATAGTCACAATCGACTTCCATACCGTAGAGAACATAGGCACGAAGACGCTCCCCAATCATAGCCCGCGCATCGAATCCCGGGTCACTGAGGGCGACTCCATTAGGTCCACGATGTGGAACGCAACCTGCCAGCCAGGCCGCCGCGCTGTTCGCGTCTGGAAGAAGGGCTATATCGATATTGCAGATTTCACTGATCCAGAATGCCAAGCTGCGCAGCAGGGATGAATTCTGGTGGTTACAACTGACCTGCCCAAGCACAATCAGGCTACCTCTATCCCCCGACAACAGCATCTCAGCGAGACCTTCCACCTCCGGTGCCAGATCGACCGTAGCCGCCAGGGTGGTGATCCATTCCGGCATTTCTTTTTGAAGTTTTTGGGCCATAGCGCAGGCCAAAAGCGCAAAGTCACCTTCTAAACTGGTCGGCGCCACCGTGACCTGGTGGGCTACCGGGAAATTAAAATCATACTGGAGGGGGTTCAATGCACCCACACGACCGCCCCTTTGTGTCATTGCTCTGAGCCGTAGGGCCAATAGCGGCAGTTCCTTTCTGATGTTACAGCCGACTAATAGAACTGCGTCGAGACCCTGGATACTCGCGACGGGTGTCCGTGAGGCCGGAAAGATCGGCACAAGCGGGTCATCTCGAAAATCTTGCTGTCGCAGCCGATGGTCAATGTTCGAGCTGTCGAGTCCACGCAGAATCTTCTGCAGCAAAAAGAACTCTTCCAGTGTGGCCGTCGGTGTACACAACGACCCGATCGAAGATCCACCTGTCTCCTGATGAACACGCTGCAATGACTCTACCGCCATTTCTAGCGCTTCGGACCAATCGGCCTCGTGGAACGTGTCACCTTTTCGGATCAGCGGCAACGTCAGACGATCTGACGAATTGACCGCCTCATAACTGTAACGATCGCGGTCGGACAGCCAGCATTCATTGACCGCTTCATTATCACGAGGCAAAACTCGTTTGACCACACCGTTGATCTCGTGGATGTCGAGATTCGACCCCAGGCAATCATGTGGGCTGATACCACTGTGCCGTATCAACTCCCAGGAGCGCGCAGAAAATCGATAAGGCTTGGAAGTCAGTGCACCAACAGGACACAGGTCAATGGCGTTACCTGAAACCTCACTCTTGATTACGCCGCCCATAAAAGTGCTGATCTTCATCTCCTCACCGCGGCCGATGGCCCCGAGTTCCATGATCCCGGCCACCTCCTGTCCAAAACGGACACAACGCGTACAATGAATACAGCGAGTCATCTCGGTTGCGATCAGAGAGCCGACATCTCCGCTCTCGACAGTCCGCTTGCCCTCCGTATATCGGGATGCATCACCGCCGTATCCCACCGCCTGGTCCTGCAACGGGCATTCTCCCCCCTGGTCACAGATCGGGCAATCAAGGGGATGGTTGATCAGGAGAAACTCCATGGTATCTTGTTGGGCGGCCACGGCCTTTTCAGAAATCGTGTGAACAACCATCCCCTCAACCGCTGGGGTTGCACAGGCAGGCAGTGCTTTGGGCGCATTCTCAACTTCTACTAGACACATACGACAGTTCGCAGCCACAGAAAGTTTTTCGTGATAACAGAATCTTGGAATATAGATGCCCGCACTGTCAGCCACTTCGATGATGGTTGATCCGTCTTTGGCCTCGAGTTGTCGGCCATTGATCTCAATTTTGATCACGGGTCTAACAGGCTCGTTCCGTCATGCGCTTCGAGCCAGGAGCTTGGCTTCGAACTCATGCCGATAATGTTTAAGAAAACTCTGGACCGGCCAGGCCGCTGCATCACCCAAGGCACAAATGGTCCTGCCTTCGATTCGATCCGCCACGCCTTGGAGTTTGTCGATATCCTCTGAGGTACCCTGTCCTTTACGGATACGGCTTATTAATCGGTAAAGCCAGCCCGTCCCTTCACGACATGGTGTGCATTGACCACAAGATTCTCGATAGTAAAACAACGCAATGCGCTCCAAAACCTCCACCATACAAGTGCTCTCGTCCATGACGATGACACCGCCGGAACCGATCATTGAACCCGCTTCCTGCAGAGCCTCGTAGTCCATCGGACAGTCAATGATGGCAGCAGCCGGCATAACAGGCATGGAACAGCCACCAGGAATGACTGCTTTTAACTCTCTGCCGGGAAGCAGGCCTCCAGCCAGTGCTAGAAGTTCGCGGAAAGGCGTGCCCAAGGTCACCTCATAGTTTCCGGGTGTCTGCACGTGACCCGATACCGAAAAGATCTTGCTGCCGCCACTGCCTTGTGCCCCCAGATTCATAAACCAATCGGCACCATTTCGTAGAATCGGTGGTAATGAAGCCAGGGTTTCGGTATTGTTTACCGTCGTTGGCCGACCGAAAGCACCAAACTGAGCCGGAAAGGGTGGTTTGAATCGCGGCATGCCCTTTTTCCCTTCGAGAGATTCTAAAAGCCCGGTCTCCTCACCACAGATATAGGCGCCCGCCCCCCGTTGCGAATAGAGATTGAAATCTGCCTGACTACCAAGCAGATTGTGCCCCAGCAATCCTGAGTCATAGGCCTCCTCAAGGGCCGATTCGAAGCGCCTCCAGGGTTCATAATATTCGCCGCGTATATAGTTATAGCCGACCGTTGAACCGGTCACGTAGCCTGCAATTGCCATACCCTCGATCAGTTGGTGAGGGTTATAGCGAAGGATATCGCGATCCTTGAAAGTACCAGGCTCACTTTCATCGGAATTACAGACGATGTAATTCTGTCCGGTGGTCTCTCGAGGCATGAAACTCAGTTTGAGTCCCGATGGGAAACCGGCCCCACCACGACCACGTAAGCCCGAAGCCTTGATCTGGTCGATCAGATCTGCCGGTGGGATCCTGTCCTGAAGGATACTCCGCCAGGCTTCGTATCCGCCGTTACTGGTATAGCCTTCAAGAGACCAGGGTATCTCGACCCCTGGGTCCGGCAGGCAGACAAAACAAAGACCCATCCCCATTCAATCCAGTTTCGTCAGCATTTCGTCTACCTCGTCGATTGACAGATTTTCGAAATACTGATCACCACAGACCAGCATCGGCGCACCTCCACATGCTCCCAAGCACTCTGCCTCAAACAGGCTGATCCGGCCATCTTCGGTAGTGCCGCCGATGGCGACTCCCAGTTTGTTTTCCAAGTGTTCCAGTACGCTGTCCGCTCCCCGCAGCTTGCAAGAGACGTTGGTACAGACCCTGATCTGGTGTCGTCCAACCGGGGCGGTATAGAACATGTCGTAAAAAGTGGCCACTTCGAGCACCTGAATCGGTTGTAGCTCAAGAATCTCAGCTACAGCCCTGATCACATCCTCAGAGACCCAGCCAAATTCCTGTTGGGCATAACGTAACGCAGACTTAACGGCGGCCCGGCGACTGGGATACTTGGCCGCCTCGCGTTCAATTCTTTCTTTGACCGAATCGGAAAGCTTGTAAGACATCTGCGTCGGGCTCAACGATCGATCTCACCGAAGACGATGTCCTGGGTTCCTATGATGGCGACCATGTCCGTCAGCATATGCCCCCTCGACATCTCATCCAAAGCGGCGAGATGCGGAAAACCAGGCGCCCTGATTTTCACTCTATAGGGCTTATTGGCACCATCCGACACAAGATAAATGCCGAACTCCCCCTTGGGTGCCTCCACAGCGCGGTAAATCTGCCCTTCCGGAACGCTGTAACCCTCAGTAAACAACTTGAAATGATGGATCAGGGATTCCATGCCCTCCTTCATCTCGGCGCGGCCCGGAGGGCTGATCTTGTGATCCTCGAGCATGACGTGACCTGGATTACGCTTGAGCCAATCAGTGCACTGGCGGATGATGCGGTTGGATTGACGCATTTCTTCAATACGAACCAGATACCGATCGTAACTATCACCGGTTGTTCCAACCGGTATTTCGAAATCAAGTTCATCATAGACTTCATACGGTTCTTTTCTGCGCAAATCCCACTCAATGCCCGAACCCCTGAGCATCGGACCCGTGAACCCGGACTGCAGGGCCTGCTCGGGTGACACGATACCGATGTCCACCGTGCGTTGTTTCCAGATCCGGTTGTCTGTCAAGAGCGTCTCGTATTCGTCTACGCACCCTGGAAAACGTTCTGCAAAAGCATCAATGAAGTCAAGCAATGAACCTTCTCGGTGTTCATTTCGGCGCGCGGCGCCCTGCTTGCCTTCTCGTGCATTGCCGGCGTACTTCGGCATTTTGTCCGGCAGATCGCGATAGACACCACCAGGTCGGTAATAGGTGGCATGCATACGGGCACCGGATACCGCCTCGTAACAGTCCATCAGATCTTCTCTTTCCCGAAACGCGTAAAGAAAAACCGCCATGGCTCCGATATCAAGAGCATGGGCGCCCAGCCACATTAGGTGATTCCGAATCCGGGTTATCTCATCGAACAACACCCGAATATATCTCGCCCTGATCGGCGGGCAGACACCAAGCAGGGCCTCTATCGCCATTACGTAAGCATGTTCATTGCACATCATTGACACATAATCGAGCCGATCCATGTACCCGATGCTGTGATTGAACGGCTTGCTTTCCGCGAGTTTCTCGGTCGCCCGGTGCAGTAGTCCAATATGTGGGTCAAGGCGTTCAATCACCTCACCATCCATCTCCATGACAACCCGTAGAACCCCGTGGGCAGCGGGGTGCTGCGGACCAAAATTCATGGTGTAGTTACGTATCTCGGTCAAGCTCAAGGCCCCTTGGGGATCACTCTCGGCACCGTCACCTGCGGTTCCACCGTAACAGGTTCGTAGACGACCCGCTTTTTCTCCTCGTCGTAACGCATCTGGACATGCCCGGTAACAGGGAAATCCTTTCTGAACGGGTGACCGATAAAACCGTAGTCGGTGAGCAGACGGCGCAGGTCCGGATGACCGTCAAAGAGAATCCCGAAAAGATCAAAGACTTCACGTTCGTACCAGTCTGCCGATTTCCAGATACCGACCACCGAGTCGACTTTCTGGTCGTCTTCAGGGACCCCAACAACGACTCGCAGGCGCTGGTTTCGCGACACCGAAAGGAGGTGATAGACGATCGCAAACCGGTCTCCCTGCCAGATTTTGCCAGCTTCCTGTCCGTATCGTTGGTAATCAACACCACACAGATCGATCAACTGTTCAAAACATGTCGCTGGATCACTCTTGAGCGCCTGCAGTAGCGCGACCATCGAACGGCGACTGGCTTCAACCGTGATTTCCTGATTTTCAACAGACACCTGGGCAAGAACATCAGCTGATATCCTTTTAACCTGTCTGACGAGCTCCTGTGTGTAACCCATAAACCTGGCTTCAGCGGGCGATGGTGTTGGTCCGTCTGATCTTCTTTTGTAACTGAATAATGCCGTAAAGCAGGGCCTGAGGGGTCGGCGGACAGCCCGGCACATAAACATCAACAGGTACGATCCGATCACATCCCCTGACTACCGAGTAGGAATAGTGATAGTAGCCCCCGCCATTTGCGCACGATCCCATCGATATTACCCAGCGAGGCTCCGGCATTTGCTCGTAGACCTTGCGCAAGGCAGGCGCCATTTTATTGGTCAGCGTACCAGCGACGATCATGACGTCGGACTGCCTCGGGCTGGGCCTGAAAATGATCCCAAACCGGTCCAGATCGTAGCGCGATGCGCCGGTCTGCATCATCTCTACTGCACAACAGGCAAGCCCAAATGTCATCGGCCACATTGAGCCTGTTCGGGCCCAGTTGATGAGATCATCAAGCCTGGTTGTCGCCCAGCCCTGCTCCAGCATGCCCTCTAGCGCCATTGGAAAACTACTCCCATTCCAGCGCTCCCCGCATCCATTCGTAGACGAAGCCAACCACCAACACCAGGAGAAAGACGATCATCGCCAGAAATCCGAAAACCCCGATCTCATCCAGCACGATAGCCCAGGGAAACAGGAAGGCGATCTCAAGGTCAAAGAGAATAAACAGGATAGCAACGAGATAATAGCGCACGTCAAACTTCATTCGCGCATCCTCGAATGCTTCGAAGCCGCACTCGTAAGGGGAGTTTTTCTGCTCACCGGGGTTGCTGGGGCTCAGCAACTTGCCGGCGGCAAGCAAGGTGAATCCGAGGCCTATCGAAACGATCAGAAACAGCAGGATTGGCAGATAATTCGCGAGCATCCAACCGTTAATGACGTTGATAAATATTCACCGGGATGAAGCCGGAATTCTAGGGATTGCCCGTTCAACGGTCAACCGAAGCCTAGTGCTTGGCGCCCGACGCTAACATCAGCAAAGAGCAGGCCATACCATCTTCAGGGTAACCACCAGTTGGGCACCTGATGTCTCCTCAACCAACTGGCTCATTGCAAAATGAATCTGTGGATCCGGGCCGGAGAAGTACAATAACTGCCGATCACCCAGCATTCCCAGCTGTATATCCTGCATGTGGGTTACGATTTTAGTGTCGATCACATCACTTCGGATGAGTCTGGCTACCTCTCCATCTCCCAGTGAGCGATCAACCGAAAACTCTTCCAGCAACGCTATACGGGCGGCATTGCAGACCCTATGGTCCACCGGATCTATGCGCAGACGGTCAAGTCCAATCGATTCCGCGGGTAACTCCAGACGAAGAATCGGGCTGCTCCGCCAATCGTAGTTCAGCCAGACAGAGGTTTTCTCAGAAAACACCTCACCAGGTTTTGCCCAGTAGACCTGGAATCGCAAAGGCTGATCGCCCCGCTCAGGCCGGACCCACGTCATCGACAACCGTGCATCCTGCATCGCCCCTGCACTGGCTTGTCTGTTGTGCCCCACGAGACGCGCCGCATTCTCTGCCAGGCCACACTTCAGCAGGCCCGCTGATTCACAGGCTTTGTCAACAAACTCGCCAACGGTCTCGTACCCTCCGGACCCGATGATCAGCCGTAATTCGGGCCCGATATCAACTGCAAAATCTACTATTGCCCGTCGCCATCGTTCTTCTGGCAATTGGACACCGTCAGTCGACCTGCACCTTTTGGGAAACCAGCTTTCTTTCTGGCTGCTATTGAGAACCTTGGCAGGTGACAGCTCGGCTTGCCGATACCGTTCTGGTTCTGATTCGAACAAGCCCCGAAGATCATGTAAAAACAACTGCATACCATTGAACAGGCCAGCATAACCGTCAGCGCAGGCCAGCCGGAGCCACAATTGTTCGAGTGGCTCCCCCTCGACCCACTTGTCTTGAATGCTTCCGGAACTATCCTCATTAAAATATCTGACCACGTTCTCATGTTCGAGTTTGCAGAGGCCTGAACCCGAGTCAGACTCGCCCAGGAAGTCCACATAGTCATACGGCAGCACGTCATCAACGATCGCCTGATCGCAAGGTGACGCGACAATACCGAAAGAATCTGAAAAAGTACCGAATTCTCCTCCGAGCACAATGCCCGCCTGGCTGAGACGCGTGGGCAAGGCCGGTTCCCAGCAACCTGCCCGGCTGACTGAGGAATGCCGCCATACCAGTTGATTGCAGGCCGGGCTCGCGGCGAATGATTCACTCAGACAAGCCATGGGCAGCTTGTAATCCGGCAACGGATAGAAAAATGTGCTCGATAGATTCAACCCCCCCAGCAAATCTCGCCACCGAGCCTGGTCCAGCGTTCTGATCTTGCTCCTTGAATGGTCCTCTTGTTGTTCATTCCCCGCCTGAGGACCGCCACTGACGGGGTAATCCGCGATCCCAATCCATGAACGCCCCAGGTGATCCTCCGGTGCACCTGCCAGGTATTTCAGGCCAAGACGATTTTCGATCGCGATCACGACCAAGCCGTTGGGTCGCAGCGTTCGAACAGCACTTTTTAGAAACCGGCGTATCTGCTCCTCGGGAGCATCGTTATCGGACGCATAGACCCCTGAATACTCAAGCACGCCCACAAAGACCACAGCATCGTAGCTATCAGAAGGAAGAGAAAGCGTTGCAGCATCGGCACAAATAACCCGAACCGAATCGAGGTCAGAACAGCGGAGCGAAGCGATATGAGCGCGCCTTGAACTCCCCTCAACAGCGTCCACCTGGAATCCTTGCTCCCCAAGGTAGCGGGTGATTGCCCCGCAACCGCAACCGATCTCGAGAATCCGCTGACGATCACCTAGCTGCAACGGGCGCAGCAGGTTGGCTCGATCCGGGGATAGGTGATACTCAACGGCCCAGGATTCGTAGGGGCCTGAGAGTTCTTTGGAATGGCTACTGCGATCCTCGGCAGCCAGAATGATCTTTTCAATGGCCTGTTCTTCGTCGTCTCCGTCGGAGTAATCAAAATCCCCCGGCCTTCCTGTCGACGGATACCAGACTCCTCTTCGTTCCAGAAGGTCGTTGTCTGAGCAGAGGGTCGGTTTGATTTGAGGCATCCCTATCTGGTCATAAACGCACGGGCACACTGCTCGTGGTACCTACCGTGGCAGTCCCGGTAAGACCAGTAATTGGTGCCGAAGGCCGGACTCGAACCGGCACGGCTCGCGCCACCGCCCCCTCAAGACGGCGTGTCTACCAGTTCCACCACTTCGGCATTGATTCTGTCTGGCCCACTATGGCCCGCTGTATAGTCAGTCTTTCTCTTCTTTCCCCGGAACAGCAGGCATATCCGTAGATTCCTTTGCTCCGGAACCAGCGTCAGCTGACGGAACAGAGTCGGTGGTTTCAACTACGCTCCGAGGTACGTTACTCTGCTGGGTGTAGATATACGCCAGTCCCAGGCCGGTGATGAAAAATACTGCTGCAAGGCCCGCCGTTATGCGACTCAGGAAAGTGGCAGAACCACGGCTTCCGAACAAAGATTGTGACGAACCACCGCCAAAAGCGGCTCCCATGTCGGCCCCTTTCCCTCTCTGCAGCAAAACGAGAACAACGATCGAGACCGCCGCGACCAGATGAATAACAGTCATCAAGCTGATTAGCACTTCAGTTCTCCGCCGCTTTACAGATTGACAAAAAGTCGGACGCGTCCAGTGAGGCACCCCCAATCAATCCCCCGTCGATATCTGGGCATGAGAAAAGCGCCTCAACATTCTCCGGTTTGACACTTCCACCATACAGAATCCTGACCTCATTGGCGCTTTCGGGATCTTTCTCACCGATAGTATTTCGAATCTCCGTATGCACCTCCTGGGCCTGTTCTGGCGTCGCCGTCCGGCCTGTTCCGATCGCCCAGACTGGCTCATAAGCGACGATCGCGCCACTAAATAATCTACCTTTGTTTTCCTGAAGGACGGCCAGCAGCTGTCGACGGACCACCTCAATCGTCCGATTCTGATCCCGCTCTTCAAGGTTCTCACCCACACAGATTATCGGGATCAGAGCCGCTTGAGATGCCACGCGCGACTTCAAGGCGACTATCTCATCGACCTCACCATAAAGTGTGCGCCGTTCCGAATGGCCTACTATGACATACCGGCAACCCTGATCGACCAGCATCTCTGCGGCGATCTCACCGGTATAAGCACCCGGCGACTGACTGGCCAGGTTTTGCGCCCCGACCTGTATTCTACTTTCGTTTACGGAGCTAACCACCTGAGCAAGATAAACAAATGGCGGACAGACCACCACATCGATCTTTTCATCAAGCCTCGCCAGTCCAGCTGAAACCCCGCTGACCAGAGCAGCAACGGAGTCCCGTGACCCGTTCATCTTCCAGTTCCCTGCAATGAGTGGCTTGCGCATGCCTTTTGGTATCAGACCAGATTCTATGGTTGAGGGGCCGCGATGTTACCGGCCCCGTGTAGGTCGCGCAACCTGGCCGTGCTGGAAAGTGAGTGGCACAGCTGTTCTGGCTTTTCGACCCACAGGTGCCAGGCTCACGAGGCAGAATCGACGGTCGCCGCCAACCTGCTGGCCAGTTCGTGTACCTGGGACTGTTCTCGACCTTCGACCATCACACGAACGACCGGTTCGGTACCGGAAGCCCGAAGTACCACTCGACCCTGGCCTGCGAGTTCATTTTCCACCTGCTCCACTACACCCTTGACCGAATACGATCCCAATACGGCCGCGGCGCTACTACCAACATTCTTTACCTCGACATTGATCATCACCTGTGGAAACACCTCCAGACCTGACACCAAGTCCCGCAAAGATCGCCCTTCATGGACTATCACCTCCAGCACACTCAAGGCCGAGACCAGCCCGTCGCCAGTCGCCCCCTTCCCGGTCTGAATAATATGACCCGAACTCTCCCCGCCCAGACACCAACCGGTTTTCTGGAGTTCTTCAAGAACATACCGGTCTCCAACCGCTGAGCGCTTGAACCCTATCCCGCTCTCCTGACAGGCCAGTTCGAGTCCGTAGTTGCTCATCAATGTACCGACCACGCCCTGATCGGTAAAGGAGCCATTCCTGTAACCAGCTTGACTTAAGACATAGAGAATACCGTCACCATCGACGATCGCTCCCGATTCATCGGCAAGGATGACCCGGTCTGCATCTCCGTCGAAGGCAATACCCAAATCAGCTTTATGTTTCCGAACCAATCCCGCCACATGTTGAGGACATGTTGAGCCGCGGTCCCTATTGATGTTTAAACCGTCAGGGTCCGCACCCGTCCTTATGACAGTTGCTCCTAATTCGCTGAGCACTGCAGGAGCGACTTCGTAGGCCGCACCATTTGCACAGTCAACCACAACACTCAGGCCAGCCAGTGATACGCTCTCTGGCATCAGCGATCTGCAATAGGCTTGATACGCATTGAGAGGATCAGGATAACGTTCCGCCTTACCCAACTGCCCAGGCTCAACGGTACTCAGAGGCGTATCGATCAGCGATTCGATCTCAAGTTCTACAGTATCGGGCAACTTCCGACCGTCCCCCGAGAAGAACTTTATACCGTTGTCCTGGTATGGGTTATGAGACGCACTGATCATGATTCCCGCTTTTGCCTGGGACAACCTGGTCAAGTATGCGACCCCGGGTGTTGGCAGCGGTCCGGTCAAAGAGACATCCATACCTGACGCTGACAGGCCCGCCTCCAGCGCCGATTCGAGCAGATAACCCGATATCCGGGTATCTTTACCGATGATCACGCGACCCTGCCCATATTGCGAGAACACCCGCCCCGCCGCCCAGCCGACCTGCAACATGATCTGGGGTGTGACCGGCTCTTCTCCGACTTTGCCGCGAATACCGTCGGTACCGAAATACCGTCTTTTCATGCCCGAATGCTCTCCCCGGCACATGAGGGCTGATCTGTATCCGCAGAACGCCCCTCCCAGTCCCTGATAGATTTGTGAGTCAATCCGACATCATGAACCCGCACCATCGCTGCTCCTTTCCTTGCAGCCCGCAACGCATGAGCCGCGCTGACATGGCCTCGTTTTTTCTTGTCTGTCTTATGCATCAAAAACGACTTGCGGGACAATCCCACTAGTAACGGGGCCCCAAGATCGAGGTAACTGTCAAGTCTCTCAAGAATTTGTTGGTTATGCTCCGGAGTCTTGCCGAAACCAAATCCTGGATCGACCAGCACCTTCGTGCGACAGATGCCTGCTTCCTGACAACAGGCCAGGCGTTCACTTAGAAAAGCATGCACCTCACCGACCACATCTTTATAGCTTGGGTCATCCTGCATAGTCGCCGGTTCGCCTTGCATATGCATCAGGCAAACCGGTAGCCGCAGCTCGAGCGCAGTTGCCATCGCGCCGGGCTCGCGTAGCGCACGGACGTCATTGATCATACCGGCACCTGCCTCAGCGGCTGCCTGCATGACTTCAGGTCTACTGGTATCGACCGACAGCGGGACCGGGAGATCTGCCGCCAATTGGCGAACGATCGGTATCACCCGCTTTAATTCCTGTTCAAGGGTGACGGGCCTGGCTCCGGGTCGAGTCGACTCGCCCCCTATGTCAATAATATCGGCACCTTCCGCGACCATTTCTCTGGCGCGCTGGATCGCTGCCGAAACATCCACATAACGCCCGCCATCTGAAAACGAATCGGGGGTAACATTGAGAATCCCCATGATCGCCGTCCGTTCCAAAGACAAAACACGGCCGTTACAGTCCAATCTCACAATTCTGTCAGGCGTCGACAATCCTCATTACGCCGAACCACCAGCCGGAGACTCCATGTTTGGGCCTACGTCGGGTTTTTTGTTCGTGTCGCCGCCATCATCGATAGGGCCGCTATCGGTGCTGTCGTCAGGTGGTGACGGTGGACGTGGTGACGCCCCAGTCATGATCTGGTCGATCTGGTCGGACTCCAATGTCTCCCAGTCCAAAAGGGCCTGAGCCATGATCTCGATCTTGTCCCTATTCAATTCTATGATCTGTCTTGCCCGATCGTACTGGTCTTCAATGATCTGCGTTATTTCCTGATCGACCTGCTTTGCAGTCGAGTCACTGAGGTTCCGGTGTGTGACCATGTCCCGTCCCAGAAAAACCTCTGAGTCGTTATCACCATAAACCCTGGGACCCATTACATCACTCATTCCCCATCGTTGAACCATCTTCTGCGCGAGATCTGTCGCCTGTTCGAAATCATTTGCCGCGCCGGTCGTCATCTGACCCATGAAGACTTCTTCGGCAATTCTCCCTCCCATGAGCACAGCTATACGGGCAAGCAGGTGCTCCCGGTTATGGCTGTAACGATCCTCCTCAGGAAGTTGCATAGTGACACCCAGCGCACGCCCCCGGGGGATGATCGTCACTTTGTGTACCGGGTCCGTGTAATGGCTGAGGCTTCTGGCGACGACGGTGTGCCCGGATTCATGAAATGCAGTGTTCTTGCGTTCGAGTTCAGGCATAACCAGGGACCGGCGCTCAACCCCCATAATGACTTTGTCTTTCGCAAGTTCAAACTGTTCCATGGCGACAAGTCGACGGTTAGCTCGGGCCGCAAACAGCGCAGCCTCATTGACTAGGTTGGCTAGGTCCGCACCAGAGAATCCTGGCGTGCCCCGGGCAATGACGCTGGGTTCCACATCATCGGAGACTGGTACCTTCCGCATGTGAACGCGCAAGATCGCTTCCCGGCCGCGAATGTCCGGCAGCGGAACGTGTACCTGTCGGTCGAATCGTCCAGGTCTCAGTAATGCAGGGTCGAGGACATCAGGCCGGTTGGTCGCTGCGATCACAATCACACCTTCGTTGCCATCAAAGCCATCCATTTCGACCAGCAACTGATTGAGTGTCTGCTCTCGTTCGTCATGGCCACCCCCGAGTCCGGCACCGCGTTGTCGGCCGACAGCATCAATCTCGTCGATGAAAATAATACAAGGGGCATTCTTTTTCGCCTGGTCGAACATGTCTCTAACCCGGGACGCGCCAACACCCACGAACATCTCAACAAAATCTGAGCCGGAGATCGTGAAAAACGGAACCTTTGCCTCCCCGGCTATAGCTTTGGCCAGTAGTGTTTTACCGGTACCGGGACTGCCGGTCATCAGCACCCCTCTGGGGATCCGACCACCAAGTTTCTGGAATCTGGTGGGGTCACTGAGAAACTCCACCAGTTCCTGAACTTCTTCCTTCGCTTCATCAACACCGGCGACATCCGCAAAGGTTATGTTGTTTTTGTCCTCGGTTAGCATCCTGGCCTTGCTCTTGCCAAAACTCAATGCACCCCGGCCACCCCCACCTTGCATCTGACGCATGAAAAATATCCAGACCCCTATCAGAAGTAACAACGGGAACCAACTTATGAATATCTGCATCAACAGTGAAGGGCTTTCTTCTTTCTGAGCCTTTATGATTACCCCTGCATCGAGCAGGTCGTTGACCAGTCCCGGATCCCCGGGGGAGTAGGTAGTGAATCGCTCACCATTCCTGGTGCGTCCCACGATCGCTCGTCCGTCGATCGTGACTTGCTCAATTGAGCCTTGTTTGACCTCATGCAGGAACTCAGAATAATCGAGTTCTGTACCGGTCCTGGCATCCCGAGGTGCAAAATTATTGAAAACCGCCATAAGCACCATGGCGATCACAAGCCACAAGACGAGATTTTTCGTCAGATTACTCATTTAGCCTCGCGTACCCGACCGGGTCGTTGAAACATGGCCTCTTCAGTGTAATACATGTCATTTCCCACCTAACATTGTGATTCTGATACTTTTACGACTTTCATACAACCGACCAACCGACTCTCCCAGGGGCCAGAGGAAAGAGTTTCACTCAATTGCGCTCCGGGATCATCGTCCATTCACCCAGTCCTTGTCGACCGTGATGCCAGAATATAAATCTCACGGCTGGTCGAACGCGAAGCGGGGGGTTTCCTCACTGTCGCTCTTTCGAACAGAATTTCTGTCTGTTCCCGAAATTCTTGTGCCAATTCCCCTTCAAAAATCTTGACCAGTAAGCTGCCGTCCGCTTTCAGCACCTGGAGCGCGATTTTCCTGGCCAGTTCGGCGAGTTGAATGCACCGTGCCTGGTCGGCAGCCCTGACACCCGTAATACTGGGGGCAAGATCCGATATTACAAGGTCTACGCCGGCCGCCCCGAGACAGCCATCTACTGCACAATAGGTCTGCGGATCGGTGATATCCCCCAGCACGAAGTCAACCCCCTTCAGGGGCTCCATTGGAAGTATATCGACTGCAACCACCCGGCCACCCGGGGAGACCTTCTCTATAGCAAATTGGGACCAACTACCGGGCGATGCCCCCAGATCCAGAACCACGTCACCTGGGTTGAAAAGATGATCACGCTGATTGATCTGCTCAAGTTTGTAGGCGGCCCGGGATCTGTATCCTTCCCGGTGCGCCTGGCGTACATACCTGTCCCGTCGGTGGCGCTTTAGCCAGTTCGAGGTCTTTGATCTATTTTGCCTCGCCATTTACTGGCTCAAAAATGTGGCCTCAGGAGTCACAACCCTATAACATATCTCGATGATTCGACTGAGCGGTAAACAAGTCAGGCATCTTCGGGGACTCGCCCACCATCACCAGATCGTCGTAATGATAGGCAATTCCGGCTTGACCGACAATTTGAAGCTTGAGTTCGATTCTGCATTGTCGGCACATGAGTTGGTTAAGGTCAAGCTGCCTGCCGGGCAGGCCAGGGAAAAGCGGGCTATTCTGCAACAACTCTGCCGGGCTGCCGGCGCGGTGCCAGTACAGTTAATCGGTCGAGTGGGCATTGCCTACCGACCCGCAGAGACCCCCAGGATTATCCTTCCCTGAAATCAACGCTTGACAATGAGCCTTTGAGATGTGCCTTATCCTCCTTGCTCTACGAGCCCATGAAGACTATCCATTTATTGTTCTTGCCAACCGGGATGAATTTTTCGATCGCCCTACGCTTGCCGCTAACCTGTGGCCTGGGGATCCGGAGATCGCTGCAGGCCGAGACCTTCTGGCCGGAGGGACATGGCTTGGTCTAAGCCGGCAGGGGATATTCGCCACCATTACGAATTACAAGGAAATGCCGCCAGCATTCCCATCCCCGTTCTCTAGAGGACAACTCGTGCTCAACTGCTTACTCCTCCCAAGTAAAGCAACAACCAGAGCAGCACTACACCCCAATCAATTGGAACAGTATTCCGGCTTCAATCTAGTGCACGGTGACATCAGCAAGCTCTGGTGGATAACCAACCGGTCGTCGCAATCCGGTGAAATTCCCCGTGGGGTCTCCGGCTTGAGCAACCATCTGCTGAACACACCATGGCATAAGGTCAGCCTGGGGAAGTCATTGTTACGTGAAACGATTGCCGGAACTTTCAACGCAGATGACCTGCTCTCGATTCTTGCCAACACTGAGCCTCCTCAGTCAAGCGTTCGACAGAACCTAAACATCGGTACCCAGCCTGAGGGGTCATCGCTGCCAATCTTCGTTGCAGGCGACCGCTATGGAACCCGCTCATCGACGGTCATTCTGGTCAGCAAAACAAACCAGGTGAGTTTCATCGAGCGGACATACTCGGCTGGTGCACAAATTCTCGGTGAGACGTACTTGAATTTTGCCCTCGAGGAGGCAAAGTTCCTCCCGGAAACGACAACAATGAAATGACCTCAGGGTGCAGACTTGCTGAGCCTTGTGATACGCCAGTCACCTGGTCGGAGCGCAATTTTTCGCAATCTTCCGGCCGAGGTCTCCAAAGCATACCGGAACGATCCCTTAGTAGTGTAACGGCGGCTACCACCGGTCGCTGAGACTGGTTGCATGCTCTGAACATCAAGAATTCGACCATCCGCCCCTACAAAGGCGATATCCAGAGCTTCGGCTACACGACGCATGTGAAATTCGGCTGTCACATTTCGCTCAAACAGAAACAGGATCGACCAGGTCCGCATCAATTCAGGACAGACATCCTGGAATCCACTGCGTCGTTGAATCGCCGTTTCGGCTATACGCACGGGCAAAGTAATGGCTTCGTCGTTGATCGAGCGTAGTTCAACCCGCCCCTCCCTCATCGACATCCAGTGTGCTGAAAGATTAGTGCATTCCGACCTTACGGCTTGTGCCGCCAGACAGCCTATCCATAACACTGCCAGGACCAGCAGTCGTTTGACATTCAAGGTGTTGTGTACAGTGAGTGCTCGATTTTTTCCCGCACCTGATGGGCCACCGTCAGCGCCCGCAGTCCTACAACGCCGGAGACCAGCGGTGGTTTGCCTTGCCGGACGCAGTCCACAAAATGTGCCAACTCTGCATCGAGCGGAGGTGTTGGATCGACGCGGATGGTATCGGTGATGATCGGTGCAAACCCACCATTTACCGGCCGAGGGCCCGGACGAGCAACATCGATCTGCTGATCTTCAAAATTCAGGCCCAGATAGCCAGCGTTTGAAAATGTGCGGATCCTACGAAATTTCTTGGCCGAGACCCGGCTCGCTGTAACGTTCGCAATGGCTCCATCTGCAAACTCCAGCCTTGCATTGGCGATATCAACATGGTCAGTCACGATCCTCGCCCCCACCGCTGACACATAACTCAACTCAGATTCTACCAACGAAAGGACGATATCAATGTCGTGAATCATCAGGTCGGTTACAACGTCGACGTCAGTTGCCCGTTCCACGAACTCGCCTAACCTGTGAACCTCTATGAACCGTGGGCGGTTAAGTTCCTCGTGCAGGCGAACCACCCCCGCATTGAATCTTTCAAGGTGCCCGATCTGAAGCAGGCAGCCAGTTGATTCGGCCGACCTGACGATTGCCTCTGCATCTTCAATCGTGTGGGCAATTGGCTTTTCGAGCAGCACCGGCACACCAGCAGCTAGGAACGACTCCGAAACTTCGCGGTGACTGGAGGTCGGCACCACGACACTGACCGCGTCGACTCTATTCAGCAGTTCTCGCCCATCGTAGGCGAATGCCGCGCCATATTTGTTGGCCACAGCCTGTCCGACGACAGGATTAACATCGGCCACAGCAACCAGTTTTACCCCGGAAAGACGCGAATAAATACTTGCGTGGATGGAGCCAAGGTAGCCTGCGCCAACGACTCCGATACGGACTGGTACGCTCACCATGCACTCACGTTTGGTATGCTGTTCACTCCAGACCACCACCTGTACATCTTCGCTGATTACCCGTACAGATTCCTCTACAACGCATCCAGGTCCGTTTCACCTGTCCGAATGCGGTGAATACTTTCCAGATCGTAGACAAAGATCTTACCGTCTCCGATCTTGTCTGTCCGCGCAGCCGAGATTATTGTCTCGACCACCTGTTCTACGATTGCCGTGTCTACGGCGACCTCGAGTTTAACCTTCGGGATAAAGTCGACCACGTACTCAGCACCTCGGTAGAGTTCCGTATGACCTTTTTGTCGACCGAAACCCTTCACCTCTGTGACTGTCATTCCCTTGATGCCGACCTCGCCTAAAGCGTCACGAACGTCATCCAGCCGGAAAGGCTTTATGATTGCAGTAACAAGTTTCATTGACATTCAGTCATCTATTGAAAGAATGCCAATTGTTCTGCAAAACAGCATTACAACAAGGCCAGAATAGACAGCGCATCGCTGACTTCAAATTTTCTGGGTTGTTCGGCATTGAGATGGGTCAACACACCATTATCCAGAATCATCGCGTAACGCGATGAACGAACCCCGAAGCCCGCACCCTGCATGTCGACATGCAGGCCCACCGCCCGTGAAAACTCTGCGTTTCCATCTGCCAGCATCATCACTTTATCCTCCGCACCATGGGCCTTTCCCCAGGCGCCCATCACCCAGGCATCATTAACTGACAAGCAGGCTATGAGTTCCACACCGCGAGAACGGATCTCCTGTGCGTGCTCGACATACCCTGGCAGATGCGACCGCGAGCAGGTCGGTGTGAAGGCACCTGGGAGCGCGAAAATAACCGCTCGTTTACCGGAAAAAATCTCCCCTGTCTGCCGAGTTTCCGGCCCGCTCTCGCCCAGAACATATACCCCGACGTCCGGTATGGTATCCCCAACTCGAATGGTCATGGCTCAATCACTCACAATACTGGATTTCTATTGTCAAGGGGCTAGTATCCACGATCGTCGTTCCTACCGCCACTTGAGCATCAGCATAACCTCGTCGGGCAGTCTATTAAACCGTCTCCGATATGCTAAATTTGCCGGGCTCGAGCATCTGTTGAAAACGTTCATCTGTTCGCACTGCAGTGGAGAACTGTTGTGGATGACCTGATCGATCTACGAAGCGACACTGTCACTCGACCTAGCATCGGCATGCGGGAGGCAATGCTTACAGCAAAAGTCGGGGACGATGTTTATGGGGAAGACCCCACGATAACTGCCCTGGAACAAAAGACGGCAGAGTTGTTCGGTATGGCAGCCGGGCTGTTTGTGACCAGTGGAACCCAGGGTAACCTGCTGGCGCTTCTGTGTCACTGCCATCGTGGAGACGAGTACATTGCGGGGGCACGTGCCCACAGCTATCTTTCGGAAGGTGGCGGTGGTGCGGTACTTGCGAGCATCCAGCCCCAGCCTGTGGAAAACAACCCGGACGGCACAATCGATCTACAGAAAATCAAAGATGCGATCAAACCGGATGATTTCCACTATGCCAGGACTCGGCTTCTCTGCCTCGAGAATACATTTTACGGACAACCACTGCCGTTATCTTATCTCAAAGATGCCGCAAAGCTGGGGCGCGAACATGGCCTCGCACTGCATCTCGACGGCGCCAGGATATTCAACGCAGCCATAAAACAAAAAGTTCCTCTGGAGGCGATCACTAGACATTTCGAATCCGTCTCTGCTTGCCTCTCAAAAGGCCTAGGAGCGCCTCTTGGTGCAGTATTGTGCGGAACCGACTCCTTTGTCGAGCACGCCCGAAAATGGCGAAAAATGGTCGGTGGCGGCTGGCGCCAGGCAGGCATCGTCGCTTCAGCAGGTCTGTATGCACTTGAAAACAACGTCAACAGACTCTCCGACGATCACGACAATGCACGGTTGCTGGCAAAACTGCTCAATGAAATCGACGGTGTGAACGTTGAGCAGGTTCCTAACCGTACTAACATGGTCTTCATTAAAGTTCCAGCACAGCACCTGCGGGACATCCAATCCCGATTCCTGGAGCGAGGCGTGCGGATTACTGCCAGTGAGAATCCGGTCCGACTCGTCACCCATCTCGATATTGACGAGGCCGGAGTCCGGCACACGGCGTCCGTATTCCGTGAGATTTTCACAACCGATCGGCCGAATTGAACCGGCTTCCGACTCAAGCTGCAACCGACGAATCTGACGAGATCTCGTTCAAGCTCCCCCGCAACTCCTGATA
>CAZVVN010000010.1:36811-70533 GCA_964630665.1 uncultured Acidiferrobacteraceae bacterium | reverse complement strand
TGGTCCTAAACCGTAAGGCAAGGCCGACCTTTTTGAAGTCCCGGGTTACCTGGGATCATCGACCGTTGGATATCGATCGAATGAGTGCGGCTTGTTGTTATCTTCTGGGTCGCCATGACTTCAATGCTTACAGGGCAGCGTCGTGTCAGGCTAAACAGCCCATTCGGGTGATCAAGGAGTTGGAAGTTCGACGACGAGGAGACTGGGTTTGGGTCGACATCGATGCCGATGGGTTCCTGCATCATATGGTCAGAAATATCGTTGGGGTACTGTCGACGATAGGTGCTGGGGACGCGGAACCGGAATGGGCCCGGCAGGTTCTGAACTCCCGTGACCGGAAACTCGGCGGTGTGACAGCACCGCCTGACGGGCTTTATCTTCGTGATGTGACCTATCCAGTCGAATTCGGGCTGCCACCATCTCCGCCAGCATGCCGGTTTTGGTAAAATTAGCTACCTAGGGAAGAAACATTCCATCCGCATTGGTCCACCGGATTTCCTGCTGTGGGTGGTGCCTGAGTAGAGACAATGCGAACTAGGATAAAGATATGTGGGATCACCCGGCTCGAGGATGCGGAAGCGGCCGTCGCATCAGGTGCGGACGCGATCGGTCTCATCTTTTATCCGCCGAGCCCTCGATCGGTTGATGTGAATACAGCTACGGTCATCGCCGCGACTTTGCCAGTATTCACAACAATCGTGGCCGTGTTTGTTGACCCTGATGAGAATCAAATCAAGTCAGTCCTCGGAAAGGTTCGAGTGAGCCTGCTCCAGTTTCACGGTGAGGAGAGCGATGAATTTTGTGGAATGTTTCCTGTCCCCTACATCAAGGCACTCCGTATGTCTGATGATGCAGATCCCAGTGAATATGCCACCCGCTACCCCAATGCACAGGGTCTGTTGCTGGACACCTATGAGGCCAATCGCCATGGCGGTACCGGTACGGGGTTTCTGTGGGAAAGAGCACGAGGTTGTCAAAACAAACCAGTGATCATTGCTGGCGGACTCAACGCAGGCAATGTATCGGCCGCGATCCAAAGATCTGGTGCTTTTGCGGTGGATGTGGCCAGTGGTGTCGAAAAACGCCCGGGGATCAAAGACCACGCCAAGATCAGGGCGTTATGCTGTGCGGTTGCGGACCATGATAGGAACTCATCCAGCGGTGTTGCCGGGTGAGCACTCAATGAACTGGTTTGACCGCCTGATTCCACCTAAGGTAAAGGCCCGCGGCGGACTGGGCAAGCGCGGCGTACCAGAAGGGTTATGGCACAAGTGTGAAGCCTGCAATGCGGTTTTGTATGGCGCCGAGCTGGAACTGAATCAACAAGTGTGTCCCAAGTGTGGTCACCACATGCGCTTGAGTGCACGTCCCCGACTCAAAAGCTTATTTGACGAGGAAGAATTCTTCGAGATCGGATCCGAGTTGCAGCCGATTGACGCTCTCCGCTTCCGGGACACCAAGCGTTATCGGGAAAGATTGAGTGAGGCCCAGAAATCCAGCCGTGAGAACGAAGCAATGCTTGTCGCCCAGGGCAGTGTCAAGGGAATGCCCGTGGTAGCAGCTGCATTTGAATTTCGGTATATGGGCGGGTCTATGGGCTCTGTCGTGGGTGAGCGTTTCGTGCTGGGGGTTGAGAAAGCGCTTGAAATCAGGTCGCCGTTTATCTGTTTCAGCGCCAGCGGTGGCGCGCGAATGCAGGAGGCATTGTTCTCGCTCATGCAGATGGGCAAGACGACAGCCTCGCTGAATCGACTCCGGGCTGCGCGCCTGCCGTATATCTCAGTCTTGACAGATCCGACAATGGGGGGGGTGTCCGCCAGCATCGCGATGCTTGGGGATATCATCATAGCCGAACCCAATGCGCTGATTGGTTTTGCGGGTCCAAGGGTTATTGAGCAGACCGTTCACGAGACGCTTCCGGAAGGATTTCAGCGGGCAGAGTTTCTACTTGAACACGGTGCAATTGATATGGTTGTTGAGCGCCGGTATCTTGCTGACACCATCGCAAGTCTCCTGGGTACGCTGGGTACCGAATCGGTTCGGCGGGTCGATGGTGAATTGCTTTTCTCTCCATAATTCCGGCTATCCTGCGGGCGGGCCTGACGGCTTTCCCGGTTTATAGGTTCAGGGCCAAGACTTGCCACAAGGTGACCGAACCCTCGAGGACTGGCTTGACTACATACAGTCGATTCATCGTCGTACCATGGATCTGCAACTCGATCGGGTCCGACGTGTCCTGCACCGAATGTCCTTCGTGCGCCCTCGCTGGGTGGTCACAGTAGCCGGGACCAATGGCAAGGGATCCACAATCGCGGTGCTGGAATCGATTTACCGTGAGGCCGGGTTTCGGGTCGGTGCTTATACATCGCCTCACCTTGTCAATTACTGTGAGCGATTCAGGATCGATGGTAAAGATGCCGACGAAACGCAGCTGTTGACAGCGTTCGCGAAAGTCGAAAAAGCCCGCTCGGGAATATCGCTGACCTACTTTGAATACAGTACCCTGGTGGCACTCAGCCTGTTTCAGGCCGGTCAGGTGCAAATTGCACTGCTGGAAATCGGGCTGGGAGGTCGGGCAGATGCCGTTAATGCGATTACGCCGGATATCGCCTGTATCACCTCTATCGCGTTGGATCATGAAGCCTGGCTCGGCACCAACCGTGAGGAGATTGGATACGAAAAAGCAGGCATCATACGGTACCGGGGCCGGGTCGTGGTTAACGACCCGGCCCCGCCGAACTCAGTCCTGGATCGCTCGTCATTGTTGGGTTGTAGCTTGCGACGAGTAGGTGTGGACTACCGGTTCTCGTCCTCTAATCAGGAATGGTGTTGGGACGCCGATCCTAAGTTCTGGACGAGTGCTCGATCCTACAGTCATTTGCCATTGCCGAGTATCTCGGGGCCTCTGGCTGTATACCACGCAGCTGGTGCGCTTGCTGTCGTCGAGTCGATGCAGCTGAGTCCTTCGGTCTCAGTTAAGGCCATTCGCTCTGGCCTGACGCGAGTCGCTCTGCGGGGCCGGATTCAGGTGTTGCGTGGTGCGGTGGAACAGGTCTTCGATGTGGCGCACAATCCAGCTGCTGTGGAAAATCTTCTTGCGTTCCTTGTTCAGCGCCCAGTAGTGACTCGTACCCACGTGGTATTTTCGATGCTAATGGACAAAGATGTCGTCTCGGTTGTCAAAATGATCAGCCCCATCGTGGACAGCTGGCATCTGGCAGAGCTTGATGGGGAAAGGGCGATGCCGATGGGGGAATTGCTGAACGTCGTAGCAACGTACGCGTCGGGATTGGTCCTGAGTTACTCTGATGCGGTCGCTGCCTATCGAGGCGGATTGTCCCAGGCGAGACCGGGCGAGCGCTTGATTGTGTTCGGTTCATTTCTATTGGTCGGTGCTATACTTTCAGATACTGAATCAGAACCCACCCCGGCCTGAATGGCTGAGTCTCCCGAACAAGCTTTCATTCTCAAGCATAGGCTGGTTGGTGCAGCGGTTCTTGTGCTGATTGGAGTTATTGTTCTTCCGCAGATTTTGACCGGAACCTATCGCAGGGCCGCAGCGCCATCAGGAATTCAACAAGCGATCCTACCGAAGTTTCAGCAGGCTTTCGTGTCCCGCATCGCCATCAGCAAGGATGAAGGAAAGAATTCGAGCCCGGCAATCACGAAAAGTGGGCAGGACACTGGTAGGGACGAGGCAGCACCGCCTGCGAATAAGGACTCAAAGAAAGCACCGGCTCTGGATGGGCAACAAGCAGGTTGGGTGGTGAGGGTCGGGGTGTTCCATGACGCGGGTAACGTTCGTAAACGGTTCAGCCTGCTCGTGGAAAACGGATTCGATGTCAAGACAGAAGAAACTGAACTGGCTGGAAGAAGTGCCACAAGGGTGTATATAGGACCCTATCGGAGTCAGGCCGAGGCTGACAGACAACGCGCTAGGGTGGTGATGGTGATCAACGATCGTGCCTTTGTTGCTCGCTACCCATAGAACGTGGTCGGCAGACGGCCGATCGACAGGAGGTAATCAGGCTTGTCCGATTTGCCAAACCCGGATCAGGTAGTCTGGCTGGATATTGTTCTGGTGCTTACAGTGATTCTGTCACTGGGCCTGGGACTCGTGCGTGGCTTGCTGCGGGAAGTGTTATCACTCGGCTCATGGATTGTTTCTGGTTGGCTCGCGTTCCTCTATGGGGACAACCTGGCGGCTGTTTTGACGCCCTGGCTGGAGTCAGCGAAACTCAGTCTTCTGATAAGTATCGTAGTTGTTTTTCTGGTTACCCTTGTCAGTCTCTCACTGGCCGGCAGTCTGACGTTGAAACTTTTCCGAGTTTCAGGGCTCACTGGTTTGGATAGGACACTTGGGGGCGGGTTTGGGCTGATGCGAGGAATTATTATTATCACAGTAGTGCTTTTTGCCGCAGGATTTACACCGGCGCCGGGAAAAGCCTGGTTCAGGGCATCTTCTATCGTGCCTTTTTTCCAGGCACCCTTGACCTGGTTAAAGCTCGGTGTGAGTCAAAGAATCAGCACTGGCTTTTTCCCCGGGGCAGTACCCGGGTTAGACTCGGACCAAGGGCAGTAGAAAACGGCAGGAGGCTAGCAATAGTGTGCGGTATTGTCGGCGTTATAGGCGGTACATCGGTGAATCAGGCGATTTACGAAGCCCTGACAGTGGTACAGCACAGAGGCCAGGACGCTGCTGGAATTATGACATGCGATGGGTTACGAGTTCACCTTCGCAAAGACAATGGTCTTGTCCGCGACGTGTTCCAGTCCCGGCATATGTCTCAACTGGTAGGGGGCATGGGCATCGGCCACGTTCGCTATCCCACCGCCGGGTGTGATTCCCAGGCTGAGGCCCAGCCTTTGTATGTGAATTCCCCGTTCGGCCTTGCTTTGGGGCACAACGGAAATCTGACCAACGCCCAGACGCTTAGCCGGGAATTATTTCGGCAAGACCTGCGCCAGCTGAACACGACCTCTGATTCTGAAGTGCTGCTCAATGTCTTGGCCCATGAGCTTCGGGAAGTGATGGGGGGATCTAAACTTCGTCTGGAGCCAGAGGATCTGTTCTCTGCGTTGCGGGGTGTTTACAGGCGATGCCGTGGTGCTTATGCGGTCATCGCAATGATCGTGGGTTATGGACTCGTGGCATTTCGCGATCCCAATGGAATTCGCCCGTTGATTTTCGGTGAAAAATTCGGGGAGGGTAGCCGCTCCGTGATGTTTGCATCCGAAAGTGTCGCCCTGGATGTGTTGGGTTACCAGAATCTTGGTGATGTTGGTGCAGGGGAAGCTATATTTGTGGACATGGAAGGTAGGTTGCATCGGCACCACTGTTCCGATGACATAAACCATACACCGTGTATATTCGAGTATGTCTATTTTGCTCGGCCGGATTCGATTATAGATGATGTGGCGGTTCACAAAAGCCGATTGCGGATGGGTGAAAAACTCGGCCAGCAGCTGCAGCGTCAGTGGCCTGAACATGACATCGACACTGTGGTCCCGATACCTGACACGAGCAGAACATCTGCTCTACAACTTGCTAACGTGTTAGGTGTGAAGTACCGCGAAGGTTTTATCAAGAATCGTTACATCGGCCGAACCTTCATCATGCCCGGGCAGGCTGCGCGGCGAAGATCGGTTCGTCAGAAACTAAATGCGATAGACCTTGAGCTTCGAGGCAAGAACATATTACTGGTCGATGACTCGATCGTCCGCGGCACCACCTCACGCCAGATCATTCAGATGGCCCGCGACGCTGGTGCGCGCAGGGTATATTTTGCGTCAGCGGCACCCCCCGTCCGCCATCCAAACGTCTATGGTATAGATATGCCAGTCGCTAGCGAACTGGTAGCGAACGAAAGGAGTACCGAGCAGGTCTGTCAGGAGATTGGAGCCGACTGGCTCATTTACCAGGAGCTTTCTGACCTGATTGAGGCCGTGCGGGAAGGCAACCCGGATATATTAGATTTTGATACTTCCTGTTTCGACGGCCGGTATGTGACAGGTGATGTGACAGCTGGTTTTCTTCAGGCTCTGGCGGATGTGCGTGGTGACGCTTCGCGTACCCGGCAGTCGAGTGAACTCGATTCAACCGGGGTGAGCGTTTATCATTGACCAAGATCGATCTCCTGGCACGAGCCTGCATGGTATAGGGTCAGGTGGCTGACTTTGAGCTCGGCATAGCTCGGGCCCTGGGACCAGTCGCCTAGAACAACGCGAAAAGCGAGCGAGCCATCGGAGCGGTGTGTTCGGTGGATACCGGGTCTGTGAGTATGTCCGTGGATCATAGTTCGGGCTGCGGCCTTGTCCAGTTCATGGGCCACGGCTTGATCGTTGACATCCATAATATCCATGGGCTTAAGGGATTTACCCTGTTCGCTCCGATAACGTACCTGCAGAGCAAGCTGGTTTCTATCGACGATTGATCGCTCCAGAAAAGACCTCTGCCACTCGGGCGATCGAACCATCTTGCGGAATCTTTGGTGCTCGATATCGTCGACGCAAAGACTATCTCCGTGCAGTAACAGGGCACGGTGGCCAGCGTCATTCAGTAAATATGGTTCTGTAAGGAGTTTGCAGCCGGTTCTAGTACAGAATGCCTGGCCCAGTAAGAAGTCGCGATTTCCGTGAATCAGAAAGGTATCGATCCCGGCATCGGAAACCTGCCTCAACTGTTGTTCAAAAGTGTCTTGACCCAGATAGCCCGACGAGTCATCGCCCAGCCAATATTCAAATAGATCTCCCAGAATAAAGAGCCGTTTTGCACCCTTCGACAGCAGATTCTCGAAGAAACGCTCGAAATGATCGATAAGCTCGGGGTTGTCCGGTGTCAGATGAAGGTCGGAGATAAATACTGTTGTCACGATTTGCGAAAGCGAATGAAGTTAACCGTCGATGTCATCTTTGTCGTTGATGGTTGCCCGCTAGTGTCCTTATAGAATCAGCCATGGCTTCGCCGGACCAACACAACGGACGAGCCTCGCACGGCCACTGCCCGTTGTCCAGCCGGCATCACCGGCCGGTTATCATAGGGCGGGATCCGGCCGGGGCAAGCGTCTCAGGACCATCCCGATCCAAAAGAAGGAATTTACAGGGACTCCAGCGTAAAGCTATACTTTAACGTTTGCGGTAAATCTCTTGAAACTTCGACAAAAAAGGAGTTTCAGGGGCATAGTGGAATAGGAAGAAATTGTGAAACTGACTGGCGCTGAGGTCGTGGTGACGAGCCTCAAGGACGAAGGCGTAAAGCATCTCTTTGGTTACCCCGGAGGTGCGGCTCTGCATATCTATGACGCCCTCTATAGACAGGATGCAGTCCAACATGTGCTTGTTCGTCACGAGCAGGGCGCCACTCATGCGGCCGATGGCTATGCCCGCGCTTCCGGGAAGCCGGGCGTTGTGCTGGTAACCTCCGGGCCCGGTGTAACTAATGCTGTGACCGGTATCGCGACGGCCTACATGGACTCTATACCGATGGTCATTTTGACTGCACAAGTACCAACCGGGTTGATTGGAGACGACGCTTTTCAGGAGGTGGACACTGTCGGAATTACTCGGCCTTGTGTTAAGCACAATTTCTTGGTCAAAAAGGTGGAGGAGCTGGCGCTAACCATTAAGAAGGCATTTTTCATTGCCAGCAGTGGTCGACCGGGACCTGTCGTGGTTGACATTCCCAAAGACGTGACGGCGCAAACCACGGAATATTACTATCCGGATACCGTCGATATTCGGTCCTACGGGCCAGTCCACAAAGGCCATCCAAAGCAGATAGCCCGGGCCGTTGATCTTTTGTTGAATGCTAGTCGTCCGTGCATATACAGCGGAGGCGGGATCATCCAAGGCGGTGCAGAGAAGGAACTGACTGCGCTAGTTAGGGCCTTGGGGTTTCCTTGCACAAATACGTTAATGGGACTCGGCGGATATCCATCCAGTGATCCACTTTTCTTGGGAATGCTCGGCATGCATGGGACCTACGAAGCCAATATGGCCATGTACGAGTGCGATGTGATGTTAGCCGTCGGTGCCCGATTTGATGACCGTGTCACAGGCGATCTCAAGAAATTCTCGCCGACCTCCAAGATTATCCATGTGGACGTTGATCCGTCATCGATCGGTAAGAATGTCAATGTCGAGGTGCCGATCGTTGGCGACGCCGGTTGTGTCTTAGCAGACATGCTGGACAGAATCAAGTCGACCAAGGGCGATGACGATCCTGTCGCCATTGCACAATGGTGGGAGAAGATTGATCACTGGCGGTCTCACAGATCGTTGGAGTACGACCGCCAGAGTGAACTTATTAAACCTCAGTTTGTAATTGAGAGCCTTTACAAGGTTACGAATGGAGACGCATACGTGACATCAGATGTGGGACAGCACCAGATGTGGGCTGCCCAGTATTATCGTTTCGACAGTTCCCGCCGGTGGATCAATTCCGGCGGCCTTGGAACCATGGGCTTTGGTCTGCCAGCTGCCGTCGGCGTTCAGTTAGCCCACCCTGAATCAACGGTGGCTTGTGTTACCGGTGAGGCGAGTATCATGATGTGCATCCAGGAGCTTTCAACCTGTAAGCAATATGATCTCCCGATCAAAATCATCAATCTGAACAACCGTTACATGGGCATGGTCCGACAGTGGCAGGAGTTCTTTTATGATCGACGGTACTCGCATTCCTATATGGATGCACTGCCTGACTTCGTAAAACTCTCTGAAAGTTATGGCCACGTTGGCATTCGTGTAGAGAAGCCAGTTGACGTTGAACCGGCTCTGCAGGAGGCTCTCAAACAAAAAGACCGGCTGATCTTTCTGGATTTTATTACGGATCAGTCAGAGAACGTCTACCCGATGATTGCTGCCGGGGCCGGGCACAACGAGATGCATCTCAAGCCGTCTGCGATTGGCGATACTCCTTTGGAACGGGAGCTGGCTTAGGCTATGAGACGAATTATTGCACTGCTGGTCGAGAATGAGGCTGGTGCGCTGTCTAGGATAGCAGGTCTTTTTTCGGCCCGAGGCTATAACATCGAATCGCTGACCGTTGCGCCGACCGAAGATGAAACCCTGTCTCGCATGACGATTGTCACTTATGGGTCGGATCAAATCATTGAACAGATCACTAAGCAATTAAACAAACTGATTGATGTCGTTCGACTCGTCGACCTGACGGAAGGTCGTCATATTGAACGCGAGTTGATGTTGCTCAAGGTTGTTGCCGAACGCGAACATCGCGAGGAAATCAAACGCTTAAGCGACATTTTCCGGGGACGTATTATCGATGTCACAAACAATACCTACACCATCGAGATCACAGGTCCCGTGGGCAAATTGGACGCGTTCATCGAGGCACTTGGGGACACTGACGTCATAGAAGTCGTGCGTTCCGGAGTATCGGGAATCGCCCGGGGTGAGCGGGCACTGCGGCTCTAGAGCGGGTGACCAGGAATCCATTATCTGAATCTTAAAGGGAGTATTACAGATGAAAATCTTTTACGACAGTGATGCCGATCGCGGCGTAATTCAAAGCAGAAAGGTCGCCGTGATCGGTTACGGATCCCAGGGGCATGCGCATGCCAACAATCTGCGTGACAGTGGAGTGAACGTGGTGGTTGGCTTGCGCGAAGATTCGCCTTCCCGCGATAAAGTTGAGAGGGCCGGCCTTGCCGTATCCAGCGTCCCGGAAGCGGTCGATGGAGCTGACGTGGTGATGGTGCTGGTTCCCGATGAACTGCAGGCCGATATTTTCGAGGCAGAGATTCAGCAGAATGTCAAAGCGGGTGCGGCACTGGCGTTTGCGCACGGTTTCAGCATCCACTTTGGATTTATAGAGCCCAGCAAAGAAGTGGATGTCATTATGATTGCACCTAAGGGACCTGGGCACCTTGTCCGTTCTACCTATGTTGAGGGGGGCGGGGTACCGTGCCTGATTGCAGTCGAACAGGATGCCTCAGGTCAGGCCCGTGACGTTGCCCTGTCTTATGCCTGTGCGATCGGTGGCGGGCGTGCTGGTGTTATAGAGACGACTTACAAGGAAGAAACCGAGACAGACCTGTTCGGTGAGCAGACTGTTCTGTGTGGCGGCATAACATCCCTGATCCAGGCTGGATTTGAAACATTGGTAGAGGCGGGCTATGCGCCCGAGATGGCGTATTTTGAATGCCTTCATGAAACGAAACTGATTGTGGATCTTATCTATGAAGGTGGAATCGCAAACATGCGCTACTCGGTGTCCAACACTGCGGAATATGGTGATGTCACGCGCGGGCCGAGGGTCGTCGACGATAGAACCAGGGCGGAGATGAAAAAGATTCTAGCGCAAATACAGTCGGGAGAGTTTGCCAAGGAATGGATGAATGAGAGTCGCTCGGGTGGTAAAAAGTTTCAGGATCTTCGTGCGAAAGGTCAAGAGCATTCTATAGAGGAGGTCGGGGAGAGGCTTCGCTCAATGATGCCATGGATCCAGAGAGGGAAGCTGGTTGACAAGAACGTCAACTGAATCCGGACAGTTGCAGGGGAGTAGCCTGCCTTAGTACGGCCCGCGGATGGACCACCCATTGATCGCGAGGGAGGGTTGGACGAGACTGCTTGTGTTTCTCGTTGCGGCCTTGCTGGTCCATTATCTGGCCGGCGTAGCCTGGGCCCTGCCGTTGTGGATTCTGTTTGTCTTGGCAGTTCAGTTTTTTCGGGACCCGAGTCGATCAATTCCCGAGCACCCAGGTGCCGTTGTTTCACCAGCTCACGGTAAAGTTGTTTCGATAGAAAACACCCAGGACCCTTATCTGGTGCGGCCCGCTGTAAAAATTAGCATATTCATGAACATCTTTTCGGTACATTCGAACAGGACTCCTGTGGATGGTGTAGTAATTGAGCGGTGGTATAAGCAAGGAAGGTTTTTTAACGCCGCGCTGGATAAGGCATCTACCTCAAACGAGCGTTCGGCCATTCAGATACGGACCCCGGGGGGGTGGGACGTCACCAGTGTCCAAATTGCCGGTCTGGTCGCCCGGAGGATTCTCTCATACCTCGTGGTCGGTCAAAAGGTCGAACGAGGTGAGCGCTATGGATTTATTCGTTTCGGGTCGCGGGTCGATGTCTATCTGCCAGAGGGGAGTCGTGTAGTGGCTCGACTGGGACGCTGGGTTCTCTCCGGTAGTGATATTATCGCCTACCTCCCGAGCTCAGAATAACGATGGTGGGAAGAACAGGAAAAGTAAGACGGATCGAGCGTGCCGATCGAGGGCGAAAGGGAATCTATATCCTTCCGAATCTGTTTACGACCGGGAGTCTGTTTGCCGCTTTCTATGCGATCGTCCAGGCCACAGTAGGCAACTTCGAGCACTCTGCGGTAGCGATTATCATTGCGGCAGTTTTGGACAGCCTGGACGGGCGAGTCGCCAGAATGACCAATACGGTCAGTGACTTCGGTAAAGAATATGACAGTCTTGTGGATCTGGTCGCATTCGGTCTGGCCCCGGCGCTGGTATTTTACGAGTGGGGCCTGAAGGATCTCGGTAAAGTGGGTTGGTTGACCGCGTTCATCTACGTTGCGGCGACGGCTCTGAGACTGGCCCGGTTCAATACTCAGGAGAATACGAGTAACCGGTATTTCCAGGGCTTGCCATGCCCCGCCGCTGCTGTAGTGGCGGCGAGTGTCCTGTGGTCGCTGCCGAGCCAGCCATTTGAAAGCCACGCCATTGTGTGGGGGAATCTGCTGCTCGTCATGTTACTTTCGCTGGCGATGGTCAGCTCCCTTCCTTACAGAAGCTTCAAGGATCTCGATCTCAAGAATCGCGTGCCGTTTGTGTCTCTGCTGGTTCTGGTCTTCGTTTTTGTACTTATTTCATTCGATCCGCCGCGGGTGCTGCTACTGCTTTCCGCTGGTTTTCTATTCTCGGGTCCCCTTGTCTGGTTGGTTTTGCGGCGCGATGGGAAAGTGGATTTCGCGGCAGGTGATGATGATCTGGAAGCCGATGACGAGGCAGCTAGTGCGAATGAAGTCGGAGTTGATAAAATCTGACCCCCGGGTATACTTGCCCGCAACTGGAGGGAGTTCCTGCCAGTCTGAAAACTGTAATGAAAAAAATTGATTCACATTCAGACGCTTCCTCCAAGAATTGCCAGAGGCAGTGTCTGGCCTGCCTGCCTCTTTCCCGCGTTCTGCTGCTGCGCCGTTAGGCGCACATCCCCTCTCTTTCAATTAAACATCTCCACCTCTGCTTACTACGAATGGCCATGCTGTTCGTGTGCCCGGGTGGCTGGAAAGCGCTCCCGAAGATCTGCTGCACGCAGTGCCGTGTGAAACCGGAAGCGGCTCAACATTGAATTTAACGAGGTGCAAAATGGAAGACCGACTGATCATTTTTGACACGACACTTCGCGATGGCGAACAGAGTCCTGGTGCTTCGATGACCGGGGATGAAAAAATGCGGATCGCTCGACAGCTCGAGCGGCTAAAGGTGGACGTCATCGAGGCAGGATTTCCTGCAGCAAGCCCAGGAGATTTTGACGCAGTCCAGAAAATTGCCACACTGGTCAGGCAAAGTGTGATCTGCGGGCTGGCTCGGGCCAACGCCAGGGATGTTGGACTGGCTGCTGATGCGGTAAAGCCTGCCGCACAACCGAGAATTCACACCTTCATAGCGACGTCACCCATCCATATGAGGGAGAAACTGAGAATGTCTCCCAGTGAGGTATTGGAGCAGGCTGTTCTGTCGGTTAGACAGGCCCGGAACAGCACCGACGATGTGGAGTTTTCACCCGAAGATGCCGGTCGCTCTGAACCGGAGTTTTTGTGCCGGATCCTGGAGGCTGTAATCGATGCTGGAGCCACTACCATCAACATACCCGACACAGTCGGATACACTATGCCAAGCCAGTTCGGTGAACTGATCCACACCCTGATTGACCGTATCCCAAACTCCGACAGGGCTGTGTTTTCTGTTCACTGCCACAACGATCTGGGTCTGGCTGTGGCCAATTCCCTAGCCGCTATTCTGAACGGGGCCAGGCAGGTTGAATGCACTATTAATGGTCTGGGCGAACGGGCCGGGAACGCGTCGCTGGAAGAGATCGTTATGGCTGTTCGCACACGGCAAGATGTTTTTCCTTGTGATACTCAGATCGATACGACTCAGATCGTGCCGGTCAGTCGACTTGTCTCCAGCGTGACAGGTTTCCCGGTACAGCCCAATAAAGCGATTGTCGGGGCCAATGCGTTTGCCCATGAAGCTGGAATTCACCAGGACGGTGTCATCAAAGCCAGGGAGACTTACGAGATAATGCGAGCTGAAGATGTCGGCTGGTCCGCCAATCGACTGGTTCTCGGCAAGCACTCTGGTCGCCGAGCCTTCACAGACCGACTGGGGGTGCTCGGCGTTGAGTTTGAGTCCAACGTCGAACGAGACGAGGCTTTTGCCAGGTTCAAGGATTTGGCTGACAAAAAGCATGAAATATTTGACGAGGATCTGCAGGCGCTTGTAACGGATAAGGTAGCCAGTCGGGTCAATGAAAAACTGCAACTGATCTCGATGAAAGCGGATCTATACACCGGTCGAATTCCGAAGGCCGAGGTCGTTCTGAGCGTTGATGGTGTAGAGAAGACTGGTCAGGCAGAAGGGGATGGTGTTGTGGATGCCTCTTACAAGGCTGTTCAGAACGTGTTTCCCTCGGAAAGTGAATTGGTCCTATATTCGGTGAATAACATAACCTCCGGAACCGATGCCCAGGGTGAGGTCAGCGTTCGCTTGCAAAAGGAGGGGCGAATCGTAAACGGTCAGGGAGCGGACACTGATATCGTCATTGCCTCTGTAAAAGCTTACGTCAACGCTCTCAACAAACTCGAGGGAGAGCAAGGCCAGATTCACCCGCAGCTGAGCGGTGCGGTTTAGGCGGCCCAACTGGAAGTGGACGAGCGACGGCGCAGACAGTACCTGAGCGCCCTGGGCGTCACCGGCTGGGTTAGCTCTGAAGCCGGGTCATCTGCCGCGGTAGTGGATGTTGAAAACTTGACTCGTACCCATACTGACGATCTGGAAAGCCCGGGTGATCTGCAGAGTCTGCAATCGGTGGAGGAGATCGTTAAGGGCTGTCGGGCTTGTGAGTTATGTGAGAGCCGGCGAAATACGGTATTTGGTTCGGGTAGTGCGACAGCAGACTGGCTACTGGTTGGCGAGGCGCCAGGTGCCGAAGAAGACAAACAAGGGGTGCCTTTTGTCGGACGGGCGGGACAATTGCTGAACAATATGCTTTCGAGCCTGGGGCTGAATCGCGATGATGTGTACGTCGCGAATGTCCTTAAGTGCAGACCGCCGCGTAATCGCGACCCCATGGGAGAAGAAGTTCGCCAATGCGAATCCTACCTGCATCAGCAGATTGGAAATATTCAGCCAAAGATAATCATCGCTATGGGGCGGTTTGCAGCGCAGTCACTGCTCAAGGACACAACTCCGATAAGCAGACTGCGAGGTCAGGTTCATGAGTATAGAGAATTCGGCATTCCGCTCATTGCGACCTACCATCCCGCATACCTTCTTCGCTCTCCCCTGGAGAAAAGAAAAGCCTGGGAAGACCTTTTTCTTGCACGTTCAAGTCTTGAAAAGTCAGGTGAGAGTGCCTGAAGAATCCCGACATCGATACCGCCCGATGACCGGGTTCGATCTGCCTCTGGTCACATCGATTGAACAATCCGCTGCGGCCTACCCGTGGACATCCGGGAACTTTTCTGATTGCCTGAGCGCAGGGTACGAGTGCTGGGTCCTGGAAGTCGAGGGGCAAGTTGCTGGTTATCTGGTCATGTCGGTTGGCGGGGGCGAGGCACATTTATTGAATCTCGCAGTGGGGTCTCAGCAGCAACGCTTAGGGCTTGGCAGAGGTCTTCTGCGTAAGGCCTGTATTGATGCCTCACGCCTGGGAGCCGATTACATCCAGTTGGAAGTACGACCCAGTAACCTAGCCGCGAGATCTCTTTACGAGACAGAAGGATTTATTGAATTGGCGGTCAGGAAGGACTACTACAGGTCCCAGGGAGCCAAAGAAGATGCTTTTGTCATGCATCGTGCTCTCGATAGAGTTTGAAACTGACAGTCACAAGTTGTTTTTGATATTCTTTGTCTCTAACAGTGATTTCGAAGTGTGCCACGGCAGAATATCGCCCAGATGCTTGATCGAGAGATAACAAGAGCACAAGGTCAGGAGTTAAGCGACTGGTTTCAAACCGAGCTGGGAAGAGCATTGGCCGGGAGTGCGCTCGACCAATTCTCCAGGGTATTGCCGTGTCAATATCGCGACACGACGGTTCAGATGGGACCTGGCGGGGCGGACTTTCTGACAAGAGTAGACTCGAGATTACGGATCTATATCGATCCCCAGGGCCCGTCGGGCAACAGTGTGGGTGTATTTGCCGACTGGGCCGCTCTTCCGCTCGGCCGGAACGTTGTAGACCTTTTCGTTCTGGCCCACACGCTGGATTTTGCACCAGACCCTCGAGTTGTTCTGCGGGAGGTGGCTACGATACTGGCACCTGAAGGTTGCCTGGTAGTTTGTGGTTTGAATCCGTTCGGGATCTGGGGATTATGCCGGCTGATTTATGGTCACAAAGAAAAAATCCCATGGAAAAGCAACTATCTGCCTGTTACTCGTATTCAGGACTGGATCTCTTTGCTCGGCCTGGAAACTATAGGGGGGTCGATGCACTTCTACCGACCGCCTCTGGAGAAATCCCGTATTCTCAACCGATTAGCGCTTATGGAAACTGCTGGCAGAAGGTGGTGGCCGGCGTTGTCCGGCGCATACATACTGGTCGCTCAGAAAAAAATCCTTAACACGAGACTGGCACAGGTCGGGAATGCCCCTGTACGCCTGCGCAACAGAAAGCGTCTGCAACCTGTTGCACACCGTTCTGCCGGTTTTCGGTCGCGGGGCCTGTTGTGACTTCAGACCCCGAGCAGATGCAACTCGTGATCTATACCGACGGTGCCTGCCGAGGTAACCCCGGCATTGGAGGCTGGGCCGCGGTAGTGCAACACCAAGGCGATGAGACTGAACTCAGTGGTACTGAAGAAAACACAACCAATAATCGTATGGAGTTGACCGCGGCAGTGCGGGCGCTGGAGTTCCTGAGTCGAAACAGCGCAGTTCGACTGTATACCGATTCCCAGTATCTGCGCAGTGGCATAACAACATGGATCAACAATTGGAAACGGAACGGATGGCGAACGTCGGGGGGCAGACCGGTAAAGAACAAGGACCTTTGGCAAGGTCTTGATGAGGCAAGCCAGGGACACGAGATAGACTGGTGCTGGGTTAAGGGCCACGCGGGAAATGCCGGTAACGAGCATGCCGATGCCCTTGCAAATCGGGCAATCGATCGGTTGATACTGCAACAGGCTGCCGAAGTTGAGGACCTAGATGCGCCAGGTCTTTCTTGATACTGAGACTACAGGCCTGGCATGGCAAGCCGGCCATCGGGTAATTGAAATCGGCTGCGTAGAGGCGATCAACCGCCGGCCAACCGAGAAGTATTTCCACAGTTATATTGACCCCCAGCGGGATATCGACGACGAGGCGATTGAGGTTCACGGCATCACCCCAGAATTTCTTATCGGTAAGCCAAAATTTGCGGAGATCGCGAGAGAGTTTATTGAATTCATCAAAGGCAGTGAGCTTATCATTCACAACGCTCCGTTCGATGTTGCGTTTTTGGATAATGAAATCAAGTTGTCGGATCTGGTCTACGGGCCCATTGAAGACTATTGCGAGGTATCGGACAGCCTAGCACTAGCCAGGCGGATGCATCCCGGGCAGCGTAACAGCCTGGATGCATTGGCTAAGCGTTATCAGGTAGACAACAGTCACAGGACCCATCACGGTGGCCTGCTGGATGCGCAGATACTGGCGGATGTGTACCTGTCGATGACCGGTGGACAGACCGATCTCACGTTCGATAGTGGTGGTAGATCGATGCTCGGTCAAATCGACGTTGATGCTGATGATAACGTGAGCAGGGGCGGGTTTGTGGTAGTGTGTGCAAGTGAGGATGAGCTTGCTGAACATGAGAAATGGGTCGAATTGCTTGGTAAAGAGTGTCTCTGGATTACCAAGAAAAGCTAGCCGTTCAGAATTACACCAGATATTCCGGAAGGCGAATATGGAGCATACAAGGAGAGATCAATGAGTGACAGTCGAATTTATCCTATACGCCAGGAATTCTCAGAAACCGCACATATTGACCAGGTCCGGTACGAGGAGATGTATAAGCGCTCGATCGACGACCCTGAAGAGTTTTGGGCTGAGCAGGCAGATAAGTTTCTGAGTTGGTCGAAGAAGTGGGACAGAGTCATGGATTATGACTACGTCAAGGGTCACATCAGCTGGTTTCAGGGGGGCAGGATTAACGCGACGATCAATTGTCTTGATCGGCATCTCGAGGCGCGCAGTGAGCAAGCCGCGATCATATGGGAATCAGATGAACCTGATGAAGAGTTGGTGGTGACCTACGGGGAGCTGCACGACAAGGTCTGTCGGTTTGGCAATCTGTTGAAATCTAGAGGAGTAAAGAAGGGAGACCGGGTCTCGATCTACATGCCCATGATACCCGAGGCAGTGGTTGCGATGCTGGGTTGTGCGCGCATTGGAGCGGTCCATTCGGTGGTCTTTGGGGGCTTTTCACCCGATGCGCTGCGAGACAGAATTCTTGATTCCGACTGTCGTGTCGTGGTTACAGCTGACGAAGGACCCAGGGGAGGACGCAGCGTTCCGTTGAAAGCAAACGTAGAAAAAGCACTCGAGGAATGCCCCGACGTACACAGCACAATCATCGTAAAGAGAACCGGTTCGGATGTGCCAGCCAGCCCCAAAAGGGATGTCTGGTACCACGAAGGTATGGCAAGCGTATCCAGTCAATGTACGGCAGAAGAAATGGATGCGGAGGATCCGTTGTTCATTCTCTATACATCGGGCTCGACTGGAAAACCCAAAGGCGTATTGCACACGACCGGTGGTTATCAGCTGCATACAGCCATAACACACCGATATGTATTCGATTATCGTGAAGGCGATGTTTATTGGTGTACGGCAGATGTGGGTTGGATCACCGGACATTCGTATATTGTGTATGGCCCGCTTGCCAACGGTGCGACCACGGTCATGTTTGAGGGGGTTCCTACCTATCCGGATTCGAGCCGGTTCTGGCAGGTCGTCGATAAACATGGGGTCACTATCTTTTATACCGCTCCTACCGCTATCAGGGCGTTGATGGGACAGGGTGATGAACCGGTGCGGCGTACCGATCGTTCGACATTGAGATTACTGGGGACTGTCGGCGAGCCAATCAATCCAGAAGCATGGGAATGGTATTACAACGTGGTTGGCGACCAGAGATGCCCCGTCGTCGATACCTGGTGGCAGACCGAGACCGGAGGGATCCTGATCACCCCCCTGCCAGGGGCCACCGATCTCAAGCCGGGTTCGGCAACGCGTCCCTTTTTCGGTGTGGTTCCCGCTTTATTGGACGATCAAGGTAATGAGTTGGAAGGCGCCGCCAGCGGAAACCTGGTCATCAAGCGATCCTGGCCCGGGCAGATGCGAACCGTATATGGTGATCATGATCGATTTGTTCAGACCTATTTTTCGACTTATCCCGGTTATTACATGACTGGAGACGGAGCGCGTAGAGACGAGGATGGCTACTATTGGATTACTGGCAGGGTCGATGATGTGATCAATGTCTCGGGTCATCGAATGGGGACTGCAGAAGTGGAGAGCGCGCTCGTTCTGCACGATGCGGTCGCCGAATCGGCAGTCGTCGGATATCCCCACGAGATCAAGGGCCAGGGGATATATGCCTACGTTACCCTGATGGCGGGAATCGATCCGGACGAGGGGATTCGACTCGAACTGGTTCAGTTAGTGCGTAAGGAAATCGGAGCTATTGCGAGTCCGGATGTCATCCAGTGGGCGCCGGGCCTACCTAAAACACGGTCTGGCAAGATTATGCGGCGAATTCTCAGAAAGATCGCTGCAAACGAAATCGATGATCTTGGGGACACGTCAACGCTCGCCGAACCGGCAGTGGTCGACGAGTTAGTGGCTAATCGGGCAACGCAGTGATGGAGCCTGCTGGGTCGACAGGCCGGCGAGTTGCTCAAGGATAACAAAGGCACTATACTCGCGCGCCCGGAGAACAACAGAACTCCTCCTTGCCTCACCTTTTTTTACGGGAGGCTCAAACCCATAAGGAGAAATAGATGCGCCACTACGAGATCGTATTTCTCGTTCATCCCGATCAAAGCGAGCAGGTCACCGCGATGATCGACCGCTACAAGGTTGTGATAGAAGAAGGTGGCGGTCAGTTGCATCGATTGGAAGATTGGGGAAGACGGCAACTTGCCTATCCTATTGAAAAGGTTCACAAAGCCCACTATGTGCTCATGAACATCGAGTGTGGTCAGGCTGTTCTCGATGAGATCAACAATCTGTTCAGGTTCAATGATGCGGTTATCCGTAATCTGATCGTCAAGAAGGATGCTGCAGTTACTGAGTCTTCTTTTCTGGTCCAAAGCGGAGAGGAGTCAGATTCTTCCAGGGACGAGAAAAGTCGGACCGAGGAATCCCCCGAACCCGTGACGGATAAAAGCGACAATGACGCGGTCAAAGAAGATGCACCCAGCCCGCAACTAGAACCCGTGCCCGGGACTGGGGGCCCTTCACAAGGTGATACTCTGGTTGGACAATCTGGCTCCGAATCAAGTGATGCCGAGCAGGCGCCCGATGGGGTGTCCGAAGAATCAGTGGAGAAGACATGATGATGAGGTACAGTCGCAGGCGAAAATATTGCCGATTTACGGCGCTCGGTGTCAGTGAAATCGACTACAAGGATCTGGACACGTTAAAGGGATACATTACAGAGACCGGTAAGATTATTCCGAGCCGAAATACCGGAACCAAGCCCCGATATCAACGTCAATTGGCGACCGCAATAAAACGGGCTCGTTACCTGGCGCTTCTGCCATACAGCGATCAGCATTGATGGGGATGAGCAAATGGAACTGATACTGCTCGAAAAAGTTCAAAATCTAGGGGAGTTGGGTGACGTGGTGCAGGTCAAGTCCGGTTATGCCCGAAATTATCTCGTCCCACAGGGGAAGGCAGTGTGGGCGACCGAAGGCGCTAAGCAGAAAGTGGATGAGCGTCGGAGGGAACTCGCCAGACTCGAAGGTGAACGCCTTGATGCGGCAAAGGCAAAGGCCGAGCTGTTGCCCGAGTACTTGACGGTAGCTCGAAAAGCCGGTGACGAAGGTCAGCTGTTTGGATCGGTGTCTGCGGTCGATGTAGCGGAGCTCCTCCAAGGTGCCGATCTGGCGATTCAACGATCCGAGATTGACATGCCTGAGGGTCCGATCAAAGAACTGGGCGATCACCAGATTCAGGTCATTCTTCATCCCCAGATACACCAGACTTTGAATATAACGGTCGTAGCGGAGGAGGAATCAACTGACGATTGAGTAGTCAGATAAACAGTTTCAGACGTTCAGTCAGGCCAGGTTCTCTGGACCTGGCTTTTTTTTGCCGGCTGATGGTGGAGCAGGTTAATGAGCGGGAAATTCAGGGTTCCAGAAGGGCAGAATTAAGTTAAAGTTATCGGTCACGCGGATAAGGCAGGTGGGCGACCTTCAGATCATGCCGGAGACTCAATCAGGATCAACAGCAAGGCGGGATTTTCCGTTGCCGCCCCAGGCCCTGGAGGCTGAGCAGTCGGTTCTAGGCTGTCTGCTTCTGGATTCTCGCCGCTGGGACGAGGTCTCGGAGACGGTCCTGGTAGAGGACTTCTATACCCGGCCCCACCGGGAGATATTCAGCGCAATCAAAGCATTGCATGATGCTGACGAGCCAGTAGATGTCGTTACCGCATCCGAATGGCTGGGTAACAACGGAACCCTCGAGAAAGCCGGGGGGTTGACTTACCTGGGCGAGTTGGCAAACAACACTCCGGGTACCGCAAATGTTACCGCCTATGCAGGTATCGTCCGGGAACGTTCAATCCTTCGGAGGCTGATTGGGGCCTCGTCACAGATCGCAGAGAAAGCATACAACCCCGAAGGTTCGGACATTGAGGATCTGCTTGAGTATGCTGAGAAACTCGTATTTGATATCTCCGAGACCGATCGGCGCCAGGCTGCGGGTTTTGTCCCTGTGCAGGGTCTTCTGACCCAAGCCCTGGATCGTATAGAGGAGTTGTACGAATCAGGCCAGACCTTGACGGGCGTCGCGACCGGTTTCAAGGATCTGGATGAACTCACCTCTGGTCTGCAACCCTCTGACCTTGTGGTTGTGGCTGGCCGGCCATCGATGGGGAAAACAAGCCTAGCGATGAATATTGCAGAAAACGCTGCAGTCGGCTCAAAACTACCCGTGGCGGTGTTCAGCATGGAGATGCCGGGTCAACAGCTGGCCATGAGAATGCTGTCGTCGCTGGGCCGGATAAACGCCCATCACGTTCGGACCGGTAAGTTAAGTCGTGATGACTGGCCAAGGCTAACCTCAGCCGTCGAATTACTTGACCAGGCCCCCATCTTTATTGACGACACGCCGGCGCTCACGCCAGTGGAGCTGAGGTCGAGGATCCGGAGACTGGCCCGGGATAGAGGCCAACTTGGGTTGATTGTGGTCGATTACCTTCAGTTGATGCAGTCCAGTGAGGGCAGCGAGAATCGCGCCGTCGAGGTGGCAAACATTACGCGAGCGCTCAAGATCGTTGCTAAGGAGGTCTCAGCCCCGGTTATGGTGCTTTCCCAGCTCAATCGCGGACTGGAACAAAGGCCTAACAAGAGGCCGGTGATGTCTGATCTGCGAGAATCGGGTGCCATTGAACAGGATGCCGATGTTATTCTGTTTATCTACAGGGATGAGATTTACAACGAAGAAAGTCAGGACAGGGGGACGGCCGAAATCATTATTGGCAAGCAGAGAAATGGGCCAACCGGTACGGTACGCCTGACATTTCTCGGGGAATACACCCGGTTTGAGAACTATGTATCTGAGTTTTCCGATCAGAATTTTTGAAGATTTTGGGCTGCTGCCTTCCAGTGGCAGCAAATTTTGTTTCTTGTCTGCATGACTCGTACTGGCATTCCACGACTAGGTCTGTCCTGGCCCTGCACCGGGCGGTTCTGACCAAAGTGCGAGCCTCAGTGAGTAAGACGGAGTTCGCCTGTCAGCAGTGCGACTCTCGCTATCCGAAATGGGCCGGCCAGTGCTCGGAATGTGGTGCTTGGAATTCACTGACTGAAACAACTGTTACCCGCTCGAAGAACCGTGTCTCAAAAGGAGTCAAAAGTGAAGGGGCACCGGTAGTGTTGAATGAGATCACGACCCAGCCAGTCTCCAGATTCTTGACTGGTTTAGGCGAGTTCGACCGGGTGCTCGGCAGTGGGCTGGTGGAAGGTACGGTCGTTCTGCTTGGCGGCGAGCCGGGAATCGGCAAGAGCACCTTAGCTCTTCAATGTGCTGCTATGCTGTCTACCGAAGGATCGGCACTTTACGTCAGTGGTGAGGAATCACTGCAGCAAATTGCCCTACGAGCCACTCGGATGGGCCTGGCCGAATCCACTGTCCGGCTTTTCTCTGAAACCAATCTGGAGACTGTCCTGCAATCTGCAAGTGACATACACCCAGCACTCCTGGTTATTGACTCGATACAGACATTGTCGGCGCCCGGTCTTGAGTCGGCTCCTGGGAGTATCAGTCAAATCAGATCGTGTGCCGAGCAGTTGGTCAGGTTTGCAAAGGAAGCAAACACAGTTGTTCTATTGATCGGTCATGTCACGAAAGAGGGCGTCCTGGCAGGCCCGAAAGTGTTGGAACACATAGTCGACACGGTTCTGTATTTTGAAGGTGATCCAGACAGCCGCTTTAGGCTGGTCAGGGCTTTTAAGAACCGCAACGGCCCGGCCAATGAAATCGGGGTATTTGCAATGACCCAAGCCGGTCTTCGGGGTGTGGATAACCCGTCTGCCATGTTCCTGTCATCCGGTGGAATGCCTTCAAATGGCAGGGCTGTCCTTGCGGTCCAGGAAGGCAGTCGCCCGTTACTGGTAGAGATACAGGCGCTGGTTGACGAGAGCTCTCTGGTTAACCCGCGCCGGGTATGCGTAGGTCTGGATAACGGTCGAATCGGGATGCTTTTGGCTGTGCTGCATCGTCACGCCGGAATCTCTCTCGGCAACCGGGATGTTTACGTTAATGTCGCTGGTGGGATGCGGATAGCTGAAACCGCTTCTGATGTTGCGGTAGCAATGGCGATAGTCTCGAGTTTTCTAGATAGGCCATTCCCTGCCGGTATGGTGTGTTTTGGTGAGATCGGACTCGGGGGTGAGATCCGCCCGGTCCAGAGAGGCGTAGAACGCTTAAAAGAAGCACACAGCCTTGGATTTCATATTGCCATAGTCCCCAAGGGTAATTGGACAAAAATATCGATACCGGGATTGGAGGTCATTTGCGTCGACGCGGTGGCTGAACTGATCGGCCAGTTCAAATTAGCCGAAGGCTGATTCACTCGCCGATTGAAACAATGATGATGGATATGTCGTCCTGGCTGCCGTATTCCAACGCTTTCTCGATCAGTTTTTTGATAGTTTCTTCGTAGGCAGCCCCGCCGCTGGAAAGCAGAATATTACGAATCTCGTCGTCAGGTACAAGATCCGATAATCCGTCGCTGCAGAGCAGGTAGAGATCCTGCGAAGCGATTGGTGACGAGATCAGATCCGGTTCAAATATGTCCTCTGTGCCGATCGAACGAAGCAGATACCCGGCCGCGTAGCCAGTCCTCAGTTTACGGTTGCTCGCATAGGTGTGATCTTCGTTGAGTTGTGAAAAGATCTCGCGCCTGAGTCGGTACAATCGGGAGTCGCCGACGTGAAGGACCGTCAATTGGTCCGTACCAAAATGGGCCGCAAGCAGAGTTGTGCCCATGCCGGAATAGTCGGTTTTTGCATCGGCAAGTTCCCGAATTCTGTCATGTGCCAACGACGCGCTGCGTAAGAAAATCTGTTGGACAAGAGTGCTCTCGAGTGCATCAGAGTTAACAGGCGACTCCTCCGTAAATTGTTCAGCAACCGTTTCCACAGCCATTCGGCTTGCAACTTCGCCAGCGGCTCGTCCTCCGATCCCATCCGATAGGATGGCAAGTCTTGCGCTCGGAACGGTCTTTATGCAGTCTTCGTTTGTATCATGAGATCTGCCTTGTATGGTGCCGTGGGAGAGGGTTAACTGCATTTCTCAAGGTTCCTTTTATTGACCGATCTACAAGTGCGTACTTAAACGTCTCTCAAGAGTTCATTGATCCCGACCTTTGAGCGGGTCTTTTCATCGACCTTTTTAACTATAACGGCACAGTAGAGGTTATGAGTGCCGTCCTCGGCAGGGGTCGAGCCGGATACGACCACAGACCCCGCGGGCACGCGGCCATAGTTAACCTGGCCGGTCGAGCGATCAAGTATACGGGTGCTCTGACCGATAAATACGCCCATTGAAATCACTGATCCCCTTTCTACGATGACCCCCTCCACGATCTCACTTCGGGCACCAATAAAACAATCGTCTTCGATGATTGTAGGCGACGCCTGTAATGGTTCGAGAACTCCGCCTATCCCGACCCCCCCGGAGAGGTGAACGTTCCGGCCAATCTGTGCACAGGAGCCAACTGTTGCCCAAGTGTCAACCATTGTACCTGAGCCGACATAAGCACCAATGTTGACGTAGCTCGGCATGAGTATCACGTTTGGGCCCAGATAAGCTCCCTTCCGGACCATGGCCGGTGGAACGACGCGGTATCCGCCTGCCTGGAATGCGGCTCTGTCGAAATTATCGAATTTTCCGGGCACCTTGTCGAAGTACTTGGTATCACCGGAGGTGAGCACACTGTTTTCGTTGAATAGAAATGATAACAGCACGGCCTTCTTCAGCCACTCATTGACAATCCAGCCAGATGAGGTCGGTTCCGCCACCCGTTGTTCTCCAGAATCAAGCATGGCTATGGCCCTACTGACTGCACTTCTTGCTTCGGGAGTTGGCCCGGTATTTTTCAAGTCTGTGCGGACCTCGAAAGCGGCCTCGATAGCTTCGGCAATTTCTCTCATAATCGATTCCTCATTGTGCGCACAAAAGTGCTTCAGGAAGGCAGTGCGGAGCGGATCTGCCTGGAGATTTGGTCTCGGGAGGCAGATTTATCTACGCAGTGTCCATCGCGATCAGTGATATAGAAAATGTCCTCGGCCCTTTCGCCAAACGTACTGACCTTTGCACTTACAAGATGGATCTTACACTGGAGAAAAGCTTTGGCAACCTGATGTAGAAGACCCGGCCGGTCTTGTGCGATGACCTCCAGTACTGTGTTATCCGAGTTTGGGCGATCGGTGAATCGGACGATGGTATCGATCTGGAAATGTCGTAAGGTCCGTGGCAGTCGGGCCTGTTTTGGATCTTTGCCTGGTTGCGGATTGAGGATCTGCTCCTTCATCCGTTTGGCCATTTCTTGGGACGATAAGGCCAGTCGGTCGTTTATGTAACGGTTAAGGACCACAAAGACCATTATGACCAGCCCGCAGCGGACTTTGTGCACCCGGGCGTCAACGATATTCAGGTTCTCCTGGTCAAAACCTGCAGTAACGTCACAAAGCAATTGTTGTGAATCGGCTGAACAGACGAAAATTTGAATTGAGTCTGACTTGTCATCTGCTCTTGCATCGACGATGGGAATGTCGGCAACGGAAGAAGACACCAGCAAACGGGTGTGCCAGGCTATATCTTCCGGTTTGTTTCGTAGAAAATAGTCATCATTCAGCATCTGCCACGCGTGTATGGCCTGCGCTTCTTTGATCGGCGATCCCTTCAGGGCGGTGAGAGTCTCCTTCTTGAGATCGATGATCCGCTCTTCAGGTTTGATCGGCACCCCTTGATCTCGACGTAATGCCTGACTTGTAGCTGCGTGCAGATCGCTCAGAAGCTTCCCCTTCCAATCGTTCCAGACATGTGGGCTGGTGCCCCTGATGTCGGCAACGGTGAGAAGATAAAGATTGTCCAGATGTTCCTGATCACCTGCCAGCTTGGCAAATCGACCTATCACCTCGGCGTCTGAAATATCTTCCCGTTGTGCGGTCCAGGACATCAGCAGATGGTTTCGCACCAGCCAGGAGACAAAATGGCAATCATAGTCACTCATGTCATGACGTTTGCAAAAGCGGTAGGCTTCTGCCTCTCCGAGTGCAGAGTGATCTCCGCTCTGGCCTTTTGAAATATCATGAAACAGAGCAGCTAGGAACAGCCGGTGTCGTTTGAAAAGATTCCCCATCATGAGACTGGCCTGGGGAAGTTCGGCTTGATGCTCCGGCAGTTCGAGGCGCCTTAGGTTTCTTACGACAAAGAGCAGGTGAGCATCAACAGTGTAAACATGAAACAGATCATGCTGCATCTGCCCGACAACCCGGCCGAACTGGGGTATGTAGGCGCCAAGGATTCCATAGGCAGTCATCTGCCTTAATGCACGGGTCTGACCCAGGGGTGCCCGCATGATCTCCATGAAGAGACTCCGGCACCGTATGTCCCGGCGAAAATCCGAATCGATCAGTTGAAGGCTGCTCCGAATCAAGCGAATGGTCCCGGCCCCGATTCCTTTCAAACCGGGGTTCTGTTGCAACAATAAGAACACCTCTAGTAGTGCGAAGGGATACTTTCGAAATACCGTTGGTTGCCGCGCTTCAATGTAGCCGGCTCGGTGGTGAAATCTACGATTTAGCGAACTCAGGCGTGTTCGGGGAGACAGACTGATGTTATCTTGAATCTGCTGCAGGAGGATCTCGTTGAGTAGCCGGACTTCCCTGGCAGTTCGGTAATAGCGCTTCATCAGTTTTTCAACCGCCAGGTTGGCCGAATCCGTGTACCCGAACTCAGCTGCAATGTCCCTTTGATAATCGAACAGGAGTCGATCTTCCGATCTGCCAGACAGAAAGTGCAGGGCGTTGCGGAGTCTCCAGAGGAAATTCCTGCTGCGGAGTAATCCTCTATATTCCGGTTCTGTCAGGTAGCTGAGGGGAATAAGCTGATGGAGGCTGTCGATACCTAGGGAGCGCTGAGCGACCCACTCCATAGTGTGTATGTCCCGCAGACCGCCCGGTCCTTCTTTAAGGTGTGGCTCAAGATTGTAGGCTGTATCGTTGTAACGGAGGTGCCTAGCTGCTTGTTCCTTCAGTTTTGCAGCCATGAACCGATCTGCCTTCCACATCCTGGTAGGGCCAGTGCGAGACCTCAATCGGGTAAGTAGAGCACGGTCGCCGGATAATATGCGGGACTCCATCAAATTCGTCATCACGGTCACGTCACGTTTGCACTGCGTTGTGCACTCTTTAAGCGTCCTAACACTGTGACCAACACTGAGTCCAATATCCCAGAAGAAACGAATCAGTTCCTCGGTGAATTCCCGTTGCCTGTTTCCTGGTGAACGGCGGAACAGCACCAGCAGGTCGATGTCCGAACCCGGTTGCAGTTCTTGCCGGCCATACCCGCCAACGGCAACAAGTGCGACCGATCGTTGCCGATCGGTTTTCGGGACAATTGAATTCCAGGCCGTGACTAATATCTGATCCATCAACCACGAATAAGCGGAAACGATCTCCTGGGCAGGAGCACCTTTGTGGTGATAAGCCTTCAGTGATTGGCGGCCCTGATCCAACAATAGGCGGGTATGCTCAATATCCGGAAAGCGATTGGATTCGGGTGCGAGTTGTCTCGGGTCCAGAATACGGTTAAGAGGGACACGCACAACTCAGCTTCCGAATACGGCTTCCGCAGTTAGAACTTCATGGCCCTGCTCCAGAACTGCCACCGTGTGTTCCCACTGGGCACTGAGACTATGGTCGCGGGTGACAACTGTCCATCCGTCCGGAAGCAGGCGTGTTTCTTTCTTGCCAGCATTGATCATCGGTTCGATTGTAAATGTCATCCCCGGGACCAGTTCCAGGCCGGTTCCTGGCGTGCCGTAGTGCAGGACCTGTGGGTCTTCGTGAAAGGTCTCCCCGATTCCATGACCACAATATTCTCTGACGACGGAAAACCCGTGTGATTCGGCGTGCTTCTGTATGGCGGCGCCAATATCTCCTAACCGGGCTCCCGGCCGAACGGTTTCGATGCCAACTTCAAGACATTCCTTGGTGATTTTGATCAATCGCTTGGCCCGGATGGTGGGCTCTCCGATAGAGAACATTCGACTGGCGTCACCGTGGTAACCATCTTTAATCACCGTGACATCGAGATTGACGATGTCACCGCTCTTAAGGCGCTTGTCACCAGGAATACCATGGCAGACTACGTGATTGACACTGGTGCAGATCGATTTTGGAAAACCTCGATAGTTAAGAGGTGCGGGTACCGCCTGTAGTTCGTCGACGATGTAGTTATGACAAATCCGATCGAGCTCGTCCGTAGTTACACCGACAACAACGTAAGGGGTAATCATATCCAGAACCTCCCGGGTCAGCCTGCCGGCAGTTCGCATCTTCTCAAGCGCAACGTTGTCTTTGATGGTCGGAGGCATGAACGGGTTCAGGTTCCAGTCGAACGCGAATCCTACACGATCGAGTAGTTGTTTTCCTGCTGTAGGGGAGGATACTGACCCGGCGGGTCGGATACCACTTAGCCCGGAACACTAGTGTCTGGAAATCCGTAGGCTGGTGGTCGGGCGCATATTCGGATAAAATCGCGACCCGAAAATTCAGGTGTGGCCTGATCATCAAGCGCCCGGGTGCCCGGTTTCCTCATCAGAAGCCAGGTCGGCGTATGAAGTCTGCACCGGACAACAACCCGAAGGAGATAACATGTCAGAAGTTACCATGCGCCAGATGCTTGAGGCTGGTGTTCACTTTGGTCATCAGACCCGTTACTGGTCACCCAAAATGGACCCTTACATTTTTGGCAGCCGCAACAAAATACACATCATTGATCTCGATAAAGCGCTTCCACTTTTTCAGGAGGCCATAAACTTCCTGGGCAGCATAGCTGCCGGGAAAGGCACAATCTTGTTCGTAGGCACGAAGCGACAGGCCAGTAAACTGGTCCGGGAGCATGCTGTTCGTTGCAGGTGCCCCTACGTGGACCATCGGTGGCTCGGTGGTATGTTGACCAATTTCAAGACGGTAAAGAACTCTATATCTAGACTTGTGGAACTGGACGAGATGCAAGAGAGTGGGGTGATTGCACGCCTGACAAAGAAAGAGGGGCTGAGGCTTGAGCGGGAACGAAACAAGCTCGATAGAAGCCTTTCGGGTATACGAGACATGAAGAGTCTTCCGGATTGCGTATTCATCATTGATGTCAATTATGAAAAAATCGCCGTCGCAGAAGCGAGGAAGCTCGGTATTCCCGTAGTTGGTATCGTAGACACCAACAGCTCGCCAGAATTGATCGACTATCCCATTCCCGGAAACGATGATGCGATTCGAGCGATCAGACTCTATTTGGCCAATGCTGCCGACGCTATTCTGGAAGCAAGAAGTGTGCTTCCTGAGGTTATTGAAGGTGACGCGGACGACTACGTCGAGGTCTCAGAACCGATAGGAAAGGACACAATCTCGGAACAGGCTGATCCCGCACCAGCGGTTGAAAAAGAGACTAGTCCGGTAGAAGAGTCGGGTGAGGTGGCCCATTAACAGTAATCAGGTAGTCGTAATTTAAGAGGGGTCGATTTAATGGCGATTTCAGCGGGATTGGTAAAAGAACTGCGCGAACGGACAGCTGCAGGAATGATGGCGTGTAAAAAGGCATTAACCGAAACTGGTGGTGATCTCGAACGTGCCGCAGAACTACTGCGGGAAATAGGCGCGGCCAGCGCCGAAAGAAAAGCGGGGCGTATTGCAACCGAAGGAGTAGTTGGCCAACTGGTGGATGATGATGGGCGATGCGGTGTGGTTGTCGAGGTCAACTGTGAAACCGATTTCGTTGCCAAAGATGAATCGTTTCGACAATTTGTGATGAATGTCGCCACCTGCGTGCTCGACAATGATCCAGACACGCTTGAGTCCCTCGCTCAATTGGCTTTTGACGGGGGTACGTTAGAGAGCGCCCGACAGGATCTTATTGGGCAGGTTGGCGAGAACGTTTCCATACGTCGATTCGAACGACTCAGCTCAATAAACGGTCTGGTAGCTGGATATCTTCATGGAACCCGAATTGGGGTTTTGGTATCGGCCGAGGGAGAGAGAACTGAGATTGCGAGGGATGTTGCGATGCATGTGGCGGCCAGTAAGCCCCTTTGTATATCGCAAGAGCAGATGCCGGATGAGGTTCTAGCTCGTGAAAAATCGATCTTTTTGGCACAGGCGCGCGATAGTGGTAAGCCCGATGAGATCGTACAGCGCATGGTGGAAGGGCGGTTGAGCAAATACCTTAAGGAAAACACACTTCTGGGGCAAGCTTATGTCAAGGATCCCGATATCAGTGTTGGCGAGTTGATAGACACCGCACAGGTAACGATCAATGACATGGTTCGGTTTGAAGTCGGCGAAGGGCTAGAAAAGAGAAAAGATGATTTCGTTACTGAGGTGATGGCTCAGGCGGGTCAGGCTTGACCTGAAGAAAACGACAAGGGGTGTTGGCGCTGCTGTGATCTGGTGGTGTTTAGTCTCTTAACTAGGGCGCTCATCCGGAGCGCAGATTGCGTCAAGCAAGGAGCCAACCTCCTGGCAAGAAAGCCGGTACTGTTCAGGAGAGGTCGGCCAGGTTTGAAGCGCCGCTAGTAGCCAGCCGGTTCTAGCTCTGAAGACCAGGCAAGAACCGCTGGCCTATCGATGCTGTGGCAAGAGGCCGAGCCGCTTGAGCGGAACTTCAATATCGCCATCCGGGCAGCCCGGATCAGTACATCCCACGATAAAATGAGTCGGGTCGGATTTGAGCCTCAGTTCTGGGAGGTTGATTTTGACACAGTGACCAGGAATAGGCTTAATCTAGCTTGGTTGACGGTTGCCAGTGCATCATGTCAATTGGCGAAGATGGACAATCGCCCAATTATTGAACAACGACCGTTAGGGCAGGTCTCGGGCCTGTTTTGAAGGGTCATGGAGGGATGTATGATTGATGACATACGTCAGGATGCAGACGCTCGCATGAGAAAGAGTGTCGACTCGGTGAAAGCGGAGTTGACCAAGATACGGACAGGCCGGGCCACTCCCGCGCTTCTGGATCATGTGCTTGTTAACTATTATGGTAGCGATGTGCCATTGAACCAGGCTGCTACCGTCAGCGTGACCGATGCACGCACCCTGTCGGTTCAGGCTTGGGAAAAAAACATGGTACCCGGTATTGAAAAAGCAATACTGGAATCAGGCCTTGGACTGAATCCTGTGACCGCTGGCGAGATCATAAGAATTCCTATTCCAGCCCTGACAGAAGAGAGGCGCCGGGAGATGACCAAAATAGCACGTCAGGAGGGTGAGAACGGTAAGATCGCCATCCGCAACATCCGACGCGATGCAGGAAACCACGTTCGTGATCTTACTAAAGAGAAAGAGATTGGAGAGGACGAAGAGAAGAAAGGCCTCGAAAAGATCCAACTGCTGACTGACAGATATACGGCCCAGGTAGACGAATTGGTAGAAAACAAAGAAACAGATTTGATGGAGGTGTGAGTATGTTTCTCCTAACCGGTAATGTCGTTAGCCGGTCTAGAGTAAACCGCTTGCTTCAAATATGATCTCGGCTGTGCCGAAAAATAGCGGCTCGGCCGTGCCCAATCATGTGGCAATCGTTATGGATGGAAACGGCCGTTGGGCTCAGGAGCGAGGGGAGCCCCGAGTCCATGGGCACAGGCAAGGAGTTGAATCGGTACGCCGGGCGATAAAGTACTGTGGTGAACATGGGATTTCGGCGTTGACATTGTTTGCTTTCAGCAGTGAGAACTGGCAACGCCCCAGGTCTGAAGTGCAAGCTCTCAAAGGCCTGTTGTTCAGTAGCCTTAAAAGAGAAGCCCAAAGCCTTAATGACAATAAGGTCAGGCTACGGGTCATTGGAGACCTGACGCCATTTGGTACCCGATTGCAACGACTCATTGAGCAAACTGAACGTCTAACCTCAGAAAATCAAGCACTTGAGGTTGTCATTGCAGTCAACTACGGGGGTCGCTGGGATATTGTTTCGGCCTGCCGGCGGGCTGCAAAAATGGCGGTAGAAGGTGCTCTTGTACCGGAGGACATCAGCGAGGAAACCTTATCGAAATTGACCAGTCTTTATCCGACAGCGGACCCGGATCTGTTCATACGAACAGGGGGTGAACTGAGAATGAGTAATTTTCTGCTGTGGCAGGCAGCATACAGCGAGTTGTATTTTACTGACACCCTTTGGCCTGACTTTGATGACGATTGTTTTGATAGAGCGATAGATGCATTTCAGTCGAGGCACCGTCGATTTGGCCGGACCGGTGAGCAAGTCAGGAGGCCTCGCTTAGGGTAGTCCTCTTTTGAACCGCCTCACCGGCGCTTAGGGGGAGGGTGATCTTCACTCTATCCTGGGGCCGGTCGGAAGCACTGAAATCGAAAAGAAACAAAAAACGAAGGGTGTGACGCAAATACGAGTGTTGACGGCACTGGGGTTGGCGATACTCGTGGTGCCCCTGACTCTGTTTTTACCGACAGCCGGCTTTGCCTGCCTTGCAGCGAGCATCGCTGCACTTGCTGGGTGGGAATGGCTCGCGCTTGATCATGGTCGTACTCGGGCGGCTGTTCGACTGGCCTACTCTTTCGTCGTATTTGTTATGGTTTTGGGGACATGGTTGATTGAGCCGCTTTGGTCTTTTGTTATGGCCTGTGCGTTGGGATTCTGGTGTGTGCTGTTGGGCCAGATTGTGGTTGGTATTGGAAGGAGCGTAAACCCTTCCTTTACTGCGGGTTATGGGCTGGGTATTGCCGTGATCGTGCCCGGGCCGCTGGCGCTGACGATCATCCATGGGATGACGGACAGTGGTCCGCTACTAGTGCTGGTGTTCTGTATCATTGTCTGGTCAGGTGATATCTTGGCCTATTTTATCGGCAGGGCATGGGGCACACGGAAACTCGCTCCGGAGATTAGCCCAGGTAAGACTGTAGAGGGTACTGTAGGGGGCATAGCGGGTGCTGTAGTTGCCGGCATGCTGTGTTATGGTTTGTGGCAGACATCTGAGGAATTAGCTGCTGTCAACCCTGGAACCTGGCTGATGATGGTGATCAGTGTCGCGGCTGTCTCTGTGATTGGAGATCTGACAGAGAGTGTTGTCAAGCGGAATGCAGGTCAGAAAGACAGTGGATCACTGCTGCCCGGGCATGGTGGAGTCCTCGACCGTGTAGATGGATTGTTGTCGGCGGCACCGATTTTCGGTGTTTGGCTTGTCGTATTGGGTGTTTTCTGACGCATATTTCGAAGCGAGCGATGGACAAAATTGCAATTCTCGGTGCGACCGGCTCAATTGGCAGCAGCGCGTTGAACGTCGTCGAGCGCCATTCGGAGCGTTTCACGATCTCGGCTTTGTCTGGATACTCGCGCGTTGAAGCGTTGTCTGAGCTGGCTTTGCGATATAACCCCGGCATCGTCGTTGTATCTCAAGGGTCGTCACGTCTGTTGAAAGAGCTGCTGGGAAAAGGCGCTAAGCATCCGGTCGTGCTCGAGGGGCAGCAAGGACTGTGTGAGATGGTTAGCGATAAAGAGACTGATAC
>CAZVVN010000010.1:0-36711 GCA_964630665.1 uncultured Acidiferrobacteraceae bacterium | reverse complement strand
CAATATGGGATCCGGCGCATTACATTGACTGCCTCTGGAGGGCCATTCCTGGATATGCCACTGTCAGCCTTGCACGACGTGTCACCGGCGCAGGCCGCAGCGCACCCAAAATGGTCCATGGGCAGGAAGATTTCTATCGACTCCGCGACCTTGATGAACAAGGGTCTGGAACTCATCGAAGCGTGTGCACTTTTTGGAGTCCCTCCAGCTGACGTCGACATCGTCATACATCCACAGTGCCTGATCCACTCTCTGGTGGAATATCTGGATGGATCCATACTGGCACAGATGGCCAATCCCGATATGCGGACTCCCATAGCAGCTGCGCTGGGCTTCCCCGACCGGTTGACATCAGGCACACGGCGCCTGGATGTTGCTGAGATAGGGCAAATGACCTTCGCCAAGCCGGACGAAGCGCGCTATCCCTGTTTGGCTCTTGCGCGACAGGCGGCAGAGGCAGGGGGTACTGCACCTGTGGTTCTCAACGCTGCAAATGAGGAGGCCGTAGACGCCTATTGTGATGGCCGGATCCGTTTTACAGAAATCTATCCACTAGTCGATCAGACGATGCAGGGATTAGAACTGGAACAATCGAAAGATCTGGAAAACATACTTCGAATTGACCGAAAGGCACGTAAGGTCGCTCAGGCCCTGCTCAGTGGCACAGAACAGCCATTTTCTAAAAGGGTGGCAAACCTGTGACTCTGGATGTGATCCAGAACGCGATATGGTTCCTAGTCGCTGTTTTCGTGCTGGTCACCTTTCATGAATTTGGGCATTTCGCAGTTGGCCGACTGTTTGGTGTTGGTGTATTGAAGTTTTCGATTGGGTTTGGCCGATCGCTCGTCAGGTGGCGTCCCGCGAGGAGTGGAACCGAATACTCCATAGGGGTTCTGCCGTTGGGCGGCTACGTCAAATTCGTTGACGAGCGAGAAGCTAAGGTCCCTGACGATCGAATCGGAGAGGCGTTTAACCGGCAGACGCTGGCGGTGCGTTCTGCAGTCGTATTGGCGGGACCGGTAGCAAATTTCTTGTTGGCTTTCCTGCTCTACTGGCTAGCTTTCGGGATAGGGGTCACCGGTGTTCAGCCGGTGGTAGGAGAGGTTCTGCCAGACAGTGCTGCAGAGTCTCTCGGCATCTCGATTGGTGATACGCTGGTAACGATCGACGGTCGGCCTGTGAAGAGTTGGGGAGACCACCGTTATTATCTTCTTGATCGAGTGAGGCAGAGGGCCACTGTGGAACTTCAGGTGTCGTCAATTAGGGGAGACAGAAAAACGGTTAGTATCGATACTGGCCGATTCGCCACGGACCGGATACAGCCGTTTGTACTCGAGAGCATTGTGGGGATATTACCTCTCATACCCCCAGTCATTGGAGAGATTCTGCCGGATCATCCAGCGGCAAAAGCCGGTCTGCAGACGGGTGATCGGATCTTGGCAATCGATAGCCGAGCAGTTCGCGGTTGGCGGGACGTCGTCGGGCTGGTCTCGGAAAAGCCTGGCCGGGAAGCGGTCTTTGTGGTTCGACGAGACAACTCCGAGCTGGCATTCAGCGTTAAGCCGAAAGTCGTTGAGACAGACGGTAGGCGAATAGGGCGAGTTGGTATCGCACCCTCGAATTCAGAGGCTAGCGTTGTTGTGAGGTTTGGCCCGATTGAGGCCTTCGCCCGAGCGATCGAGAATACCTGGTTCATGAGCCGTCTGACCATACGAATGATCGTGATGATGGCCTTTGGTGAGGAGTCGACCCGTAACCTTGGCGGGCCATTGTCGATAGCGAAGTATGCGGGGAAATCGGCGGGTTTTGGAACTGTACCATTTCTGATGTTCCTGGCCGTTCTTAGCATCAGTTTAGGGATCCTCAACCTTCTGCCCATTCCAGTACTGGATGGGGGGCACCTGGTCTATTTCCTGATCGAAGCTGTAAAAGGCAGCCCAGTATCCGATGTGGTGATGTATTGGGGTCAACAGATCGGATTCGGGATTATTGCTGTACTGGTCGGCCTTGCGCTCTATAATGACGCGTTGAATCTTTTTGGGTAGTGTATAGATGGCTTTCTGGCTCCGTGTCTGCTTGCTACCAGGCGTAAGCGCTATAGCGTTATTTCTGACTTTTCAGTCATGGGCGCTTGAACCGTTTGTTGTGACGGACATTCGAGTAGAAGGGGTTCAGAAAATCGAGCCCGGTACGATATTCAATTACCTACCGATTAAAGTCGGGGACCGGGTTGATGACAAAATTGTCCGGGAATCGATCCAGATACTGTTCGCCACAGGGTTTTTCAATGACGTTGAGCTCAAGCAGGATGGTCAGATTCTGGTGGTTGTTGTCACAGAGAGGCCCTCTATTGCTTCGATTGAATATTCCGGGAATAAAGATGTCCGGGACGAAGCGATTGATGAGGCTCTGACATCTACAGGTTTCACGGACGGTCAGATATTTAACCAACCACTCCTAGAGAGACTGGTTCAAACAATAAGAGAGCGATATTTCTCAAAAGGACGATATTCGGCTACCGTGGTTCCGACTGTAACTCCGCTTGAGAGAAACAGAGTCGCTATCAAACTTCAGATCGATGAAGGCCGGATTGCCAAGATACGCAAGCTGCGGATCATTGGGAATGAGAGCTTCGAGGATGGAGAACTGCTTGATCTTCTGGAATTAGGTGAAGCTTCATGGTGGGGCTTCCTCTCTTCGGAAAGCAAGTATTCAAAAGAAAAGCTGAACGCTTCGCTGGAGGCAATACGAAGTTTCTATCTGGACAGGGGTTATATGACCTTTGAGATCGTCTCTACGGATGTCACGATCAGTCAGAACAAACAGGATATCTTCCTGACCATCAATATAGTTGAGGGGAGTCTGTATCGGATTGGACGGGTCGATTTGGAGGATACTAAGGAGATTCTTGAGGACGGATTGTTCGAGCAGGTAAGACCGCAGCCCGGTACACCCTTTTCAAGGCAAACGGTCATTGAAGCCCGTACGGAGTTGGAAGATTCCCTGGCCAATATCGGGTTCGCATTTGCCAACGTCAATGCGATTCCGGATATCGACGAGAATGACAAAACTGTAAGTTTCAGCTTCGTGGTTGATCCTGGACCAAAAGTTTACGTGCGGCGCATCAACATTTACGGGAATACGTCGACACGGGACGAAGTAGTCAGGCGCGAGATGCGCCAATTGGAGGGGTCCGAGTATTCAGCCGCCGACATCCGACGCTCGAAGGAGCGAATCAAACGACTGGGGTTCTTCGATGATGTGAGCATCGACATTCCGGCTGTACCAGGAACCATTGACCAGGTTGATGTTAACGTCACCGTGTCCGAACGTGCTACAGGTAGTTTCCTGTTTGGTGTCGGTTATTCGGGCTCTGACGGGTTAATCCTACAGGCCGAAGTTAATCGGGAAAATCTCTTTGGCTCAGGGCGGCAAGTTAAGTTCAAGATCGATCACTCAGACATCAACAAGGTCTATGATATCGCTTACACAAACCCCTACTTCACGCCGGATGGCGTAAGCCTCGGGTTTTTTGCGGAGTTGGAAGACATCGATACAGAGAAAACGACTAGTGCAGACTATATCTCAGACACAGTCAGCGTTGGTGCGCGGTCGAAAATACCGGTCAGCGAGCACAACGCGTTCCACCTACGCGCCGGTTACGAGCAGATAGAGCTTGAGGCGACTGAATCTACGCCAACAGAGTATTCTTCCTTTATTGATCGTTTTCCGGAAAGTGACAATTACACCCTGACCGCAGGCGTAACTCGAGACACGAGGGACAGCATATTTTTTCCGGCTAAAGGTTACCTCCGACGAGCATCAGCCGAGTTCACCTTTCCGGGCAGCGATCTGGAGTATTACAAATTGACCCTGCGTGGCCGCTGGTATCGATCAGTTACCGACAATCTGGTCATCAGCCTGAAGGGTAACATAGGTTATGGGGATGGATATGGAGGTGCCAGTGAGTTGCCGTTTTTCAAGAATTACTACGCGGGCGGACCAGGTACAGTACGTGGATTCGACTCGCGTTCGTTAGGGCCACGTTCTACCGGGTTGACGGGTGACCCGTTAGGCGGGACCAAGCGGGTGGTTGCCAGCACCGAGGTATTTTTTCCGGTACCGGGTATGAAAGATTCCAAGGATCAGCGGGTCAGTCTTTTCCTTGATGCCGGGCAAGTTTTTGGCAGTGGTGAAAGCGTCCACCTGGAGGAGATTCGTTACGGTGCCGGCATCGGTTTTCACTGGTTCTCACCGGTCGGGCCGTTATCACTATCGTATGCAATGCCGTTCAATGACGAGACTGGCGATGACCTGGAGAAACTTCAATTCACGCTGGGGGCATTGTTTCGGTGACCTGGCAAAGAGTTAGGGTGTGCTGACATGAAGCGGTTATCTCGATTGGCTATAGCTGGACTCCTGCTAGTCTGTCTCCCGCATATAGTATCTGCCCAGGATGTAAAGATAGGATTTGTCGATCCAGTTCGGTTGCTCGAACTCTCACCGCAGGGAGAAAAAGCACTTCGGCTGCTTGAGCAGGAGTTTGGCCCACGAGACAAGGTCCTGATTAATCTGAGAGAAAAGATCCTGGATATGGAACGCGACCTTGAAAAAAATCGCCTGGTCATGCAGATCGCGGACGCTCAGAAAAAGCAACGAGAAATAGATGCTCTCAAGCGGAAGCTAAAACGTGAACAGGAAGAGGCCAGGGAGGACTATAACCTGCGGAGAAACGAAGAACTTGGCAGGTTACAAAGATTGGTTCGAGAGACCATCGTGGAGATCGCTAAAGAAGATGGGTTTGACCTGATAGTCGAACAGGCGGTGTATGTGAGTGGGCGGATTAATCTGACGGAACGTGTGCTTGAGCGACTTCAAGGTGATTGAAGGCTGCAAATCGACGCTCAAAAACTGCTTGGCGTAATTCTGTGACCGTTCTCGACATCAATCGAATCAAAGAGGTGCTCCCTCACAGGTACCCGTTTCTTCTCATAGACCGCGTCGTTGATGTTGAGCCCGGTGTCAGCCTAACAGCGATAAAAAATGTAACTGCTAATGAGGCACTCTTTCAGGGGCATTTCGAGCACCAGCCGGTGTTCCCCGGTGTTCTGATGATCGAATGTATCGCTCAGGCATCGGCTGTCCTTGCAAGTCTGATACTTGGTGCCCAGGCGGACAACAAAAATCTGTATCTTTTTGCGGGCGTCGATAAAGCCCGGTTCAGACGGATCGTGGAACCAGGCGATCAACTGGAGATCGTGGCCAAGCTCGTTGCGCGGAAAAAGGGACTGTGGCGCTGCAGTGGCAAGATCTGTGTGGACAACGAAATTGCCTGTTCCTCCGATGTGCTCTTTACCCACAGAGAGTTGGGGTGATCCATCAGGCTGCGCTGGTGCACACGGGTGCCACTCTCGGCCACAACGTATCAGTCGGGCCGTTCTCAATCATCGAGGACGGTGTTGTGCTTGGTGACGATAATTATGTGGGGCCCCACGTCGTAATAAAAAGTGGAACTGAAATAGGATCCGGAAACAAAATCTATCAGTTCGCCTCAATTGGTGAAGCTCCACAATACTCAGACTACCAAAACCAGGATACACGACTATCGATTGGTGACCGAAATGTTATACGGGAGTACGCGACCCTTAATCGAGGTTCTCCCGCGGGGTCCGGGATGACCCGGGTCGGGAATGACAATTTTCTGATGGCCTACGTCCACATAGCACATGACAGTATCTTGGGTGATAGGACCATATTTGCAAATGGTGCGAGTTTGGCGGGCCATGTGAGCGTGGGGGACTACGCGATACTCGGCGGCTTTACGCTGGTTCATCAATTTTGCAGGATCGGAGAACATTCAATCACGGGCATAGGTGCCGTCTGCCTGAAAGATGTGCCTCCTTTCGTTGTGGCTACGGGAAACGTAGCCGAACCCTATGGTATCAACACCAAGGGTCTGCGTCGTCGAGGGTTTTCGGAGTCGACTATTATTGCTCTCAAACAAGCATATCGATCTCTATATCGTTCCAGTAACGATTTACAGACTGCACTGGGTGAACTGCGGTTACTGGGTTCAAAGCATCGAGAGGTAGAGAAGTTGAGTTCCTTCGTAGAATCATCAGAACGCGGGATTATTCGCTGATCCCGCGTTTGACAGGGCTTTGACGGGTGCACATAGCGGTGGTTTCTGGAGAGACTTCCGGAGACCAACTGGGTGGTGGCATCTTGAGAGCCCTCCGTGAGCGGATTCCCGAACTCAAGATTTCTGGAGTTGGTGGAACACATATGCAGGCTGCGGGCCTTGATTCGCTATATAAGATGGATGACATCTCTCTCATGGGAGTAGATGGGTTCATGAGAAAGATCCGACGGGCCCTTAGTATTCGTAAGGCTCTGTATGATCACTTTATCTCAGATCCCCCTGACATCTTTCTTGGTATTGACATACCGGATTTCAATCTGGTGTTAGAGGGGCGTCTGAGAAGATCCGGGATACCTGCTGTTCACTTGGTCAGTCCTACGGTTTGGGCCTGGAGGTCCTACAGGATCCACAGGATAAGGAGGTCCGTTGACCATATGCTGGTTTTGTTTCCCTTCGAAGAAACCTATTTTCGTGAACGTGGTGTGCTAGCTACATTTGTGGGTCACCCGGCTGCTGACGAAATCCGGGAAGTCGAACGAGATGCTGCCAAGCAAGAGCTATCGAGACTAGGCGTTCATGCGCCCGGTGAGCTTGTTGCGTTGCTACCGGGTAGCAGGGTGTCTGAGGTCCACCACCTCGTTCCGGTCTTTATCGAGACGGCAGCGCTCTTGACCCGCGCCCGTCCGGGAGTACGATTCGTGGTGCCATACGCAAATATGGAAGTAGCCAATGAATTCGAAAAGATCTGCCCAGCCGCGGTTCGACCCCAGAACATTCAGTGTATACATGGTAGCGCCCGTTTGGCTATGGCCGGCAGTGATCTGGTATTACTCGCTTCGGGAACCGCAGCATTGGAGGCGGCACTTCTAGCTAGATCGATGGTAGTGGCCTACAAGGTTTCTGTTTTGTCCTATGTTCTAGCCAGAATGTTCGCGAGGGTCAAACATGTTTCAATGCCTAATCATCTGACTGAATATCCGATGGTACCAGAGTGCCTTCAGCGCAGGGCAAGGCCGAGTGTTCTCACCCAAGAAATGGATCGACTGCTCACTGACAATTCGACGCGTACCCAGATAGAAGAATCCTTCAGGAGTCTTAGTAAGCTATTAAAAAATAATGCATACGAAGTTGTAGCGGACAAGCTGGTAGATATCGTAGGCATGCAAGCGTGATCGGTAAACTCATCGCCGGAGTCGACGAGGTGGGTCGGGGGCCATTGGCCGGTCCGGTGATCGCTGCTGCAGTAGTTTTCCCAGAGGTATTTTTTATCGAAGGCGTCAAGGACTCCAAGCGACTTTCGGAATCCAGACGTCTGATTCTTTCCAGGGAGATACGTCGCCGCTCTCGTGCCTGGGCTATTGGGGCAGCTACTGTATCTGAAGTAGAAGAGATTAATGTTCATGCCGCATCACTAAGAGCGATGCGTCGGGCGCTGACAAGCCTAACGATTCGGCCTGATTATGCATTTGTTGACGGCACGCATTTCCCGGATGTTGACATACCCGGAGAAGCTATCGTCAAGGCGGACCGGGACGTGCCCGTCGTCTCTGCGGCGTCAATCCTGGCCAAAGTCGTCAGGGACAAGATTATGATCGATTTGAACTCGCGGTTTCCGGGTTACGGTTTCAGCCAACACAAGGGCTACCCGACGAAGGTGCATCTCTCGGCGCTTCAAACGATGGGGCCCTGTAAGATACACCGCAGAAGTTTTGCTCCAGTTAAGGCGGTCTTGGAAGGCGGAATGACGAGTCCTGAGGGTTAGCCGGTTGGATAATAACCCAGCGCCATTCATACACCTGAATGTACACACGGCCTTTTCCCTGGGTGAGGGCATAGTTCGTGTTGATGAGCTTGCTAAGCACGCCAGTACTGCAGGAATGCCGGCAGTTGGAATAACGGACACGCTCAATGTTTACGCGGCTGTAAAATTTTTCCAGTCCTGTCTCAGTTACGGTGTCAAACCTCTGCTCGGGGTCGATGTCGAAGTCAGTGGCGTGGGTGGGAAAAACCTGGGCCATCTTATTCTGTTATGTAGGAACAACACCGGCTATAGAGCGATTTGTGAACTGCTGACAGATGCCTATACATCAGGTGGCTCGGTGACGACAATTCTGATTGGTCGAGACAAGATCGAAGATCTAGCCGAGAATCTGATCGCAATATCACCTGGGATAGAAGGTGAGATCGGTAGGTTGTTGAAGCTAGGCAAGCAGACCGATGCCGGTCAGTTAATCAAGCATTATTTAAACGTTTTCCGAGGTGCCTTCTATGTTGAGATTACGCGAACGGGTCGAGTCGGGGAGGAAGAGTTTGAAGCCCACGCGCTAAATTTTGCGAAAGATTTACAAGTACCCCTGGTCGCCGGCAACGCCGTGCGATTTCTTCAGGAAAAGGACTTTGTCGGACACGATATCCGGGTATGCATAGCTCGGGGTACTACGCTGGATGATCCTCGCCGCGGCCGCAACTACAGCGAGTCTCAGTACCTAAAATCTGTTGGGGATATGAGTCGATTGTTCCGCGACATCCCGTCGGCCTTGAAGAACACAGTTGAAATAGCCAAACGCTGCAATGTGTTTTTCGACTTGAAAACTACGCATATGCCAGCATTTCCGGCCTTTAGGAATTTCACTGTGGAAGAATTGCTGGTTAAGAACTCAAACAGTGGCCTTAGGCGGAGGATTGATGCCGGTCAGGTGCCAGAAACAGGTTCTGAGGCCTATGACCAGAGACTGAATCGTGAGATCACTATCATCGCTCAGATGGGATTCTCCGGGTACTTTCTGATCGTTGCCGACTTTGTTAAGTGGGCGTTAGATAATGAGATACCAGTCGGTCCAGGCCGTGGATCCGGGGCAGGTTCACTTGTTGCCTATGCACTTGGCATCACACAAATTGATCCGATTCGATATGGCCTGCTTTTCGAGAGATTTCTCAATCCAGAGAGGGTTTCTCTTCCAGATTTCGATATCGATTTCTGCATGAACGGCAGAGATCGGGTGATTGACTATGTGGCAAAGAAATATGGTACGGATAGGGTTGCCCAGATCATAACCTACAACACCTTGGCGGCCCGCGCGGTTGTACGGGACGTAGGTCGAGTCATGGGGCAGCCTTATGGTTATTGTGACTCCCTGGCGAAGATGATTCCATTTGAGGTGGGTATGACCTTGGATAAAGCGCTTGAACAAGATGAAGGATTCAAGTCCAGGTACCGTTTGGAAGTTGATGTGGCCCAGCTCGTCGACAACGCAAAGCTGCTCGAAGGGCTTCCCCGAAATGCCGGGAAGCATGCCGGTGGGCTGGTGATCGCACCGCAGTCGATCACCCGCTATATGCCGCTTTACTGGGAACCGGGAATGAACCAGCCGGTGACACAATTTGATAAGGATGACCTTGAGGCTATCGGGCTTGTAAAGTTTGATTTTCTAGGCCTCAGAACACTGACGGTCATCGACCGGGCGGTTAAGGATGTCAATCGAGTCCGCGAAAATCTTTCACTGGAGGCCATTCGGCTGGAAGATCTGCCGCTCGACGACTCAAAGGTATATGAGGCCGTGTCTAGTGGAAAAACCTCAGCGTTATTCCAGTTGGAATCTCGCGGGATGCAGGAGTTGATTCAACGCCTCAAACCTGATCACTTTGAGGAACTCATTGCGCTGGTGGCGCTTTTCCGGCCTGGCCCACTACAGTCCGGGATGGTGGATGACTTTATTGATAGGAAGCATGGTCGTGAAAAAGTACGCTATCCGCACCCCGCATTGGAAGAGATCCTGCAACCCACGTACGGTGTGATCCTGTACCAGGAACAGGTTATGGAGATCGCTCGAGTACTGTCCGGCTATACCCTGGGTTCTGCGGATTTGTTACGCAGGGCGATGGGAAAAAAGAAACCAGAAGAGATGCGCGACCAGCGAAAGGCTTTTATCGATGGCGCTTCAGAGAGGCAGGTTGATATCGAAAATGCGGGTTACATCTTTGAACTGATTGAAAAATTTGCGGGGTATGGATTCAACAAATCTCACTCGGCAGCTTATGCTCTTTTAAGCTACCAGACCGCTTGGCTGAAAACGTATTATCCGACTGAATTCATGGCAGCCGCTCTTTCGGCAGACATGGAACACACGGAGAAACTGGTCGTTCTGGTTACTGAGTCGAAACGTATGGGGCTGGGAATTCTATCACCCGATGTTAATGAGTCGGACTACGCTTTCAAGGTAGAGGCGAGCGGCAAGATTCGCTATGGCCTTGGCGCAATAAAAGGAGCGGGTGAGAAAGCTATCGAGAGCCTGGTCAATGAGAGAAACCTGAATGGATCGTATCGGGACTTGGACTCTCTGTGCAGGCGAGTAGATGGTCAAAAGGTCAACAAGAAGGTGTTTGAAGCACTGATTATGTCGGGCGCCCTGGACGCTCTAGAGTCCAACAGGGCGGCAGCGCTGGCAAGTCTTCCCACGGTAATCGACCTGGCAGGGCAGTTGGCTGTAAACCGGAGTTCAGGGCAGAACGATATGTTCGGCCTGCCGGACGTGTCACCGCCTTCGTTTGGTGAGATTCCTGTAGAGCCGTGGTCAGAGAAAAAAGCGCTGGAGCACGAACATCAGAGTCTGGGGTTCTATCTCACCGGGCACCCGGTGGACCACGCACAGAAGGAGCTGGTGCAAATCATCAGCGGCAGAATATCGAGTATAAATCCGGTGCCTAAAAGGCGTATTGTATTGTCTGGACTGGCGAGGGCGTTACGGGTCTTCAACAATCGTAAAGGTGAATCCGCTGCGTTTTTTACACTTGATGACGGGGTGTCGGCGGCCGATGTCAGCGTGGCTTCGGGTCTGTTTCAAAGAGTCAGAAGCGTAATTCAAGCAACCGGGCTGATCATCGTCGCAGGTGACTGCAGCCTCGATGAAACGAGCGGGCAGATCCGGCTTGATGCTGAGCAGATAGTATCTCTGGCACAGGTTCGTGAATCTGCACTTCGGCAGTTGACAGTGGCGTTTGTGCCGAAAAGCGATGTCAAAGCAAAGACGCGACAACTCCAGGGTCTGCTCGATGATTATCGTCCAGGCAGGACGGCGATCCAAATTCGCTATGTCAACCAGGATTGTGATGAAATCTTTATTGCCCTTGGACAATCCTGGTGTGTAAACCCGGAAGATGAACTCATTGATCGGCTTTGCGAAGCCTTTGGATCCGACTCAGTCGAGTTTGGATATGACCGGCAGTTCCTCGGAAGCGAACGTTTTTTGGAATCGTCAAGGGCGGCTTAAGTGTCAAGCAACCAGCAGGTAAAATAGGGTGAGTCAGGTTGACATGTCGAGCTAACGTGGAACAATTTCTTGAATTTGAACGTCCGATAGAAGATCTCGAGACGAAGATTGCGGAGTTACGCAGGGTCAGCGAGATACAGGATATAGATCTCAGTACGGAGATCCACCGGCTTGAGATCAAAAGTCGTAAGCTCACAAAAGACATATTCTCATCGTTGACCCCATGGCAGATAACCCAGTTGGCGCGTCATCCGAGGCGTCCTTACACTCTCGATTACGTCGATCTGATCCTGTCTGATTTTCAGGAGCTCCACGGGGACAGAATGTTCTCTGATGATCGATCCATCGTAGCCGGCCTTGGGCGGCTCGATGATGTGGGCGTCGCACTCATTGGGCATCAGAAAGGTCGGGATACCCGCGAGAAGGTTTCCAGAAACTTCGGTATGCCACGGCCGGAAGGTTACCGTAAGGCGCAGAGAATCATGAGTCTGGCCGGGAGATTCGGACTGCCATTGATTACCCTGATCGATACGCCCGGCGCCTATCCGGGGATAGGCGCCGAAGAACGTGGGCAGAGCGAAGCGATCGCTCGTAGTCTTTCGATCATGGCGGACCTCGAGGTTCCAATCATCTCAATAGTGATCGGGGAGGGTGGCTCGGGCGGAGCGCTGGCGATTGGAATCTGTGATCGCTTGCTGATGCTGGAACATTCAACCTATTCTGTGATTTCTCCAGAAGGCTGTGCATCAATATTGTGGAAAAATACTGAGAAAGCACCTAATGCAGCAGCAGCAATGAAACTTACATCTTTCGAGCTGAACAAGGAAGGGCTCGTAGATGAAGTTATTCGGGAACCACTTGGTGGTGCACATCGTATGCTCAGCGAGGTCGCAAGCAGCGTGAAGGATACGCTTAAATCCCACCTCGAGGAGCTTTGTAAATGGACGGTTACCGAGTTGATGGAACATCGCTACCAGCGCCTGCGGTCTTTTGGGCGTTTTGAAAACAAGGGCTGATTTTGTCCGACTGGCTCAGGGCAGATGCACTGAGTGTTCGACTTAAACGATTTGTTTTCGATTTGGATCGAAAACAGTTGTTTGTAGCCTACAGCGGAGGTGTAGATTCCACCGTTCTACTGCATGCTTTATGGAGACTCCGGGAGCAATTTGACCTGGAACTCGTAGCACTGCATGCCGATCACCAGTTGCAGAAGATCTCCGGTGAGTGGCACCTTCATTGTCAGGCCTTTTGCTCGGACCTGGGTATTCCGTTTCGTGGCCGAAAATTCACCATTAAGGATATTCACCGGGAGGGAATGGAGGCCGCTGCCAGAAACGCACGTTATGCGTGGTTTTTGTCACAAACCGGTGGGGCGACACTGGTCACTGGCCATAATCAGGAAGATCAGGCCGAGACCGTTCTTCTCCGACTGGTGCGCGGGTCGGGCGGTGACGGGCTGGCAGCCATCTCTCCAGAGTCAGAACTTGGAGGTAGCCATATCGCGCGTCCGTTGTTAGGCGAATCGAGGGGCGACATTACGGCCTATGCAAAGTGCTACAACCTCCTGTTTGTAGAGGATGATACCAATTGCGATATCAGTTTTGATCGCAACTACATTCGCCACCAGATCCTGCCGCTATTTCGAGCGCGTTGGCCCGCCGTGGATAAGACGATAGCCCGAGCGGCAGGCCATCTCAAAAGACAGCGGATAGTTAGAAACAAGATCGCTCGAGCCGACTTGCGAGCCTGTTACTCAGATACTGCCGCATGCATTCTCGGCGACTTTGGCAGGCTGAGACTCGATCAGCTGGTTGAACTGGGAACTGTCCGTATGGCCGATGTCCTCCGGTATTGGATACGACGGCATGGAATGGAAGTACCCAATACCAGGCGGTTGATGGAACTGATACGTCAAATCAGGTCGGGTGGCGCTTCTCGCAAGGCTGCTATTCGTTGGCGGGATGGCGAGATTCGAGCGTATCGCTCGGATCTGTACCTGATCCCGGTGCAACCGGATCCATGTTTTCGTGGGATCCGGGCCTGGTTGCCCGAAAAGCCCATCGATATCGATGCGGCAGGGATCAGACTACGGTCTATGCGGAGGCAGGGCCGGGGTCTAAGAATACCTGTTCGCGGAGTAACCCGATTGGCACTGGACTGGAGGGCTAAAGCTGAAATGATCCAGCCTGCTGGCTCGGCTCACAGGCACTCGGTAAAGAAGCTATTTCAGCAGGCCGGTATCCCGCCCTGGGAAAGGGTCCGCATCCCGAAACTATACCTAGGGGAGAAACTGGTCTGTATACCGGGCCTGGTGGTTGATCGGCAGTTCGCCGCCCAGGGTGCTGATATGGGTCTTGAGATACTAATTGACCCGCTGATTGCTCCTGGTAGTGATCCCAATCATGAGATTAGCGTTGTTCAACGTTGCGGTGTCTGGTAACCTAGCGTTCCGTCAGGTATGGCGGAGCGCGCTGGGCAGAGCGCGCGTAGAGATCCCCTCTCGCACATTCCTCACAGTCGTCTCGTTAATGGAAGTTTCAAGCCAAGTACACGCAGTGTACCGGACGGTAAGATGACCAAGTACGCATTTATCACTGGAGGTGTCGTCTCATCACTGGGTAAAGGCATCTCTGCCGCTTCGCTTGGTGCGCTGCTGGAGGCCCGAAATTTAAGGATCACGCTGGTAAAGCTGGATCCGTATATCAATGTGGATCCAGGTACCATGAGCCCTATTCAGCATGGTGAAGTCTTCGTAACTGACGATGGTGCGGAAACGGATCTTGATCTTGGGCATTACGAACGATTTGTCAGGGCACAAATGACCAAGGCGAATAACTTTACCACTGGACAGATCTATGAACGGGTCATTCGTAAGGAGCGGCGCGGCGACTACCTGGGCGGTACAGTGCAGGTCATCCCGCATATCACCAACGAGATTAAGAATTCGATAAAAGCTGCAGCGGTCGGCTTTGATGCATGCCTTGTTGAGATTGGCGGTACGGTGGGTGACATAGAATCTCAGCCGTTCTTAGAAGCTATCCGCCAGATGAGAATTGAAGAGGGGCGGCGGAACACGGTGTTTCTGCATCTGACCCTTATACCCGAGTTATTTTCGGCCGGTGAGATCAAAACAAAACCAACCCAACACTCAGTAAAGGAGTTGCGAAGTATCGGTATTCAACCCGATATACTCATTTGTCGAACTCGTCATCCATTGCCCGACGACGCCAGGAAGAAAATCTCCCTATTTACCAATGTGGATGAGGTAGCGGTTATTTCGGCCGAAGATGTCGACAATATCTACTCTATTCCGCGCCGCTACCATGAGCAGATGCTGGATCATTTTGTCGTCGACCACCTTGGGCTGCGAAATGACCGTGCCGATTTGGCCGAATGGGATCGCGTTGTAGATGCACAGTCAAACCCGCGTCGCGAGATCACCATCGCAATGGTGGGGAAGTATGTCAGCCTGACGGAATCCTATAAGTCTCTCTCAGAAGCGCTGATCCATGCTGGCATCTTCAACAGGTGTCGGGTTAACGTCAACTATGTTGATGCAGAGGCCCTTGAGGATGGGGATCTCAGTAGCTTGGATGGGGTCGACGCTATTCTTGTTCCGGGTGGCTTTGGTGTCCGGGGGACAGAGGGAATGGTCGCTGCGGTTCGGTATGCCCGCGAAAGGTTGATTCCATTTCTGGGCATTTGCCTCGGTCTACAGATAGCAGTGATTGAGTACGCAAGAAACGTAGTCGGCTTGAACGATGCCCACAGCACCGAACTGAAACAGGATTGTAGACATCCTGTTATTGCACTCGTGACGGAGTGGGTCAACGAGGAAGGTGTCAAAGAGAATAGGGATAGCCAGACCGACCTGGGCGGTACAATGCGCCTCGGTGCACAGTCTGTGGTCCTGAAAGAGGGCAGTATATGTTCTGAGATCTACAGAGAGCCGGAGGTCCGCGAGAGACACCGGCATCGGTATGAAGTCAACAATCATTACGTCAAGCGATTGGAAGGAGAAGGCCTGTCTGTGGCCGGGCGGTCAGTGGATGATCTTGTCGAGATGGTCGAAGTCCCTGCTCATCCATGGTTCATAGCCTGCCAGTTTCACCCTGAGTTCACCTCGACACCCAGGGATGGCCACCCGCTTTTTTCCCGCTACATCGAGGCCGCTGCGCTTTACCGTGATCAACAACAGCCCAGGGAGGCTGCTACGCGGTGAAGCTGTTTGGTCGAACGATCGGCCTTAGCGAACCCTTTTTCCTTATTGCGGGTCCCTGTGTCATAGAATCGAGGGAATCTGCGCTTCAAATCGCCGTGAACCTGCGAGAGATCGCAGAACAGCTAGACCTGTTGATTATCTTCAAATCGTCCTTCGATAAAGCCAACCGTACTTCGGATGAGAGCTACAGAGGTCCGGGGTTGGTCGAAGGTCTCGATATACTCCAAAACATCAAGGAAAATACTGGCCTGCCAACATTAACGGATGTCCATTCTGTCGATCAGGTCGGACCTGTCTCCCAGGTAGTGGATGTTGTCCAAACGCCGGCTTTTCTGTGTCGCCAGACGGACTTGATCAAAGCTGTTGCAGCGTCAGGAAAACCAGCGAATATCAAGAAAGGCCAGTTTCTCTCGCCGTATGAGATGAGGTCGGTTGTTGAAAAGGCGCGTACGGCTGGTGGCGATTGTGTGATGGTCTGTGAGCGCGGTAGTTCGTTCGGTTACAACAATCTCGTTGTGGATATGCGGTCCTTACAGATCATGTCTGAGTTCGGTTGCCCGGTCGTCTTTGATGCGACTCACTCGGTACAGTTACCGGGGCAGGGTGGTAGCCGGTCCGGGGGCCAACGGGAGTTTGTGCCCCTGCTCACCCGCGCGGCTGTCGCAGCCGGGGTATCAGGTGTCTTTATGGAGGTCCACCCGGATCCTGACAGGGCGATGAGCGATGGTCCGAATTCCTGGCCATTGGAAGATTTGCCGGAGTTGCTGCGTATGCTGATGTCGATCGACAAAGTCGCGAAGGGAAACTCAGACGATGGCTTTAGAGCCAATGACTAGAAACTCTGCCCGTACGGAACTTTAGGGAGAGCGGCGTTGGATACTGGGATAGCGGCTGTGAGGGCCATAGAGATTCTTGATTCTCGGGGTAACCCAACAATCCAGGCGGATATCTGGTTGGAAGATGGTAAGCAAGGTACCGCGGCAGTGCCCTCTGGTGCCTCCACAGGGTCGCAGGAGGCGATAGAACTACGTGATCAGGACAGCAGCCGATATTTCGGCAAAGGGGTACTGAGGGCAGTCGCCAATGTAAATGGAGAGATCTCCAGTCACTTGCTAGGTCGGGATGCTTGTAATCAGGAGGCTCTTGATCAGTCCCTCCTGGCACTGGACGGAACCTCCAGCAAGAAACGGCTGGGTGCTAACGCCATATTGTCTGTTTCCCTGGCAGCGGCTAAAGCTGCTGCCGCCAGTCGCGGACTGCCGCTGTATGCGCATCTGGCGGAACTGCACGGTAACGCTAACCCGAATACTCTACCTGTTCCTCAAATGAATATCCTCAATGGTGGCGCCCACGCGGACAACCAGGTTGATTTTCAAGAATTCATGGTTCTTCCGGTTGGTGCGGATAGTTTTACGGAGGCTGTCAGGATAGGTGCCGAAATTTTTCATACCTTGCGTGGGATCCTTATTGGTAAGGGGTTAAACACTGGAATCGGTGATGAAGGAGGCTTTGCTCCTGAGTTGAATTCCAATGAAGAAGCAGTGAACCTCGTCCAGGAGGCCGTTGAAAAAGCCGGATTCGACCTGGATGCGCAAGTGTTCCTTGGTCTCGATGTTGCAAGTTCAGAATTTTATGAGCAGGGACGCTACAGTCTGGCCGGTGATGGCTCTGATTACGGCACGGAGGAATTTATCGAGCTTATAAGTGCTTGGATCAAAAGATTCCCGATCATCAGTATTGAAGACCCGTTAGCGGAGACAGATTGGCCCGGTTGGGAAACCCTTACCCGGCAGCACAGTTGCGACCTGCAGTTGACCGGGGATGATCTGTTCGTCACTAACCCTGAAGTGCTCCTCCGGGGAATTGCCAGGGGTGCCGGCAATTCCATTTTGGTCAAGCTGAACCAGATTGGAACCCTCAGCGAAACTCTGGAGGCCATACGTATAGCCCAGGCAAACAATTACGCGGTGACAATATCCCACCGCTCGGGAGAAACAGAAGACACAACGATCGCGGACCTGGCAGTTGCAACGGGTGCCGGGCAGATTAAAACCGGTTCGCTATGCCGATCAGAGAGAGTCGCAAAGTACAACAGATTGATGTTGATAGAAAAGATGCTTGGATGCACCGCCCGCTACGCCGGCCCGAGCGGATTTCCGCACACTGTCCAAAACTCCTGATGGTGAGCTATAGGGCTGAGCGTCTTTACTGAGATGTCTACAAGAGTACTTGCTGGTGTCTTGTTGTTGCTGTTCGTACTTCTGCAATATGCGTTGTGGGCAGGGAAGAACAGTGTCCTCGACCTGGTGCGGTTACGTGCAACGCTGGAAGATCTGACGATGCAGAACCAGTCGCTACGCCATCGAAATGATCGTTTGCACGCCGATGTTGTCGATATCAAAAGTAGACTCAGCGCAATCGAAGCTCAAGCTCGCTCAGAACTGGGGTTTCTTAAACCCGGAGAGACCTATTATCAAGTGATCGAAACAACTGTACCAAAAGAATAGGCTACCGAAACAGAGGATTATCGACCTTCACTGATACTGTAGGGAAGATCCAGCATGCGGATTTCAGGGCCGTCAGGTTCAGTCGCGTGGTAGGGAGTGTCTGTCTCCATAAAGTCCGAAACCGACATGAGTAGTTCAGAAGGCCTGTCTTCTAGAATGGCTGAAGAGACAACAGTGCCACTTTTGGCTCCGGATTCACCGGCGTAAATTGTCTCTCCCGGTAGAAAGGCGCTCGGTTGTGATGACCAGCCACGCACCATCCGTTGTTTGACTTTCCCGAGATAACGCATTCGGGCAACGATCTCCTGACCAGGGTAACAACCCTTTTTGAAGCTCACGGCATTGATCAAGTCGAGGTTGATGTTTTGCGGCGTAAATAGACCGCTGGTGGAATCGGTTACAGAAGGTATGCCGTTTCGTATCTGTAGCAATGACCAGTAATCCGAACCCAGTGGTACGGGGGCGGTAGGAAGACTGGACCAGCAAGCGGCAAGATCATCTGATCTGCCGATCACCAAAGTGCACGGATACGGGTTAGATTCTGATCCTTGTACGATGTCCGGTCCGAATGCCGAACACGCCAGCACATCATTGGCTGACGTTGGTATGTCCTGGATATCGAATCCACCTGCACACATGATTGCTGTTTCTTCAGAGAGTGTAATCATGACATCGGCCCGCAACACGTACATACGGAGTCTGGACAGGAGTGCGTTTGCGACGGAGTGGTGGGTGATCAGCTGAATAGCTTCTGGTGTTCTGCATAACCTCAAGGATGCAAGAACCCGGCCTTTGGGGTTGCAGTAAGCCCCCAGCAGGAATTGGTTTTCAGCTAGGTTTCTGAGATCACAAGTCAACTGGCTCTGTAAAAACTCGACCGTATCCTTCCCCTTGCAAGACAGTACAACCTCCTCGCTGCAGGGGATGACGAAATGAGTGGGAAGCCCTGTAACCGAGGCCCCTGGGGCGCGGTAGAAAACCGATCGATAACCCGATTCGAGCTGTCCGCCCCGGCGTTCGATGCAGGCTTGCCATTTGGAATTCATAAGGTTCAGATGGTGCAGTCGACGGGCTAATCCACTTCGCTCACCTGTCCGGCCGGCAATCGCCGGACCTGCTAGTTGGCATAATCATCGTGATGCAGGTTCGCCAAGGGCGCCGGAGTCTACTCTAGAATCTAGGATCTTCAAAGTTGTATTATAGAATCAATCAAGGGAGAATCGACCGGCAAATAGTGGTCGAAAGAGCATTGCCAGGCGAGAGCGACAGCAGTTCGAACGCAATCGATAGGCACTGGCCGTTTATAATAGCCAGTGCCTGGGTTGTATTAAGGGACGGCCGATCCCACACGATAGATTCACCCGGAAGAACAGAAGACGTTGCATAGATCCTCGAGTAGTCCGCGGTCTTTCCCGTGCTGGCGCATCGCTTGATCGTTTCCTGATTATGCCCCTCAGACAACGCCCACTCTCACCCCATCTGCAGGTGTACCGGCCCCAGCTGACCTCCGTGCTGTCGATACTGCATCGCATGACGGGTATTGTCCTTTCCGCAGGTCTGTTGATGATGTCAGGTTGGGTCGTAGCGCTGGCTCTAGGTGAATATACCTTTGATTGCTGGAATCGGGTCATCGGATCGGCCCTAGGCCAGTTTGTTTTAGCTGTATGGGTGCTAAGTCTGTACTACCATCTTGCGAATGGAGTACGACATCTGCTTTGGGATCTGGGGTATTGTCTGGAACTTCCACTGGTGTACTTAACGGGTAAGCTGGTTATTGGAGTATCTGTTCTGCTGACCGTGTCGACACTGGCTCTTCTACTGGGTAGCTGATCTTGAGAATGGACGCTGATCGAGACCCTGTGACGGAAAGGATAACTAGATCTGGTGTCGGACATTGGCGATACCAGCGCTACACTGCGATCGTGCTGTTGCCATTGTGCTTATGGCTCATGATCAACGTGATGCGGGGGGTCGGACAGGGTTACTCAGTAGCGATCGAATGGCTCCAATCCCCTGTCATCGCCGGACTCTTCATCGTAGGATTCATAGCTCTATACCTGCACGCAATGCTAGGAATCCAAGCCGTTGTGGAGGATTACGTGGCGAATGTAAGGCGGCAAGAGATTCTGGTCCTCACGGTAAGATGGATGACTCTCGCCATGACCGCAATATCTGTTGTCGCGGTATTAGTGGTGACAATGAGTTAAGCAAGACATGCCCCAGAAAAGTTACACGGTCATAGATCACGCTTACGATGTAGTGGTAGTAGGAGCCGGAGGAGCGGGCCTTCGTGCCTGTCTTGGGCTCGCAGAGAAAGGCATGAAGACCGCTTGTATCAGCAAGGTGTTTCCGACACGTTCACACACGGTCGCTGCGCAGGGCGGCATGAGTGCGGCTCTTGCGAATATGGGTGAAGATGATTGGCGCTGGCATATGTATGACACCGTCAAAGGCTCCGACTGGCTGGGTGATCAAGATTCCATAGCCTATATGTGCCGAGAAGCACCAGCCGCAGTTATAGAACTCGAACATTACGGTGTACCATTTTCTCGGACCGAAGATGGCACGATCTATCAGAGAGCCTTTGGCGGGATGACAACCCATTATGGAGAGGGCTTGGCGCAGAGGACCTGTGCCGCCGCAGATCGAACCGGGCACGCGATCCTGCACACACTGTATCAGCAATCACTGAGGCGCGATGCCGATTTTTTTATTGAATATTTTGCCCTGGATCTGATCATGGGAGATGGGGAATGCCATGGGGTGATGGCGTGGAGGTTGGAGGACGGCACTCTGCACCGGTTTATCAGTCCCATTGTCATTCTGGCCACTGGGGGCTATGGGCGTGCCTACTTCTCTGCAACTTCTGCGCACACCTGTACCGGAGACGGCAACGGTATGGTTTTACGAGCTGGTTTGCCACTACAGGATATGGAGTTCGTTCAGTTTCACCCGACCGGAGTCTACGGCTCAGGCTGCCTGATCACCGAGGGTGCTCGGGGTGAAGGTGCCTATTTGACCAATTCGGATGGTGAGCGATTCATGGAACGCTATGCGCCGAATGCAAAGGATCTGGCTTCTAGGGATGTTGTGAGCCGCGCCATGACCAAGGAAATACGTTCTGGCAAGGGCGTAGGCGAAGAGCAGGATCACTTGTTGCTGCATCTTGAGCATCTGGGCTCTGCAGTCCTTCAAGAGCGTCTGCCTGGAATCACCGATACAGCCCGAATTTTTGCCGGAGTTGATGCAAATCGGGAGCCGATTCCTGTATTGCCCACGGTTCACTACAATATGGGCGGAATACCAACTAACCTCTGGGGAGAGGTGATAACCCTTGGAGAAGATGGTGGTGATGAAATTGTCCCAGGGTTGATGGCGGTAGGAGAAGCTGCTTGTGTCTCAGTCCATGGTGCAAACCGGCTTGGCTCGAATTCGCTACTGGATCTGATCGTGTTCGGTCGAGCAGCGGCGTTGAGAGCCGGTGAAATACTTGCTAGTGAGAGCGGCAGAAGAACAGCCGGTGATGTTGATAGTAGTCCTATCATCGATCGAATAGATCGCTATCGTTACGCTTCGGGTAATCATTCAACAGCTCAGATCCGATTACGGATGCAGAGGACCATGCAGAACAATTGTTCCGTATTTCGTACTGGCGAGGTGCTTGCCGATGGTGTAAATGATTTGTCTACCATCCAGACGGAATTTGCCGATCTCTCGGTAAGTGATCGTTCGTTGATCTGGAACACAGATCTGGTCGAAACCCTTGAGCTGGATAATTTGCTGTCACAATCGGCCGTGACCATGCACGCGGCCGTGCAGCGCTGTGAAAGCCGAGGTGCACATGCCCGAGAGGATTTCCCAGAAAGAGACGACGAGAACTGGATGAAACACTCCCTGGTCTGGTTTGATGGTGCAGGACCGTCCCGGATCGATTACCGGCCTGTGCAGCTTGAGCCCGAGACTGATGATGTCGAGTCGATGCCCCCACAGGCAAGAGTCTACTGAGGTTGTAATATGGCTGAATTCCTGTTGCCAAAGAACTCCAGGGTAGGGGAGGGTAAGCTTCATGCTGCAGATGAAGGCAGCAAAAACCTGCGCAGGTTCGCGATCTATCGATGGGATCCAGATATTGACAGCAACCCCAGGCTGGATTCCTATGACCTTGATCTGGATGAATGTGGGCCAATGGTCCTGGACGCGATTATCAAAATCAAAAATGAAATCGATTCGACGCTTACGTTTCGGCGTTCCTGCCGCGAGGGTATTTGCGGATCCTGCGCGATGAACATCGATGGTGTAAACACTCTGGCGTGCACGATGCCGATCAAAGATATCAAGGCTACGGTTAAGATCTACCCGTTGCCCCACCTGCCCATCATTAAAGATCTTGTACCCGACCTGACTCATTTTATCAGTCAATATGCCTCGGTTGAACCATGGCTACAGGCAGAAGAGACTGGCAATGGTCAGGAACGGCTGCAGTCGGTTTCGGAACGTCAGGGCCTTGATGGACTTTATGAATGTATTCTTTGCGCGTGTTGCTCCACCAGTTGCCCGAGTTACTGGTGGAACGGTGATCGCTACCTGGGCCCGGCGGCTCTTCTTCAGGCGAACCGATGGCTCTCGGACAGCAGAGACAGTGCCACCGATCGGAGATTGGACCAACTGGATGATTCATTCGGACTTTATCGTTGTCGTACGATCATGAACTGCACAAGCGCCTGCCCGAAGGGTCTGAACCCAGCGAGAGCCATCAGTGAGATCAAGCAGATGCTCGCGACTCGGAAATGAGCCATGATGCGAGAGGAGCGTTCGAGATTATTGTGGCGGTGCAGGCGAGGTGCTCGCGAGCTCGATGCTCTACTGACACCGTTCGCCGAGCGGCAATATGAGTCGATGCCTACCCGTCAACGTGCTGCGCTGGGTAGATTGCTGAAACGACAGGATCCCGAGATTCTCGACTGGTTGTTCAACCGAACCCGGCCCGAAGAACCAGAACTAGGCGCACTTATAGATGCTATTCTTGAATTCAAAGTCAAGAAGAAATCACAGACTCCCAAGAACGGGTGACATGGCGATGTTCTGTAGACAACACCAATAATATCCTAGCGTGGGATCCTCCAAGTTAGCCCAGGCGAAGGCTAGGACTTCTTAAGGTATCGGAAGGCAGGGTATTCTGTCTTTCTGGGGAAGGGTATACGGGGTAGTACATGTGGCGAGTGGCGGTGCGGTTCTAGAATGGTAGAATGCGCCGCCATGTCGAGACCAAGAGTTCTCATAGACGGCCATGCCGGCACTACCGGGCTGCGAATTCGAAGCTGGCTCACCGAACGCGACGACCTTGATTTGTTTACGCTTGATGAGGTGTCTCGAAAATCGACGGTAGCTAGACGGCAAGCGATTGCCGAATCGGATATTGCATTATTGTGTTTACCCGACGATGCTGCGGCAGAAGCAGCCGGATGGGCAAAAGAAAGTGGCTCACGAGTAATCGACGCGAGCTCAAACCATCGGGTAGCTGATGGGTGGGTATACGGTCTTCCGGAATTGGAATCTGAGCAACGTGCTGCTATTAGAGGAGCTCAGTACGTCACGAATCCCGGTTGTTATCCTTCCGCGTTTATCTTGCTTATGCGGCCTCTGCTCGATGCGGGTTTGCTGGCACCGGATGCACCGATATCCTGTCACGCATTATCGGGATATAGCGGAGGCGGCCGGGCACTTATCGAACGTTGGGAATCAAACAACGGACTAAAACAGCACTTGTATGAAGCCCCTTATGCAGCAGAGCGGGTTCACAAGCATGTTCCTGAAATGCAGCGTTACGCAGGTTTGCTCCAAGCGCCTCAATTCTTGCCAGCAGTCGGACCATTTTCTAACGGGATGCGGGTCCAGATTCCGATCCATGCTGCTCTTATGGCTCCCGGCGTCACCGGAAAGACTATCTGGGAAACCTTGTCTGACCGGTATCGCAGTGAGGTTTTTGTGAAGGTAGAGCCCTTCACTGCTTTTGCGCCACTGGATGAATGGGCACTTGATCCCACGGTGTTGAATGGCACCAACAATATGTCGTTGCACGTGGTGGCGAACCCGGCGGGACACGCATTGCTGGTCGGGCTGCTCGACAACCTAGGTAAAGGAGCATCGGGTGTCGCTATCCAGTCGCTGAATTTGATGTTGGGCCTGGGCGAGGGGACAGGTCTACCCCACGAAAAGCAGGCCTGATATTCAGTCTATGTCGATGCGCGACCGAAGCCGAATCCGAAACTTCGCGATCATTGCCCACATTGATCATGGAAAATCTACTCTATCCGATCGGCTGATTCAGCATTGTGGCGGACTGGCGGATCGAGAAATGTCGGAACAGGTTCTGGATACTATGGACCTCGAAAGAGAGCGTGGAATTACAATTAAAGCGCAAAGTGTTTTCTTGGAATATACGGCAAAAGACGGGCACAGCTATGGCCTGAATTTTATAGATACCCCTGGGCACGTTGACTTTGCCTACGAAGTATCGCGATCCCTGAGTGCCTGTGAGGGTGCGTTACTGGTTGTGGATGCCTCTCAGGGAGTAGAAGCTCAAACTCTCGCAAACTGTTATACCGCGGTCGACCTGGGGTTGGAAGTCATACCTGTGCTGAACAAAATTGATCTGCCATCAGCCGATCTCGACCGGGTTCGTGAAGAGATAGAAGATCTCATCGGGCTGGAGTGTACAAACGCAATATCGATCAGCGCCAAGACCGGAGCTGGCGTTGAAGAAGTTCTCGAAGCTATCGTAACGTTGTTACCGCCACCGGCTGGTGAGCCGAATGCCTCTCTCAAGGCGCTTATCGTTGATTCGTGGTTCGATAATTACCTCGGCACTGTTTCGCTGGTTCGGGTAATAGATGGCGTGTTAAGGCGCAGGATGAAGATTCGGATGTTCTCGACCGGGCGGGACCATGATGTCGAGGACATCGGTGTATTTACGCCCAAACGTGTGTCGGTGTCCTGCCTGGCTGCGGGTGACGTCGGCTATGTCATCGCAGGAATCAAAGAGATCAAGGCTGCCCGAGTGGGCGACACCATAATGGATCCGAGGGACGGCAGTCAGAATCCTTTTGCCGGCTTCAAGGAGGAAAAGCCGACCGTCTTCGCCGGGCTTTACCCAGTTAATAACGCCGACTATGAGGTGTTTAGGGTTGCCCTGGAGAAACTCAGCTTGAACGATGCGTCCCTGCGTTATGAACCCGAGGTCTCACCTGCGCTCGGATTCGGATTCAGGTGCGGTTTTCTGGGTTTACTGCATCTTGAGATCGTGCAGGAAAGGCTGGAGAGAGAGTATGAACTTGAACTGATCACAACGGCGCCGACGGTCGTCTATCAAGTGCTGACAACCAGCGGCACTATGGTCGTGGTCCAGAATCCGACCGAACTCCCTGAATCTGCCCAGATAGCACAGATTCGAGAGCCATTTATTCGGGCAAGAATTGTGACCCCCCAAGAGCAGGTGGGCGGGGTGATTTCTTTGTGCATCGCCAAGAGGGGGGTTCAGAACAGCGTCAACTACCATGGCCGACAGGTGCTGATCGAATTTGACCTGCCGCTGGCCGAAGTGGTGCTGGATTTCCACGATCAACTAAAATCGGTCAGTCGTGGTTTTGCCTCTCTGGATTACGAGTTACTGGGTCACCAACCAGCTGATATGGTCAAGGTAGATGTTCTAATCAACGGTGACCGGATCGATCCACTCTCTGTGCTGATTCATCGGGAACAGGCGAGCCGCAGGGCTCGCGAGTTGATAACCCGGATGCGAAAACTCATACCCAGACAGATGTTTGATATCGCTATTCAAGCCTCTGTAGGCTCTCGGGTCATAGCCAGGGAGACGGTTAAGGCCTTGCGGAAAAACGTGACCGCAAAATGCTATGGTGGGGATGTTACCAGAAAGCGAAAACTACTTGAGAAACAAAAACAAGGAAAAAAGCGTATGAAACAGATCGGCTCGGTGTCGATTCCACAGGAAGCATTCCTGTCAGTATTACGGGTCGGAGATTAGGGTATGGATTTCGCATTCTGGTTGTTTGCAGCACTGGTTCTCACGGGAGCCGTCAGCTTGTGGGATCGCCTCAGCCGAACACGAACCTCCGAAGTAGATCATGCCCCGTCGAAAACGGTCGCCGCTGTCGTTGAATATGCAAGAGCGTTCTTCCCGGTCATTCTGGTTGTGTTTGTACTGCGGTCTTTTATCGTTGAGCCTTTCCGGATTCCGTCTGGATCAATGCTGCCGAGTCTTTACATCGGGGACTTTATCCTGGTATCAAAATTCAGTTATGGTATCCGTATTCCTGTGATCAATCGGAAGATCATATCGCTTGGCGTCCCGCGGCGTGGCGATGTGCTGGTATTCAGATATCCTCATGATCAGAAAACTAATTTTATCAAGCGAGTGGTTGGAATCCCCGGTGACATCATTGATTACCGGGGAAAGCAGATATGGGTCAATGGTGTCGCCGTACCGTTGGAACCGGTGAAACGGCATCTTTTGAATGAATCAAACACTACGGCAGCTAGTGTTGCAGAATACCGAGAAGAACTAGGGGAGACTATACATGGAGTACTCCTGGATGAGTCGCGCTCATCGAGGGACATGATGCGGATCACGGTGCCGTCAGGCCAATATTTTGTCATGGGTGACAATCGGGATCACAGCAATGACAGTCGTTTCTGGGGGTTCGTCCCTGACCAAAATCTCGTGGGAAGGGCCTTTTTGGTCTGGTTCAGCTGGGACACCGCGGGTGGGGGTGGGGTAAACTGGCCCCGCCTGGGGAAAACAGTTGATTAAATCGACCAATCTCTTCGTAGATCATGCGGGCCGGCACAGACGGGCCTGCAGGGCGTCGGAACGAATCATTCCGATTCAGAGCGGGATGGGCTGGTTGCCCTTGCTCTGGATAGTAGCAACTCTACTCGTTTGTTTTCTCTTTGTGGCTAAAATGTATCCGATCTACTACGACCATTACCGAATCAAGAATTCGTTCTACGTCATGGTGGGTCAGCCAGACAGTTTGTCTTCTGGCAGGAAGCATGCTGTGGCGCAGCTGCGCAAGATCATGACCCTTGACGACGTCGGTGATGTGGTTGACGTTGATCAGGCACTGACCGTGAAACGAGGGAAAGACCGCATCAAATCGGTTGAATTCAATTATCAGAGAACTGTGCCCATTATCTACAATCTCTCGATCCTGGTGAATTTTCAAATACACCACTTGGTCGGTTCGGGGTAATGCCAAGTCAGGCCAGACTCCAGTTGCTTTCTGGCTACCGTTTCAAAGAGGCTTCTTTGTTAGCTCGCGCATTGACGCACCGAAGCTTTGGTTCTGACAACAATGAGCGGTTGGAATTTCTCGGCGATAGCGTGCTCGGTATGGTTGTCTCAACTTTGCTTTATCGTCGCTTCCCCGACGCCGAGGAGGGACAACTAACCCGAATGCGCGCACGGTTAGTCAGGAAGGAGAGCCTCGATCGGATAGCCCGAAGGCATCAACTTGGTGAATCGCTGGCGCTAGGACCCGGAGTGTTACGAAGTGGCGGGTCAAACCAGGCATCCATTCTTGCCGATGCACTTGAAGCCTTGATCGGTGCTGTTTATCTTGATGCGGGTCTGACCCAGACTGAGTCCATCATTGAATCACTGTTAAGCGAGGAACTCTCAGAGATCGATCCGTTGGATCTTGCCAAGGATCCGAAGACGACTCTTCAGGAACTTCTCCAGGACAAAGGCCTGTCACTGCCCAGATACCGCGTAACAGCGGTTACTGGGGAAGCACACCAGCCAAGATTTCAGGTTGAATGTGTCCTGGATGATCGGGGTTGCTGTGTTCAAGGCGAAGGATCGAGTCGTCGTTCCGCCGAGCAGGATGCAGCCAGGCGAGCGTTAGACGAACTGAGCGGTTAGAACATGAATGATGTGAAATACCGATTTGGCATGGTCACTCTGCTCGGCCGGCCAAATGTCGGTAAATCAAGCCTTCTCAATCGAATGGTGGGACGCAAAGTCAGCATTACCTCTCGACGACCTCAGACCACGCGGCACAGGATCCTGGGGATCTCAAGTACCGACGATACTCAGGTCGTGTTTGTGGACACTCCAGGCATTCATATCTCCTCTGGTAAAGTTATCAACCGGATACTCAATCAGACGGCTCAGGCCAGCATTGGGGGCGTCGACCTGGTTCTGATGGTTATGGATGCCAGGGGTTGGAACGCTCAGGACGATCGGGTTTTGAATGCGATCAAACAGTCTCAGGTGCCGGCCTGGCTGTTGCTGAACAAGACGGATCTGCTGCCCAAGACTGAGTTGGTCTTGCCGCAGATAGCGAAGGTTCGCCACTATCACGACTTCGATCAGATCGTTCCCATCTCTGCGCGTACCGGATGGAATGTGGATCAACTCACTGGACTGTTGCACAAGAATCTACCGGAAGGTCCGCCGGGCTTTCCAATTGGACAGGATGGAGCGAGCAGTACCAGCTTTATCGCTGCCGAATTCATTCGCGAACAGATCTTTCGGCAGGTTGGAGACGAGATTCCCTATTCGACGGCTGTCGATGTGCTGTCTTGCACAGAAGACGAGAACGGCCTGGTCAATATACATGCCGAGATATGGTGTGAGAACAGTGGCCAGAAACATATCCTGATCGGCCAATCTGGAAGCCGACTAAAAACAATAGGCTCCAGGGCTCGGCATGAAATTGAGCGCTATCTTGGAAAGAAGATCCACCTCGAGCAGTGGGTAAAGGTCCGGCGGGGCTGGTCCAATGATGTCCGTACTCTCAACAGCATGGGATACAGTGCGGTTGAATAAGGGTTTGGTGTGAACAGACAGCGTATCCATAATGAATATTCATATCTGCTGCATCGCTGGCCCTATTCAGAAACCAGTCTACTGGTGGACCTTTTTACGCGTGAGCACGGCAGGATCGCTGCGATTGCCAAGGGTGGCAGAAGACTGAAAAGCCGTTTTCGCGGCGCTTTACAGCCCTTTCAGGAACTTGTTGTCCAATACACAGGAAAAGGTGAGGTCAGAACGATGACTCTGGCAGAACCCGTTGTAGCGAGAGCATACCTTTCTCGAGAACGGTTGTTCTGTGGCTACTATATGAGTGAGTTGGTCATCAGAATGCTTCACAGATTCGATCCGCACGAGGCGCTTTACGACGCCTACAAGGAGGCCATACAGCTGATCCGAGGTAATCAGGAACCACAGCAGGTGCTCCGTCAATTTGAGAAAACACTGCTCGAGGAGGTTGGATATGGCCTGCATTTGGAACAAGAGCCAGCAACTGGTCGGGCTATTGAACGTGGTGTGCTGTACCGGTACAAGCCGGATACTGGGCCTACACGCTATGACGGCAACCAAGGTGGCGGTGTTCTGGTGCACGGCGACTCCTTGCTTGCCTTGAGTATGGGCGTTAATCTGGATGCACGAAGCCGCCTTGAACTCAAAAAGCTGACCCGAGTTGTCCTGTCCGAACATATGAACGGCAGGGCTCTCCACAGTCGGGCGATCTACAGTAAGTTGTTTCCTGGGCTAGATGCAGCCGATGAACCGGTTGGAAATGGCCAGTAATCCGAGGTTAGGAACTAGGAGATCTGATTTGATTGAACTTGGCATTAATATTGATCATGTAGCAACCTTGAGGCAGGCTCGTGGCACGAGTTACCCGCAGCCTGCGCACGCGGTACTGATCGCTGAACAGTCCGGAGCAGACCTGATCACCCTACACCTGCGCGAAGATAGAAGACACATCGTCGATAAGGACGTTGAAACCCTTCGCGGGCTTATTCAGACCCGCATGAACCTGGAGATGGCAGCAACGGATGAGATGGTCGCAATTGCCGGCAGAATCAGACCGGACGATGTCTGTGTCGTACCAGAGAAACGAGAAGAACTGACTACTGAAGGTGGGCTCGATGTCTGTGGCCGGAAAGACGCCTTACGTTCTACGATCCAACGACTTCAAGACTCCGGCATAAGGGTTTCGATGTTCATCGATCCTGAGCAACAGCAGGTCGAGGCTTCCTATGAGATCGGCGCTGACGCTATCGAGATACATACTGGCGGATTTGCCGATGCTCTTTCAATAAAATCGAAAAAAAGCGAGCTTGCCAGAATCAAGACTGCCATTGAATTTGCTTCCACCCTCCCGTTAAGAATCAACGCTGGACATGGTCTGCACTACCATAATGTGTCGGCAGTGGCCGCGCTGCCTGGGATAGCGGAACTGAATATCGGTCACGCCATCATCGCAAGGGCAGTGTTCACCGGCCTGGGTGAAGCTGTTTCCGAGATGAAAAAGATCGTCAACGCGGCCGCGCTTTAAGTTTGCGCTACTTCTTTCGAGGCATAAATCCCTGAGGAAGGTCGCCAAGTTCGCCCTCACCAAACAGGAATCCGAGCATGTGCTGTTCAATGAAGTCAATGTGTTCCGGGTCCGTGGTCGTCAACTGGTTCTCATTGATGATCAGCACCAGTCGTTCCAGCCATTGATGCCAGCCGTCTCTGGAAACATTTTCATAGATTCGTTCACCCAAATCTCCAGGATAGGGCGGTGACTCAAGGCCTTCTGCAGGTTGTTTCAGAACGACGCAGTCAACAGTGTGCATGGTAAGATCATACCCGGTGGGAAAGAAATTAATGAATTACAAGTAAAGTGGTTATTCACCTCGACAAACCCTGGTGATCTTACCTGAAAAGAAATGGAGAAGGCTATGATGGCGGAGCTTAGAGGCTCGTTAGATATTCTTAAGACGATTCCGAGTGAAGAACTGGCAGTTACCGACGCTGCGAAAGGAAAAATCGCCGGACTGCTCGAGGATGCTGATGACACCATATCGGCCGTCCGAGTCTTTATATCGGGCGGTGGTTGCAGCGGTATGAATTATGGAATGACGTTTGCAGAGGCGCCAGACCATCGCGATAGTGTTCTTGAAGACGATCGGGGTTGCAGGCTGCTGGTCGACCCGGTGGCACTGGCATATATGAAAGGTGCTGAAATCGATTATGTCGATGACGGTGTTAACGCCACCTTCGTCTTTAACAACGTGTTCAAAGCGGTTGGAGGTAGTGGTGCGTGTGGTGGCTGCGGCGGCGCCCACTGAACTAAGCTGCTTCCCACTTTAGCTGTGTCAGTTCCGCGGCAATATACGTGCTGGGTGTGCGCCGATTACTACTGATAGCACCGGGGAATAGCTATCGTACGGCCGCGTATTCCGAAGCTGTTCAAAGACTGGGATTCGAGTGTGTTATTGCATCAGTAGCAAGGTACCGTATACCCAGTGCCGGCTTGACTGGAATCGCCCTCGAATCGCTGTGCGCGCCGGATGCTGTGTCAGTCATAGCGACCCAACATAAGCGAACGCCTTTCGATGGTGTCATTGGGACGGATGACGCGAGTGTGGAATTGGCCGCTGAGGTAGCAGCACATTTGGGACTCAGGGGCAATTCCGTCGACAGCGTACGAGCGGCGACGCGCAAAGAACTGTCCCGACAGATTCTTTCGCGTTTTGACGTATCTATACCAAGCCACCGACTGGTGAAGCTCAGGAGTCAGAGTCAAAATATTCTCGATGATGTGGCTTATCCCTGTGTCTGTAAGCCCACGCGGTTGTCAGCAAGTCGTGGCGTAATTCGTGCTGACAGCCCAGCGGAACTGGAAAGCGCGCTCGAGCGTATAGAGAAGATACTGCTGGCTGAAGGAAGTGATCCGGAGCTGGTCGCCCTGATCGAAGACTATATACCCGGAGAGGAAATCGCGGTTGAAGGCCTGTTGGATGATGGAGAGCTGACCTTACTGGCTGTATTCGACAAGCCGAATCCGCTGAAGGGGCCGTATTTTGAAGAGACGATATATGTCACTCCGTCTCGTCAATCTAAATCAGTGCTATCGCTGGTAGAGAACCAACTGGCCACCGCTTGCAGAGAACTTGGCCTTCGTTGGGGTCCGGTCCACGCAGAGTGTCGATTGAATGAGTCGGGGATCTGGATTATCGAGATCGCCTGTCGTTCAATCGGTGGACGATGCGGGCAGTTACTGGAATTTAGTACCGGCCGAACGCTTGAGGAGATCATCGTAGCCAACGCGGTTGGCGAAAAGGCTGATTACACTCTAGATATAGAGGCTGCAGGTGTAATGATGATCCCTGTGCCGGGACAGGGTGGGGTAGTCAGACGCGTAGAGGGGATAGGAGAGGCTACTCGAATCCCTTTGGTCTCCTCGGTGGAAATAGACGTACGTCCGGGGCAGACACTGCTGCCATGGCCGGAAGGCTGCTCGTATCCCGGTTTTATTTTCGCTATCGGCGAAGACTCGGAAAGTGTGGAGAACGCTTTGGAGGCAGCACATCAACGACTAGATTTCGTACTCGCACCCGTGTTGCCGCTGAGGGTTACTAATGATTGAACGCTAAAGCAAAGGGCTAGAATCTGTAACGGGCACCGATCGAAATTGTATCCAGCTGATTGCTCATACGAGTCCCCAGAAATTCGAGTCGGAGATTGAAGGCACCTTTGGCGCCCAGCATGATACCCAGAGCACCGCGGTATCGAAAATCTATGTTGTGGGTATCGTCAGAGCTCTGATCGAGTTCATCAGCGAAGGCATGGAGAGGGCTGCTCAGCAGCCCATGGAAGTAAACGTTTCCAGCCGGCTGGAACGATAAATACAAACTGAGGTCAGTTGCTTCCAGGCGATCCGACCAGTCGGATAGTTTGTCATTCTGCCACGATTTCGGAACGTCTGAACCAACAAGAAAAGATAGAGAAGGCAGAAAACTACCGGGCCTTACGACCTGGTAGGAGAAAATGCTGGGCGGATGACTGCCGTAAAAAGCGTCGGGGGTGTAGGTAGTCGCGGGGTAGCCCCAGGTAGCCGAATTGAGTCCTTGAAAAATCACTTCCTGGGCAACCGCGGCGTTGCATCCCAGGCTGGCGATGATCATCATGCATCCGAACAGTCGTCTAAATCGCACGAAAGTGCCCTCAGATGTCCGCTCGTAATCATAACAGATCCTTCTACTGCTGTAAAACATAGCGTACAGAACAATAAGAATAGAAACAATAAGATAAGGTAATTAGTTAATTCGTATTGTCAATAATTGTCTCAATTCGGCATAACCTCAGGTTCTGTTCAGTTCGAGAACTTAGCTCCGGACTGGCCGTGTCAGGAAAGTGCTCGAATCGATACCGGCTGGCCGTGCTGAAAAACAAGTGATTTGGTACGGGTGAATCGGATTAGGCCTTGCGGTCCGTAACGAGACCCCCCCAGCCCTGAATTTTTGAAACTCATCTTCTCCGCTGAATCATCAGCACTTCCGATCAGGTCGACATCGTTACAGTAGATGCCACCGGATTCGAGTTCCAGTCCAACTCGTTCAACATCAGAATCCGCTCCGAAAACTGAAGCACTTAGCCCGTACTCGGAATCGTTAGCCAGTTCAACCGCCTGCTGTTCATTGCTATAGACCATAATCGGTACAATCGGGGAAAAGGTCTCTTTGGTCATCAGTGCCATAGAATGGTCGACATTGGTCACCACCGTTGGATGAAGCCAATAACCACCGCCATATCGTTCGATATGGCCGCCAGTTAGAACCCGTGCGCCTTTCCCCTGAGCATCAGCTAGGTGGTGTTCAGCGATCTTCGCCTGCTTGGCTGAGATAAATGGCCCAATGTCACCAACCCGAATATCTTCAAAATTCAAGGTCACCTGGTCCGCCAGGGAGCACATTGTGTCTATGAATTCCTGGGCGTGGGATTCGTGGACATAAACTCTTTCAATCGAAAAGCAGGCTTGTCCGGTATTGACAATTGCACAGTGCATGACGGCCTCTGCGGCTTCTTTAAGATTAGCGCTAGGAAGCACGATGGCTGGGTCTTTGCCTCCAAGTTCAAGAAATGCCGGTTTGAGCAGGGAAGCAGCGGATGCTGCGATACGGCGGCCGGTATCAATACTGCCGGTGAAATTGACAGCATCGGCCATCTTGATCAGGCTTTCGCCGGTCGCGGGGGTGCCGGCAATGATCTCGACGACCTGGCTAAGCTTTGGAACATCCGCAAGAATTACGTGAATAACTTCAATGAACCGTGGCGTGATCTCGCTTGGCTTAATGATAACCGAGCACCCGGCTAGAAGTGCTGGTACAGCGTCCAGAAAGGAAAGAATCAACGGATAGTTCCAAGGCGCGACTACAGCAACCACAGGATAAGGGACAAAGACCTGCAGGTGAGACACAAGCCCTCCTTGTGCGGTTACCCGTCGTTCAGCTAAGACGTCTTTGGCTTGCTCGATTCTATTTCGCGTGATGCCTTGCAGTGCATCGACCTCCATAATCGAGAGGGTCCAACGTCCGGTGTCCACACTTAGCGCTTCGGCTAATGGGGCCTGGTGGCGGTCTAAAGCAGTTGCAAACTCTTCCAACACCAGGCCTCTTTCGCCGATGGGCAGTCTCCGCCAGATTTCCTGATTCTTGCGGAGCCGTGCCACCGTCGAGAACAAGGACTCTTCAGTAGGTTCATCGAAGAAATAGTCCACCTCACCAGTGCGGGGATTAGATACTGGAATTTGAGTCATCGATTACGTGCCATGCGGTGATAATGACAATTGTAGGCCTGCTATCAGTTAACAGCAAAGGCGTCGAGCACAGAGGGTAACATCCTGTTTGAGCGTTATTTGAAGCCTATGGGTCTAACGGTGGATCCTGCTGATCTCGCGCCCAAAGTGAATGTAGGAACTATTCGCTTTGAGAAGAGTTGTTGACGAACAAAGTTCTGATCGCATTATGATGGCAATGTATTCCTTTGGGTCAGCCGTAGTGGTTAATGTATCAAGCGAGTTTGTGGGGTCTAGAGCTGACTTGATCCTGGGTCTGGCTATTCTTCAATCGGATAAAGAATCAGCCGGCGGATCGTAAGCGACGGATCTTTGCTAATTTTTGTTACCGGCCCTCCTGAAGGAGGATAATCCACTCGAATATAGCCAGCTGATTCTACCGGAGCACGTCATTGGTTAGAATTAACACTGCGAGAGTGTCTTCTTTGACTTAGATTAGCAGGCCGGCTTGGGACACCTTACGACTGTTTATGTGTTGGAGCGATATTCAGCGATATGGAGCGAACTCCCCGACATCTAATTTTGGATTTTGGAGGAGTGATTACACGTTCTTTGTTTGAAAATCGGACTGTAGTCGAAGAACTTTACTGCCTGCCAAAGGGCACTCTCGGCTGGTATGGTCCATTTAATCCGCCTAACGATCAATTGTGGCAACAGTACCTGGTTGGCGCTATCTCCGAGAGAAAATACTGGTATCGACGCTGTCAAGAGCTAGAGCAGCTAGTAGGGCAGGAGATAACAATCAATCGCCTGGTCAAGGATCTTCGAGGGCATCGGTCGACGTTACGGCCTGAGGCCATTGCGCTAATTGACTGTTGCAAGAGTCAGGGCAGGAAGGTCGGTCTACTGACCAATGAGCTTGAACTATTTCATGGACCAGAGGTCTATGATGTTTTTCCAGTACTATCGAAAATGGACAGTATTGTTGATGCAACACATACACGCGTTCTGAAACCTGATCGGCGCGCGTATCAACTGGCGGTAGATGAACTCGGTGAAGAGATCGACAGTGTGGTTTTTGTAGATGATCAGCAGAGGAATATTCTGGGGGCAGAGGCCCTGGGAATTCGTTCTATTCATATAGACATTACCAGGCCAAGCGGAGGGTTTACAGCGGTCTATGAGGCCCTGCAGCTGATTTCAGAAGACTAGGTTGTGGATTAGAGCTCACTCTTCGAAATGAAATCCAAACTGAAGGAATTGCCTGCCTGTTTGGTGCCAGCCGGGTCATGCTGTGAATATTTTGCCCGGGTTATTCTGCCGTGGGCAGGATCCGGGATTCGAGTAGGGAGAACATGAGCGAAACGGGCCAGCGCATGCCTCACAGCAGTGCACTGCAGAAGGATTGGTCAATGTTTCATTTTCTGCGACGTGAAATGACCCATGACAGGGAGTAGTACGAAAAATATCACCATTATTGGAGCTGGGCTGGCAGGGCTTACCGCTGGCCATATACTTGGAAAAAATGGATTTTGCGTTACTTTACTTGAGGCTGAGGCATTGCCAGGTGGGCGAATGTCCGAGCGGCAGATCAATGGTCTTCGTTTTAATACAGGCGCGCGTTGGATCTACTCATTCAGCCATGAAATTCTCGACCTGGTAAAACAACTCGGGCTTCTAAGGCATCTACAAGATGCGCCGAAGGTGCCTGTGTTCGCCGATGTCGAGGGTCGCACCTTCAAGCTCAGATTTGGACCTGGTTCCCACCTTCTCTTTGATCCTTTATTAACGCCGGCTGACAAGCTTCGCTGCTTATCATTGATACCGGATCTGCTACGGGCTCGTTACAAAGTGGATCCCAATCAACTGCTGACCGCCGAGCAGTTCGATTCAGAGTCACTCACTCAATATTTTGCCAAGAAGGGCTTGGTCCGCTATGCAAAGTATTTCGTGGAGCCTATCTTCCGAGGCGCACGTT
>CAZVVN010000009.1:33189-74088 GCA_964630665.1 uncultured Acidiferrobacteraceae bacterium | reverse complement strand
CACACGCAGTCGAACGGCGACACGTTCGCTCGCCTCTTCCACGACGATCCGCCATTCGGATTCCTCGATATGGTCTCCGGTTCTTGGAATTCTTCGCAACCGCGCAGTCACCAGACCACCGACCGTGTGGGATTCTCGATCCGAAAACGACGCCCCCAGAAGATGGAATTGCCCGCTGAAATTCTGCAGCATGCTGTCCATGGTGAGTTTGGGTGTGTTGGGTTCAGCCGGCCTTTACGGGTCCAGCTGCTTCAGCCGCGTGCCCCAGATGCCGGCTATTCCGGTATTAAGGTTAGGCTTCAGAAGTATGAACTAAAAGAATGTGCCATAAACATATTCTCCGGCACAAAGAAAAAGCTTAGCGAGTGGTCAACCGTTACGATAACAGTACCGCCCTCAGCCTTGACAGCTGTCAGTCGCCGGCCACTGTCAGTCCATCTACCAGCACAGAACCACAGCGAATGTTGCGCCGGGTATCGACATCGAGACCCACAGCCGCAAGGTTCTTGAAGATGTCCCGCAAATTTCCGGCGACAGTCACCTCTTCTACCGGGTATTGAATCTCCCCATGCTCTACCCAGAAACCAGATGCACCGCGAGAATAATCTCCAGTAACCGTATTGACACCAAAGCCGATCAACTCGGTGACCAGCAAACCCTTGTCCAGGCTAGCGATGAGTTCCGCCAGCCCCTGTTTACCGGGTTCGATCGTGAGATTGTGCACCCCGCCGGCATTACCTGTGGTCACAAGGCCAAGTCGCCTCGCAGAATAGGAGCCCAGAACATAGCGCTGCAACACACCATCGGTCACGATATCACTCGCTTCGGTTGCAACACCTTCGCTGTCGAAAACCGCACTGCCCATGGCCTCCTTGAGCAGGGGCTGTTCATGAATACGTACAAATTCCGGAAATACCTGTTGGCCAACATGATCGAGGAGAAAAGACGCCCGCCGATATAGCGCGCCGCCGCTGACTGCACCGATGAAGTGAGACAAAAGACTGGACGCCACCGGCGCCTCGAAAAGAACAGGCACCTGGCAGGTCTTGATCTTTCGCGCATCCAGCCGCCGGATCGTTCGCCTGGCGGCCTCCAGCCCAACGTGCTCGGGCGAGTCCATCTGGCCCTTTCTACGCGCGGCGCTGTACCAGTAATCACGCTGCATCCCGTCCTGCCCCTGGCCAATGACCGAACAGCTGATTCCATGGCGGGTCTTGCGGTTCTCACCCCGGAAACCGGTAGAAGTCGCGTAGACCTCGTAACCCTCATGGCTGCTGACCGAAGCCCCTTCCGAGTTTTCGATTCTGTTATCGTGCTCCAGCGCTGCCTGCTCACAGGCTACGGCCATATCCCGGGCCTCGTCGACCGCCGGCAGCCAGGGATGGTAGAGATCAAGGTCAGGAAACTCGGTGGCCAGTCGATTGTCGTCTGCCAGACCATTGCACTCATCGGCCTGGGTGTAGGTCGCGATGTTGCAGGCCGCCTGTACTGTCTCCTTGATCGATGCAAGCCCGTAGTCCGAAGTGCTGGCGCTACCTGTCTGCTGCCCGAAATAGACCGTCACGATCAGACTGCGATCGCGGGTGTGCTCGACCGTTTCAATCTCACCGAGACGAACGTTAACCGACAGCCCCTGACCGAGAGCTGACGCAGCCTCTGCTGCACTGGCACCGCATTGACTGGCCTCTGCCAGCGCTAGACTGACGACCTCGCTGAGCGCCGTCGGATCAAGGGCACTGTCTCCGGGTTCCTTATTCTCAACCATGATATTGGCCAGCCGTAACCGCTGTTTGGGTCAAACCTCGACCCCACCAACGGTTAGTCCGTCGATCCTGAGGGTCGGTTGACCGACGCCTACGGGCACACTCTGACCGTCCTTGCCACACGTTCCTACACCCGGGTCCAGCTCTAAGTCATTACCGACCATCGATACTCGGGTGAGCACATCCGGACCATTACCGATCAGGGTCGCACCCTTGACTGGAGCCGTCACCCTGCCGTTCTCGATCAAATATGCCTCACTGGCGGAGAACACAAACTTGCCCGAGGTGATGTCGACCTGACCCCCGCCAAAATTGACAGCGTACAAACCATGCTCGACCGATTCGATCACGTCCCCAGGGTCGCACTCGCCCGCCAGCATGTAAGTGTTGGTCATCCGTGGCATCGGCAGGTGGGCATATGATTCCCGACGGCCGTTGCCGGTCGGTGTCACTCCCATCAACCGGGCATTGAGGGTGTCCTGCAAGTACCCCTTGAGGATGCCATCCTCGATCAGAACCGTGCAGGACGACGGGGTGCCTTCATCATCTACCGAAAGAGAGCCTCGCCTGTCCCCCAGTGTCCCGTTGTCCACAACGGTACACTGGGGTGAGGCGACCCGCTCACCGACGCGGCCGGAAAAAGCCGAGCTGCCCTTCCGGTTGAAATCACCCTCCAGCCCATGTCCGATAGCCTCGTGCAGGAGAATACCGGGCCAACCAGGACCCAGAACCACAGTCATGGTACCTGCTGGCGAGTCGACCGCTTCCAGGTTCACCAGTGCCTGGCGGACCGCCTCCCGGGAAAATTCGATTGCCCGACCATCTTCACCGAACCAGTCGTATCCAAATCGGCCGCCACCGCCAGCACTGCCCTGCTCGCGCCGACCATTGCTTTCCACGATGACGCTGACGTTGAGCCGGACCAGTGGGCGGATGTCTGCCGCGACACTCCCATCATGACGGGCGACCAGTATGACGTCATGTGATGCGGCCAGACTGGCCATGACCTGGCTGACTCGCGGATCCTGGCCTCGCGCCTCGGCCTCCACCTGCTCAAGCAGCGCGACCTTGGCCGCGTCCTCGAGGCTTCCCAGAGGGTCAGACGCGCTGTACAGCTGGACGTCCCGACGGTCGTGCCACTGAACAGCCTCTCCCCCATGACCGCCGGTGCTGGCAATAGCGCGGGCCGCATCGGCCGCGCGGGTCAGTATCGGCAGCTGGAACTCGTCAGAATAAGCAAAGCCGCTCTTCTCTCCGCTGATGGCACGCACACCCACGCCCTGATCTGTGCTCCGGCTGCCTGACTTGACTGCACCGTCCTCCAGTGACCATGCCTCGTTTCGACTGTACTGAAAGTAAAGGTCAGCGTAGTCCACCTGGTTGGACATCAGACGAGAGATCAAGGCGTCGATATCCCTTTGACCAAGACCGGCGGGTTCAAGCAGTGTCTCAGTCGCGGTTGTCAGGGTATCACTCATAACACATCGATGTCAGATCGGGTCAGCACAGTAAAGGGCCGGCATTATACCCTGCAAGGACTGTAGGCTAAGGCTGGGCTGCATAGAATCCGGCCTATGTGAAGTTGAGCCACAGTCCAGCCAGGGTCACCGTCAAAAGCCCTGCACCTATCGCCCTCATGAAGAGATCTCCTGGTGTTTTAACCAACTGCCGGTGCAGCCACAGACCCAGGCAATGGCCGAGCGTTGCGCATGGCAACAGCCACACCTGGTGGCGCAATTGGAGGTCGACACCGGCATAAATAAAAGCACTCATTTTGAAGATCGCCAAAATACCCCAAAGGACGATCAGTGTTTCTCGAAGTCGTTCACGGGGCACATGGCGAAGATAAACCGCAGCGATCAGTGGTGCACCAATCAGCGAGGTGCCACTGGCATAGCCTCCCAAAGCCAGAAGACACCGATCAGCAAGCTGACTCTTGCTTTTGAATTCAAACCCAGACAGGTAACTGATGGCATACGTTGCACTGATCGCGTAGACCATGATGGAGAGGATCGAACCGGGCAGGTTCAACAGACCCAATACGCCGGCGATCGTGAACGGCAGCAACAGCGGCAGAGAACGGAGCAGATAAGGCCAATCCACCTGATCCAGGCGGGTAACAACACTGACCGCGCTGAACACCAGCAACTGCACAGCAAGAATTGGCATCACCGTGAGGGGATTGTCCACCAGCAGTAGCAACATGGGCAGCGCCAGGGCAGCACCACCGAAGCCCAGGCCGGATCGCACGAAGCCACTCCAGACAAATATCAGCCCGAATGCTCCGTATTGCCAGGTCTCCAGATCAAGCATTGTGCCTTCAGACCCCGCGTTCCGGCCGGCCGATGGCCGGACAGATATCAGACGTCATACGGTCTCCAATCCTAGAAGTAGACCGGCACCGGCTAACCACCACAAGGTAGTCACGCATCGCCGTCGGATCCAGTAGGTTTAATCCCACGGCGGGATTCAAACGAGATCTTGTGAGCGGTGCAGCTAAAAGATCGTATAGATAAACGGCGCGACTGCGGTACCTTCGGCCAGCAAAATCAGACCACCTAGAAGCAGCAAAACGATAATAATAGGTGCAAGCCAGAACTTCTTGCGGACACGCATAAAACCCCAGAGGTCGATAAGAAATTCAAGCATTAGAAAGGTCTCTCCATGTGTGAAACGTCTACCTCGGGACTGATACGCCGATACGAATCGACGTTTGGATCGTATTTGCGGCGCATAGGGTCTTTACGCAGCAATCGCGCGATCAAACCGTAAGGGGAAATAACGGCAAAGAACACGACGCCGAGAATCACCGGCGAGGTGATCGCATTCATAACGAACCCTAATCCCATCCAGAGCCTGTAGAACGGCCGTATACTGCCCGGGCTAACCAGGCCCCAGAGCGCGACAAGGCCCGCGACAACCCACGGAGTAACAGGCCAGCCACGACCGAAGAGAACGGGCAAGAGGATCCCGAAAAGGACCGCAACGATCGTTGCAAAGACCCATGCAAAACGCCGCAGACCCTTCTTGTCCAGTTCCGGAATAACTTGTTTCACTCTTCGTGATCCTAACTCATGCTCACCTGACGGATCGAATGCTCAGTCAAGCTCGAATTCGTCACGCCAGTTATGTTTTTCTGACCACTCTGGCTGGTCTTGCTTGTTCAGCAAGTAATTCTCGACAACCAGGTAATCCATCTCGGTCCGCATGAAACAGCGGTAGGCGTCTGACGGCGTACAGACGATGGGTTCGCCGCGAACATTGAATGACGTGTTGACCAGTACGCCACATCCGGTCATTGCATCGAATGCTTCCAGAAGTTCGTGAAACCTGGGATTGGTGTCACGATGCACGGTTTGGACCCTTGCAGAATAATCAACATGGGTTACCGCGGAAATCTTCGAGCGCACGCGTTTGAGCTTGTCGATCCCGAACAGATCCTGGTCTTCGGCCGTAGTTGGATGCCGCTGATCTTCACAGACATTGGACACGATCAGCATGTAGGGACTGGCTTCGGCCTGCTCGAAATAATCGGATGCCCGTTCAGCCAGGACCGCCGGGGCGAAGGGCCTGAATGACTCGCGGTACTTGATTTTGAGGTTCATCACGGTCTGCATATCAGGTTTTCGTGGGTCACCGATAATGGATCTTGCACCTAGCGCCCTGGGCCCGAATTCCATTCGCCCCTGGAACCAACCCAGCACCTTGCCCTGGTCAAGAAGATCGGCCAGCAACGGGCTGAGTCGACCTTCATCATGCACCTCGTAAACTGCACCCAGGCTGTCCAATTCACGGGCGATCTGGTCCGAGCCGAATCGCGGGCCCAGGTACGAGCCCTGCATCGCATCCGTGGTGCCATTCATTTCTCTAGGCTGGTCGGCGTACTGGTACCAGGCCGCCAATGCGCAACCGAGCGCGCCACCCGCATCACCTGCAGCTGGTTGTATCCAGAGATTCCGGAAAGCACCTTCTCTTTGCAACCGGCCGTTGGCGACACAATTGAGTGCAACACCCCCTGCAAGACACAGGTTGTCAACGCTGGCTTCCCGGCAAATGGTGTCGGCAACTTTCAGTACGATCTCTTCGGTCACCTGCTGAATAGAGGCAGCAATGTCCATCTCATCCTGGGTCAGGGGTGACTCGGGTGCCCGCGGAGATCGGCCGAAAAGTGCGCTGAACCGAGCGTTGGTCATGCGCAGGCCGGTTGCGTAGTCGAAGTAGTCCATCTGCAGCCGGAATGTGCCGTCTGGCTTGATATCAATGAGGTTGTCGCGGATCAGGTCTACGTACCTGGGTTCGCCATATGGTGCAAGCCCCATCAGTTTGTACTCACCGGAATTGACTTTGAAGCCAGTGAAGTAGGTAAATGCCGAATACATCAGACCGAGAGAATGCGGAAAGTCGATCTGCCAAAGCGGCGTCAACCGGTTGCCCTCACCCAGCCAGGCGGTAGTCGTGGCCCACTCCCCGACTCCGTCCATGCACAATACACCGGCCCTGCTGAAAGGGCTGGGAAAGAAGGCCGATGCCGCGTGAGACTGGTGGTGCTCAGCGAACAACAATCTGGGCAGTGCCTGTCTACGACAACCAGCCAGCTTGGCCAGTTCCCGTTTCAGTAGCGTTTTAAGATAAAGCTTCTCCTTGAGCCATACCGGCATGGCGGCCAGAAATGAACGAAACCCGCGCGGCGCATTCGCAATGTAGGTCTCGATCAGGCGCTCAAATTTGACCAGGGGCTTGTCGTAGAAGACCACACAATCGAGTTGTTCCAGGCGAGTGCCCGCCTCTTCCAGGCAATAAGCGATCGCACTGGCTGGAAACCCAGCATCGTGCTTTTGCCGCGAGAACCGCTCTTCCTGGGCGGCTGCAACGATCTCGCCATCACAGACTAGACAAGAAGCTGAATCGTGATAGAAAGCTGAGATCCCAAGAATCTTCATCAAATCAGTAGCGCAGGGTACAGAGGACAGGATACTCCAGCCAGCCAAATTCCAACCTTTGCAACGTGTTGCTTGTTCCAGGTATTTTGGAGAAAACACCCAATTCAATCATGACAGGCGGTTCAGGCATAACGGCTCAACTCAGCGGGCCTTTGAATCTTCAATGGGGTGCATTCGATAAAGAATGAAACTCAGATCGTCGGGTTTCGCCGGGTCTGGCGTGCCAGGCGTCGCCATGCGCTGCCTGGCAAGATCGCCGAGCTGACCGGCAACGGTTTCCAACGGGCCTTTGCGAGCAAGCTCGACCACCTCGCTAACAAACAGATTGTCCCACAGTCCGTCGCTGGCGACGACAACCGTGTCAGACGCAGACAATGCGATCGACGCAGACCGCTCAACCCATAACCCGGTATCTCCAACCATGTTGCTCAACAGATGGCGTTTACTGTGAAATAGCGCCTGGCGTTCGGTCAACTGACCGCTCGCCAGGGCGACTCCTACAGGCGAGTGGCTTATGGTCTGCAACTTTATTTTTCCCCGCTTGCCGATCACCAGTGCCGCGGAATCACCAGCATGATGGCTGGTAAGCTGATACCCTCCAATGCTTAACGCGGATATCGTGGTAGCACCAGCCGAAGTGTCAGCGAGTAGGGATTGATTGACCTGAGTCAGAAGACACCCCACCGGGTCGTCCTGTGGTTCTACCGGTGATTGAGCCAATGCCTCGATAACCCGCCTGGCTGCTGCTTCTCCACCTGGCATGCCGCCGACGCCGTCGGCAACCGCCAGCAGAATTTCGTCATTTTCCCAGCAGAACACGCCAACGGCGTCTTCATTTTCTTTACAGGCCAATGGGGACCTGTGGGTGAACACCACTGCCTCACCAGACGGACAGGCAAGAGCCATTGGTGTGTCCAGGTCTACACCCGACAGGCTCAGTGGCGGACGGGTACTCGCGCGCGAAGTCAGACCACTCTCCCGTTTACAACCATTCCATCTTCTCAAGGTGCCGGGTCAGTCGACCGGCACTGCGGAAGTCGCGGGCAATCAGGGTCCGCTTCAGGCCGCGACAGATATCCTTCACTTCCTGTGGCTGCCGGGCGTAATACTGCTGACCTCCAATTGCATCGTAGAAAATACGGATCATGTCGTAAACATCGTGCTGAATGTTTTCTGCGTTTGGTGGACCCCACTGAAACATGTCGAGCAGTTTGAGCTCGAACCCCAATCCGTATCGTGTCACGATGACGTTGTCCGTATGTAGGTCTCCGTGGTACTCGCCCATGCTGTGAATACATTCAATCCCACTTGCCAGGGCATGGAGCAAATGTATGCCCTGAAAGGGCGACAGTCGCCCACCGCGTTGACGCTTGAGAAACCTCGATAACAACTCCCCTTCCACGAAATCTGACAACACGATAGACACCTTGGTGCCGTTATGCACAAAGGCATCCCGGGTGCGGTACTGGATGACCACCGGACAATTTCGCAGCTTGTGCAGCTTACGGGCATAAAAACGTAGTGCCCGGTCACGGGGATTACGCCGTGGGAAAAAAATCTTCGCAGTGCGTTCAATACGAGTACCACGCTCACGCACCAAGTAGACCTCACCCTCCCAGCCGGCTCCCAGGCGGGACAACACCTGGTACTTGTCTGCCAGCAATTGACCCCGCTGCAGGCGAAATGTGGTGACTTTGGGAGGGGGCTTCTTGCGGGCCATTCGGGTTCAGCTGTTCACCAGTCAGCGATGACCGATAACAGAGCCATCCGTTACAGACCAGCTGATCTTCGACCTTGCTATCATGCTGTGACTGCCAATACTGATTGTGGTACGCCAGCTACACCTGCTGGTCGGTCAGATCTTCGCTCGGTTCGTTCTCTTCTGCCTCCCGAGGCTTGACCATCTTTGAGAAATACAAGCCGGCCTCAAACAGAAGCCACACTGGAATCGCCAGCATCGTCTGAGAGAAGATGTCGGGCGGTGTCATCACCATACCAACGACAAAAGCACCCACGATAATATAGGGTCGCTTGGTTGAAAGACTCTCAGGCGTAGTCATACCCATCTTGACCAGCAATACCGTTGCGACCGGCACTTCAAACGCAAGACCAAATGCAAAGAACAGCTTCAAGACAAAACTCAGGTAAGCATTGATATCGGTCATCACCAGTACGCCTTCAGGGGCGGTACTGGTGAAAAAGGCAAAAATAATGGGGAAAACCGCAAAATAGGCAAACAGGATACCCAGATAGAACAGGATACTGCTGGAGACAAGCAGCGGAACAGCGAGTCGTTTTTCGTGGTTGTAAAGACCCGGTGCAACAAACGCCCACAGCTGGTACAACAGATAAGGCATAGCGACCACAGCAGCAAAAGCAAAGGCGAACTTGAACGGCACGAAGAACGGCCCGTGGGGCTCGGTCGAGATCATGCTGTTGCCTTCTGGCAAAGCAGACATCAGCGGGGCCGCCAGGTACTCGTAAAGATCGTTGGCAAACGGCGCAGTGAACAGAAACACCAGCAGTATTGAGCCACCGCCCCGCATAATGCGGTTGCGCAACTCGAGCAGATGCGACATGAAAGTCGTCGCCTGATCTGCTGGGCGGTTACTGGACTCAGCCATCAGTTACCTTGTCAGGTCGCGGCCTGCTTTTCCGGGGCCATTGATGGATCCGTTCCAGTCGGAGATTCTTCCGCGTTGTCTTGTGTTGAATCCTGGGCTTGGGCTTCGGCGACCTCAGCCGCATCCTTCACGGTCGACCGGATTTCCTCAGCAGATTCACGGATTGAATCGGCGACTGACATGAGAGAACTGTCATCCGCCGCGTCACTGCCGGTTTTCTCAATCTCGTCCTTGACGTCCGTGATCTCATCACCCAGTTTGCGCAGATCAGCAAGTTCGCTTTCGCGCATTTCACGGTCGATATCCGCTTTGACGTCAGCCACCATGCGCCTGGCCTTACCCACCCAGAATCCCAGAGTCCGCGCCACTTTGGGCAGACGCTCCGGCCCAAGAATCACAAGTGCGATGATCGCAATGATGACGACCTCGGAGAATCCGACGTCAAACATGGTGCTACCTCGGAGAGTCAGTCAGACTTTTTCGGTCTTGACTTCCTCGGATACTCCGGTCTCGTCTGGTTCGGCAAGTGATGCTTCTGCCTGCTGATCCGCCGGCTCGTCTCCGTCCGCTTCTGGGTCCTTGACTTCTTTCATGGAACTGCGGAATCCCTTGATCGCACCGCCAAGATCCCCGCCCATATTACGCAGTTTCTTGGTCCCAAACAGCAGCAGCACAATGACCAGTACGATCAACAACTGCCAGATACTAATGCCTCCAACACCCATGTAGCCCTCCTTTTTAATCCGCCTGTCGTCGAGACCGGAGCAAGCACCTGGCCTCGCGGTCATAAAATCGATCGGTCTCTTACACCGGTGGGCAAACCGCACCCTGATACTCGAATGATAACCCCTTTGGAAACTCCATCAAAACCGGATATCCGACTCCCTGATGGCCTCGCCGGGGCGGGAAGCCTTCATAGGCGGTAATCGGGTAACGGCTTTGAGCACAAGCGGCGAAAAACAGACCGTCTGAGGGTTGAAATATGACCGGATATTTCAATTCCGGATCCCTGCAACCGAACACCAACCCGGCTTTTTTTGCGTCACATTCAGACCCTTACTGTGTATTCATTTCTATGCCCTTTTCTGCCATGTAGGCCTTGGCCTGCTCAATGCTGTAATCACCAAAATGAAAGATGCTGGCTGCCAGCACGGCATCGGCACCGCCAGCGAGAATACCTTGCGCCAGGTGCTCGAGCGTCCCGACCCCACCCGAGGCAATGACCGGGACCTGAACAGCACCCGAGACTGCCCGGGTCAGTTGCAGGTCAAAGCCGTCGCGCGTGCCATCCCGGTCCATGCTGGTCAACAGAATCTCACCGGCGCCAAGCTCCGCCATGCGCCGGGCCCATTCCACGGCGTCAATCCCAGTGGTGTTTCGGCCACCGTGGGTAAAGACCTCCCACCCGGGGCTTACCCGTTTGGCATCAATCGCTACGACAATGCACTGCGCCCCGAAGTGGTTGCTGGCCTCGCGGACCAACTCCGGTCGTTCGACTGCTGCGGTATTGATCGAGACCTTGTCGGCACCGGCCTTAAGCAACCGGTGAATATCGACGATCTGCCGAATCCCACCGCCGACGGTCAGTGGGATGAATACCTGTCCGGCGACTGCTCGGACCATGTTGACGGTCGTGTCACGCTGCTCTGAACTTGCGGTGATATCCAGGAAAGTGATCTCGTCGGCTTTTTGTTCGTCGTAGCGTCGGGCCACCTCGACCGGGTCACCAGCATCCCGGATGTCGACAAAGTTGATACCCTTGACAACCCTGCCGCGGTCGACATCCAGGCAGGGAATTATTCGTTTGGCGAGGCCCACGGTTCAGAGCACGACTGCAGCATAGCTTTGTGCCAGCGCATCGCCTTCCCGGAAGTCGAGCGAGCCCTCATAGATCGCACGACCCGTGATGGCACCGTAGATACCGCTATCTGCCGACTCCCCCAACCGCCGAATATCGTCCAGATCACGGATCCCGCCCGAGGCGATCACAGGGACCCGAACTGCTTCGGCCAAACGTACGGTGGCTTCGACATTGACACCCAACAGCATCCCGTCCCGTTCGATATCGGTGTAGATAATTGAGACCACACCGTCCCCCTCCAGATGTTGAGCCATGTCGATGACATCGTGACCCGAGAGCTTCGACCAGCCGTCAGTGGCGATACGGCCCTCACGGGCGTCCAGCCCCACGATAATGTGCCCAGCGAACTCTGCACAAAGATCACTGACGAAATGTGGCTCATTCACCGCCTGGGTGCCAATGATGACGAACTTGACGCCCGCCTCGAGGTAGGCTTGGACGGTTTTCTCATCACGAATACCGCCACCGACCTGTAGTCGTACATCCGGGAATCGTTCGGCGATCTCTCGAATCAGCCCGGCGTTGACCGGGCGTCCCTCGGCAGCACCATCCAGGTCCACGATGTGAAGATGTTTGGCTCCCTGGTTGACCCAGCGCTCGGCTGCCACGGCCGGCTCGTCATCAAAGACTGTTTCCCGGGCCATGTCGCCCTGGCGCAGGCGCACACACCGGCCGGCCTTGATATCGATAGCGGGAATCAACAGCATCGGAGGTCGTGTTCGCGTTTGGAAATCACCAGGAAAATCAGACACTGCCGTCCCAGTGGACGAAATTTCTGAGCAGAGCAAGCCCCTGGTTGTGGCTTTTCTCCGGATGAAATTGTACCGCAAAGACATTTTTCCGGCCGGCAGCCGACGTGAACTGCACGCCGTAATCGGTCGTTCCAAAAACCTCTGCCACGGATGCCGACTCGGCGTAGTAGCTGTGCACGAAATAGAACCGGCTGTCCTGCTCGATTCCCTGCCAAAGCGGGTGTACGACCACCTGCCTGACATTGTTCCAGCCCATGTGCGGCACCTTGATTTGGCTGTCAAAAGGCTCGACGCTGGGAAATCGTCGCACCTTGCCCGCGAGGACACACAGCCCTTCTTTACCGCCATCCTCTTCGCTGCTGTCGTAGAGTGCCTGGAGCCCCAGGCAGATCCCCAGCACTGGGCGTGAGTCAAGCGCTACCAGAATGGCATCTTTTAAGTCACCCTGCAGCAACGTGTTGAGCCAGGTCCCTACAGCGCCCTGGCCGGGTAGCACCACCTGGTCTGCCTGGTCGATGACCAAAGGGTCACTGCTGACATCTACACGGTGTGCTGGTGCAACATGCTCCAGTGCCTTAGCGACCGAGTGCAGGTTGCCGGTGCCGAGATCGACGACGGCAATACGGGGCATGGTCTGTCTACAGTGAGCCCTTGGTGGATGGCACGGCGCCGGCAAGCTGAGGGTCCAGCATCGCCGCGCCACGCAGTGCCCGACCGAAGGCCTTGAACAGAGTCTCGGCGATATGATGGGCATTGTGACCACGCAGGTTGTCTACATGCAGCGTCGCACCCGCATGGTTGCAGAAACCCTGGAAAAACTCCCGGATCAGATCCACATCAAACTCACCGATCCGGGCACGGGGCCAGTCGACGAAAAAACCTAAACCCGGCCGGCCGGAAAAATCAATGACCACACGACTGAGCGCCTCGTCCAATGGCACGTAGGCGTGCCCGTAGCGCGAGACTCCTTGGCGCTCGCCCAGAGCCTTATTGACTGCCTGGCCGAGCGTGATGCCCAGATCTTCAATCAAGTGGTGGGCGTCGATGTGCAGATCTCCCTGTGCCCTGACATCCAGGTCAACCAATCCGTGCCTCGCGACCTGCTCGAGCATGTGCTCGAAAAACCCGACCCCGATCTCAAGGTGCGCTGTGCCAGTACCGTCGAGATCGACACCCACAGTAACCTGCGTCTCCCGGGTATTGCGCGTGACCTGGGCGCTTCGTTGGTGCATCTTCATCGTACCTAGTGAATGAATAAAATCTCTATTTGTGCGTGACTTAGAGATAAATTCTATCAAAACTCATGAAGAATTGGCATTGACCCTGCGAAATCGCGGGGGGCCACGCTGATCCGTTGGTAATGATGGGAAAGGCCCGGCCGCTCAGCGGCTGAGCTGCGCAAGAACATCTGACAGCAGCTTGTACAGTGATTCGTTATGCTCCTGAGTTGAAACGGTAACCCGCAGGCAGTCGGCCAGTGCGGGATGAGCGCTGTGGAGGTTTTTCACCAGGATCCCACCGTCCTTAAGCCCCTCGAAGACAGCCTCACCGCTGCCAGCGGGTGTCCTAACGAGCAGGAAATTTCCAGCGCTGGGATAGACGGTGAGACCCGGCACACGCTCAAGCGACCTAAGCAGCCGTGTTCTTTCATCGCGGAGTATCGCTGCCCTTCCTTCGAACCAGTCCATGTGGTGAAGGGCGAAACAAACACTTGCCTGGGTCAGGGCATTAATGTTGTAGGGCAACCTGACCTTATCGAATTCGGCGAGCCAATCCTTTGGGCCCACCAGGAACCCCAGTCGAAGCGCAGCAAGGCCGAGCTTTGAGAACGTTCTGACCACGACAAGATTGTCGTGGTCACCAACCAGGTCGAGGAAAGTACTGCCACTGAATGCATGGTACGCCTCGTCGAGGACCACCAGCCCATCCGCGGCATCCAGAACACGCTCAACCACTTCTGGTGCACACAGGTTGCCCGTAGGGTTATTGGGATGGGCCAGAAAAATACAGCACGGGTTGTATTCATCAATAGCGTCGAGCAATGCCGGCAGATCGATGTCGAAGTCTTCGGCCCGGCGTACTCCGACATACTGTGCGCCGATGACCTGAGCAATCAGAGAATACATTGTGAAACTCGGTTCCGGTGCCAGGATCACCCGGTCCGGCCCGCCCAGCGTCATCGCGATGATCTGGATCAACTCGTCGGAACCATTGCCGAGCATCAGGTCTACATTGCTGTTCAGTCCGCACCACTTTTTGAGCTGCTCGCGTAAAACACCGGCCTGTGGGTCCGGGTAACAATTGAGTGGCACCTTGTCGAGTTCTTGTTGCCACAAACGCCTGATGTCTTCTGGCCAGACATAGGGGTTTTCCATCGCATCAAGCTTAAGCATCCCTTGACCGGTGGATGCCGGGTATAGTGATAGATCGCGAATCCGTGCTGGTATCCAGCGTGAAACCGGGCTTTTGAAAGTTTCTCCAGACAGTGAACGTTTCATCTTTCTCGTCAGCTGTGACCGCGCAGATCGGCCGATCGGGCGTGTGCCGAGAGACCCTCGGCCCGGGCTATAGTGGAGGCAATAGCTGACAGACTGGCAGCGCCTTCAGGTGAGCAGTGGATTAGACTGCTCCGCTTCTGGAAGTCATAAACACCCAGGGGTGAACTGAACCTGGCAGTACCGGCTGTCGGCAACACGTGGTTTGGGCCGGCACAGTAATCACCCAGTGACTCCGCACTCTGGTAGCCGCAGAATATCGCGCCAGCATGGCGCACCAGTGGCAGGTATTGTTCGGGATCCCTGACCATGAGCTGAAGGTGCTCGGGTGCGATCCGGTTAGAGACCTCGACAGCCTGAGTCAGGCTGTCGACCAGAATAATCGCGCCGTGCTGGCCGAGTGAGGATTCAATCACCGCCCGGCGCTCCATCTGTGGCAACTGGCGCCGTAACACATCAAGCACCCGTTGTATCAGGGCCGGCTCCGGGCAGATTAGGATGGCCTGAGCCAACTCGTCATGCTCGGCCTGGGCCATGAGATCTATCGCCAACCACTCCGGATTGGCGCCCGAATCACAGATCACCACCACCTCGGAGGGGCCCGCGATCATGTCGATTCCAACCTGGCCGAACACTTGCTTCTTCGCCTCGGCCACGTAGATATTTCCCGGGCCCACGATCTTGTCCGCGCGAGGAACCGTATCAGTACCATAAGCCAGGGCCGCCACCGCCTGGGCGCCACCAACGCGAAAGACCCGGTCCACACCCGCGATACGGGCCGCCGCCAGTACGGCAGGAATGATCTGTCCATCGGGAGCTGGGACAACCATCACGATCTCTCCGACTCCAGCAACACGCGCTGGTAGGGCATTCATCAGTACCGAGGAGGGATAAGCCGCCTGACCACCGGGGACATAGAGACCGACCCTGTCCAGTGGTCGGACCTGCTGACCGAGGCGGGTGCCGTCTTCTTCTACGTAGGACCAGGATTGCTCAAGTTGCCGGCGGTGAAATGTCTGAATTCGCTCTGCGGCCTGCTCCAGTGACTGGCGCAGGCCGGGCTCCAGGTGTTCCAGCGCCTGATCGAGCTCTCCGGGTGGGATTTCAAGATTCATCGGTCGGTCATACCTGACACGATCGTAGCGGGCAGTCAGTTCCAGCAGTGCTGAATCTCCGTCCTGCCGGACGTGCTGAATAATCTTCCGCACCACGTCTTCGACATCCATTTCCGAGGTTTCCCACCGATCCCGAAGTGAGGCCAATAGGGCAGGGAAATCAGCGCTGCCGCTATTCAGCTGCCGGATGATAGTCGGCTCCACTTGCGTGTGCTCAATGCTCCAGAAGAAGACAAGCCTGGCTACGGCACAGACGCAGCGTGCGGGTATTGGCTCCTGGACACGCGCCGTATGCGAGCCCCGCACTGCGCCAGCTTCTCCTCAATGCAGTCGTAGCCTCGATCAATATGATAAATCCGGTCGACCACGGTTTGCCCTTCGGCGACCAGTCCTGCCAACACCAGGCAAGCGGACGCCCTGAGGTCCGTGGCCATGACCTGCGCGCCGCTGAGCGTTTCCACCCCGCGTACCAGTGCCGTGTGGCCTCGCAATTCTATATCGGCGCCCATTCTCTGAAGCTCCTGTACATGCATAAAGCGATTCTCGAACACGGTCTCAGTGACCGTCGCCGCCCCGCTCGCAATAGCGTTCAGCAGGATGAACTGGGCCTGCATGTCGGATGGAAAACCTGGAAAGGGCTGGGTGCGAAGGTCAGTGGCCTGCAAACGACCTTCTTTCAGATGCAGTTGAACAGCATCCTCTTCGATACTCACTGAGGCACCCATTTCGGTGAGTTTTCCGAGAACGGCCTCCAGCAGCCTCGCGTCAATGCCACACAGACGGATGTGCCCACCAGTGGCTGCTGCCGCAGCGAGATAAGTGCCCGCCTCGATACGGTCTGGAATCACTCTATGCTCAGCACCAGTGAGCCGATCGACGCCTTCGATCTCGATCAAGTCAGTACCCGCGCCGTGAATTCGCGCGCCCATCTTGATCAGACAGCGGGCGAGATCAACCACTTCCGGTTCGCGTGCCGCATTTTCCAGTATCGTCGTACCACGAGCCAGGGTCGCTGCCATCATCAGGTTCTCGGTACCGGTGACGGTCACAGTATCAAAGACGATCTTAGCCCCGGACAGGCGCCCACCATTTACCGTCGCCTTGATGTAACCCCCTTCTACCGAGACCTCTGCGCCCATCATTTCAAAACCCTTGATGTGCAGGTCTACCGGTCGCGACCCAATCGCGCACCCTCCCGGCAGCGACACCTCCGCTTCTCCAAAGCGGGCCAGCAACGGTCCAAGAACCAATACAGAGGCACGCATGGTTCTGACCAGTTCGTAAGGCGCTCGGCGACTGGTCAGCTGTGCTGCACTGACCTCGATGGCAAACCGATCGTCCACCTGCACCCGGACACCCAGATGACCCAGTAACTCAAGGGCTGTGGTGATGTCCTGCAGATGGGGAATATTGTGGACCACCAGGGCCTGGTCCGTGAGTAACGAAGCGATTACAACCGGCAGGGCCGCATTCTTGGCGCCGGAGATTCGCACCTCGCCATCCAGAGGCACTCCGCCGCTGATCAGAAGTTTGTCCAATGTCAGTGTGACCTGTTTCGTCAATCTGTTCCGGCCGATTGTGGGTCGCCGAGTGGGTCCTGTCCAGTTTTGAGGCCAACAAAACCAAAAGGCGCCTGACGGCGCCTTTTCAACTCTCCGGGAAAACAGCTATTCTGTCAGACGGGCGTGGACTCCAGCTTGGCCTGCAGTTCACCATTTTCGTACATTTCCATGACGATGTCACTGCCACCTACAAATTCACCGTTGATATAGAGTTGCGGGATTGTCGGCCAGTTTGAGTAGTCCTTGATCCCCTGTCGGATTTGATCATCGGCAAGCACATCGGTGGATGCAAATTTTGCACCACAGGCATTGAGGATCTGCACCACCCGTCCCGAGAAACCACACTGGGGAAAATCCGGATTTCCTTTCATGAACAACATGACGTTGTTGTCCTCGATGACCTTTTTGATCTGTTCCTGTGCGTCCATAAAGCTCTCCTTTCGGCTAAATTCAGTGTGACTAATCGGCTGCCGTTGGCTCGGGTGTCAGGGTGCGCATCGAAAGCGCGTGTATCTCAGCTTTCATTTTGTCACCCAGCGCACCATAGACCATCTGCTGCTGCTGTACTCGACTTTTCCCGGCAAACCCCGCGCACACCACAGTCGCCTCAAAATGACGACCGTCACCAGAGACTTCAGCTTCGGCTCCCGGCAGATTGCCCTCGATCCAGTCCTTGATGTCCTGTGGTGTCGGCATAATTTGTTCAGATCACAAATCTTCGGGCAGCTGTCGAGTCAGGTGTGCCCAAACATAGATCAAGAGTATTCCAATAGCCGTGAAAAGGAAACCTACAAAAAGTAATAGATTCCAACCCTATCCAGTACTGATCAAATCTCTGTAACTCCCGGGTACTCCGCCCCGGGTTGGTTCATCAACAAAGAAGTCGGCGAGATCAATCCTACGGTACAAGGTCTGCCTCTGTTTCAGCTATCGCTAGATTGCGCCCGCAACGACTCAATCAGTGAATCCAGACCCTGTGTACGGATGATCTGGTTGTAACTCCGCCGGTAACTCAACACCAGACTGATTCCATCAATCTTGACGTCGTATATCTTCCAATGTCCATTCTTGAAACGAAGAAACGCATAATCCACTGGAACGGGTGCCTGCCCCGGAAGAGCGATTCTGGTTTGTACGACGGAGGTACGATCGGCAGGCTCGTATTGATACGGCTCAAAGACTATTTCTTCGCGACCGGTGTACTCGAACATGGCAGTGGCGTAGGTTCGCACCATCAGTGCCATAAAAGCATCGCTAAAACGCTGGCGCTGTTCTGCACTGGCGGTCTTGAAATGAGCACCAAGAATGAGCTTGCTGATCTTGTCGGTCGCGAGGTGCGGCCAGATGACCTCGTTAACCAAATCATAAAGCTGGCCTCTATCGGCCTCGAGTGCCAGCCGGTTCGACTCCAGTTCATCGACCAGTTGGCTGACGATCATTCGAATCGCCTCATCAGGCCGCGGGCCATCAGCGATGACCTCATCGACAAAAACCGGCGTCGAAAGCAGTGTTAGGGCAAGCACGGCCGCCATTGACGTAGGCAAAAGATCAAGACAGCGACTCAATCTGGGCAGTAGCCAGTTCATTGGTTCAGAAGGGTTTCCAGGTCATCAGTAGCTTGGGCAGGAGGGTCAGTGATGCCAGCAGGGCGACGGCCATAGCCAAAGCGGTCAGCACACCAAAGTAGACGGTCGGTAGAAAATTTGAAAGGATCAATATGGAGAATCCAACGATGATGGTAATGGCCGTATAAAAGATGGCTCTGCCAATACTGGCATGGCAAGTGTGCAGGGTCCTGGCGTAGCTCTTTGTCCTTGGGAATTCCTCCCTGAAACGGTAGATATAATGAATGCTGTTATCCACCGCTACCCCGATTGTAATTGAGGCGATTGTGATGGTCATCAGATCGAGTGGAATTCCGAATAACCCCATCAGGCCCAGGATCGATGTCGCTGCCAACAGGTTGGGGATGATTCCGATCACGGCCAGAACAAGAGACCGGAACAGGACGAGCAGCATCAAGCCAATTCCAAGCATCACGACTCCCAGGGTCTGGATCTGCGACTGGAACAGACTCTGCAGCATATTGTTGTACAGGACGAGTAGCCCGGTGATCACGAAATCCCCATCTGGCAGCCCGAGTTTTGTGGATAGATCCTTGCGCACCTGCGCCAGCAGATCAGCCCGTTGCAGGTCTTTGAGGGAGTCCTTGATCCGTACACTGATCCTAGCTTCGTTGTCCTCGATAGAGATATAGGGGTCAACCAGGTCAACTTTCAGGTCTGCCGGCATTCTCTTATAGACCACCGCGAGTTCAAACGCATCGAACGGCCCTTTGTTGATTTCTTCTCCCACCCTGATCAGTGAAGCGACCGACAGCACTTTTCCGACACCATAAACAGTCTCAAGATAATCGTGTATCTTCTTCACGGTATCTATCTTGTCGGGCGTGAACCAGTAATCGGCCTCGTTGTCAGCTTCGGTCGCGTCGAACAACAACCGAAGGTCATCATCGTTCTCATCCACATCGCCTTGATCAGGCTCCTCAGGAAATCGGATCAGGATATCCAGCGGCGTGGTCCCGCCCAGTTTTTCATCGATCAGCCGCAGCCCCTGGTGAATCTCGGTGTCGTCACTGAAGTAGTTGACGAAGCTGTTTTCTACTTCTAGGCGTGAGATACCCAGAGCACTGACGAGCGCCAGCCCAACGGCAACCCACACCAGGCGCCGGCCGTGTTTTTCTGTCACACCGGCGAGTAAAGTTGTCAACTGAAACGACCTTGTCACCGGGGTAATCTGGCTGGGTCGTCCCAGCAGAACGAGGACACTCGGAAACACCAGGAACGACGTCAGAAAGGTCACTACCAGTCCCATAGACATCATCCAGCCAAAATCAATCACCGGCTTGATGTCGCTGAAGACCAGCGAGCCGAAAGCGATGATCGTCGTCAGGGCCGTGTAAAGACATGGCCAGAACATTTTTCTGGCCATCTGGGAGACCAGCTCGCGCTGGCCGCATTCCGGATTGTCCACGCACAGCTGCCGATAGCGCACGATAAGGTGAATATTCATCGACATCGTGATGATGAGCATCAAGGAGATAAAGTTCGAGGAAATCACGGTTACCGGCCACCCCACCAGACCCAGCAGGCCGATCATCACCAGCCCGGCGTAGGCACAACTCATCAGAGGTAGCAACACCCAGCGGAGACGTCGAAAAATAAAACCCAGCATCAGGACGAGGAACACGAAAATACCCAACCCAAAGATGACCAGGTCGCCTCGGATGTAGGTGATCATGTCATCAGCAATCATTGGCACACCACCCAGAAACAGCTGTCCGTGGCCCTGGTGCTTGCCGATGATCGATCGTATCGCTCCGATGAGGCGATGATTGCGTCCATCGAGCTCTCTTTTTGCCGCCGCATAACGGACACTGATAAGCTCAAAAGCACTCCGCTCCGACTCCGTCAGCTCCACCTGCCGTTTTCTGTACAAAAGTTCATGCTTTGTCTTGGTCAGCTCGTTGAAAACCTCATCACTGGCCAGATTGATCTGTAATGCAGTCGTCGTACCGTCAGTGCTGACCACCAGGTTGTTAAAGACCGGGCTCGCAAGCAACTCCTGCCGGGCGCGTGCCATATCCACATCTTCGCTCTGCAGGGTCCGGTAACCGGTTACAAGCTCTGCCAGAGAGCGGTCGGTCTGCCTCAGTAACGGTAGATCAAGTACGGACAACACCGAGTCGACTCCATCCAGTAACTCAATCTCTTTCTTGAGTTGCTTGATTAACTGCTGGGCGTTGTTGCCAAAAAGGTCTCCGTCCGGAGTAAAGGCCAAGTACAGGGCACTGCCCTCATGGTAGCGCTCAGAGAACTGGCGAAATGTGCGCAGGTCTTCATCATCCTCCAGCAAAAGAGAATCTGCCGACGCATCCAACCTGAAGTCAGTGCTGTAAAAAGACAAGCAAAGAAGAACAACCGCCAGCAGGACAAGCACCGCGATCGGGTGATCAAGCACCAAGCGGTCATAAAGTGATCTGGCAGCTTTCATATCAAGCCACTGGGATGAAACGCAAAACCGGACAGCCGGAAACCATAAGCATCATGTAGGTTCTTGACTGTGCCATACTGCGGGATGCGGTAACTCATACTCCAAGCATCTCTGCAATCAGCCTCGCTTGCCGTGCGTGTTCGAATCCACGCGCACGATCGGTCATAAACAATGCTGCGCCGACTAGGTTTTGTTCAATAAACCACTCGATGAGCTGGCGTAGTGCTTTCGGATCGCCCACATCCGACAACGCCACCAGATAGTCGCCGACCGTTGGAGCCACCTGCTTGGAAGGATACCAGACCACCCCACAGCCCCCTCGTCCACCCGGGTGATCAGATGGCTCGACACAGACGGGGACCGGGGACAACGCATTGCAGAATTGCTCAAGTGCTACCGGTCCCGGACTCCGGCTTCCCGGCGATGGTCGCACCAACACCGCTGCGACCTGTCCAGCCAATAAGCGGATACCTTCCAGCCAGCTGTTCAGGCTTACTGGACGATGGGGTAACAGGTCCACGAGTTCAGCAGAGATTTCGATCACGAACTTGAACCCTTCGTCGGTATCTTCAAGCCATGAGGCAGCAAGCGTCCCGTCAACCTTAACACCGGTTAACTCGGGCACCAGAACCGCTCGCAACAGGTTGGCATAATAGGTTAACCGCCACTCCGACGGCAGGACGGGATCATAAAACGGTCCAGACCAATGGCCGTGGTCCCAGCCGTATGTTCCAATGAGAAGTTGACTGTTCACCCTGACGACCCCGCTCTGCACGCCCGTATGTATTGATTCCAGTAGAATAACTGAGTTTGGTGCCACAGGCCCTGAATGATCTTGATTTCAGCGTCATGAACAAAATCAAATTCGCGACTGAAGGGCGGGATGTCCTGATGCTGGAGAGCAGTGCGCTTGAACAACTGGCGAGACGCCTGGGCAGCGCATTCGAGAAGGCCTGTGAGCTCCTGCTGGTGTGTTCAGGCCGCGTGGTGGTGGTTGGTATGGGAAAATCCGGTCATGTGGGCGGCAAGATCGCAGCCACGCTGGCCAGTACCGGCACACCATCATTTTTTGTCCATCCAGGTGAGGCCAGTCACGGTGATCTCGGCATGATCACACCCGGCGACCTGGTCATCGCCATATCGAATTCGGGTGAAACGCCTGAGATTCTGACCATTCTGCCCATCATCAAACGGATGGCGATTCCCCTCATCGCGATGACCGGACATTGCGATTCCACCCTTGGGCAGGCTGCTGAGGTTTGCCTGGATACCGGTGTGGAACGAGAGGCCTGCCCACACAACCTCGCACCGACGACCAGCACCACCGCCACTCTGGCTATGGGTGACGCACTGGCGGTCGCCGTACTCAAATCCAGAGGCTTCAGTCGTGAAGACTTCGCCCGCTCACACCCCGGCGGTACTCTGGGCCGCCGCTTGCTGGTTTATGTCAGAGACGTCATGCACACGGGCGACAATATGCCCCTGGTCAACAGAAACGCCAGCCTGACAGCTGCCTTGGATGAGATGTCTCTCAAAGGGCTGGGTATGACTGGGATCCTTGACGATCGAGGTTGCCTAGTGGGGATCTATACCGACGGAGACCTGCGGCGATCGCTTAACCAGGACATCGACATTCACCGCTCGACGATCAATGAGGTGATGGTGGCAGCGCCGCGAACGACCACGGCCGGTGCACTTGCAGCCGAGGTGGTTGATGTCATGCGGCATCACTCGATAAACGGGCTCTTTGCCGTCGATGCGGAACATCGGCCGGTCGGCGCTCTCAATGCCCTGGACCTGATACGCGCGGGAATTTTTTAGTTTGAAAGAGCGTAATCTGGAACGGGCCGTTCTGCTCGGCGTCATGCTGGCTCTGATTGGGCTCGGCACCTGGCTTCAACAAACTTTCCTCAACACCGACAAACCCCTGGCGCCGCCCGTAGCCAGCCATGAGCCAGATTACTCAATCCTTAATTTCACTGCGACTGGGCGGGACGCCGAGGGTGTGGTTTATGTGCTCGAAGGCGATCGTTTGGTTCATTTCCCCGATGACAACACTGCCTTGATCGACAACCCCCATCTGGTCCAGTATCAGGACGGAAAAGACTTTCGTCACACCTATAGTGATTCCGGCTGGGTTTCTTCAGACGGTACAGAAGTCCTGCTGACCGGCCATGTCAGAGTGGTCCAGGGCCGGACCGCAGATGATCCGGGCAGCGTGACCACAACCGAAAGGATGAAGGTCAAGCTCAAACGGGGCGCAGGCGGTTAGCACTTTCAGCCGCTGTGACGGCCCGGTTGAATTCAAGGCCAGCGCCCCCGTTGCGAGCGAACAGGCTCGGCTGAAGCCTAAAGCCGGTTTGCTAGAATTCCCGTTATGATCCGCGCCTGTTTTTTCACTCTGTCGATTCTGTCTGCGCTCTGGATACCCGGTGCCGAGGCTCTGAAAAGTGATCGGGATCAGCCGGCCCTGATTGAAGCCGATGAAGTGGAGATGGATTTCTCCAGCGGCCGGCGGATCTACCGAGGAAACGTCTCGGTAAAACAAGGGACCATTCGGATCATCGCCGACGAAATTGAGCTCTTCTACGAGGGAGAACAGCTGGATAAGGCTATAGCCAAAGGTAATCCGGCGGTGTTTCGGCAGCGCCCCGATGACAAGCCACACGACGTGATCGGCCAGGGTCTGACCATCGAGCTGGATGAGATCAGAAACGTCGTCACCTTTATCGAGCAGGCAAAGGTTCGCCAGGGCGGCGACGCCATTTCTGGAGAGACCATCGAATACGACATGGCCAAAGACAAGATGAAGGTGCGTGGACATACAGTCACCACCAAGGCGCCGAAAAAAACGGCCGGCAACCCTGAATCCAGCACTGCCGGATCCAGTCAGACCGATTCCAGTCGACCACGAATCGTGATCCAGCCCCGCAAGGATCAGAAGCCGGAAAACTCCAGCACAAAGGCTGCAAGTGATCCGGCTAGATCACCTAGCGAGCCAAAGGCGCCTTCGACCGATCCATCAAGTTCGACTGACCCGACTGGTTTCCGGCCAGCTTACGTGGGAAAAGGCGGCGCGACTGTCCATGCGTCACGAAGTCAGGCTTCGGCTGTGATCGGCAGGCTCTCCCACGGTGATCCGGTCAAGGTGGTTGCATCCGACGGCGGCTGGTTCAAGGTCAACACCCCTTTGGGAGTGGCGGTGTGGATTTACGGGCGGTTCGTAACAGGCTCTTTAGGCACAGGCAAGGTTTCAGGCAACAACGTTCGCCTGCGAAGTGTCCCATCGACGGGCAAAGATTCGGTGGTGGTCGGTAGCCTCGATCGGGGTGCAGCCGTCAGGGTCCTGCAGGTCAGGGGAGACTGGAAGCAGATCACACCGCCTATCGACTTTGGCTTCTGGGTTCCCGCTTCCAAGATCAATCCACTTGAACATGCCAGCGCGGACTGGCTCGGTGACTGGCAGGCCAGTCTGAGACAATCCGGTGTTGGTGACTAGAACGGCTGTGGCAGCGGGGCCTATACCCCGCAGAATGCACTCGGAGTAGTTCATTTGGCCAAGCTGGAAACAAGGGGACTGGTCAAACGCTTTCGCGGTACTGCCGTCGTCGACCATGTGGACATGGCGGTCAGCAGTGGTGAGATCGTCGGCCTATTAGGCCCCAATGGTGCCGGCAAGACGACCTGTTTTTACATGATCTGCGGGCTTATTCGCCGCGATGGTGGCTCTGTACTGCTCAACGGAGAGGACATCGGCAACCTGCCCATGCATCAGCGAGCCCGGATGGGCATTGGCTACCTTCCTCAGGAACCTTCCATCTTCCGGCGGCTCACCGTTGAGGACAACATTCTGGCTGTTCTCGAAGCGCTGCCCGATCTTCGTGCCGACGAGCGTTATGAGCGAGCCGAGATGATGATGACGGAATTCGGAATCGCTCATAAGCGAGACAGCAGAGGGTACAGCCTTTCTGGAGGAGAACGACGCCGCGTGGAAATTGCCCGGGCCGTATCGTTGCAGCCCTCATTCATACTGCTCGACGAACCCTTTGCCGGGATAGATCCAATATCAGTCGGTGACATACAGCGGATTATTGCGCACCTTCGCGACATCGGGATCGGGGTGCTGATCACCGACCACAACGTCCGGGAGACATTGGGAATCTGTGAACGGGCGTATATTCTTGCCCAAGGGCAGGTGCTCACATCCGGCCCAGCCGATCACATTCTGGCGCACCCGGAAGTCAGGTCGATCTATCTGGGCGACGAGTTCAGACTGTAACCAAGGTCACTGTCGACGAGCCTCCAGCACAGGATCCGCAACTACGCGACACTACCTCCGAATCAACAATAGTGAAACAGATCCTACGACAACGACTCGGCCAGCACCTTCGATTGACACCCCAGATGCGCCAGTCGATCCACCTGCTGCAGTTGTCGAGTGCCGATCTCGATCAGGAGATCTGTGACGCACTAGAAGCCAATCCGTTACTGGAACCCGGGGACGATGACCTGGATTGGAACACCACCAGACATTACGCTGAGCCGACATTTGCCGAGGTAGAAGAGACCGCTTTCCGGACCACCGGATCTGGTCAGCAAACAGACCGGGCTCCTGAGCGCCTGGATCCAGATGTCGAGATCGCTCAAATTGAAGATGATCCGGCCGACCGCCGACTCTCACCGACGCAATTCGAACCCTATGACACTCTCAATACGATCCAGCACGGAGCCACACTCCGCGAAGTCCTCGTCAAGGAACTTGCAGGCCATCGCCTGAGCAACCTCGACAGCGCGATCGCTCAAGCCATCATCGGGTGCATTGACGAACGGGGTTATCTCAGGGCCAGTAACGAAGAACTACGGGAGATCCTGGCTCCTGGGTTCTGCGCCGAACTAGACGAAATCGAGGCGATGGTACGCCTGATACAAAGCCTTTCACTACGAGGAATCGCAGCCCGCGATTTAGGTGAGTGCCTTCGCATCCAGCTCGAGGCGCTCGATCCAGAGACACCTGGACAGGCGGTCGCAATTCTGGTGGTCGACCGGTACCTGGACCTTCTTGCCCAGCACAAATTCGACAAGCTGATTCAGACACTGGGCGTCAGCCGGAAAGAACTGTCCCAAGCCAGGGATCTGGTACAGAATCTGGATCATGCACCAGGCAGACACCTGACGGTCGACAGACCGGGTCACGTGATACCGGATGTGATTGTCTGCCGACTTGCCAATGGCTGGTCTGTGCGGCCTGCTGTGGAACCCCGTCAACACCTTCGACTGAACCACGACTACCACGACTACTTCACGACTGGTGACCCTGATACACGCAGATATTTGAAAGAGAAGCTTCAGGAGGCACGCGGGTTCATCCGCAGCTTGAGTCAGCGTCGTGACACGATTCTGCGCGTTGCCGAGCAGATCGTGCTTCGCCAGCCTGCATTCATGCGCGCTGGTGCCAGTGAACTTAAACCGCTCACCCAGCGTGAAATCGCGCTGACTCTCGAACTTCACGAGTCCACCGTTTCCAGGGCAAGTGATCAGAAATTCATGCTGACGCCACAGGGGTTTTTCGAATTCAAATACTTTTTCACCGGCAGTGTCGGGAGCAGCCCTGATAAGAGTCTCTCAGCCCACGCAATTCAGGCACAGATCCGGAAAGTGATAGAATCTGAACCCCCCCTCAAGCCAATCAGCGACAGCGCCATCACACAGCTACTCACCGCCCAGGGCGTCGATGTTGCCCGTCGTACCGTGGCAAAGTACCGCAAGCAGATGAACATAGCCCCAGCGAACCAGCGAAAATCCGTACTGTGACCAGGACTTCACCAAGCCCCGGCATGCACATTTTAGTAACCGGGAAACACTATAACGTGACCCAAGCCACACAACAGCACATCACTGAAAAACTGAAGCGTCTGGGCCGCTATATGGATGACTCCGCCAGTGCCCATGTCGTTCTGCATCTTGAAAAGGCCCACTGCCTGGCTGAAGGAACCATCACGGCCAAAGGTACCAGGCTGCACGCGTCTGCAGAAACCAAAGACATGTACAGCGCCATCGATTCAATGGCCATCAGGCTTGAACGCCAGGTTCTGAAGCACAAGAACAAGATCTCCAGTCATCACCGCGATGACGATGCTCTCAAGATCAAGGCAGAGACCTGACCATCGTGTCTTCGAAGCGAAAGAACTCTTCTTCAAGTTCCGGCGCACTCAGTGGCTTTCTGAGCGCCGACCGAATATTGTTCAACGTAGCAGCTTCCAGCAAGAAACGAATGCTGGAGGAACTTTCTGCACTGTTGTCTCGACACCAGGCTCCGCTGGACCGGCATACCGTTTTCCAGGTTCTCAATGAGCGTGAGCGATTGGGCAGCACGGGCATCGGCAACGGAATAGCCTTGCCCCACGGGCGGCTCAATGGCATCAGTGAGCCCCTGGCTGCGGTACTTCGTTTGCGCCAGGGACTGGATTTTGATGCGGTCGACGACCAGCCCGTCACACTAGTGATCGGGCTGGTCGTCCCCGCCGATGCCACGGAACAACACCTCAAGATTCTCGCCAGCTTGGCCCAGACATTCTCTGAAGCCGGACACAGAAATCGAATTCTAGAGGCACGAGACGTCGACTCGCTGTTCAACCTACTGGCTTGATTCAGCCCGATAGACAGGCTGTCGGGCAGTTGTTGTGTCCGGCAATTCCAACAGACCAGCAACACAGTGGAACAGCAAGCCCCGAAAATCTCCACCGGCACGGATCTGATCATTGTCAGTGGCATGTCGGGCTCTGGCAAAAGTATTGTTCTGCACGCACTGGAGGACCTGGGCTACTACTGTATTGACAACTTGCCGGCCGTTCTGCTGCCGCAGCTGGTCAGTCATTTGCGCGAGCCACAGGGTCCGCTATACAGCCACAGCCTCGCAGCGGTCAGCATTGATTCCCGAAACCGGCAGTTTTTGGAAAAAGTACCGGCCAACCTGCAGAACCTGCGGGACACAGGGCTGAAGGTAAGAGTGATTTTTCTGCAGTCCGATGACAAAACACTGATTCGTCGATACAGTGAGACCCGACGCAAACACCCCCTGACTGACAACACGACCCCGCTAGTCTGCGGTATTACCGAAGAACGCCGCCTGCTGGCACCGCTGGAACAGGACGCCGATCGGAGAATTGACACGACGAGAACCAACCCAGTAGAGCTTCGATCGATCATCCGTGATTTTGCCGAGGCCAGGGGACAAACGGGAACAAAACTTGTTCTGAAGTCCTTTGGATTCAAGTACGGCGCACCAATGGACGCAGACTATCTTTTCGACATTCGCTGCCTGCCCAATCCGTACTGGAAAACCGAACTGCGCGATCTGTCCGGGCTTGACGAACCGGTAGTCCGATTTTTTCACAGGAGCCCCCTGGTCACTCAAATGGTCAATCAGATTGCCGCGTTCCTCGAATTCTGGCTGCCATACTTTGACCTGGAAAACCGGAGTTACCTGATGGTGGCTTTAGGATGTACGGGCGGTCAGCACCGATCTGTTTTTGTCACCGAGGAGCTAGCCTCCCGTTTTCGGTTACAGGAGCTGACGGTCCAGACGGACCATCGAGACCTTTACCCCGTATCCACAGCGGTGCCGGCGTGAAACTAGAACGGGAAATCGAAGTCATCAACCGGCTCGGTTTGCATGCCCGGGCTTGTGCCAGCCTGGTCAAGGCGGCCGTACAGTTCAGTAGCACCATTGTCCTGAAACACGACGGCCAGTCGTGTGACGCCAAGAGCATCATGGGACTGATGATGCTGGCTGCGACACAGGGCACCCGGCTGACCCTGGTGGTAGAGGGTGAGGATTCCCAGCAAGCGGTGAACCGGATCGAGGAACTTTTCTCCGATCGTTTCGGGGAGGAGGAGTAGTGTTGTCCCTGAGCGGCACCGGTATTGGGCGGGGTATCGCCATCGGTCGCGCTATCGTGCTCGATCACTCACACCGCCAAATACCCGAATTTACCCTTTCCGAAGACGCTGTAGAGGACGAAGTCAAGCGCTTCAGAAACGCAGTCGCCAGGGCAAGAACAGGACTTCTACGTATTCTGGATTCAATTCCACCGGATTCCCCACCCGAGACGCATGCCTTTGTCGACGTTCATCTGCAGATGCTCGATGACCCGGTGATCTCTGAACAGCCGGCTGAGTCGATCAACCATGAGCGAAAAAACGCGGAATGGTCACTCAAGACCCACGCTGATACCCTGATCGCGTTCTTTGACGGTATTGAAGATCCCTACCTGCGAAGCAAGAAAAACGATGTCCACCAGGTCGTCGACCGTGTACTGGCGGAACTGCTAGGTCACACCGTAACGGATCTGAGCCGGTTGGACGACGATCTGGCTGGTTACGTGGTCGTCACGCACGACATCACGCCAGCGGACACGGTGACCTTGCACCAGCGCGGCATGACGGCGTTTCTGACAAGCCTGGGGGGGCCTATTTCCCACACTTCCATCCTCGCACGCAGCCTCCACATCCCCGCAGTAGTTGGATTGCACGATGCGGTCCGCTACATACGCAACGATGACCTGCTGGTTATCGATGCAGCGAACGGTAACATAATCCTAGGGCCCGATGATGCAGTGGTGCAGGAATTTCGAGACCGCCAGCAGGCCCATCGAGAAGAAATTGACTCACTCGCTCTACTTCATCACCAGCAGGCTATCACTCAGGATGGAATACAGGTTGCCCTGCTGGCGAACATCGAGTTGCCCGAAGATCTGAAATTGCTTGCTCCGGCCGGCGCTGAAGGCGTCGGCCTTTATCGCACTGAGTTCCTGTTCATGAACCGGCCACAACCTCCGGGGGAAGACGAGCAGTTCGAAACCTATTGTCAGGTGCTAGACACAGTCAGTGGGCCGGTCACCATAAGAACACTGGATCTCGGCGCCGACAAGCAGGTTGATGGTGGCCGGACGGACGGAGAAAGAACCATTAATCCGGCACTTGGTCTTCGTGCGATCCGCCTGTGTCTGAACGAACCCGCTCTTTTCAAGCCCCAGTTGCGGGCGATCTTCCGTGCTGCAACTCGAGGCAATGCCAGAATAATGATTCCGATGCTGTCCAGCCTTTCCGAGCTGGATCAGGCACTGGAACTGGTCCGCGAAACTCACCAAGAACTTGCCAAAGAAGGTGTCGAATTCAATCCGCACGTACCGGTAGGCGGAATGATCGAGGTACCGGCAGCGGCTATATCAGCAGACCTGTTCGCCCGAAAACTGCAGTTTCTCTCCATCGGAACCAATGATCTTATCCAGTACACCCTCGCCATTGACCGTATTGATGATGAAGTGAACTATCTTTATGACCCACTGCATCCTTCGGTATTGAGACTGATCTACCGGGTCATAGAGGCCGGCCGGAGTGCCGGCATTCCGGTGTCGATGTGTGGTGAAATGGCCGCTGACCCGGAGTTCACTCGGCTACTGTTGGGCCTGGGACTGCGCGAATTCAGTATGGAAGCGTCCAGTCTCCTTGAGATCAAACAACAGGTCTTAAACACCACAGTGTGCGATCTGGAAAAAACCGCCAAAGACGCTTTACAGTGCTTGGAACAGGATCGTTTGCGCAATATGGTCGAACAGCTCAACATCGACAAGGTGCCTACAGTGTGAGCAATTGTGCTGGAAACGAACCGTTTGCTCTTCAGGTGCTGGGAAACAGTATGGCGCCAGAATTCCCCGACGGTTGCGTGGTCGTCTCCGAACCGGTTGGACGCCTGCACAACGGCAGTTTCGTCATCGCTGAACACGGTGGTGAGGTCATCCTGAGACAACTCGATAGGGACAACGACCGGTGGTATCTGAAGGCACTGAATGCGTCATACCCGGTGTTGGAGATTACCGGGCCAGAAGACATCAAAGGGGTCGTCATCCAGCGCGCTGGGCACAAACGTGCGGATCGCAAGTCCTACCTGTAGACGACAGGCGCCGCCGCAAGCGGGCCATTGCCTCTGGAGACGGTAACGATATCAAGATTCTATGTGGGATTCTGGGGAACGCGTCGGATACCGTGTTCGACAGCCATGACCGCTGCCTCGACCCTTGAATGCACACCGAGCTTACGCAGAATCGCCTTGACGTGCAGCTTGACGGTACCGTCCGAAATGTCGAGGTGACGGGCTATGACCTTGTTGCTCTGCCCTTCGGCCAGGTGCCCTAGAATCTCACGCTCTCGCGGGGTTAGTTCGGTGAATGGCTGTTCAGCCTCTTTGTGCTGCTGTCGATTACCGTTTTTGACCAGGTCTGCCAGAATCCCGGTGAGCGCCGGTGCCACAACCGTGTTGCCCGCGACGATATCCCGCAGCGCTATGACCAGTTCGTCCGGTTCCATGTCCTTCATCAGGTAGCCACGGGCACCTTTCCGTAGCGCCGCAGCGAGATCCTGCTCTTCCGCGCTGGTGGTTAGCATCACCACGGGAAGGCCCGGCTTTTGCTCTGATAACGTCTTCAACACATCCAGCCCACTGATTTCCGGCATCCGAAGATCGAGCAGTATGACGTCGGGAGTCGTCTTGCGTACGAGTCGAATAGCATCTTCTCCGCTGCCCACAGAGGCCACGATCTCGATCCCCCGCCGCTCCAGCAGACTCTCGAGCCCGGCTCTGAACAAGGCATGGTCGTCGATCAGCAGCGCCTTCATCCGACTTCTGCCTTGACCTTCAGCGGATCCACAGTCGAATCTAAGCCATCGAATTCGAGGAAGATGGTGGTCCCCTCACCCGGTTCACTCTCTACTCTTAGGTCAGCACCAATCGCAGCAGCACGCTCGCGCATAATCGACAGACCGAAATGCCTCGAATCCTCAGGCTGCTTGTCAGTCACTACAAAACCGGCACCATCGTCCTCCACCACGACCCGGTATCTGCCGATCGGCCCGTAAGCCAGCAGAACGCGGACCAGATTTGCCTGGCTGTGTTTTCTCGCGTTGTGCAGCGACTCTTGCACAATCCGCAAAACCTGTGATTCTGTCTCTGGGTCAAAACTGCTGTCATGCCATTCGTTCTGAAGAACGATCTGCGTACCAAGCTGGAATCTAAATCTCGAGACAGCCTTCTCAATAGCGGGAACAACTCCCTGGCGATCAAGCGGTGATCGAAAGTGGGCAATGAGGTCGCGCACCTCAGTGTTGGCATCATCTAGGGTCGCCTGGATTCTTTCCATTTCCTGCCAAACAGCGGCTTCGTTGTCCTGTCGCAGGGTGTCATCAAGAACACGCACCTGCATTTTAAGACTGGCCAGCGTCTGGGCGAGCGAATCGTGAAGCTCGTTTGCCAGTTGTGTTCGCTCCTCAAAGCGCAACACTCGACCAGACTCATGTTCTAACCGGCTCTGCTGTGCTTGAATCTGTGCTTCCTGGTCCTCGGCGAGTGACTCCAGCCATTCAGCGAGCCGGTTGATATCGTCGGTCAAGCTGTCGGTTTCTGTGTCAGACCTTCGCTGCAGGCGCGCCGAAAAGTTACCCTGACGGATCTCAGACGCCCATTCCCGTATGCTTTGGAGTGACTCTTTCATGCGTCGGACATCTGTGGCATGGGTGAAAACTCAGCAGCGTTCGCCTTGAAGTAGCTTGCACCTGGGCCGTAACACTACGCTTAAACGTTGCCTGGCCGGGATTGTGCTCACCTTCATGGGTCGTTAAATCGGCCCACTCCCCAGTATAAGGTGGCGTTCTGGAGACGACAAACCGTGTTTTGTTGCCCATCTCTTCGGACAGTCAGGAGCCTATCGAAGCGTCGTTCGCCAGCCAGCGCTCGCAACCGGTCAGTTCAGCGCTGCCCATCCGGCGACACAAATTCAGGGTCGTTGGGATTGAGAAAAATGAACCGGTCTTTCTCATCGTCATCGGGTTTTGTGTAGTCCAGAACAGCTCCAGCAAGAAGATCGGCACTTGCCAGACCAATCAGAATTTGGACATCATGCTGGGTCGAAATGGTGTCCGTTTCAGCGGGTTTATCGAACCCCATGGCATAATCGATCGAGCCGTCGGTCTTTCGCTTCGCCGCAACGCGTAAGTGCTGGCCCTGCCCAGGCGCCCCATGACTCGACAGTTTGATCTGCTTAGCGGCCTGTTCGGTAATCCGGAAGGGCATCGACGATCTCCTGGCTGAACGGGAACTGGTTGGCATCAGCTGTTTTCTCAGCGGCAGGCACGAACAAAATCTACGAATCCATCAACCCACGGGTTGTCCCGCACATGGCGCTGGTGTGCGTAGGTTGCCAGCAGGTTGCGGTAAACGAACCCGTCGAACTGCCCGTTGATACCATGGCCCCGCTTAACCTGCAGCACCATATTGGTCCTGTTATCCAGGTTTTCAAGCTGCGAGTAGTGAAATTCATGAACCCGATATTCCTTGTCGGGACTGGCTGCGACGAGAGGCCATGGGTGGTGTGGCGTCGGATTAAATACCATATAACCCCGTCCGACCGGCCGAGTCTTGACCACGGCATCAGCCGGAACAACCCCGACCATATCAGCCCGTTGACCCTGCCATTGGATTGATCGGCACAGGTACATCAATCCGCCACACTCCGCGTAGACCGGACCATCTGCCTCGATGAACCTGTAGACAGCAGCACGCATTCCGGTATTCGCCGACAACCCGTCGAGGAATGACTCAGGGAACCCGCCACCGATAAACAGGCCTTCAACCTCTGGAAGAAAACTGTCTCGCAATGTATTAAACGGCACCAGTTCGACACCGGCTTTGGCAAATGCAGCCAGGTCATCCGGATAATAGAACCCGAAGGCCGGATCCCGGGCTATACCGATTCGCAAGTCAGTGGGATTCGAATAACCCACCCCGGGCGGTACTGGATTTACAACAACTGGCGCCGCAGTCAGGTGGAGCAACTGATCAATATTAACGCAACGCGCTATCTCGTATGCGACAGTCTGGATTCGGTCCTCGACCTGACCTTGCTCGCCTGTGGGCACCAACCCCAAGTGACGCTCCTCAATTATGGTACTTTCCAGTCTCGGGATCGCACCGAGCACCGGCAGTGCGGTATAACGCTCAACCGCTGCCCGCAGCTTGCTTTCCTGACGTGGTCCCGCTACCCGGTTGAGTATCACACCGGCGATTCCGACAGCCGGGTCGAAAGCCGTGTAGCCGGTCAACAAAGGGGCAATTCCACGGGTTATGCCCGTGACATCAATAACAAGCACGACCGGCAGGTCAAGCTGTTTCGCCAGCGCCGCATTACTGTCACCACCTTCAACGTCCAACCCATCGTGCAGGCCTTTGTTGCCTTCCACGAGGGCAACGTCAGCGCCGCGTGACTGTCTGCGGTAACAGGCAGTAATCTCGTCAGAATGCATGGTGAAAAAATCAAGGTTCCAGCATGGAGAACCACTGGCTTGACCCAGCCACATCGGATCGATGTAGTCCGGTCCCTTCTTGAATGAGACCACTGACAGACCCCGCTGCCGAAGTGCCGCGGCGAGACCAACGCTGACGATCGTTTTACCTGAAGATTTATGCGCTGCAGAGATCAGGAATCGGTTCACCGTCAAAACCTCAATCGCTGGTCGAGTACAGGTTAGCCCTGGAAAACGCTTCCGAACAGCGTCAGCGCTTGCTGACGCTGGAAGTCGTCGGGATGCCTGTGGGCAGGAAGGGCAAAACGCGGAGCGCCAATACAGCCAGTAGCCCGGCCAGGCCGACACCGCCAAGGCCCAGCGCAAGCTCCGGCAGGCTGGGCGCATAGTGGGCCACCACACCATCAAGAAAACCACTCTGTAGCCGATAACCCGGCATTATGTTCAGGGGATAGGCCTGTCCCCCGATGATGATCACATAAAGCTGCGCTAGCCCCCCGAGAACCACCAGCAGCGCTGCGATAACAGTCGGGCCACGGCCACTGAACCGTGGACTCAGAAACAGCCAGACCGGCAGCACACTACCGCCGATCACCTGCACACCCCAGAAGAGAACAGTGTAGACCCCTCCGTCGAGCAGGATAAAGCGTTCGACTCCGTGGTGCTGGGCGATATACAGATTGGTCAGGTGATGAAGAACAGCCAGGTACAACACCACAAGGATGAAGATCGCCAACAGGCGACGCAGCTTTGTGACAAGCCCGGCGTCCGGCTGGTATCCGGCCCAGTGAAAAACAGCCGTGCTGATCAGCAGGAATACCGCACTGCCCTGGACCAGTGACATGACGATGAAAAGCGGTGCCATGATGGCTGTGTCGTACGCCTCCCGGGCGACCAGGAACCCAAAGATGGCGCCTGTTCCGGACGTCAACACGAAACGCCAGCACAGAGCGAGGAGTCCGACCTGCTTGGTGTAACGGTTCATTCGAGGTTCCATCATCATCCACAGGTAACCGATGACGACCACCACGAAACCGGTGTAGAGAAAGATGTTCCACGCGAAGACCGACTTGAAGTTGTAGTGCGTCATCGCCACGATCAGCCGATCCGGTCGACCTAGATCAAGCACCAGCACAGCGAGTCCACCGACCAGCAACGTAATCGCCAGAAGGCCCGATAGGCGGGTCAGGGGACTGAAGTCCGTTCGGCCGAACACCGAGCTGACTGACGCAGCATTCAGCGCCCCAGATGCCGCCAGAATGAGATAAACGGCGAATACATGCGGCAGACCCCAGACGATCTGGTTGTCCATTCCCGTCACCTGGTGGCCCCGGGATTCCATATAGTGGGCGGCCACAAGACCCGCACCGACCAGCAGAACGAGCAGGCCCAGAACAAGCCGGTAGCCGGCTCCGTTGTTTTTCAGAATCTGGAATCGAAGCGTGCTCATGTCGTCTCCGGTTGATTTAGACCCCGGAATAGCGCACGCCGGTACTCAGGGCAAGGTCCGGCCGGAGTTCTTTGCTTGGCACCGATCGCCTTTGCTGTGATACCGAGCTGTCCGGGTCGTTGATGTCGCCAAATACAAGCGCTCCGTGACCCTGGTCGGTGCAACGCTCAACACAGGCGGGCGCACGGTCCTGGTCGACCCGGTGCACGCAGAACGTGCAGCTCTCCACCGTTCCTTTACCCCGCGGTGAATAACTGCGTTGACCGGTGATCTCCTCGTGGACGAAAGAACGCGCCTTGAAAGGGCAGGCCATCATGCAGTAACGACAGCCAATACAAGTATGTTTGTCCACCAGCACCATGCCGTCGGCGCGTCGAAACGAGGCGCCCGTGGGGCACACATCGACACATGGCGGCTCTTCGCAATGCTGGCACATCAACGGCATGGACAACGCCCGCCCTGTTGCCTCGTCAATCAGGTCTGCCTTGCGGATCCACTGGGGGTCAGTGCGGGGCCGCCCAGTCGCCTGCAGAGCGTGTTCCTCATTGCAGGCCGATACGCAGGCGTCGCAACCGCTCGCACAACGCGAGGTGTCCACGAGCAGCCCCCAGCGGATCTGTGCACTGGCCGGGTCATCTTCATCCTTGGCCAAAGCGAGTTCCGCCAATCTGACACCGGGTGCCAGCGCAAGGAACGCACCACCCACTGCCGTACGGCTGAGGAGCCTGCGACGCTGGCGGTCTTGGGGAAGGTCTTTTTCCATCACTGTTTCACCAGGGCGTCCGGCACCGCGGCGTGACAACCGAAACAGTCGATCTTCACTGCAGTGTAGACGTGACAGCTCTGGCAGAACTGTCCCGGTGCGTTGACCGGCAAATAAACGCCGTTATCAGCACGAACGGCGTGGCATTGAACGCACCCGACGAGACTGTGTCGCTTGGTCCGAACGCCCAGATGTACCGAGACCCGTCGGTGATGCAACAGATATTCAAAATGATCGCGACGCATGACCTCATTCGGTTCAACACACGCCTCACCTTTGCCGCGTGGGTAATTCGGCAGACTGATATCGGCACTCGGACTTGGCCCGGTCACTAAACACAGCATCATAACCAGGAGGCCGACCAGCGAACTTCGGACAAGGCTCATTTCACGACTCAGCTGCTGGCCACCCGTTACTCACCCATGCCCATATCGATGTAACCGGTCGGGCATACATCGGCACAGATGTGGCAGCCGATGCAGCGGTCGTAATCCGTGTCGACGTATCGTCCCGTCGTGACCTTGTCTTTGCTAACCCGGAACACGGCATCCTGGGGACAATATATGACACAGTTGTCACACTCGAAGCACATCCCACAGCTCATGCAACGTTCTGCCTCCGCCCGTGCATCCTCCAAGGTCAATCCCAAGTGACGCTCCTCAAAGTGACTGAGCACTGACTCGGCATCGGGAACGACAGAGTGGCGCTTGACCCGCGCCTGGTAGGCAAAGTGCCCCAGAAACAACTCGTCGGAAGCAATGACCTCGTGGGCAGACCGATCCTCGTAATTATGGATGGCGAAATTGGCCCCATCGGTACCCCAGTTCTGGGTATGATCGTATTCGGTGGGAGTAAGCGCTTGCTCGTTCAGCTTGTCGAGCAGATTGAAGTGGTGCACGTCGACTTTCGGTCGTCGAGTTGGGTCCCTGTCCGCCAGAAAATGGTCGATGCTGTCCGCAGCGATCCCTGCCTGGCCGATAGCAGTAGTCAACAAATGTGGCCGGACAATATCGCCTGCAACGAAGTGACCAGGTCGTCCGGGCACCTGAAAAAATTTGTCGGCATCAATCAGCGTTCGTTCGTTACCCATTTCTTCGATTCCGCTGAGATCTCCGCCCTGGCCGATCGCCGAAACGACGAGGTCGGCCTGGATCTCGAACCCGGTGCCCTCGACAGTCTGCGGAACGCCGTCGCTGTTGACCAGGCATTTACTCATGCGAACGGCGGTAGCACGGCCTTCAGCATCTTTAATCAGACTCACGGGCATTACGCCGTTATGGATGCTCACTCCTTCAGTTAAGGCATCGTCCACTTCCTCTTCCGCAGCGGTCATCTGCGGGCGCTCAAACAGGGCCGTCAGTGTCACACTGGCTCCCTGCCGGGCCGCTGCCATGGCCGAATCGTGGGCTGCATAGCCACCGATGACCGCTTCCGGTCGGTGTTTGTCGCCGATGTTCTCGACCCGGCCAAGACGACGGGCGACAGACACAACGTCAATGGAAGTGTCTCCACCGCCGATACAGACCACCTTGTTGGCGCTTACCTGCATCCGACCCGTGTTGAAGGCTTCAAGAAATTTAACGCCCGAGACACAGTTGGGCGTCCCCGCCCAGCCCTCTACCGGCACGTCTCGGCCTGACTGGCAGCCGATCGCCCAGAGTATTGCATCAAAGTTCTTTTCCAGTTCTTCTATGCCGATTTCCTGTCCGATTCGAACCCCTGTTCGTACCTCAATGTCGCCCAGTTCGATGATGCGTTCGATCTCGCGATCAAGGATATCCCGGGGCGTACGGTAGGCGGGTATGCCGTAGCGGAACATACCACCCAGATGGTCCTGCTTCTCGAATATCGTCGATGCGTGGCCCTTGCGGCGTAGCTGGAATGCACCCGCCAGTCCGGCCGGACCGCCGCCGACGATCGCCACGCGTTTCCCTGACAACATCGGGGCATCTTCATACCGGTATTGCTCGCGAAAGGCCGTATCTCCGATAAACTGCTCAACCGCGTTGATACCGACGAAATCGTCGACCTTATTGCGATTGCAACCGGCCTCGCACGGTGCCGGACAGACCCTGCCCATCATCGCCGGAAAAGGATTGGCGTCGGTGGCGCGGTGGAACGCGTATTCCCGCCAGTCGAGATTCTCCGGTGACTGCTCCATTCCACGCACAATCTGCAACCAGCCCCGGATGTCCTCGCCCGACGGGCAACTGCCCTGGCAAGGCGGCGTGCGATGAACGTAGGTGGGACATTTGTGTGAGTGATCGGCACTGAAAATCTGCCCCTTGAAATCGTCATAGGCGTGATCACCTTCGGCGTATTTCCGAAAAGTATGGGTCTGAAACTCTTCATTGGCAGTCGACATTGCTTGTTCCTCGGATGACAACATCGCCAGGATCACTGAGCCGAATCAAACACCAGGGCATCGCCGATCAGCTGATGTAGGCTCACGATCATATCCATGGCCATGCCGTACTCGGGCAACACCTTGCTGAATTGGCTCTTGCAGATGGCACAGATGGCCGCCATATGTGTGACCCCGTCTTCCTCGATAACCTTACGCAATGCAGAAGCTCGGGGCATGGCGCCCCTGACCCGCAACTCCAGTAAATCGTCAGTCAGCAACCCACCGCCACCACCACAGCAGAAAGTATGTTCGTGGGTGGTCTCCGGCGCCATGTCGACAAAATGATGGCACGCCGATCGAAGAAGCGCTCGAGGAATAGTGAACTGTCCACCGGGGGTGTCGCCCATACGTGAGCCACGGGATACGTTGCACGAATCGTGAAATGTGACGACCTTGTCGTCGTTGGCAGCTGGGTTCAGTTTCAGACGGTTGTCCTTGATGAGGTCGAAGGTCAACTCACAGATGTGCTGCGGTGCGGGATAATCAGGATCGAGAAAATCAAATGGCCCAATCAGCGTGTTCCAGAAACTGTAAGCGACGCGCCAAGCATGACCGCATTCACCCACGACAATGCGCTTGACGCCCAGATCCAGTGCAGCCTGGCGGATCCGCTGCGCTACTTTCTGCATGTTCTCGTAGTTGCCGATAAAAATACCGAAGTTTGCCGCCTCCGATGCATAAGAACTGAGCGTCCAGCTGATACCGGCCTGATGAAACACCTTGGCATAACCGATCAGGCCATCAACGTGCGGTTCGGCAAAGAAATCAGCGGACGGCGTCACCAGCAGGACCTCGGCATTGGACTGGTCAAGCGGCAATTTCACCGGTACCGCGATGTCCTCTACGATCTCCTCTTCAAGCCCCTCCAGGGTATTGACCAGAGCAGGCTCTGGCAGTCCGAGATTATTCCCAATCGTGTGGACCTTACCGATAATTTCGTTGGAATACTTCTGGCCAACACCGATCGAGGCCAGAATCTCGCGCCCCGCCATGGTGATCTCGGCGGTATCAATTCCGAACGGGCAGTAAACCGAACAGCGCCGGCACTCGGAGCATTGATGATAGTAGCGGTACCAGTCTTCGATGACCTGTTCGGTCAGATCAACGGCGCCCACGAGTTTGGGGAACAGCTTTCCGGCCCTCGTGAAATAACGACGGTAAACTTTGCGCAGCAGATCCTGCCTTGCAACCGGCATGTTCTTGGGATCACTTGTCCCCAGATAGTAGTGGCATTTGTCCGTGCAGGCACCACACTTGACACAGGCATCGAGAAAAACCGGCAGCGAACGGTACTTACCCAGCAGTTCGCCCATCTTCTCCAGCGCAATGTCTTTCCAGTTGTCCACCAGTTCACCGGGAAAACCCAGTGGTTCCTGGTGTTCGGGCTTGGCGGTAAACGGTTGGCTGTGGGCCATCGCGCCAGGCTGGACGGGTGGTACCGCAAGAATGCTGTCAATCGGCGGGGTTTCAAATTCAGCCTTGATCATGGATTGGCCTATCAGCTACCGTTGGAACGTCTGATATTTTCCGTCCATTCAGTCACATGCCGGTGTTCCCTGGGCGTGTCTTTCATATTTAGGGTTGGGCTGAAAAATACGCCCGGGGCGTGCAGCAACTTGCTGAAAGGGAAAACAACCATCAGCATGATCACCAGGGTCAGGTGAACCAGCAAAACTGGATCTGCCGGTAGAGGCTGCCAGTCGAATGTGATAAGCCCAAGGGTAAAAGCTTTGAGAGCCACGATATCGGCATGGACCCAGT
>CAZVVN010000009.1:0-33089 GCA_964630665.1 uncultured Acidiferrobacteraceae bacterium | reverse complement strand
GTGATAAGCCCAAGGGTAAAAGCTTTGAGAGCCACGATATCGGCATGGACCCAGTACTTCATAACCAGCCCTGAGCCGGCGATTGCCAGCAGCAACGCCAGAATCAGATGGTCTGATGGCGCACTGATATAACGGACGCGGTCAACCAGCAACCGCCTGGCCCACAATCCTGCCAGACCAAGAGCCATCACGATGCCGGCATAGATGCCAGCCCACTGCAGCATAGACACCCACCACCAGACCGGTTCCGTGAAGTAACGCAAATGGCGGAGCAGCGCGATCAGCATGCCGAAGTGGAACAACCAACCAAACAACCAGGTCCACTTGCTGCCTTTGAAGAGGCTTTGAAACAGCACCACTTCGCGAGTCATTCGGGCGGCTACACCGATCCGGGTGGTCGGTGCCGGCGTTGTCGGAATGACCAGCGGCACCGGAGTCCGAACGTAACGAATCATCCGGTAAAGCAGGCCGGCCAGAAGACCCGCCGCAGCGGCGAGAAAAAGACCGGCGTAAACAATACCAAGCGCCAATGAATTTGCTCCCCGGGTGGCCTGGACGGTACTGTAGATGTGGGATCCGGCGAGACCGCCGGAAACCTACCTGAATCAGACCTGTTGCTCAGACACAGCCAGTAGGCTTGGGCAGGCCGGCATACTTGCAGGCTTGCTTGGCCGGCCCATACGGAAAGAGTTCGTACAAATACTTACTGTTGCCTTTGTCCTTACCCAGCCGCTTGCCGATGGCCTTGGTCAGCACCCGCACAGCAGGGGCAATCTGGTACTCCTCGTAGTAATCACGCAGGAAGTTTATGACTTCCCAGTGATTCTCACTCAGGTCGCAGTCATCCTCGGTTGCCATGTAACCGGCAACTTCCGTACTCCAGTCGCTGAGATCGGCAAGATAGCCCTCTTCATCCGTCTCATAGGTTCTGCCGTTGATTTCAAATGCCATTGTTTCTCTCCTATGAAAAATTTACAGCCAGCACTGTACCGTTTCATTCATCACGCTCAGTTTGACGAAACCATCGTAGCCGACCAGCTGAATACCGGCGATGACCTGATCGGGGTCTATACCACGGGCTTTCAGATCCGGTGCCAGTGCGTAGACGCTGGAGGATTCGATTGCCTGTTCAACCATCGCCGACACTGTAGTACCAGCGGTTGCCGCATAAACCCCATCTTCAATGAGCAGAATATCGCTGCCTGGTTTTGCCAGCCCTAGACAGGTTTCCAGACTGTGGGTCTCAAAGGGTGACTTGTTCACCGTGTGCAGCATCTTCGGTCCTCAAAAATTCAGGATCACATCCTGCGTTTCCAGAAGGTCAGACAGTTCCTGGCGATTGACGACCCGGATCGAGGGCTTCTCGGTCCAGTCGTCCTCTTCATCCTCCCAGGTCAAGTCCATCAGGTCACCGATCGCAAGGCCCCGCTCCTCGAGCGATTCCCGTTCTACATAGAGCTGGGTGACATCGTAGTCACCGAGTGCACGGTAGGTGGGCGAGAAGTTCTTGATGTCGGAGTCGGTAGTATCTTGACCCTTTTTCAGTTGAAAGACCCCGTCCCCGATGAAGGCCATGCTGACGTCCTGGTCGAAAGCCGCGCCGATCAGGACCACCTCCAGACCTTCGAGCGCATAGATCGTACCGTGAGGTGCGTGGCGGTTGACGTACATGAATTTCTTTACCCTCGGCATTGACTGCACCTAATCGCCGAACACCAGTAGGCGATCGGCCTGGATACCGGCTTCGATCAGCTGCCCGAGGCCTGAGATCCTGAACCCCGGAGCTATGTTGTCGCCGTCCTTGCCATTGCGCTTGGCCTCATCCGCATCCAGGATACCGCGCCGTTGGGCGGCGGCAACACAGACCACCATATCCAGCCCATGCTGTTCGGCCAATTCGCTCCAGCGATTGACCACGTGGCGGTCATCCTGAGGGGGTATTGTCATCCGCGTGCCGTTGTTGACACCGTCGTGATAGAAAAAGATTCGGAATATCTCGTGCCCGGCCTCGAGTGCTGCCTTGGTGAAATTGAAAGCGGTATCAGAGGCCTGGTGAGTGTACGGTCCTTCATTGACCATAATCGAGAACTTCATTGCCGGGGATTCAAAAACGGATGTGGGTCGAGGCGTTCAGGCTCTTGCGAGAACCGCGCCAGTGGTCGATGTGGTACTTGGTAAAAGGCAGCCCGGTCAGTTCAAAGAAGCGTGGCCAGCCGATTCGATCGATCCAGTCGTTGATCCGTTCCCAATCCTTTGCATCTTCCTTGTAGGTTCGCAGTATGCGCTTGACGATCGCTGTGGCTTCCGGCCAGCGCGGGGGATTATTGGGCACACCCGAGGCAACCAGCTTCTGGAAGCTCGGTTTGCTGCGGGCGTTGGAATGGTTACCGCCTACCCAGATCGCAAGCTTGGTGTGCTCTGGGTCATTGATCTGCATTGGCGGGCACGGTGGATAGCAGGCGCCGCAGCAGATACATTTTTTCTCGTCAACCTCCAGGGTCGGTTTACCGTTCACCAACGCCGGGCGAATTGCAGCCACCGGGCAGCGTGCCACCACCGACGGCCGCTCGCAGACGTTGGCCACGAGGTCGTGATTGATTTTCGGCGGTTTCGTGTGTTGAACGTTGATCGCGATGTCGCCCTGACCGCCACAGTTGATCTGGCAACAGGACGTGGTGATATGCACGCGATTAGGCATGTTGCAGTTTCTAAACTCGTCGATCAGTTCGTCCATCATCGACTTGACCACTCCGGATGCATCGGTACCTGGAATGTCGCAATGCAGCCAACCCTGGGTGTGAGCGATCATTGCGACCGAATTTTTTGTCCCGCCGACTACGAAACCGGATGATTCCAGGGCTTCGATCAGGGAGTCGACCTTGCCCTGGTCCGAGACCATGTACTCGATATTGCTGCGGATGGTGAAACGCACGTGGCCGTCGGCAAACTCGTCACCGATATCGCACAACTTTCGCAACGTAAACACATCGAGAATACGCTGGGTACCGGCCCGGACTGTCCAGATCTGATCGCCACTGTGTGCAACGTGCCGCAGAACGCCGGGGCGAGGATGATCGTGCCACTGCCACTGGCCAAAGTTTCTGAGCATGACGGGATGCATGTACTGGAAACCATCGGGGCAGCCGCTTTCGATCGGCTGGCGCATTTCTTTTTTTGCCATCCCGTTGAGCTCCGAGTTTCAGGGTGCGCAGCCGATCAGGCCGCCGAGTCAGACTCAGACTGTTTGTCTTGAGACTTACGTTCAAACCATTTAATGGCCTCATCATCCCAGCCATCCATCCGAACGTAAGATGACTCCCGAGGTGTCGCAACCATATTGGGATCAACCTCGAGTCCAACGCCTTCTAGAAAGTTGATCAAACCGATTCGCTCGATCATCTCTCCACAGCGCTCGTGTTCAAGCCCATGCTCAGCCCAGAAGTCGATTGTGTTTTCCGCGATCTCGACCAGTCGCCCGTAGTCTTCATCGTGTTCGAGTTTCATAAAAGGCACCACTACGGTACCCATCAGGTCACCGATCTTGAGGGTACGTTTGCCGCCTAAGAGCACGGTAACTCCGGTGTCCTGGCCCGGTGAAAGCGCCTTGGGCACGACATTCAGACAGTGCATGCAACGCACACAGTTGCGATTGTCGATGTCAACGGTATCGTCATCTTTCAGGCTCATGCAACGACTTGGACAACGGGTGATGATATTGTCTATCACATGTTGCCGACCCTTTGTTTGGACATAGGTTTTCCATTCATCCTGATCTACCTTGATGTCGTCTCGCCAGGTGCCGATCACGGCCATATCCGCCCGCTCGATTGAGTTCATACAGTCGTTCGGACATCCCGAGACTTTGAATTTGAACTTGTACGGCAGCGCGGGTCGATGCACGTCATCGGTGAAGTTGTTGACCAGTTGACGATGAATCCTGTGTTCGTTGGCACATGATTGTTCACAGCGGCTGGACCCGACACAGGACATTGCGGTCCGAACACAAGGGCCCGCCCCACCGAGATCGAAGCCATAGTCGTTGATCTCATCGAAGAAGTGCTGAGTGTTCTCGGTGGTCGACCCGATAAACATGATGTTGCCGGTCTGACCGTGAAAGGTCACCAGGCCCGAACCCCACTTCTCCCAGCTGTCGGCGAGCTGACGAAGAACGTCGGTCGTGTAATGATTGCCGGCCGGCGGCTGGACCCGTAAGGTGTGGAACTCTTTGGATTCAGGAAACTGCTGACCAACTTCGGAGAAACGCGGAATGATGCCGCCACCGTAGCCGTAAACACTGACGGTACCACCTTTCCAGTAGCCCTTGCGGGTCTCGTAGGAGTGTTCCAGCTGTCCCAACAGATCGTTGGCAACACCATTGACCCGGTCCTGGGAATGTTCGTCCCGGAGTCGTTTGATACCGGAGACAAAACTTGGCCAGGGCCCGTTCTCCAGTTCGTCCAACATCGGGGTCGAGTGTCGCTCTGGTTCTGACATAGGGATGGTATCCTCGTCTACACGACGGCCAGTTGTCGCAACGGCAATTGTGTCGACACATTGTATGCCCACCAGTGGCTTTGGCCACTTCCCCCATCGGGCAAGGTCGCCGTGACAAGAAACTATCCCAATCGGGATATAGCTGTATTTATTCACATGCAATAGCTGGTGTGGTCATCCCAGATCTGTCTGCAAAAACACGTAATTTCAATAACATCAGTAGGATTTTGCTCCGCTTTACAAATCAGTAGTTACACGTGCCGGGTGAAGAACCCACCCGGAAACTGTGCAAGAGACAACCACAATGGCCAGTTGTCAGTGGCGCTGCGTCCACTAGAATCCGTTCAATCAATTGGCGGCTGATCCACCCGTCAATGACTACGTTTGTTCAATAAATCGCTAATGAACCAGACTTTTTGGAAAAAACACGGTGGGCCCGTACGGCCCCTGCCATCAAGAAATACGCTTGACCGGCGACTCGATCATTATCGCCACACCATCGCCCTACCAGCCATCGAGATCGAGACAGCCGCGGCCCTTAAACGTCATGAATTTACTGCGCTTAAGGAACGGGTGCGCGGCTCAAATCTCGCCCTCTATCGTTGTCTCAGACCAGAGGCGACGACCGCTGCTGATGTGCTCGAATTATGCCACCAGGTTGGACTCAAAAGACTTGATCGGGGCAGTGCGGTAAACGTCACCGGCCTGACACGGCTCCAGGTTACGCAGTCATCGCTCAAACGGTACGTTCCCTACACCAACCGCGAGTTGAACTGGCACACCGATGGCTACTACAACCCTGTTGACCGCCGGATCCGCGGTATGCTGCTTCACTGTGTGGCTGCGGCCGCGACTGGCGGTACGAGCGAATTCATCGATCATGCGATTGTTTACACCTTGCTGCACCACGCGGACCCTGCGTATCCGATCGCACTGTGCCGGGACGACGCGATGACAATCCCTGCCAATCGAGATGCTGTGAACGGGAACCGGGAGGCCCGCTCAGGACCGGTTTTCTGGCGGGCGAGTGGACAACTCAACATGCGCTACACCAGCCGCCGACAACATATCATCTGGCGTGACGACCCATTGACTCGGGAGGCCGTCGCGGCCCTGGGTGAGATTCTGAGCGAGCGCTCTGATCTTATCTTGCGCCGGCGCCTGAAGCCCGGCGAGGGCATCCTGTGCAACAATGTGTTGCACCGGCGCGACGCCTTTGACAGCGCGCTGTTGGAATCGAGCAAGCGACTTTTTTACCGAGGACGATTCCACGATAGTCTCATCAGTCAACCAGCAAGTGGCCAGCGTGCTTGCGCTCGGGTTCAATGAGATCATGCTGCAGAATCTGCTTGAATTGACCGACCCAGACCGATTCGGGCTACTTCTGCGAAATGTGGTCGATATACTGATAGCGAATGGTCGGGGAATCGATCGGAAGTTGATCCAGGTGTCCCTGCCCCACTAAATGGTTATGTTCTGGCAGGACGACACACCAGCCGAAGCGGAGACCGGACCCGACGTTATCGTCGACCTCGTTTTCAGGATCAGTGGTAGAGATCTTCCGTCTGAGCACGGTCACGCACTTTTTCGAGCGGTAGCGGCGATCCTGCCCTGGATTGAGACTGACAAAACATCCGGGATTCACCTTATCCATGTTGCCGAATCTGGCAACGGTTGGGTCCGACCTGCCGGTCATCAATTGTTGCATTTGTCCAAACGGACCCGATTGGTTCTGCGCCTACCCATCGAAAGGATCAGCTCTGCCCGATCACTGAGTGGCCTGGAGATCGAAGTCGATGGCCACCGAATCGGGGTGGGCCCTGCCCGTATTCGTCGGCTGAACCCGATGGCGACGATATTTGCCCGTCATGTCGCCATTGAAGCCGATACCGAAGATGAAGAGCAGTTCCTTCACTGGACTGCTGAGCGGTTGAGTGACTTGACAATACCTACGTGCAAGATGCTGTGCGGACGGCAGCATATCATTCAGGCGCCTTGCGGTCCGATACCGACCCGTAGCCTGATGCTGGCTGAACTCGGCCCTCGGGAATCACTCACGCTGCAGCAATACGGATTGGGGAAAGGCCGGAAAATCGGTTGCGGCCTATTTCTTCCACAACGCAACATCGAGGCGGTCTATGATACCGAATAGCGCGACGACCAGAAGCCAGGAAAGTATCCTGAATAACTACTGGCCTGTCGAATTCGATGAACGCAAACTACCTACTGACGCTACCGCACTTTATGGAGTCACCAGATGCCCACTAAGCAGGAACTGATTCAGCAAATGCTTCGGATGCAAAAACAGTTTATCGCCAGAGAACGGGAGTCCGGCGTAGACCTCGAAGATTACTTCACCCCGCGACCAGGCGATCTGCTGGATGGATACCGGGAGACATTCGCAGACATCGCGACTCAAGTCGTGGACCTTGCCCACGAGGAAAAAGGCTCGAAGAGATAAGCCGCTCCGAGAAACCCAACAGCAGATTGTTCAAAGACCTGCACCAGCTCGACAGGGAGATGCGAATACGCGATCGTTGGTCTAAGCAGGGGCACACCCCATCACTGGAGGATAATGCTGTGGCCCTGGCCTACATCTGCTGGCAGGTCGCTCTCTCCAGTACGAAGAACCTTCACGAGCAGGCTTTCGACTATCGGCACGACCAGCAGCGGGTCGCGGTGATCCAGGAGTATCTGGCTTTTTTGGTCCACAGCTGCGACCGCCTGGCGAGCGAGTCGATGACCTCTGGCGAGCGCAAGGTGTTCCTCGACCGGCTCGCCGGGGAATGCGCGCGCCATCTTCAGCGCAATACCGAAGACGTCTTGGGCCCGGGCAACTATTCAAGCCCTTTCATCGACATCATCAACGCACGCAACCGAGCATATGCACAGTGCACTTTTGAAAGAGGAGAACCGGGGTACGCCCTGCGCAGAGCATTCGGTGACCAGATCCAGCAGCTGATGGGCCAAGACCAGACCAACCGCTGGGTCATCGACCAGGTCATCGACATCGACAGCCAGGAGTCGTTTGCTCAGATCAAACGCTCGATGCAGAATATTCTAGACACGGCGACCCGAACCAATCAGACCCCAAACAGCACCTGATGCTTCCCGGCCTGTTGCCTTAGAAACTGAGAGTCAGCTTCTCGTCCAGTCCGAGGCGGTGTCGGTCACGTGTATCCGACCATCCTGGTAGCCGGCCTTGTAGGCCTCGCTGATCCGCTGTTCTTCCCTTTCGGGATTGCCCAGATAACCCCCAACCCACCCCTGGAGGTACTCTGGGTCTACACCCAGTTTTTCGAGTCGTTCTACGGTCTGATAGTAGGTAATGTCCATCTGCACAATTACCTGTTAAGGATCGTCGAAAGAAACGCCCGGCATTCGAACCGATCCATAGTGTGGTACCGGCAGTTATTGTGGGGGAAAAGGGCGGGTTAACCCCGCCCTTTTATTGCCGGTAGAAATCACCTATGGTTTTGCAGTGCTCAGTCCGAGAATCTCCCAATCCTGCATGCCGCCCCGATACCATTTGATCTTGTGAGCGGGATAGCCGACCTTCAACAGGTTCTTGATGTTGTTCGGCGACTGACCGCACCACATGCCGTTACAGAACATGACCGCTGTCTTGGCGCTGGTAAAGTCGAACAAGCCCTCGGATTCGCTGACATTGAAAACATCCTGCAAGATCTCCGCGATCTCGATCGGGGTTGCCCCCTTGGCCGGGTTGAGCTTGGTCCAGGGCACGTTGATGGCACTGGGAATAGTTCCCTTCTCTACCCAGTTCGGAGTCCGGGAATCGACCACCACAATAGAGTTGTCGCCATCGCTCATCTGCTTGGCATAGGCGATGATCTCTTGCTCGCCGATAGTCTCAACACCCGTTGCAAGGGTCGAGGGCTGGATGCAGAACGGTGGACACTTGCGCGAGGTCTTGCCAAACGCCGGATTAACAGTATTGGCATTGTCCTGGTTGCGGACGATCTCCGTGGCAGCGCCATTGTGCATCACGGTTACCGACATCAGGTCCGGCGTGATCCCCACCGGATCCCCTGCCTGGGCGCTCGTTGACAGGACCACGGTCGTGGCCAGCAGTGCAGCGGTTACAAATTTGGTTTTTTCCATCTCAAGGTCTCCATTGGTTAAGTAAGAGAAAATTGACCACCCACCGGAGGCACCCGCTCCCCCGGAAAATCGGTTGGCCCGAACATCGATCGACCCATCACTCACAATCCGGTTCCTCACAGATCTCTTCCTCCGGATGGCTTGCGCACCACTCGCTGCAGGCATCTTCATTGGCCTCACACCATTTGGCGGGGTCTTCACCCTCGGGCGGGCCGTCGGCAAAGGCCGTCGACAACCCCAGCAGGCTAATGAACAGCGCACGACGCAGCTCGAGCCACAAGAAGCGCTTCAAGGATACTTTAATCTCATTCAAGACACCGGCCAAGGTAACTGAATAACGGAAGCGAGTCACCCAATAGATTAATCGTAAATCGTTTCTTCTGAATATAGTCATATCATATTAATTTAATATACTAATATTAGTTTATTCATATCCTATAAATTCCGGGATTACCAGGAACTCCCTTGATGTGGGGCACGTTCGGCACGACTTCCCGGATCACTTTTTGGTCAAACAAGTACTCGCTGACCACATCCCAGATATCGGGCAGATCATCGGGCTGGGGGTTGACGCTTGCCCAGCCCGCGACGCGGTAGTTCTTTACCGGGTCCAGCGGTTTGCCCTGGAATTCCAAATCAGACAGACGACTACCGATCGGCGCCGTAGGATCGATGGCATAACGCAACCCCCCCACCCGAACCATGTCACCGCCCATCTGGTAGTAGGGGTCGGGGTTGAACAGGTTGTCCGCGATATCCTCGAGTATCCGCTTGATGGTCTCACCTGTCATCTCGTTCAGGGTCGATTTGGCATAGGTGATTGCCGTTTGGCCCATCAGGTATTCAGAGGTGATGGAGTCCCCGGGCAACAGGCTGGTACCCCAGCGGAATCCCGGAGAAAACGCAATATCGGCGCCGCGGACCTCAAGCATGGCATCAACGATCACCTGGTCGAAAGTGCCGCTGAAGTTTCCGCGCCGGTAGAGGGTCGATTCGGTCGTGGCCAGCACCCGCTCAAGCTGGTCTTTGTAAGGTGCACGGACAGCGTCAATATGTGCTGACATCTGCGGATCAGCGGGTAATAGATTAGAGAAGATGGGCAGCATACGGAAGCGGTAATCGACCGGTCCATCATACCCGACCTCGAGGTCGAGTACCGACAGAAACTTAGTATTGGAACCAGAATTTACCACCAGAGTCCGGCCACCGGGGTTGGTCACGATGCTCGGCGTTGGCATACCGTCATGCGTATGACCGCCGAGAATGACGTCGATACCAGTGATACGGCTGGCCATCTTGAGATCCACGTCCATGCCATTGTGCGACAACAGCACGACGACCTGGGCACCCCGCTCCTTCACCGCATCCACCATCTCCTGGCATTGCTCGTCACGGATGCCAAAACTCCAATCCTCGATCATGTAGCGAGGATTCGCCAGTGTGGTGTAGGGAAACGCCTGGCCGATAACACCGACTTTGATTCCGTTGATCTCGCGCAAGGTGTAGGGTTTGAAGACCACACCGGAGTCCTCGTCGAACGCCGGTTTACTGTCAAAAGAAGCGTCTTCTGTGAGCACGACGTTCTGGGCCAGGAACTCGATGGGGTCGAGCTGGGTGTCGATGATCTGCCGGACCCGGTCCGTACCATAAGTAAATTCCCAGTGACCGGTCATCATGTCCACACCCAGCAGTCTGCAGGCGCCGATCATGTCCTGTCCCTGAGTCCACAACGAAGTCGCCGAACCCTGCCAGGTGTCCCCGCCGTCGAACAGCAGGCTGTTGGGGCGCGAGGCTCTTATGCGCTTGACGAGCGTTGCCAGGTGCGCGAAGCCGCCGACTTTGCCGTATTTGTGCGCAGCAGACTCAAAGTCGAGACAGGTATACGCATAGGCCTCACGGGTGCCACGTGGGATTCCGAAATGCTCGAGGAAATGATCTCCGACCCGGTGCGGGGGATTTCCAAAAGCATCACCGATGCCGATGTTAAAGCTGGGCTCACGGAAATAGACCGGCATGAGCTGGGCGTGACAATCGGTAAAGTGCAGTAGTGAAACGTTGCCGAACGGTGGAAGATCATAGGGGTCATCGCCACCCGCGCCCGACAGTCGGCTGGTCAGGACCATCCCCGCGGCTGCAGCTGCAGACAACAACTGTATGAATTCCCGGCGGTCCACGTTCACAGATTTCCTTAAGATATGCTAACTATGGATAGTGCACAGCTCTCTGATCCAGATCAGGAACAGTTCGGCACAATGCCCGAGGGCAAAAGCCTGGCCTTGAGGCCGGGCTTTTGCGTCAATACAAAGATATCTACTGGCGCTGGCTGGGTACTTTAAGCGGCACCCCGGTATTCATCACCGCCTCGTAGAGTTCCAGTGCTTTGTATTCATCGCCCTGGGCCTTGAACGGCTTGGCCCGGACCTGCTTGTTACAACCGCCGTAACGTCGATGCATGGTTCCCCAGGGCTTACCCGACATGGACCACTTGGTTCGATAGACCGGAAACCCGACACCGTGACCAAGACCGGGACTGAGCACGTCTCCACGAATCTTGTTACCCGCGTTCTGCACGTGACAGCTCGCACAGGAGAAATTCAGCTGACCCCGCTTGGCCCAGTAAAACTGACGGCCTTTCTCGTACCATCGCTGGGCCCCGGGATCAGAGTAGTCCACCGCCATGCGCTGGCCGTTGAACCCGGACCGGTAGTGCGCAAGGAGCCGCGCCATCTTACCGCGTTTGACGTTCTTGATCGGCTTCTCGCCGTTGGCCGCCAGACAGGCGTTGATATCTCCAACCAGGGTACGCAGATCATCGCTTGCCGCATCGTAGACCGGATAGACAGTCGCCGGTGCAAGCACACAGTCGTCGAAGGTCTTACCATTCGCAAAAGGCTTGGCCCACTCCTCGGCCGCCTTGTCCATCTCGGTTTCGTAGGGTGGAAATTCCATCAGCAGCTCCCAGTTGGCACGACGTTCTGCGTACTGGGGTAGTGCGTTGACTCCGTCGACGTAGTCTTCCAGTGACACGCCCGGGAATCGCTTCAGGAAAAATCCCTGAAACTCTTCGATGTCCTTCTTGATCTCCGACTCGGAAATAGCATTAGCCACTGGTATGGTCAGCGTAAAAACCCCGGCTGCGACCATGGCTGTCAGAAACTTCTTTTTCATGTTTTCCTCCTACTCAAGCCTGCCGCCCTGGACGGGGCTGAGGCCGGTTTGGTTGGACAGGCTACTTAATAGCCGCCTCGGCACCGCCGGTTTCACCCTTGTTGTCGGTCCAGTGCACAGCAACCTTGTCACCACTCTTCGCACTGGTCAGCAGAATCTGCGTCAGTGGATTCTTGGACACCGCCGGGCCGAGATCTGCCTGAGCTACAGCTTGGCCGTTGTGGGAGAACACTATGGTCTGGATAAAGTGAGCCGGCACCTTCTCACCGGTCTTCTTGTCCTTGCGGTTGCCCGTCTCCATTGGATGCTTGACGAGAACCATCACCACGTGGCCTCCTGACTTGTCCTTCTTGATTTTCATCTTGGTCGATGCCATTTGTTTCTCTCCTTGCCTGGGGCGAAAGCCGTTAGCCGCCGCAACCGCCCACCGTAACTTTCACGACGTGGGATGCCTTGTGTACCTTGCCGCCCGCCTTAACGTAACAGCTGACCGGTGAGGTCTGTCCCATCTTGATCCGGGTGCTGTAGAGACCTCCGGCACCGGCCATGACCTGGACAGCTGTGGCGAAAGGTGCCGGATTCTTCTCTACCACGATGGCTATGGTTTCTATGCCGGTCAACGACGTGCTGACCTTGAGCGGCACCACCGCACCGTTCTCCGCCTGAAGCGGCGCCTTGATCTTGATTGCGTCACTGTCAAGCACCGGGGCATCGCCAAAATAAGCTTTAACGGCATCGGCCTCACTCTTTGCAGCAAACGCACCTTCCGGCCAGTTGGCCGCCAGCAAACGCCGGGGCGTCAGCAACCCAGCTGCCGCAGCCACCGCGATGGTGCCTGCAGCCAGGGAGCTTTTCAGAAATACTCTGCGTTTCATTGTCCTGGTATCCTCAGTCAGATTGAATAGGTTTATTTCGGCCCACTGCACTAGAGCGTCAGCAGCCAATCGACGATATGGTCAATGTCCTGCTCACTGATCAGTTTGTGTCTGCCGAACGGCGGCATTGAGGTATTGGGATTCTTCGCTTCAGCGTCCCAGACCTGGGCTCTTAGATCATCGCGGTTTGGAAAGCGTGCGTTCATGGCAACGAACGGCGGGCCGATATTTCCGCCAGGTGGTAGCGCTTCGGGCCACGGGTTGACCATCGCATGATGACAGCTAAGACAGTTGCCCTTTTTTCGGCTGATTGCCGCACACCAGCCCTTCATCACGTTGTCCGGATCCTTGACTTTGTTACAGCCCTTCTCGGTCGGCCACTCTCCAGCTGTGGCGACCGGGACGTAGCCACTGGCCGCGACCAGCAGCAGCGCTGAACCACATGCTGCAAGTAAATGCATCATCTTGGGCATCGTTATCCTCCTCGTCGTTTTAATCCCAGACCGCTTGTGGACATCATTCAACCGAGCGCATCTGCTCGGAGTGACCATTCTTTTAACCGCATTGGGCCACCGAAGGCAATCCCCACTTTTTCAAGGACAGCATTGAAAACACTTATAGGTACAACAAAGCAGTTGCTCAGAATCAGGCTTGACACCCGATTGCAGAAATTTCGGTCCGCTAGTTCGAGCCTTACTAGCCTTTCTGATCGCCTAATTCCTGCCGAATCTCGGCCTGTCGGGCGGCGATACTTGCTTTGAGGTAGGCGCTGTTTCCCGAGTGTTTCACTGCGAGTTCCAGCTTTTCAAGGGCAAGACCCAGGTCACCAGAAAGGTAGTGTGTCTCCGCCAGCGCCTGGAAGGACTCTGCCAGCCGACCCAGCTCCCCTTCTGCCCGGGCCAGCAGCCGGAAAAGCACGATGCTGTGTGGTGCGGCCCGTAAGCCGGCTCGAATCACCGGTTTAGCCTTACCGGGCTTTCCGGCCTTGATCAGGGCGTCGGCATAGTAACTTGACAGTACGGGGTCGTCGGCATCAACCGGATAGCCAGCAGCCAGAACGCCCAAAGCGGTAGAGAAGTCACCACGCCCCTGGTATGACTCAGCCAGCCCGACAACATAGAAACGATCGGCGGGATAGCTTTCCCACAGTCGGTGGGCCTGCTCTATGGCCACCTCGAATTCACCTGTCTTAAGCGCTGCGAGTGCCAGACCATAACGGGCGGCTCGACTTGCCGCGCCGGTATCTGACGCAATCCGGTGGCGAAACTGCTCAATCGCCCGTTCCGCATCGTCACCATAGATCGCCGTAATCCGGGCTTGTGCATGCAGAAAATTTGGCGAAGCCTCGTCGACGACCGATGGATAATTGACTGTCCGGCCTTCCATCTCGGCAATACGGCTGGACGACAGGGGATGAGTTCTGAAGTACTCTGGAATCTCGGCATCCTGAAACCGACTGCTTTGTTCTAGCCGCTGAAGAAACCGAGCCATGGCCTCAGGATCATAGCCTGCTGCGTTTAGTATCTTCAGACCCAAGGCATCTGCCTCGCGCTCAAAGGCCCGTGTGTAACTCAACTGATCCGAAATTGCTGCAGCGTTGGCTACCGCCATGGTCGCGGCACCGGCCTGTCCACCCAACAGGATAGCGGCAATCATGCCGGCAGTCGCAGGAATTTGTCGTTGCTGTGCTCTCTCGATCATCCGTGGAAGATGTCGCTGGGTGACGTGCGCCAGTTCGTGGGCGATCACCGAAGCGAGCTCTGCCTCACTTTCAGTGGCTGTGATCAATCCCGTGAACACGCCGATGTGCCCCCCGGGGCCCGCAAAAGCATTCAGTTGGGTGTTTTCGATCAGGTGAAATGTGAGAATCTCGGTATCACCTGCTAACGTTGAAGACAGTCGAGCCCCAATCTGCTGCAGCACATCGAGTACCAGGGGGTCGTCCACGAACCGGAAACGGCTGCGCGCCGAGCGTATGAACTCCCGGCCTGTGGCCTGTTCTGCAACCGAGATCGAGACCTCTGACATCGAGTCGTCCAGGGGCAGGTTGCTGCCGCCCAGTGCAGGCGATCCATTACCGAACATACCAACCGCGAGCACAAGCCAGACACAACGCTGCCGGACGGGGCTGCTGAAACAAAAGCGCATGGCCAGATTTTAACCCGCCAGAACCTCAGTGCCCGTTTTAGCGGCTGTGACCATCGGCTCAGGGACAGGCGATCGCAGAGTGCCTACAGACCCATAGATCTGGCACAGACCAGATGTCAGGATATCAATGATTCTGATTGTCGTATCAGCAGATCTGTTTCGATGGCACCCAAACGATTGGGAGCCTGACCTGCTTACGAGGTAGACTCGAGATAACGGCCCGGGATCGTGAGCCGTACTGCGTGTCCCTAGATCGGTCTTTTAATCGACCAGGTCAGCGATACGGCCTTTGTCCCGGCAGATAAGTTTCGCTACACAACCAAGGCACACAGGCATGTCCAACTTTGACCAGGAACTTGATGCCCGAGGGCTCAATTGTCCGCTTCCGATCTTGAGAGCGAAGAAGACCCTCAATGGAATGACCAGCGGGGAAGTTCTCAAGATCATGGCGACCGACCCGGGATCGGTAAAGGATTTCGAAGCCTTTGCCACCCAAACCGGCAATGAACTTCTGGACTCCTCAGAAGTCGACGGGGAGTTCCACTTTCTGATGAAAAAAACTCTCTGAGCAAAGCGGTTGTCCTGTAGTTGGCGGTAGCTTATTTCCCAGTTTGTAGTGCAAGAACCAAGGAGGTTCAGCATGAGTTCTAAACGACTAACTATCATCTCATCAAAAGGCACACTCGACTGGGCTTATCCGCCCTTTATCCTCTCTTCAACAGCTGCAGCACTGGGTTATGAGGTCACCATGTTTTTTACGTTCTACGGCCTTCAGCTGTTAAAGAAAGAGCTCAACCTGAAAGTCAGCCCGCTGGGCAATCCCGGAATGCCGATGCCGATGGGAATGAACAACTGGTTCCCTGTTCTGGGTACGACGATCCCGGGCATGGAGACAATCATGACCACCATGATGAAGAACACTGTCAAATCCAAAGGTGTGGCCTCAGTCGAAGAACTGCGTGATCTTTGCCTGGAAGCAGATGTCAGGATGATCGGCTGTCAGATGACTATCGATCTATTCGATATGCGGCGGGAAGACTTCATCGACGGCATCGATATTGGTGGTGCAGCAACCTACTTTGAACACGCCGGTGAAGCCGGGGTGAACCTGTTTATCTGACAGGCCCCTCCCGGGGAAAAGCTTTAGCCGCTGGCAAAGGCCAATCGTTCAGACATCGGTCGCCTCCAGCAACAGCAGTATTCGGTCTCGCCCCCCGGAACCTGGCTCCAGTAACACCTGGGCTGAAGGAATGCCCAGAGCCACTAGCCAGTCACGCAACTCATGGGCCCAGGCATCGCCATAGTCGCCGCCCGGATGACGGATCGTGATCCTGTGACCGCTGTCTTCCTGATACAGAGCAAGAAGATCCCGTACTGGGCTCAGCGCCAACAGTGCCTCAGCAGTTCGCTGCTGCGGCCAGTCATCGTGACCGATAGCCTGCTCAAACAGGGTACGCGGAACACCCTGTGCGGCCAGGCCCGGCACCAGCATCACAACAGTACACAATAGAAGCAGAAAAGTAGACCGGCCTTTCACATCAGCACCACATCGTAGATTTCCTGTGAGTACGCCGGTTCAACCTGCAGGTGAACGGGCCGACCGACAAACTCCTGAAGATCTGCAAGCGCGGTTGCTTCCTCGTCAATCAGCCTATCGATCACGACCTGGGCAGCCAGAATCATGTACGCTTTAGCATCGAAAGCCCGCGCCTGGCGCACAACCTCGCGAAATATCTCATAACAGACCGTCTGCGGTGTTTTCTGGGTTCCGCGCCCATCGCACACTGGACAGGGCTCGGTCATCATTCGCTCTAGGCTCTCACGGGTACGTTTGCGGGTTATCTCGACCAACCCCAGACCCGACATATCGGTGATGCTGCAGGGCGTACGATCTCTGGAAAGCAACCGTTCAAAAGCTCGCATCACCTGGCGTCGGTGTTCCTCATCAGCCATGTCGATAAAATCAACAATAATGATGCCACCAATGTTCCGCAGGCGGAGTTGACGGACGATCGACTGGACCGCTTCCAGGTTGGTTCTGAATATAGTGTCTTCGAGATTGCGCCGCCCGACAAATGCTCCGGTGTTAACGTCGATGGTGGTCATGGCTTCGGTCTGGTCGACGACCAGCAAACCACCGGACTTGAGCTGTACTGTACGCTCAAGCGCCCGTTGAATCTCCTCCTCGATCGAGTAAAGGTCAAAGATCGGCCGCTCCCCGCTGTAATACTCTATTCGTGGAGCCACCTCTGGAAACAGGTCATTGGCAAACCGCCGGATTGACTCAAACGATTCCCGGGAATCAACGCGAATCCTTTCTACAGCGCCGCTGGCAAGATCACGCACCAGGCGTAGTGTCAACGGCAAGTCCTCATGGATCAGGGCACCCGCTTTTGCCTCAGGGATCTTCGCCTCGATCCGCTCCCAGCTGCGTTGCAGGAAATCGAGATCGGCAGTCAAGTCCATGACCTCGAGTGACTCAGCAACGGTGCGCACGATAAATCCGCCGGCCACTGGGTTCAGCTGCATCGCATCGTTCAGAACCTGCCGAAGCCTGTCGCGCTCCTCGGGGTTCTGTATACGCTGAGAGACGCCCAGTTGATCAGAGCCCGGCAACAACACAAGATGGCGCGATGGCAGTGAAAGCTGGGTCGTCAGCCTGGCGCCCTTGCTGCCTATGGGGTCTTTGACCACCTGCACCACCAGTTCCTGGCCCTCGTGTGTCAACCGGACAATGTCGGGGGGGGCAGACGACACGTTCTGATGGGTATCGCTTTTTTCTGCAGGAAGGTTTCTCTCACCGCGCTGTACGACCATGTCTGAGGCATGCAGGAACGCGGTCCGCTGCAGCCCGATATCGACGAAAACGGCCTGCATCCCGGGCAACACCCTGACAACCCGGCCTTTGTAAATGTTCCCGACAAACCCGCGATGGCTGGTACGCTCAACATGCACCTCCTGCAGGCTCCCATTCTCTAGGACGGCGACACGCGTCTCTTGCGGCGTCACATTGACCAGCAGCTCTTCACTCATCTTGACCTTCCTGTGACCAGACCGACCAGATCAGGCCGGACCGGCGCAGCAATCTGCAGGTCTCATACAGCGGCAGCCCGACAATGCCAGAATAACTGCCCGAGATATGCTGTACAAAAGAAGCGCCGATCCCCTGTATGGCGTAGGCACCCGCCTTACCGAAGGGCTCACCGGTGTCACAATAGGCCTCGATTTGATGGCTGGCCAGCGTGGCAAATGTTACCGTACTGACGACGGCTTCAGCCTGGGCTCCGTGATCGGTCAGCAAAGCGATCCCGGTGACGACCTGGTGGCTACAGCCCGACAACCGGGTCAGCATCGAGATCGCCTCTGACCGGGAACGTGGTTTACCCAGAATCTTCTGGCCGGCGACAACTATGGTATCGGCCGCCAACACCGGCGCTACTTCTGAGGCATTCTCCCTTATCTCGTTCTGGGCGGTGTGAGCTTTCGCCAGTGCAAGGCGTTTCACCACCGCTAATGGCGCCTCGCCTGGCTGAACCGATTCATCCAGATCCACGGCCTGAACCCAGAAAGGTACACCGATCTGTCGTAACAACGCCTCCCGCCTGGGGGACGCCGATGCGAGGCAGATACAGCCTGTCATGGTGCGTCCTTCTTGCCGGGTCGGTTCCCTCGGTGGTAAGGCAGCCCGGTCAGAATACTAACCATTCTATAGACCTGCTCGGCAACGACCACCCTTACCAGCGGGTGAGCCAAGGTCAATGCGGACAGTGACCAGCACTCATCGGCCTGCGACAGGACCTGTTCGGAGAGCCCATCCGGCCCGCCAACCAGCAGTGACACGTCCTGGGACTCGTCGATCCAACGACCCAGCTTAATGGACAAGGTCTCGGTGTCAAACTGTCGACCACGGGGGTCGAGTGCAATCATTCGACTGCCGGAGGGCACGCAAGCAAGCAGTTTGTTGCCTTCTTCGCGAATCAGTTGCCCGATATCCGCGTTTCGAGTGCGCCGACCGGCATCAACTTCGACAAGTTCGAGTTTCAGGGATCCACGGAGCCGCCGAGCATACTCGTTGTAACCGTCGTTTACCCATCCCGGCATGCGGCGGCCGACAGCAATCAGCAGCAGCCGCATAGGGTTAGCTGTCGGACTGGCCTTCGCGTTTCAACTGAACCATCCGGCCGAGACGGTCATCCCATAGGCTTTCCAGATCATAAAAGCCTCGGGCATCAGGCAACATGAGGTGAACCACGACGTCACCATAATCCAACAGGACCCAGTCACCGGTCAATTCGCCTTCGCTACTGATCGGTGCGATTTGGTGGCGTTTGACCTGGGATCGAACACCCTCGGCCAGCGCCAGCACGTGCCGACTTGAGGTCCCGCTGGCCAACACCATCCAGTCGGTGATATCCGTCAAGGCGCGGACATCCAGCTCGCGGATATCTCTGGCCTTGGCATCTTCAAGCGCGGTTACAACTGCTTGTTTTAGCTGAATGACACTCAATGGGGAACCTTCAGCCGCCGCAGCCATATAGTCTATTGTCCTCGATGTATTGCTGAACACCTGCCGGCAGGTGTTCACCTACAGGAAGCCCGGCGCGCAACCTGTCACGAAGCACGGTGGATGAAATGTCGACATCCGGCACCTCGACGGGCAGGATACGGCCGGCCGGTCGGCAGATCAGCTGTTTGGGGTGATCACTGAGCGCTCGAGTCCACCAGTCTGGAAGCGGGTCACCCGGCATTTGCCAGCCAGGTCTTTGCATCAGTGCCATGTGGGCAAGTTCAAGCAGCTCCGACCAGCGGTGCCACTGCGGCAGTGTCAGGAAAGCGTCCAACCCCAGGATCAGACACAGCGGCACACGAGGGTATTCCGAACGCAGCTCTTCCAGGGTCAGCACAGTATAGGACGGTCCGGAGCGGAGGATTTCTCGCTCATCAAGTTCGAAACCGGGGAAGCTTTGGACAGCGATTCGCACCATCTGCAGCCGTTGCTGGGGCGCTGCCACTGGCTTGTCGCGAAGCAGGGGCATGAATGTTGGTATAAACAGCACTTTATCCATTGCCAGACGATTCCTGACCGCAGCAACGGTGCGCAAGTGCCCTTGGTGTACCGGGTCAAATGTCCCCCCAAAGACACCCACGATTGAGCTCGCACCTTCTGTGGTGATGGTAGCACTCCGAAACAGATCAGGGCCGCACGCTGCCGGTACCGAACACGATAAACTTGCGCGTGGTCAGCCCCTCCAGGCCCACTGGACCGCGCACATGGAGTTTGTCCGTGCTGATACCGATTTCTGCGCCAAGACCATATTCGAATCCGTCGGCAAACTGTGTGGAGGCATTGACCATAACAGAACTGGAATCGACCTCCCGCAGAAATCTGCGGCTGGTTTCAAGATCTTCGGTCACTACGGCATCGGTGTGACTGGACCCGTAGCGCTCGATGTGCGCGATGGCCTCGTCCACACCCTTGACGGTTCGCACAGCCAGTATCGGTGCCAGAAACTCCGTACTCCAATCTGCTTCCTTGGCTGGAATTGCCTGGGGTAGCAGTTCACGTGTGCGTTCGCAGCCGCGGATTTCCACCCCCGCCTCGCTGTACATCGATCCAAGTCGCTCAAGCACGGTCTCCGCAATGTCTTCGGCGAGCAACAGCGTTTCCATCGCCCCACAGACACCATAACGCCGGCACTTGGCGTTGAACGCGACGGCGATCGCCTTGTCGATATCCGCAGCGCCATCGATATACACGTGGCAGTTACCGTCAAGGTGTTTGATGATGGGAATCATCGACTCCCGGCTGACGCGTTCAATCAGACTGCGACCACCGCGTGGAACAATCACATCTACGTACTCCGACAATTTTAGAAGTTCCCCCACGACCGACCGATCTGTGCTGTCAAAGACCTGGATACAGCCTTCCGGCAGTCCTGCATGAGACAGGCCCTGCTGAAGAATACCGGCGATCGCTAGATTGGAATGAATGGCTTCCGACCCACCGCGAAGTATTGCCGCATTACCGGACTTCAGGCACAAGCCCCCTGCGTCAGCCGTAACATTGGGTCGGGACTCATAAATGATACCGATGACCCCCAGCGGTACGCGCATTCGGCCCACTTCGATCCCGGAAGGTCGTTGAGTCAGTCCGCTGACCTCACCGACCGGATCAGGCAACGCAGCAACCTGGCATAACCCTTCAGCCATCGCGGCGATACGGGCAGGTGTCAACTCCAGCCGGTCCAGCAACGCGTCACCAAGACCACTGCTTTCCCCCGCCACCATGTCCGACCGGTTCGCTGCAAGGATCTGAGCCTTGCCATCGGCCGTGCCTTTGGCCATCGCCTGCAGTGCTTCGTTCTTCTGCCGGGTCGGCGCAGTCGCCAGTATTCTGGCAGCGTCACGAGCCGCAACCCCGAAATCGTGCACATAAGTTGAAATATCACTCGTGATCTTGACTACTTCTGTCATTTTTTCAATATCTTATGAGATGATTCTCGAAAGTGTAGTTATACCACAAACGGACAACACAACCCGCTCCAACTCGACCCAGGCATCCCCGGCGGATGTAGCCCGTCCTTTCAGAACCCGATCCACACTCGACAAACAGCCTAGCAGGCTCGACCAGTAGGATCCGGAGTGGTGCTTCAGTGCCAAATTGACACAGCCCTCGCGGCTGCGCCAGACCTGATGGCTGCGAAACACGGTTGGACGTGATTCACCAGATTCAAGCGCTTTGGCGATGGCGGCCATGCTCCGCGCCTCCCGGGCCAGAGCCCAGACCACCAGTACCGCTTCGGTTCCCTCGCGCCTGAGGACGGTCAGAATCCGTAACGCTCTCCCGGCATCTGCGCCCAGGGCAGCATCGACCAGATTGTATACGCTGAATCGGGCCTGATCTTCGGTCAGGGCTTCAAGGCGCTCCTCGTCCAGTTCAGCATTCTCATCAAGCAGCACGGCCAGTTTTCGGATCTCCTGTGCCGCCGCCATCAGATTACCTTCAGCATAATAGGCCAAGCGGTCCACAGCTCCACCGGTGGCGCTGATTCCCAGACTCCGAAAGCGTTGCTGAATCCATTCGGGCAGTTGGTCAGGTGAAATGGATCGCGCCTCTACGACGACGCCTTTTTTCTCTATACCCTTGAACCACTTTGTGGCCCGTGCCCGTTTGTCGATCGGACCGGTGAGCAAAACAAGCGTGGTATCTGTTCCACAGTGCTGCAAAAACTCAAGCAACGCCTTTGAACCCGTCTCACCCGGCTTGCCGGTAGGCAGGCGGACTTCGATCAGCCGGTGGTTCGCAAAAAGTGACTGGGAACGAGCACTCGCAATCAACTCGGACCAGTCAAGATCGACCCCTGCGGTGAACCGAAGCACTTCGGCCGCCCCATGGCCGCGCACTTGCTGGCGGATTTGATCAGCTGCTTCTTCAAGCAACAGCGGCTCACTCCCGAACAGAAGATAGCTACTCGCTAAACCTTTGCCCAGATGCGCAGCAAGTGCTGGTGGGGCAACCCGCAAAACTCAGCTACCAGCAACCTGCAGCTGCGCGCTGACCAGCGCGAATCGTCTCGCCCGGCTCCGGGAATATGAAACGCTGCCCAGGCGGCGCAGCATCTGTCGCACAATGTCCTCGATCATGGTCTCTGTCAGTGCACTTTCTTCGGCTTCTTTCTGCAGTACCTGGGTGCTCTGGTAGGTAAGATTACGCGTCAACCCGACCTGTGCGTTCTCTACCAGTACCCTACCCGAGCGGTTCACGACCCGGTAAGAAACTCTGTATGTCAGCAGATAACCCGTGGCTACCCCCCGACTGTCGATAGAGATGACCTTGCGATCAAATTCGACCGCAGTCAGATCTATGATGGCGGTTGCTGTCGAGGGGTCTTTGGTCGGCAACAGGCCGCTTTGCTGCAATCCGGCATTCAGAGCGCTCACGAACTGACTGTCTTTCCCGTTCACGTAGGGCACTGCCAGAAGCGGAGAAAATTCGGTCTGCCCTCGCAGATGAAACCCGCAGCCGCTCAAAAGCATTGTCAACAACAAAGGCAAAAGCAGTCGATGCGTCAATGTCTTACCTTGACCACAGGGTGAGAACGGGGAAATCTGTAGGCACGATTATACTGTCTGGAGGCTGGCCCAAGCCGTCAGACGACAATGTTGACCAGTTTGCCCGGCACCACAATGAAGCGTCGGATCGTTGATTCTGCTACGTGACGGCTGATCTTTCCGTCGGCTAACACCAGTGCACGAATCAGCGACTCATCCGCCTGCACAGGCACCTCAATCTGGCCACGCAGTTTACCGTTGACCTGAACCGCCAGCGTCTGATGAGCCGTTGCCAGAGCGTGATTGTCGACTTCGGGCCAGGGTGCATCGAGCAACGCCTCTCGCCTGCCAATGCTCTGCCACAAGTAGTGACTAAGGTGGGGTACGATCGGAGCCAGTACCCTGATCAGAATATCCAGTGCTTCATACAGAGCACTACGGCGGCTAGGGCTGTCGCGAGGATCGAAACGGTCGAGGGCGTTGAAAAGCTCCATACAAGCAGCCACCACGGTGTTGAACTGATAGCGAGCCATGTCACGGTTGACCCGGGCTAGCACGGTGTAAAGCTGTCGACGAAACTGCTGGGTTTCATCATCACGTTCGTCATCCGATTTTTCCTCTGGCACTGACAACAGCGCTTCTCGATGACGATGGACCAGCGCCCAGAGGCGTCGCAGAAATCGCAGCGAACCTGCCACCGCATCGTCCTTCCACTCAAGCGCCTGCTCGGGCGGTGAGGCAAACATCGCAAAAAGACGAACGGTGTCAGCACCGTAACGATCTATCATCTGCTGCGGGTCGACCCCGTTGTTCTTTGACTTGGACATGGTCGTCCAGCCGGTAGGGGTGACCTCACTGCCGTCGTGCTGCCAAGTCGCCCTGGTGATCCTGCCTTTCTCGTCGCGCTCGACTAACACGTCCTCTGGTCTCACCCAGGTCCTGCCCGATTCTTCGCTGTCATGGTAATAAGCCTCGGCAAGAACCATTCCCTGGCACAACAACTTCGTGGTGGGTTCATCACTGTTGACGATACCCGCGTCACGCATCAGCTTGTGCCAGAATCGGAAGTACAACAGGTGCATGACGGCGTGCTCAATGCCACCGATATAGTGATCAACCGGCAACCAGTAGTCTGCTCGTTCATCGAGCATGCTCTCTGCACCAGGGGTACAGTACCTAGCGTAGTACCAACTGGATTCCACGAATGTGTCGAAGGTGTCTGTCTCGCGTTCGGCCGCACGACCACACTCCGGACAGTCCGTACGGCGCCACTCGGGATCCGCTTTGATCGGTGACTGTACCCCCATGAAGGTCACATCCTCTGGCAACAGAACGGGCAGCGCCTCGTCCGGTACCGGCACCACACCACAGTGATCACAGTGCACCACAGGAATCGGGCACCCCCAGTAGCGCTGTCTCGAGACTCCCCAGTCCCTGATCCGGTAATTGACCTGCCGTCGACCAATGCCAAGACTTTCAACGTAGTCGGCAATACGCTCAAACGCCGAGTCGTAGTCAAGACCTGTAAATTCGCCGGAATTGACAGTGACAGTTTCGTCCTTCTCAACCCAGGCCACAGACCTGACGTCAACTGCAGCACCGCCGGCAGGTGCTATGACCTGCCGGATCGGCAATTCATAGCGGGTGGCAAACATGTGATCTCTTTGGTCGTGCGCAGGTACAGCCATGATAGCGCCGGTGCCATAACCGATGAGCACGAAGTTCGCTACCCAGATTGGAATTCGCTCACCACTCAATGGGTTGACTGCATCGATGCCGAGCGGCTCACCCTTTTTCTCCATGGTCTCCAGGTCAGCCTCACTGACACCACCAGCCCGGCAGGCCTCGACAAACCGCGCAACAGTGGAATTATCAGCCGCTGCAACCCGGGCAAGGGGATGATCTGCCGACACCGCCATGAACGTCGCGCCAAAGATAGTGTCTGGCCGGGTGGTGAATATCTTCAGCGGTTCACCACCGTCAGCAAGCGCAAAATCGACTTCCAGACCGACCGAACGGCCGATCCAGTTCCGCTGCATGGTCTTGACCGACTCCGGCCAACCGTCAAGCTGATCCAGTTCTGACAGCAATTCGTCTGCGTAGGCAGTGATGCGGATGAACCACTGCGGAATTTCCCGCTTTTCAACCACTGCACCGGAACGCCAACCCTTACCGTCAACGACCTGTTCGTTGGCAAGTACCGTCTGGTCTATAGGATCCCAATTGACAACGGCGTTATTTCTGTATGCCAGACCCTTCTCAAGCAAGCGGTTGAAGAACCACTGCTCCCAGCGGTAATACTCGGGCCGGCAGGTCGTGAGCTCCCGGGTCCAATCGTAGGCAAATCCCATGCGTTTGAACTGCCCACGCATGTGCTCAATGTTCTGATACGTCCATTCGGCAGGCGGCACACCCCGTTGAATGGCCGCGTTTTCGGCAGGTAGACCGAAGGCGTCCCAGCCCATCGGCTGCAACACATTGCAGCCCAGCATCCGCTGGTAGCGGCTCATGACATCACCGATGGTGTAGTTACGCACATGCCCCATGTGCAAGTGCCCCGACGGATAGGGCAACATTGAAAGACAGTAGAACTTTCTGCGGCTCGGGTCTTCTGTGACCTCAAAGCTGTGGTTGCGCCGCCAGAATGCCTGGGCCTCCTGCTCGACCCGTTGCGGGTCGTACCGTTCCTCCATCGGTCGAATCATTCCTTGGGCAGCAAGCGCACTGCCGAAATACTGCTCAAAATTCTTCTTCCGGGGGTATCTGTTCACCCGGGCAAGGCCAGTCGCAGAAAGGGAATGGGCGTTGATCCGTGTTCCAGGTCAGGTACTGAAGAGTACTGAAACAGAACCGGTTGAGATCTGCAGTGAAGCGTTTAAGCCGGGGGTTGACCGTTCCCCGAACAACCAGCATGACAAACTGAAACACCAGGCTGACGCCGATCAGAACCTTGACAATATAGAACACCAGCCCGAAGTAAACGAGCATCAACAACAGACGCAACCAGGTTTCTCCGGTTCGAAATACCACCTGCCCCTGATCACTCATGTGTTAGATCACCCGATCGCTGGTTTGCAATACTCGAGGAACATTCAAGCCGATTTTACTATATTGGCCGGAAACGACACTGCTAAAGTGTCAGCCGCAACCAGTCGACTGAACGTATCAGGGCCGATTGTCCCTAGTCTTTTCAGGATTGTGAGTTGAAGACTGATCAACACCGGGCCAGATAGCCCGCCACCACTCGACAATACCGTTATCCGAGGCGTCGTGCGTGGGAAACACCGTGCGACTGCATGGTGCAGCAGAAACCGGCTCCGAACCTGCGATAAAAGGCAGCTGGAGTGTGTCCGGGCAATGCTCATCTGCCAGCATCAGAGATGTCCGGTCCAGCTTAACCTCCAGAATATCCCGGGGTTGATAGAGCCTCACCGGAGTTAATGTCAGCTGTTTCATGAGAGCGGCCCACACGGTGAGCGCACCGGAAGCCCCGCTTAGCCCGGTGGGCCGATTGTCGTCTCTGCCGATCCAGACTACCGCCAGATAATTGCCCGCGTATCCGGCAAACCAACTGTCCCTGTAGCCTCCCGTGGTCCCCGTCTTGCCGGCGAGCTTAAGCCTGGGCGGGAAATCTCTGTTCAGCCTGGACGCCGTACCACTGAGTATCACTTCTCGCAGTGCCCGATTGAGCAGGTAAGCGCTTTGCGGTGTTACCGTGATTCTTGCCTTTAAGGGGTAGCGGGCCAGCTGTCTGCCATCATGATCAGCGATCCAGTTGACCGTTCTCAGCCGTACCTGGTGACCGCCAGCCGCAAGTGTTTGGTACATCTGGGCTATCTCAACCGGGGTCAGGGCGACCGCTCCAAGCGTGATTGACGGATAGGGCTTGAGGTCGCGAATCAGTCCCAAGGCGTGCAGTGTATCGATGACGTTATCGATCCCGAGCTTCAGCCCTAGCCGGGCCGTGGCCACGTTATAAGAACCCGCCAATGCAGCAATCAAGGGAGGACGATCATGATCTTCGCGATCATGGTTTCGAGGATGCCAGTTCGGTCCTCCTGCCTGTGGCAGTTCAAATTCCGAATCATCCAGAAGGGTGGTAAGCGTGTAGTGATCGGGTCGATTGAGCGCTGTCAGATATACCGCTGGTTTGAGCAGCGAGCCGGCGGGTCGGGCTGCATCCAGAGCCCGATTAAAGCCGGCATAACGGGGATCACGACCACCTACCAGCGCATGAACTTCACCGGTTTCCACTCGTACGACCAGAACTGCACCTTGCAGACTGCCGGATTCCAGTCCACGGTCCTGCTCCAGTCGTACCAGGCGGCGCGACAGTACCTGCTCGGCGTGCTCCTGCACCTGCAGGTCTATGGTGGTATAGAGCCGTAGACCTTCAGCCCGCAACAGGTCCGGATCAAAATCCCGGGCCACCTGACGCCGCACAAAATCCAGAAACGAATGCGCCTTTCCAGCCACCCGAGACCTCTGACTGGCAACGTTGAGGGGGGCCTTCCGGGAACTAGCGAGACTCTGGGCGTCAAGATGACCGGCCTTAGCCAACTCTTTCAATACCAGGTTACGCCGGGCCAGAGCTCGCTCAGGAAAACGTATCGGGTTGTAGCGACTGGGCGCTTTGACCATGCCGACCAGTAGGGCTAGGTCTGCGATAGACACTTCTGCCAGCGGCCGACCAAAGAAATGTTCACTGGCCAGCGCAAATCCATGAATGGCTCGATTACCCGACTGACCAAGAAAGACCTCGTTGACGTAGGCCTGGAGAATCTCGTTTTTCCCGTAGCGATACTCCAGTAGCAGGGCCATGGCCGCCTCGGTGAGCTTTCTGCGCAGAGAACGCTCCGGGTCGAGGTACAGGTTTTTCACCAGTTGCTGCGTCAACGTACTGCCACCGGCAACTACCCGACCGGCACGCAGGTTCTGAAACATCGCTCGGATAATGCCGCGTGGATCAATACCATGGTGTACCAGAAAACGTCGGTCCTCCATCACCAGAAGTGCCTTTAGCAGGGGCTCTGGAACATCGTGCAACCGGATCGGTGCTCGATCTTCGTGCCGCAGAGGCAGGATGCTACCGATCAGTTGTGGTTCTAGTTCAACTATCGACAAAGGCCTTCCGTCGTGGTCGTCAAGCGATGCGATGCGGTCATCGACGACTGTCAAACGGACCCGTTCCGGGCTCTGGTAGCCACTGGTCTTGTAAAAGCCTCGTACGTGAACCGTCAATCCGTCGCTTGATCGGGCCCACGTCCCAGGCCTGTCGGCGACTGCCACACTACGATATCCCAGGTGTCGCAACCCGGACTCGATGTCCTGAACCGTCACACGTAATCCGGGATAAAGCGCTGACGATCTACTGTAAACATGGGCGGGAACCGACCAGCGTCGCCCTTCGAAACTGCTACGCAGGTTGGCATCGAGGCGATAAAGAACATACCCACCGATGCCGAGTACTACAGCAATCAGGCCCATCCCTGTGTTGCGCAAAGCTGTTCGCCATGGACTGCGGCGCTTGGCTCGCCGACGCCTACGCGTTGGCATCAGTGGTGGCACGTATGGCGGTGCGCCTCAGTCTGAAGCCGGCAACGGTTTGTGACAACACCAGCAGACCTCGAAGCTCCCTGGACTGTACTCACCACAACAATGACACTGCCGTTCTTGACCCGGACCAGACTCATAACGGTCGATCACCGTGAGGGCCGGATTCAGCTGATGATCCTGTGTTACCCAGACCTGCGGCCATGTTTCAGTCGCCGGCAATTCACCCAGAGCAGCGTGTGCGTTTTCGTTGAAAACCCGTGCCTCAATCCCGGCAGAATTTAGTAGTTGTCGAACGAGGTGGGCCTCGGCCAGTGTGGACGCTGTGTACACCCGGCGCACGCTACAAAGACAGGTCGGTCAGGAACGGTACTGGTGTAGCCGCGACCACGGAATAAGGTTGTTCTGTTCGCGAACGAACAGCACCTGGAACAACTGCAGGGAACCGGCCAGAAATGCAGCGACGGATCCGGCCAGATACAACCGCCAGGCCCGGCTGAAATCCTGATCAAACATCTGGATCACCTCGTCCTGGGCATCGTCATAGCGCGTCTGCCAATGTTCCAGCGTCCGTGCATAGTGCAACCTGAGGTTCTCCACATCGAGCACCGAGAAACAGTAGGGTTCCAGTATATCCATCATCTCACTCAAGGTAGGCGGATATGCACCCGGAAAAATCCGTTTCTCGATCCAGGCGTTCATGAGCTTCGGCCGGTTCCGGCCAATGGTGTGTATCAGGGCGCGACCTGCCGGTTCGAGGCAACGGTCCACCACCCGACCAAGTTCTACGTAGTTCTGCCTGCCAACGTGTTCGAGCATCCCGACCGAGACGAACACATCGTACTCTCCGCTTATGGTCCGGTAATCGTCTTCGACATAACGCACCTGCTTGTCAAACCCCTCGATCCTGGCCCGCTCCTTGGCAAATTCGACCTGCTCATGAGAGATGTTCCATGCCGTCACCTGAGCACCATAATTGATCGCCATGTGACGGGCGAGAGAACCCCAGCCACAGCCGGCCTCGGCCACTCGATCACCGGCTTTGAGCTGGAGTTTTCGGCAGACGTGGTCCAGCTTGGCCTGCTGAGCCGCCTCCAGTGTCATGCCGCGTTCCGGGAAATAGGCACAGGTGTACTGCATCTCCTGATCCAGCCAGAGACGGTAGAAATCATTCCCGATGTCGTAGTGATGGTGGATGTGATCGCGAGACCCTTCGAGCGTATTACGCTGTGGCCCGCGTTTGTGGAGGAACTCACCAATCGATTTGAGGCTGGAGTCGCTACGGTTTTTCGCGACGTAGAGTTCGAGCAGAACATCGACCAGCTTACCTTCGACTTCAATTCCCCCGACAGAGAACTGGTCGCCGAAAGCCACGTCGCCCTTCAACAACAACTGATTGAGCGCATGGCGGTTGCGAATATGCACCGTCCCCAGGGATTCTCCCTGGTCGGGCGTAACGCAATACCCGTCCCATAACCTAACGGTGATCTTAGGGTTACCCAGGAACTGGGTAAGCTTGCGGGTACTCCATCTTTCGTACCCGCGCGTGGTACCAACTGTAGCCGTGTTGGCTCTGGTGAAATTCTGGCCCGCGGCCGTATCGCTGCTGAGTATCGAATGCCTCATGCTCGCCTTTGCAAACAACCCGTTACTAATGCCTTACAGCGTCCGATAATACCCCGTTGCAAAACTGGGTCAAGTCACAATGTGGGTCACCTTTTGGCAAAGCCAGCCACTCCACGGCCGCCCGACAGCCTGATACTACGGCCCGAGATTGTTCACCCTATGGTTCGTTCTGCCAGGTTGTTGCTCGGCCAAGCGTTGACAACCGCTTGCACAAGATTGGCCAATGGAATAGCGAAAAATACACCGAGTACGCCCCAGAATCCGCCAAAGACCAGAACCGCAACGATGATCGCGACCGGGTGCAAGTTGTTTACTTCAGAGAACAATAGTGGCACGAGTACATTGGCATCTAGCCCCATGATGATGATGTAGGCAATGACCACATAGCCAAGTTCCCAACCCCAGCCCCACTGAAACCAGGCAACGAGCACTACCGGAACGGTAACAACAGCGACTCCTACGAAAGGTATCAATACCGATAATCCGAGGCACACCGAAAGCACCATCGGATACTGCAGGCCAAGAATCAGAAAAGTCAGGTAACTCACCCCCCAGACAATGATGATTTCCCAGAACTTGCCGCGCACGTAATTACCAATCTGCCGGTCCACATCACCCCAGACCTGCGTCACAAGTTGGCTTTCTTCGGGAATAAATTTTTTAAACCAGTGGATTATTAGCTCTTTATCTTTAAGAAAAAAGAACAACAAGAGCGGTAAGAGAATAAGGTAGACGAGAACTGTAGTGACTCCGACTACCGATGATGGCGATAGGGCTGCTTGTCCCCAGTCGGTCAATTCGGAACGAATCCCGACAATGATCTCGTCTATCTGTTCGACCGATATGATCTCCGGATAAAGCTCCGGCAACTTGTGTAGAGTCGCCTGTCCTTTGCCTAAGATTGCTGGAATCTCCTGCACCAGTTGGGTGGCTTGTGTCGAGACCAACGGCAACAAACCAAACAACACTACGGCGACAAAAAATATAAAGCCAAGAAACACCAACAATACTCCCACGAGTCGTGGCAGTCCCCGAGCAACCAGAACGCGTACCAGCCCTTCCAGCAGATATGCGATGACGATCGCGGCCAGAACCGGTGCAAGCATCCCGCCCAGCAACATCAAGACAGCAAACAGGCCAAGCAGAAACAACCCGAGAATAACAATCTGCGGATTGGAAAAATTACGCCTGAACCACTCTGTAATCAACCGCATGATCGAGAATCCCCAAGCCCAGCAACTGAATTTAAACAAGTCATAGTCTAATCTGGGACTATTTCGAAATCGTGGGTAATTTGTGCAACCGCTCCCAGCATTTTCGATGCTGAACAGTACTTGTCGGCAGACAGGTTGATTGCCCTTGCCACTTTCTTCGGATCCAGGCCATCCCCTGAGACCACAAAATGAGCGTGAATCCGGGTGAAGACCTTGGGAATATCATCGGCCCGGGCGGCTTCAAGCTCTACCCGCAAACCCGAGAATATTTGTCGGGATTTACGCAGGATCAGCATCACATCGATCAGTGTGCAGCCACCCATGCCCAGCAAGAGCATCTCCATCGGCCGGGGACCCTGATTACGCCCACCCACATCCGGTGACATATCCATGGCGACACTGTGGCCGCTGTCCGTGGTCCCGGACAGGGAATCGTCTGCCATCACCGTTACGGTTGTTCGCATATCAGGGCAAGGTGGTGAATAGTTCAGCCAGCTTCTCACCGGGTTCTGCCGCTCGCATGAATGCTTCCCCGACCAGAAAGGCGTTGACGCCCGCGCGACGCATCTGTTCCACATCTGACCGGGTCCGGATCCCGCTTTCGGTCACCACCAGCACATCGGATGGCATATGGTCGAGAAGATCCAGTGTCGTCTCCAGTGTCGTCTCAAATGTATGCAGGTCACGGTTATTGACGCCGACCAGGCATGGTCCGATTTCGAGCGCCTGTTCCAGTTCATTCTCATCGTGTACCTCGACCAGTATATCCAAACCGTAATCAGCCGCCGTGGTTGCAAGTTCGGTCATTTGCATGGCATCCAACCCAGCCACGATCAGCAGGATACAGTCGGCGCCGATCGCGCGCGATTCCACCACCTGCCAGGGATCGATCAGAAAATCCTTGCGCAGCACGGGTAAGCCACTGGCTTCCCGGGCAGACGTCAAGTCATCGTTGCTGCCCTGGAAAAAATCGGCATCGGTCAGCACGGACAGACAGGTGGCGCCATGTCGAGCATAACCGGTTGCGATCGCGGTGGGATCAAAATGAGGCCGGATTACTCCCTTGCTGGGAGAAGCTTTCTTGATCTCAGCTATGACCGCGGCCTCGCCCTGGGTCAGACGGTCTTGCAGCGCAGCGGCGAACCCCCGTGGTGACGACTGGCCAGATGCCGCGGTTTCGAGCGCAGACAAGGTCCTGGAGGCCTTAAGCTCCTCGATCTCGGTGCGTTTGCGGACGAGGATCCGTTGCAGAATGTCCGGGCGAGAAGTCACGTGGATTATGCCCCGTCAAGGAAGTTCTGCAGCTGCTTGTGCCCGTACTGGGTGAGGATGGACTCGGGATGAAACTGAACACCCTGGATCGGATTTTCGAGGTGCCTGATCGCCATAATTTCTCCGTCATCCGCCCGTGCCGTCACTTCGAAACACTCTGGCAAAACATCTTCTTTTACGATCAGTGAATGATACCGGGTTGCCTGAAAAGGGCTGGGTATATCTTTGAAAAGACCTTTGCCCAGGTGTTCGATCATGGAGGTCTTACCGTGCATAAGGCGCCTCGCTCGGACGATAACACCACCGAAAGCCTGAGCAATGCTCTGATGGCCTAGACAGACTCCGAGGATGGGTAGCGTGTCTGCGAATGCCTCCACAAGCGCGACGGAGATGCCCGCTTCGTTAGGCGTACAAGGCCCGGGCGATATCACGACGTGGGTCGGTGCCAGTCGTTCTACATCATCCAGAGTGATCTGGTCATTTCGATAGACTACGACCTCCTGACCCAGCTCCCCGAGGTACTGCACCAGGTTGTAGGTGAATGAATCATAGTTGTCGATCATCA
>CAZVVN010000008.1:0-74485 GCA_964630665.1 uncultured Acidiferrobacteraceae bacterium | reverse complement strand
AACAACAGCACCAGCATCATCATGATCACGACCGTCAACGGTGTCAGGTTCATGGTGGCGATGTACTGCAGTAAACCCTCTGTGGCCCCGGAGTTCGACAGCGCCTGACTAAAGACCAGCGAACCAGCGATGATAAACAGGATCATAGTGTTGATCTTGGCCGTTTCCATCAGCGCCTTTGCAATAGCGCGCCAGTTAAAATCAGCACCTTCGATTCCGGATACCTTCAGCTGGCTCCTGAACAGACGAAAGACATAACACACGCCAAGCGATGCCAGGCAACCCAGTGCGGCCGCCTCGGTTGGTGAGGCGAGTTTAAAAAAGATACTGCCAACAACGACAACAAAGATAATGAAAAGCGGCAGTACATAAAGCACCGACGGAAGGATCCGGTTGACGGCCCGGCGGTAGCGGCCGGCGTAGGTCCAGGACAGCCACGGACGACCCCTGACATTCAGCGAAACGGTAATCACCTGGTCAAAGGCATCCGTTTCTGGTTCGTAGGCAGGGGCGAGTTCAGGATTGATCGCACAGCGACCTACGACGTAAGTAAGAAACAGCAGCGCCATCAGGATCCCAGGCACGATTCCGGCAATGAGCAACTGCGCCACTGACTGCTCTGCCAGACTGGCCAGTAACACAGCGAGCGCCGAGGGTGGTATCAGCATGGCAATGCCGCCCACTGCCATGATCGGGCCCATCGCCATAGCCGGCTGGTAACCCCTTTTCATCATATCCGGCAACAGAACGGAGCCAAGAATTGCAGTGTTGGCTATGGTCGATCCGGACAGCGACGAGAATACGGTGCCGCCCGCAATTGAGACAACCGCGAGCCGTCCGGGAACCCGTGCGATAAGCCGATCTATTGCCCCGATCGCCTTGAAGGCCACCCCGGTCTGCAACAGGATCTCTCCCATCAACAGGAACAGGGCAATCGGCGCCAACGTGAACTTGATAGCGTTGTGAAACTCCAATGGCATCAGAACCAGACCGATATCGCCATTGATGAACAGCAATGTCCCCAGCACATTGGCAGCAAAAAAAGCGAATGCCACCGGCAGGCCGAGGAACATCGCCGCGCAAACCGTACCCAACAACAGTGCGAGTGCCAGATACCATTCCATGACTCAAAAACCTGCCCTGGGCTTATCCGGATCTGCCTCGTCCGATTTAAAGCCGGCCCGGCGAAACCGTAACAGAAACTCGATGGCCAGCAGGAAAAATGAGGTGGAAAAAATAGCCATCATATAGCCGGTTGGAATCCGTAGATCCTTATCCGGCAGCGTACCGTCCTGGAATTCCCAGATGGTCACCCGGGAACCATAGAAACAAAGCAAAGCGCATAACACGGCGCCCGCGATATCCATGACCCGCTCAACTTTTCGGGCAGATTCTGCGGCCAGTGCAGCCGTGAGAACATCAACCCGAACGTGTGCCCCCTGATTAAGCACCCAAGGCGCACCAATGAAGACTCCAAAATAAAGGGCGTACTCAACTCCCTCGTAGAGCCACCAGATACTGCCCAGATGGGTCTTGATCAGGAATAGATTAAGGGGGATTAGGACCGCAAACAGCCCGATCGAGAGCGCCACCAAGTGAGCCAGGTACAGCATGGCGCGGTTGAACCCGGCCTCGAATCGATCGATCGGCCTGTGCATATCGGACCCGTCAAGGAACAACGCTGAACTCTTGAGGCAAACCCTTGAGACGGAAAGCCGGCTCGTCGGCCGGCTTTCCGCCGCAGGATTCGCGTGTCAGTCGATGTCTACTTGGTGAACAGCTTCTTCAGTGCCGCACCATGTTCAGGGCTGCGCTCCAGCACTTCATCCCATCCCGCATTTAATGCAGCCGCCACCCACTTGTCCCGATCGGCGCCTTCCATCGTGATGGTTTCCATGCCCTCACTGGCCATCCAGTCTTTTTGTTTTTTTGTAGCCGCCAAAAAACCGGCAGAGGTTGTTTCTGACTGTCCCTCGAATTCCAGCCCAACTGCCGTCAGGATATCCCGTTGCGCCTGGGTCAGTGAATTCCAGCTTTTCAAGTTGGCCAGAGTATGCAGTGCTGCGTGGTAGAAACCAGGCTCGACCCGATACTTGGTGACCTTAATCCAGGGCGGTACCCAGCCCAGTGCCGGCCAACCGTATCCCTGTACCGTACCGTTCTCCATGTAAGTGTAGACCTCGGCAATCGTTGAACGCTGCACGGTTGCACCCAGCGATTTGAAGAACGCGGTATACACAGGAGCGACCCTCAGATTCAGGCCAGTCAGGTCAGGTCCGGTGATCGGCTGACTGAGCCACAGGTGAAACGGCCCGAAATCATGATGCCGGGCGATGTATCGAATGTTCTTCTCCGCCATGAGTTTCTGGACGTAGTCGAGCCCGCCATTCTCACGCAGCACAGCATAAGTGTGATCGGAGAAACGCAGCACGGGTGCTTCGGGAAGCACGTTACCAAAATAAGCTTCGGTACAGCCGACGATGTCGTAGGCGCCTTTGGACATTTTCTGGGTCAGTGTAAACGGGCTCCCGATCGCCGGCGCACCCCCCTTAAGATCGATCTGCACCACCCCCTTTCCGCGGGCATTGACTTCCGCGACCAGTGCCTCAAACGGTTTACCCGGGGGGCTGCCGATCGGAAAACAGCTTGCAGCCGTGAGTGTCACTTCACCGGCAGCCGCCAGGTTCGGCCCAAAGCCGAACAGGACAAGCGCTGCAGCCAGAACCAAACCAGTATCCATTCTCGCCTTCATCCTTTCTTCTCCTTGTGAATTAATCAACTGTAAACCATCCACGGGCGGTCACTGGGCCGACCAAAAGTCCGGCCGCCGCCCGGCAACAGGCTATTTTCCACGCTCTGAGACCGACCGTGCTGTTCGGCAAAGCTCCAGCCTGCTGTCGCTCCAATAATAACTGAAAAAGTCGGCTGGCAACGAATTTGCCCTGTCGGCAGGTCCCCTACCATCCCACATGATCCTCACACCGGTCGACAAGATTGACCGTGATACTTCTCAAGGGCTCAGCAGATGACCGACTCGCCACACTGCCGCACCCACACAAACAGGCGTAGACTGACGCCTGGATCCTGAAACTTGGCAAAACCGATGGCTTTCACACTGATCACCAACGGCTTGGTCATGGGCAGCGGACAGTCTGATACATGCCCGGCGGACATCCTGATCGAGGGCGACACGATCCGGACCGTCGGCCCTCCCGGACTCAGCGCACCGCCCCAGGCCCACGTCATCGATGCATCTGAGCGACTGATCATCCCAGGGTTGATCAACAGCCATACACACGGTCACGGCAGCCTGTACAAGGGCAGTGGCGATCGCTGGACCCTGGAACTACTCCTCAATGCCGGTCCGTGGATATCCGGTCACCGCACCTTGGAGCACAAGTACCTGGCAGCTTCCCTGGGTGCAGCAGAATTACTGACCAAGGGCTGCACCGCACTCTACGACCTTTACGTCGAACTCCCCGATCCCACCGTGGACGGTATGCTGGCAGTCGGGCAAGCCTATCAAGATGCCGGCATGCGTGCGGTGATCGCCCCGATGATCGCCGATCGAACGTTCTTCGAAGCCGTACCGGACCTGGTCGGCGCACTGCCCCCAGACCTGCAGACACGGGTGGCAGCCATGCGCTTGTCACCCGCCGAATCGACCTTCAAGACCTGCCGTGAGTTGCTTCAACGCTGGCCATTCGATCGCCAGCGGATCGCACCTGCGCTGGCACCCACGATCCCGCTTCACTGCAGCGATGAGTTTCTGACCACAGCCCGGCAGCTGGCCAATGAATTCGAGGTCGGGTTGCACATGCACCTCGCTGAATCCAAGATCCAGGTGCTCTCGGGTCTGCGCAGCTACGGTAAGTCCTTGACCGCTCATCTGGACGAGATCGGTGTTCTTGGGCCCGACTTCACAGCGGCCCATGCAGTCTGGCTCGACCCGGAAGATATCACCCGGCTGGCGGCTCACGGTGCATCGGTGGCACACAACCCCGGCAGCAACATGCGCCTGGGTTCGGGCGTCGCTCCGGTGAGAGAGATGCTGAACGCGGGCTTGAATGTCGGTATCGGAACCGATGGTGCTCACTGTGCTGACAACCAGAACATGTTCGAGGCGCTACGGCTGGCCTCGTTCGCCTCTCGCCTTCGCAGCCATGACTACCGGGACTGGCTCAGCACCCGGGAAGTGGCACGAATGGCGACCATCGGTAGTGCTCAGGCGCTCGGTATGAAAGGGTCGATCGGTGCGATAGAGGCGGGCTACAAAGCCGATATTGCTCTGCTGGACCTCAACCATCTCAACTGGCTTCCAATCAATGACCCCATCAACCAGTTAATCCACACCGAAGATTCCACGGCCGTACACACTGTACTGGTTGCTGGCGAGGTGGTGGTGCAGAACAGGCAGCTCCTCACCGTCGATGTGGCACAACTCAAGCAACAAGCACAGCAGGCCATCGAAAACCTGGCCGAACTGAATGCCCAGACCCGGGCACTCGCAGAACAGCTGGAGCACCATGTCGGGCACTTCTGCATCGGACTTGCCCGGTCTCCACATCACGTGCATGCCCTGGTGGAGCCGGCAGTGGACGCTTCTGATTCAGATTGACGCTAGAATCCCGTTAAGCGAACACTCCCTGATACGCATGCCACTCCCCTGGCCTGGAGGTCAAACCAATGGCTGATACCCTGGAACCCTCGGTTGCCGCGAACCTGACCCCGATAGATCAACTCGGGCCAGGTGCACTGCGGGCCCTCTGTGAACGAGCTACAGTTCGGACCTACCCGGCAGACCACACCTTATTCGAGAAAGGCAGCAGTGATCACATCACATATTTTCTACTGGCCGGCTCATTGGAACTGAAGGGTCACAAAGACACAGTGACTCTGGAGGCATCTTCTGCTGACGCAAAGCAGCCACTGTCGAACAGCCAGCCCCGGCAACACACCGTGAGTGCCGTAGAAGAGGTTCAAGTCACTGAGATAGACAACAACCTCTTAAACAACTGTCTACTGCTGAGCGGCCTCCAGACCCACTCCAAAGTCCAGGCGGAAGGGTATGAAGTCCACGAGATCGAGGCGGAACAGGATCTCGAACTGGGCTGGGTAGAGGAACTTCTGGACTCACCAGGCTTCTCAGACCTTCCGCTGGTCAATCTGGTCCACCTTTTTTCGAGCTTCGAGCCACATCCGGTCAAATCCGGGGACGTGGTGATCCAGCAGGACGACAAGAATCTTGACTATTACTACATCATTCGGCAGGGGTCGTGCCGGGTCAGCCGTAGCCGTGGAGGTGGTAATGAGGATCTTGTTCTCGCTAACCTGAAGGCGGGCAGTACATTCGGAGAAGACGCCCTGATTTCGGAAAGTGCTCGATCGGCGACGGTAACGGCGACATCAGACGGTATGCTGATGCGGCTTTCCCGTAAGGACTTCAACATGATCCTGGTTGGACAACGGGTGCAGTGGGTCGACTTCAGTGAAGTCAAACAAAGGGTTGCCGACGGCGCGCAGCTGTTAGACACCCGGTTCGAAAGCGAGTTCAAAAGTGGAACTCTGCGCGGCGCACTGAACATACCTTTTTACGTGCTGCGTCTGAGAATGTCACAACTCAAAGCAGACCAGCCATACATCGTGTTCTGCAATGATGCTCGACAGAGCGCTGCCGCCGCCTTCCTGATGAGCCAAGAGGGATTGGACGTCAGCGTAATCCGGGACGGTATCCAGGGACGGCAAAACCAGGGTTGAAGGGCCCTGCACTTTTCTTTGTTCTCTTAACCCTAGCAACGCGCCTGAGCGTTATCGCTCCGAGTCAACCGTCACGGGCACGATCTCGACCAGGGCCGTATGGGCACTGCTGCCCTGCCCTAACCTGGAGGTTCCCTGATCTCGGGTCAGCACGTTGGGATTGCCCTGGCGATCGGTCCCGTCGGGTCCCGGCTCGTGCCAGGCGCCGGTCGGCAACGCGACAACACCATCTCGAATGCCCGCACTGAGGTGAGCCCGTGCCAGACAGGCACCACGGGAATTAAATACTCGCACCAGGTCACCATCGCTCAGATCCCGCTGCTGCGCATCACGGACGCTGATGGTCACAGCCACTGGCCGAGCGCCGGGCAAATCCGCAATGGCACATTCAAGCTGACTGTGAAGCTTGTCACCCGGTTGCGGTGACACCAGATGTAACGGAAAGTTCGTAGCCAACTCAGCGCCGAGCCATTCATCTGGCGCGCGCCATACTGGATGACCTGGACACTCGGCATAACCAAAATCATCAATGGTCTTTGAGAAAATTTCTATGCGGCCGGAAGGGGTTTCGAGAGGCGCCGAATCCGGATCGACTCGAAATGCTTCGAACGAAACCCGGGCGTGTTCATCACCTGAAATCGGTAACTCAACCCAATTCTGGTTACACAACGTGTCGTAGTCGGGTATGGCAACACCTGCAGCGGCAGCTTCCTGCCTGAAGCCCTCGTACAAATGCCGTAACCAGCCTTGTGAATCGCGTTTCTCGGTGAATGAAGCGCCGGTACCGAGCCGGGATGCGAGGGCTGAGAATATGTCGTAATCATCGCGGGCACCCCCGACGGGTGGAATCAGTCCCGGCATATGGAAAAGAAAAGGATCAGTCGCCCCGCGACCGATGTCCTCGCGCTCATAGGGTGTGGTAGCGGGAAAAACAATATCTGCTCGCCTGGCGGTAGCCGTCCACCAGGGTTCATGCACTATGATGGTTTCGGGTCGTTTCCACGCTTCTGTGAGCCGGTTCAGATCCTGGTGATGATGGAACGGATTACCACCGCACCAGTACACCAGCCTGATATCCGGATAGCAGCGCTGTTGGCCATTGAAATCATAAGCAACACCTGGATTCAACAGCATGTCCGCGATCCGAGCCACAGGAATGAAGTCGCTGATCGGATTATGCCCCCGTGGGAAGGCGGGCCGCGATAGGCGCTTGATCGGCACACCCACGCCACCAATCGCTCCGTAGCCATAGCCGACTCCACCACCGGGCAGTCCGATCTGGCCTAACATGGCCGCCAAGGTTGCTGACATCCAAAATGGCTGCTCACCATTCTGGGCACGTTGCAACGACCAGGCAACGGTAATCAACGTTCGGGTCGTTGCCATTCGTTGGGCCAGGTCATAAATTGTCTTGGCGGGGACTCCACAGATGCCAGCCGCCCACTCGGGGGTCTTTGGCTGACTATCGGTCTCACCCAGAAGATAGGCTTGAAACCGGTCGTAGCCGACCGTGCAGCGTTCGAGAAATTCGTGATCCACAGAATCGCTACCAACCAAGGCGTGCGCAAGTCCAAGCATCAGTGCCGTATCGGTGCCGGGGATAATCGACAGCCAGTCGTTTGGTCTGGGCGTGTCCGTTACCTGTGGACTGACATTGAAAAGGCGCATACCACGACCGGTAAACTCCTTGAACCAACCCGCCGTCTCATGACGTGTAACACCACCCATACTGACCTGTGAGTTCTTGGGGTTGATCCCACCGAACATGACCAGCGTCTCGGTGTTGGCAGCAATCATCGGCCAGGCGTTCTGGGACGTGTACATCAACTTCAGAAAGTTCATTCCCAGTACATGCGGCATGATCACCTGCGCGGCTGCCGTGCTGTAACTGCCAAAAGAGGAAACAAAACCGCCGAAAGAATTCAGGAATCGATGGAGCTGGCTGGGTGCATGGTGAAAACACCCGGCGCTCGCCCAGCCGTAGGAACCACCAAAGATGGCCTGATTGCCATAGGTATTCTGAACACGGGCAAGTTCCGTTGCAGCGATATCCAGCGCCTCATCCCAGGACAGTTCGACGAACTCATCCGCACCGCGTTTGTCACGCGCACGGCCCGGACCACCTTCCAGCCAGCCCCGTCGGACGGCGGGACGTGCAGTCCGTGATCGATGATGTACCGCCTCTGGCAGAACAGCCGAGATCTGCGACGGATCGCAATCTGCCTCAAACGCTGAGACAGCTGTGATCCGGCCATCCCGGGTCGTGACGTTGAAGGCGCCCCAATGGCTCGAAGTCGCTCTGGTTCTTGGTGCTGTCATGGTTTAAGGATCGATTGCCCGTATCTCGCAGATCACTATTTTCTACTGAAAATCATAACTTGAATGTTATTCGCAGTTTCCGGCAAGGAACTTATCATGCAAAGCAAGTCTGTGGGTCCCTCCCGATCCAGTCAGCACGAAGGCGACTACTCTTTACCCTTCGGCAGGGGTTTTCTCCACAGGTCAAATGTGCCCGGTAAGACTAGCGAAAAGATTGTTGCGCATATTGGGCTGTTAGATAGTATGGTGTCGAATTGCGGCAGAACCGATTCTTACCAAAGAGGTTGATATGTCCGACTCTCCAGTCCTGTACGAGCGCGATGGACGCCTGGCCCGGATAACGCTTAATCGGCCCGAAGCCCTGAACGCGATCGATTCAGCTATACCGGCTTTGCTCCAAGGTGCTGTCGAACGGGCCAACGATGACCCTGCAGCGCGGGTCATCGTACTCTCCGGCCGGGGCAAGGCGTTCTGTGCCGGCTATGACCTGAACGCCTATGCTGAGTCTCCAGGCACCAACCCAGGTATTCAGGAAATGCCCTGGGACCCCATGAAGGACTTCGCTTTCATGAAACGCAACACCGATCACTTCATGAGCCTGTGGAGATCATTGCTGCCGGTCATCTGCAAGGTCCACGGCCATGCGATCGCCGGCGGCAGCGACATCGCACTCTGCGCCGACCTGTTACTGATGGCCGAAGACGCAAAGCTTGGCTATCCACCGGCCCGCGTGTGGGGCACACCGACCACGGCCATGTGGGTCTATCGCCTGGGTGTCGAACGGGCAAAACGCCTGCTACTGACCGGTGATCTCATCGATGGCCACCAGGCTGCGAACTGGGGCCTGGGCGAGGTGGTCGCGGCAGAGGAACTGGACACCGCAACCGAAGCCCTTGCCGGGCGGATCGCAAGCGTGCCGCGAAACCAGCTCATCATGCAGAAACTGATGGTCAACCAGGCACTTGAAAACATGGGGCTCGGTTCCACCCAGACGCTGGCAACTCTTTTTGACGGTATTTCCCGACACTCACCCGAGGGTCTGAACTTCAAACACCGCTCCGAGTCTCTCGGCTGGAAGCAGGCGGTTAGGGAACGCGATGACGGGTCGTTCGACTGGAGCGAGAACGAGTTGTTCAGTGATCGATCAGACGATCTCTGACAGCGCCCGCTTGGTCCTCGGCGAGGGGTATTCTCATTGATGATCCAAAAAACCAATTCATTTGGGGTGCGCGAATGCAGTCCATCAAGCCAGTTACCTGTATTGGCCAGTGAAAGTTACTGTGCCCGATCTGCCATAGTGCCGGCAGCCTGCAGGTGTGCTGCCAGGTCAGCCAGCCGACTGTGGGCATTCAGGCCACTGGTATGGGGCATGACGTAGACCAACCGCCCACCGAGCAGGCGCTTCTGCGGACCGGCCACTGCCTTGCGGTCCACCAACCCGCGCCAGCCGCCGAGACCGACAAAACAACAAGCCTTAGGTTTCAGCCACGCTGCGAGACGCTCGACCCGCTCAAACCCACAGGCAAACTCGGCAGGTTCGACCTGGTCGGCACGCTTTGTGGTCCGCCGTACCAGATCCGTCATGCCAAGACCGTGTTGCAGCAGAGCATGCCGCGGATCCCGATCGACACTGACCAGACCCGCTTCAAGTGCTGCCGGCCAGAAACGGTTGCCCGGCCGGCCATAGCCAATGCCGTGATCAGCTGAATAGGGACTGGGATTCAAGCCGACAATCAACAGCCGCATGCCCGGCGCGACCGTATCCGGCAGGCTGCGAATTCGCCTCGCTGAGACGACAAATCCAGAGCCACCGGCTCTGATCGGTCCAGCAACAGTGAAACCCGCACCAACAACAAGATCCAGTGCCCTCTGCCGCGTCCAGCCCGGATCTGCATTGGGAACCAGTTTCAGATTTATCTCTTCAGCCACCGGGAGCGAAAGGTGCAGGTCCGCGAGCAACAAAGGCAACTCGGTAACGGGCCGACCCTGCCCTACAACCTGCTGTTTCAGACGCGGACGCCTGGGTCTGCACTTTTCCATAAACGCCCCCGGTTCAAACCGGGTTCTCAAGGACCTTAGGCAATCGTGGACCTGCTGGCAGTTTCCTATTGCCCGGGGCTCAAGCGTCGCCGGGCTCGACAGGCGCGGCGTTCTGCCCAACGCGGCTGGCTGCACAGCATGCACAGAAACTCGATGACCGTATGTGCCGCTAGATAAGAGGTGACACCGGTGCCCACGTCCAATTGAGGATTAACCTCAACAAGGTCAAAGCCGATCACGTTGGCATGGGCAGTCAACGCAGCCAGTGTGTCACGCAACTCGGCATAGTTCATACCATTGGGTTCTGCCGACACACAACCCGGCACCAGCGAGATGTCCAGCACATCGATGTCAACGCTGATGTAACAAGCAGCCTCTTGGGGGATGATCTCAGCAACACCCTGGCCACCGATTTTTCGGAACTCACCCATGGTAATGACCCGGTTACCATCATCAATCGAGGCGTGGATCTCACTTCGGGCACTGCGCAGGCTACGGATCCCGATCTGGGTCAGGCTCTCGACATGCGGCAGAGGCCGGATGTGGGTGAACGGATGACCGTTCGTGAACTGCAGGTCATGGATGAACGGCGCGTAGTCGATGTGGGCGTCGAAGTGCATGACGTGCAATGGCTGGCTGAATCCTCTCACGACCGGGTAGGTCACTCCATGATCGCCGCCGAGCATGACCGGGAAAGCACCGCGGGCAAGGATCTGGCGGGTCATCTCCGTCGCATTCTTGAACGTAGTCCGCACTTCGGTCGGCCACACGTCGACATCACCAGCATCGACAATCAGACCGTGGCTGAGTTCTTCCTCCAAGTACTGCCTGCCGGTCTCAGGATCGTAGATACTGCCCTGTGCACCGAACCGGAGGGAATGCTCACGAATCGATCGTGGCCCCATCCTGGAACCGGCAAGAAAAGGCGATCCTTCATCGTGCGGCACACCGAAAACGGCAATATCCGCATCCAGTTGATTCAGGTCCGTGCAGATCTCCGAGCGCAGAAAAGACGGTATGCCGACGAAAGGTCGGTTGAGCCGGATTGGCTTGTGGTCCTTGTCAGTCATGGTTCAGCTTGTTGTGCCATAGCACAGGTGAGTTTCCTTGCACGCCCGTCACGCAGAGAGACCAGCCGGCTGGTTAACTGAACAGTTGCCGGTCACCTTATTTGAGCACCGAATTGCGCCGCAGTCTCGATCAATATTTCCCACGTAGACAATGCAAACCCACGTGGCAGAAACAGTTCGAAGCCGTCCTCGGAGCGCCACAGCGTGATTCCCACATGATGAAGTGCGGTGGACACCACCGACCCGATGGGGCAGAAGGCATCACGCAGGTCCAGCGGCAGATGGCGGTTCAGGCAGGTCGCCGCCTGGGGCCCGCTCACCCTGACGTGGCTGCGAGCGTGGGAGAGGTCTAGGGTCGTCCCCGTGTCGGCCGGTAGTTGCGGCGCCTCGCCCTTGTAGATCCACCATTTGAGCGGTTCGACGCGCAACAGTGCCCCAGCGGTACCGACAGACGCCAGGCCTGGCCCTGGTGCATCCGCCGACCCCGCTGCCAGAGCCGCCTCGCCAGCCACGGCGATGAGCGTCTCCGGCCAGGCCGATACCTGGTGCAGCACCAGGCCTGGCACTTCGCACAACGTGACACCGGGATCGCCCTCCTGACCGAAACGGGTAGCAGAGTAATGCCCAGCCAGTGCGGAAGCGCGCTCAACCATGCAGCCGTTCTCCATCCGGGTCGATCATGTGCGGTGAGACAATCTCCACCGCTACGTTGCCTTTACGAACCGGGTCAGCGGCCACCACGGACTTCCCGTGCCAGGCACCGTGACCCCCGGCAATAAACCCCAGCCCGATCCAGTGACCCAACTCCGGGGAGTGGGTCACGCCGGTGATCCAGCCATCGCCCAGTCCTGCCACGTTGTCAGCTGCGCAGAGGATCGAGCCTGCATTAAAGGTCTCGGCTCGGTCCTCAGGGAAAACCCCGACCAGCCTGGGCCGGTCTTCGCGCATCAGCTCTGGCCGCTGGCGCAAGGTGCTGCCGATATAGGACTTCTTAGTCGATGCCATTCGACCCAGGCCGGCATCTTCTATGGTCACCCGCCCATCGAGTTCGGCAGCGGTCACATGGCCTTTCTCGATCCGCATCGCACCCAGGGCTTCCAGCCCGTAAAGACAACCGTCCATCGGTCGGGCAAGATCCCAGACAAGGTCCATCGCAGCCGGACCATAGTCCGACGCCACGTAGATCTCGTAGGCGAGTTCACCTGAAAAACTGATCCTCGCAATTCGGCATGGAATCTCCCCCGTGAGATGTGTTTCGATCACGCCCATGAAAGGAAACGCTTCATTAGACACGATCGCCGGATCACCGACCGCGGCCTCAAGCACCTCGCGCGATCGTGGGCCGGCCACCGCGATTCCCGCCCATTGTTCCGAGACCGAAGTGACATGGACCTTGAGATCGGGCCAGCGGGTCTGCAGCAATTCCTCCAGCCAGGCCATGACCGGAGCAGCGTGTGCGGTGGTGGTGGTCATGAAGTAATCGGTCTCGCTCAACCGCCAAGTCGTCCCGTCGTCCATGACGATTCCGTCGTCTCGCAGCATGATGCCGTAACGGGCCTTGCCGATCGGCAGTTTGGCGAATGCATTCGAATAGACCCGGTTGAGAAAGACTGTGGCGTCGGGTCCCTGTACCGAGATCTTGCCTAACGACGTCACGTCGCACAGGCCCACGCTGCGGCGGGTGGTCGCTGTCTCACGCACATAAGCCTCGGCCAGGCTCTCGCCGTTCTGCGCAAAATACCAGGGTCGCTGCCACAGCCCCGCTTCGGTCATCGTCCCGCCCTGCGCAAGGTTCCAGTCATGCAGGGGGGTGCGTCGCAAGGGTCTGAAATGACTGCCTACACTTCTGCCTCTAAGCGCACCGATGCTGACCGGGGTGTAGGGTGGCCTGAACGTGGTCGTGCCGACCTCGGGAATCTCCCTGCCCAGTGCCTCGGCCATCAGCGCGATGCCGATGATGTTGCCCATCTTGCCCTGATCGGTGGCCATGCCCAGCGTGGTGTAGCGCTTGAGGTGCTCTACTGACACGTAGCCCTCACGGTGCGCGAGGCGCACGTCGTCTGCCGTCACATCGTGCTGCGGGTCGACAAAGCTTTTGAGTTTGCGGTCAGGTACGCGCACTTCGTAGAGCGGCTGGATGGGCGTTATCCAGCCACCCTTCAGCGGGGAACTGACCTTCGCTGTGCTCCGCCCCAGCGCTTGTGCTGCGCGATCACCGGATGCCTCGCCCGAAGCGACGCACGCATCGGTGTCCCAGATGCCGGCAGCAGACCCGGCAGCCGCCACGGGTTCGCTCGTTTCCCCCGGCAGAAAACAGGCATTGGCTGCGTCCCAAACAGGCCGTACACCGCGATGCGACAGCAGGTTGACTACCGGTGACCAGCCGCCCGAGACCAGTACCAGATCGCACTTCTCGGTCGAACCGGCGCGCCAATTGCCACCATCGCTCGTTGCAAGGTCCAAGGCCGTAACACCGCCGGCGCCGTGTGCCTGCAGTGCCGCGGTACCAGGGCGAAGATCCACACCTTTGTCCAAGACCGCACTGGCAAGATCATCCGTTGTCGCCGGACGCGCATCCAGCAACGTCACAGCTGCACCCGCCTCGGCAAACTCGGCGGCGGCCTGGTAGACCGAATCGTTGTTGGTCGCAATCACGATCTTTTCACCGGCCAGCACAGCAAAGCGGTTGAGGTAGGTGCGGCCGGCGGCGGCCGTCATCACACCGGGCCGATCGTTGTCACCAAAGGCGATGTGCCGCTCAAGGGCGCCGGTCGCGAGGATGGTGTACCTCGCCCGCAACGTCCAGAAGCGTTGGCGGGGCAGATAATCCGGCGGAGCCGCCAGGTGATCGGTCACCCGTTCCAGCAGGCCGGCCACACCGCAGTCGTAAAGACCAAAGGCCGTGGTCCGGGTCATCACCCGTACACCAGAGGCCTCCATTTCAGCCTGCCCGGTCGCCGATTTCAGCGCATCAGTCGGCAAAGACAAATCGGTTCCACCGAGTGTGCTGTCCTGCTCGACCAGCACCACATCCAGGCCCGCATCCCTGGCGGTCCTGGCAGCAGCCAGACCCGCCGGTCCGCCGCCGACGACCAGTACATCGCAGAAAGCATGGCCGTGCTCGTAATGGTCAGGGTCCGGCACCCGCGAGACTTCCCCCATCCCGGCGGCACGCCGAATCAGTTTTTCATAGCGCATCCACATACCGGTCCCGCTTCCCCATTCAAACGGCGGGATGCCCATGAAGGTCTTGTAATAGAACCCGGCCGCAAAGAATCGACTGAACAGGCTATTGACGGCACCCAGGTCAAAGCGCACGCTGGGCCAGGCATTCTGGCCCCTGGCCACCAGCCCTTCGTAGAGTTCCTGGGTCGTCGCCTTGACGTTCGGATCGCGCCGGGCCCCACTGCCGATCGTGACCAGCGCGCCGGACTCCTCGACTCCGGCCGACATCAGGCCCCGGGGCCGGTGGTACTTGAAACTACGACCGAGCACCCGCCCGCCTGCCGCCAACAGTGCCGAGGCCAGCGTGTCACCGGCATAACCGGTGTATGCCCGGCCGTCCCAGGTGAACTTCAGGGGCATCGCGCGATCGATCCGACCGCCTCTGTCAAGCCGGCGGGCGCTCACCCGGCACCACCTCCGCGGTTCTTCTCCCCGGCCAGGGCTCCGGCGATCCCATCGTGCGCCGGGCGAGCACTGTGTATCTCGTGGGTCGTAGTGTCGCGCTCGACCACGATCCACATCCGGCAACCCTGCAAGTGCTGCCAGGTCTCGAACTGGACACCGTCAATATTGTCGCGCTGAAAGACAGCTTCGAGCCACACCTCAACCGGCGCGTCCAGGTCAGGATATTCGACTGACGCATCGCCGCCATAGGCAAATTCGCTGTGATCGCGTTCGCCGCAGAATGGGCAGTCGATTCGGATCATGCCGAGTCCTTATCCATGCCGTTTGGGGTCGGGCCCTGCGCCGCGCTCATCCAGGTTGATCCCCTGCTCGAAGCGCTTGAGATTGTGCAGGGCGATCACCGGATCCGGCCGATCATTGGCGATCAGATCGGCAAAGAACCAGCCGGACGCCGGGCTCGCTTTGAAACCACCGTAGTTCCAGCCGGCATTCAGGTAAAGATTGTCCAGCGGCGTTTTGCAGATGAACGGCGAACCGTCCATGGACATGTCCATGACACCGGACCAGTGACGCAGTAACCGGACACGGGCCAGACACGGCAGGATCGAGGTGGCGCATTCCGCGACGTCCTGAACGATGGGCAGATTGCCACGCTGGGCATACGACTTATACCAGTCGAGGTCCCCGCCGAAGACCATGCCGCCCTTGTCGGACTGCGAGATATAAAAGTGGGCCCCACCGACGCCGAACACCACCACCTGGTCGAGCAGTGGTTTCAAGGGCTCGGAGACGAATGCCTGCAGCTTATGAGTCTCGATCGGCAGTTTACCCAGGCCAGCCATCCGCCAGAGTCTGGAGGTATTGCCAGCGACCGCAAAACCGATCTTGTCCCCGCGAATCACACCCCGGCCCGTTTCGAGTCCTGTCACCCGACCGTTTTCGCGCAACACACCGGTGACCTCACAGTTCTGGATGATATCGACACCACGCTGATCTGCGGCACGCGCGTAACCCCAGGCAACCGCGTCATGGCGTGCGCTGCCGGCACGGCGCTGCGCCGTGGCCCCGATGATCGGGAAACGGGCATCCGGACCGTAATTCAGATGAGGAATGTTTCGCTTGAGCGTCGCGAGGTCCCACAGTTCACCGTCGGAATCGGTCAGGCGCATAGTGTTGTAGCGCCGTGCTGCGGCATCGCGGGCAGCCGGGCTGTGGATCAGGCTCACGTGAGCCCTCTGACTGAACATCACGTTGTAATTTAATTCGTGACTCAGGTTCTCCCACAGTTTCAGAGAATGTTCATAGAACGGCCGGTTGCCCGGCAGCATGTAGTTAGACCGCACGATCGTCGTGTTACGACCACCGTTACCGCTGCCCAGCCAGCCCTTCTCGAGCACCGCAACATTACGAATACCGTGGTTCTCGGCGAGGTAAAAAGCAGTAGCCAGACCATGCAGGCCGGCCCCGACGATCAGCACGTCGTACTCGGACCGGGGCTCCGGGTCGCGCCAGGCACGATCCCAGTTCTTCTGGCCGGTCAAGCCGTTCCAGAAAACACTCCAGGCAGAATAACGCGTCATAAGATCAAACTCTCCGGAGCCGGAAGTCCATGGGTTGCAGGTATCAGGGAACGATTCAACATTGGGCGGGCCTGTCTGGTGGACACATTTTATTCCGGGATCACGTCTCGAGAAGAGCCAATACAGGACCACCAGTCAACCTAAAGTGTACCGCGAAATCCAGAGCGCGGTGATATCTCGACATATCGGAGTGAGTGCAGCGCCGGGATCGGACGCAGTGTCGACCGCCAGCCAGCGAGTTTTGCTTTTGAGACGTTGCTTGAAAAGCTGCTATAAAGACCGACCTACGTTGCGGAGCCAGTCTCAAGGTCAACAACCGTGAATGAACTTTTCAGTGACGATTTCAAGGACGCACCGTACTGGTGGGATCGGACGCCACAACCCATTAACAAGGTGGCACCGCTCCCCGACCAGGTCGATGTGCTGATCGTCGGCTCAGGCTATACCGGCCTGAATGCAGGTCTGGTGACAGCACGCAGCGGTCTGAACACCGTGATTGTCGATACCGAAACTGCCGGCTGGGGCTGCAGTTCGAGAAACGGCGGCCAGGTGAGTGGCGAGATCAAGCCAGACTATGCCGAACTGTCCCGCAAGTATGGCCACGACAGGGCTTACGCCATTGTCCGGGAGGCCCGCAACGCACTCGACTGGATTGGCGAATTCATCGGGACTGAAGCCATCGCCTGTGACTTCAGGCGTTGCGGCCGCTTTCATGCCGCACACAGTCCCCGGCAGTTCGCGCGCCAGGTGCACGAATTTCATCATCAAGCCAAGGGCCTGGAGCGGGCCGGGCACCTTGTGGAGAAAACGGATCTTGGCACCGAGATCGACTCCCCTTTCTACCATGGCGGGCTGGTGATCGACAGTCATGCCTCACTGGATCCGGCCCGCTATCACCATGGGTTGTACGACCGCGCACTGGCCAGCGGCTGCCAGGTGATCGGCAACTGCAAGGTGGCGTCGATCAATCGCAAGAGAGAAGGGTTTGATGTCATCACGGAACAAGGCCCGATCAGGGCCGCGAAGGTAATCATTGCGACCAGTGGCTACACCGGCTCTGCGACACCCTGGCATCAGCGCCGGATCATTCCCATCGGCAGCTACATGCTGGCCACCGAATTACTGGACCCCGCCCTTGTCCGCCAGCTGATTCCCAATGATCGAGTAATCAGCGATACCCGCAAGCTGGTGGTCTATTTCCGAGCGTCACCGGATGGCAGGCGAATCCTGTTTGGCGGTCGGGTCTCTGTTAAGGAAACCGACCCAGTGCGGAGCGCACCACCTCTGAGACTGGAGATGCTGCGTATCTTCCCGCAACTAGCCCAGGCAAAAATCAGTCATTCCTGGATGGGCTTTGTCGGTTACACCTTCGACAAACTGCCTCACCTGGGAGAAGACCATGGTCTTTATTACGCGATGGGCTACTGCGGGTCTGGGGTCTGTCTCGCCAGCTACTTCGGTCACCGGCTGGGGCAGCAGGCGGCAGGTCGGCCGGACGCCGAGATCGCCATGAATGGCCTGAGATTCCAGACCCGCCCCCTGTACAGTGGCAACCCCTGGTTCCTGGCACCGACGATACGCTATTACCAGATCAAGGACCGCTTGAACTGATAGCCATGACTTAATTCCTGTCTCACAGGAAACCTTGCGCCGTTACGCTGGAGATTCCCGAGCAATGCTTCGGCCTGTCGTCATCAGCTGCAGCTCTTCTTCAACCGTCACCGCAATCACAGGGCCGTGCTTTCTGAGTGCGGTTTGTATGGTGTTCTATCGGAACGGCCAGCTGTAATGAGGGGGGTTGCGAATCAAGGTGGAACTATTTAACATGTTAAATAAATTTTCTATCTGAACCTGAGGACACACCATGGGTGCCCGAACCGGTGCCGAGTACCTCGACGGACTGCGGCATCGATCCGCAGAGATCTGGCTCGGCGACGAGCGTATCGAAGATGTCACCACACACCCTGCTCTGCGGGGCTGCGCGCAGTCTATGGCACATCTTTACGACATGCAGCACGACCCCGCGCTGCGTGATGAGATGACCTACGCCTCACCCACCACCGGCGACCGGGTCGGCCTCTCGTTCATTACGCCGCGTACCCAGGAAGATCTGCAGCGACGCTCCAGGATGATGTTTCACTGGTCCCGGTTCAGCGGCGGGATGCTGGGCCGCTCGTCCGACTACATCAACGTAGAGATCATGGCAGCGGCCGCCGCAGCCGAGTTCTACAACCGGAACGATCCCCGCTTCGGTGAAAATGCGCGACGCTACTACGACTACGCCCGTGAGAACGACCTGTGCATGACCCATACCCTGGTCAATCCACAGTCCAACCGGGCGCTCACTGCCAGCGGCCACCCGAGTGCCGATATTGCGCTGCGGATCATCGACGAAAATGAAGACGGCATGGTGGTGCGGGGTGCCCGCATACTCGCGACCCTGGGCCCGCTGGCGGACGAGATCATGGTATTTCCGTCGACTGTTCTCAAGGCCGCGGCCGACAGCAAAACATTTGCCTTTGCTTTCACCATTCCCTGCAACACGCCTGGTATGAAGCTGATCTGCCGCGAGGCACTCGCCTACGGTGAGTCGCGGGTCGATCATCCGCTTGGTTCGCGCTTCGAGGAGATGGATACCATCGTCGTCTTCGATGATGTTCTGGTGCCCTGGGACCGCGTGTTCCTCAAATCTGACCCGGACCTGTGCAGCCAGCATTTTCCGGAAACCGGTTGCCTGGCACACATGGCCCAGCAAGTCGCGATCAAAAACATCTGCAAGTCCGAGTTCGTCCTCGGCATCGCATGCTCGGTAGCCGAGGCGCTGGGATCCACCGAGTTTCAGCACGTCCAGGAGAAGATCGCCGAGTGCATGATCAATCTTGAACTGATGAAAGCCTGCCTGCGGGCCGCAGAGGCCGACGCACAGATCGACAAGTGGGGTGTCATGTGTCCCGACCGCGCACCACTGGATGCAGCCCGGAATATTTTTCCGAAAATGTATCCGCGAATGGTCGAGATCCTGCAGTTACTGAGCGCTTCCAGCCTGATGATGATCCCACCGGATTCTGCGCTCGAGAGTCCCATTGCACAGGACATTGACCGCTACATGGTGGCAGCCAACCGGAATGCCCGGGACCGGATCAAGCTGTTCCGGTTGGCCTGGGATGTCGCCTGCAGCGCGTTTGCTGGCCGCCAGGTGCTTTACGAGCGGTTTTTCTTTGGTGATCCGGTGCGCATGATGTCGGTGCTGTATCACACTTATGACAAACAACCGCTGATGGACCGGGTCAGCGCGTTTCTCGCTCGCGACGACTGATCATCCACTAGACGCTTTTCAGGCGTCTATCGACCTGAGTCGTAAACGCATGTGGAGCAGTCTCGCGCAGCCTTAATCGCTCAGCCAGCAGCGCCCGGGCGATCGTCCACTGCCGGCCGCGTATTGCCGCCTCCAGCACAATCTGCTGCACCAGGTCGCGCTGCGCGTGGCTACCACCGATCCTGTAGACCTCGTAAAAAACCGGTATTAAACGTTCGAGAGCGCCGGCATTGTGCCCCGTGCAGAACGCATCAACACCTGCAAGTACGGAAAGGCCGGTCGCCATCATCGGAATGGCGACATCATAATTTTCCTCAACCGCCCGCATCAGCCTTACAGCCGACTCGTCCTCCCCGGCAAAACGGAAACAAAGCAGAGCGTGCAGATCGTTGAACGGATTACGAGCATCCACGGTCAGGGGCACCCACAACGGTGCGAGTAGCTGCCAGCGGTTGCCGACATCGATACCGAGCAGCGAAAGACGCGCCATCGCTGAGACCCGGTCGATCAGCGCCTCCACGTCGTCCCGTTCCGGATCGACGACATGCTCATCGTAGATCTGGAGCGCTCGTTCGAATTCACTTAGATCGATCCGGAAGAGCAACTCGTGCCACCAGTTATGGATCTTCATATTGGTTGATGCCCAGCCATCACGGGTCGCCTCCAGCCAAGCAACACCCTCCTCCAGGCGTCCCTCCATTTCCATGACATGGGCCACGGCATGTACACCCCACGCATCACCTGGATCGCATTCAACGGCCCGCCGGCCACAGGACTCGGCCCGGCGAAACTGACCGATCTCCTCGAGTCCGAAAGCGTACATACCGAGCAGCCAGTGGTGACCCGGCACCGATTCATCCCAATCCGGCAACACGCGGGCCACCCGTCCGTACCGGCCCGGAGCATCGCCCCGGTAGAAGTCCAGCCAGTGGCCAGCAAACAGGGCCATCAGATCGCGCGGGTGATCAAACAAAATCTGTTGATAAATCCTGGATGCGCGATCAAGATTCGAATCAAACCAGGCTTCGACGGCAGCGACGTGTAGCCGCTCGCGCTCCTGGGCGCCTTTGACCGCACCCCTGGCCCAGTCAATGCTCAAGCGGGCAACCTCGAGCCGGGAAGAGGCGTTGCCGATTGTGTTCATCATCGCACTCAGGCAGTGCGCGAGCACGAACCGATCGTCAATCTCCAATGCGCGATCCAGGATCGCCACCGGGTCGCCGCGGAACCTGACGACCGCCTCAACCGCCTCATCGAATATTTCTACCGCCCGTGAATCGGCGACAGTCAGGGCAAGATCTCGTTGGTCTGTGAAGATCATGATCGCACAAGGGTGCTGAGAAGATTGCTCACCTTACCATGGCACTTCCTCAACGTTTGAGGTACTGGCAATGTTCGGGCGCAAGACCCTGCAGCCGATTCGCGAATCGAATCGCACGCTAAACACCCGCTAACAGGCTCGGATTACAATCCGTAATTCAAGACTATTGAGGAGATCCCAGCATGCAGCCAGGCATCCATCTTGTCGGCAGTGTGGCCATGGCCGATGCCGAATCGGTCTTTCGTGCATTGACTGCAGAACTGGCACCATGGCTACGGCGCATCCCTGACGGTGAGACCGGTGAGCGCCACCGCTGGATCTACTGGCAGCGCGAAATGCTGTTGAATCACCCAGACATGGAACTCGATCCGGAGGCAGCGCCACTGGCGCTCTACCAGTGGGACGGCGAACTGATTCGCGAAACCGAACTGGTCCGCTTCAGACCTGGGATCGAGCCTTCAACAGTCGTTTTCGAGACCGGTTACGGCCTGGCAGCTGTCGACTCTTACACAATCTTTCGCAGGCTTCGAGACCAAGGGGTCATTCCCGATGGCGTGCGCTTCCAGGTCTGCCTGCCGACACCGATGGCGTCGGGCTTCATGTACGTCAGCCCGAATGCCCTCGAGGACTATCTGCCGGTGTATGAAAGAGCGCTGATCGGGGCTCTGGAAACGATCCTGGCAACCGTGCCGCATGATGAGCTGTCGCTGCAGTGGGACATTTGCCAGGAGGTCCTGATCTTCGAGGATTACTTTCCCAGCCGCCCCGACGACTACAGGCGGCAGATCTTCGATGAACTCGCGCGTCTTGGCGGTCAGGCACCGGCTGACGTAGAACTCGGCTATCACCTTTGCTACGGTACACCGAAAGACGAACACCTGGTGATGCCAACAGATACTGCGATCCTGGTCGAGATCGCCAACGGCATCGCATCGGGTCTTGACCGACGGCTCGATTTCATCCACCTGCCGGTCCCCAAAGACCGGATCGATAACGCTTACTACGCTCCACTGGCGCAGTTGGCACTCCCGGACAACACCGACCTTTACCTGGGGCTGGTGCACCACGATGATCACGACGGGGACGTAGCGCGGATCAGAGCCGCTCACGAAGTCGTCAGCACGTTCGGTATTGCCAGTGAATGCGGCTGGGGCCGTACCGATCCCGAGCGGGTACCCGGGCTGATCAAATCGCACCGAATGGCTGCAGGATCGTTACCCGCGGACACCTAAAACCTCAATGCAGGGGTACCGATTCAGAGCAAGAAACCAACGGCCGGTGGCAGCCGCTGATCGATCGGCGTATGACATGCCTGGTTAGTTATCAGCAACACCTGCCGATCCATCGATCATCCGCTTTGAAGGTGTGCACAAGTGGTTCGGCAATTTCCACGTGTTGCGCCACATCGACCTCGATGTTGTCAGAGGCGAGAAGATCGTGATCTGCGGTCCGTCGGGCTCAGGAAAATCCACCCTGGTGCGCTGCATTAACCAGCTGGAGACCCATCAGCGGGGACGAATCGTGGTCGACGGTACCGAACTGACCGACCGGCTGGCCGATATCCACACCCTGCGTTCGGAAATCGGTATGGTCTTCCAGTCGTACAACCTGTTCCCGAACATGACCGTGCTGGATAACCTGGCTGTCGGCCAGCACCGGGTGCGCCAGCTCCCCAGAAGTGAGGCCGAGTCGATTGCCAGGCAACACCTTGAGCGAGTTCGGATCGCCGATCAGGCCGGCAAGTATCCAGGACAACTCTCCGGCGGCCAGCAGCAGCGTGTGGCGATTGCCCGGGCGTTGTGCATGAAGCCGAAGATCATGCTGTTCGATGAGGTCACCTCGTCGCTGGATCCGGAAATGGTCAAGGAAGTCCTCGACGTGATCGTCGACCTTGCTGACGAGGGCATGACCATGATTGTGGTAACCCATGAGATGGGCTTTGCCCGCGAGGTGGCCGACCGTATTGTCTTCATGGAGGAAGGCTGCATCGTCGAGGAGAACAAGCCGGCTGCGTTCTTCAGCAGACCGGCATCAGAGGGCGGGCGGTTCTTTCTCAGCCAGGTCCTGCATTACGGCTGACTGGTTGGTCCGGAGTTCCCTTGTGCCCTCTATATAATCGAATCATGCGCTCGACCTTAAACCTCTTGACCTCGCAGCCTGGAACGTTAATCGCTTGAGCATAACCGCAGCCCATGCACTGGTTCAGACGCTGGTTCTGAACAGCATCGAGCGAGCCTTCTGTGTACCGGGCGAAAGCTATATCGCGGTCCTCGATGAACTGCGCGCTGCCCGCGACACGATCGAACTCGTGGTCTGCCGGCATGAAGGCGGGGCCGCTTTCATGGCCGAGGCCCATGGCCGCATGACTGGTCGCCCCGGAGTGTGCCTGGTGACCCGCGGTCCCGGCGCCACAAACGCCGCCATCGGAGTGTTCAGTGCAGCCCAGGAAGGCATCCCGATGGTCCTGATTGTCGGTCAGGTCGCTCAGCAGAACATCGGCCGGGGTGCCTTCCAGGAACTCGACGTGGCGACATTTTTCGGTGGCGTCGCCAAGCGGGTCATCGAGATCAATCACTCGGCACGGGTACCCGAGTTGATCGGTCGCGCCATCGACATCGCCATATCCGGCAGACCCGGTCCGGTGGTCGTGTCTTTTCCGGAAGACCTGCAACACCAGGCGATCACTACTTCTGCGCCCCTCCCGATCCAATCCGCGTTTTCAGCACCCAGAGCCTCAGACATGGAACAATTGGGGCAGCTGATCCAGAATGCCGCCCGGCCGATGTTGGTACTGGGCGGCAGCGGCTGGTCGTCAGAGGCTGCGTCGGCCGCCACCGCTTTCGCCGAAACGCTCCGGATGCCGGTCACCACCAGCTTCCGCAAACAGGACCTTATCGACAGCGACAACCCACAGTACATCGGTAGCCTGGGTCCAGGTGCCGATCCTGAACTGGTCTCGGCCCTTCAGAGAGCGGATCTGCTGCTGCTCGCCGGGGCCACCCTGGGCGAGGTGGAGACTGCTGGATTCACCCGGCTGACGGTACCGGATCCGGCACAACAGATTGTTCAGGTCGGCCCGGAACCTTCAGCCCTGCAACAGGCCTATCGGGCTGTGCTCGCCATTGTTTCGGACATCGCTTCTTTTTTTCATGCAGTCAATACCCGACCTGCACTCGCGGAAACACCCTGGGCGGCTGAGACTGCCAGCCAGCGGGAACGCTACCTGGCATTCCGCGCGCCCCGTAAGGTCGACACGAAAATCAACATGAGCGCCTTCTGGTCAGGCCTGGCCGACCAGCTGCCCCCGGATACGCTGCTCACGATGGGTGCCGGAAATTACACCCACTGGATCTTGCGCCACTTTCACTTCCGCCGTTTCGGCACCCTTCTGGCACCCATCTGTGCGCCGATGGGCTACGCCGTACCGGCGGCCGTGGCTGCAAGCCGCCGGTTTCCGGACCGGCTCGTGGTGTCCTGTTCAGGGGACGGCTGCTTTCTGATGAACGGCCAGGAGCTCGCGACCGCCGCTCAGTACAGCGCCAACATTCTGTTCCTGGTAATCAATAATGGACTGTACGGTTCAGTGCGCATGCACCAGGAACTGCGCTATCCCGGACGACCCTATGCAACGAATCTAACGAACCCCGATTTTGCCGCACTGGCAACATCGTACGGTCTGCCGTCGGCTTCGGTTACGACAACGGCAGAGTTAACCGCCGCCCTTGGGCTGATGATTACCAGCACGACTGGACCGCGCCTGATTGAGATCCGGACAGACCCCGGAGAAATTACCCCGGCAGGCTCAATTGACGACATTCGAAAGAAACCGGCAAACTGAAGAAGACTAGAGAATCATGGGCACGATCAACTACAACACCTGGCGGGGGATGCTGGTGACCCCGGTGGACCCGAATCGATTCGAGTTCGTTTACCAGAACTGGGTACCACGGTCTGACGATGTATTCATCGCCAGTTTTCCCAAAAGCGGCACCACCTGGACCCAGCAGATCGTACGCCTGGTCTACAGCCGCGGGCTGATCCGTGATGACGATCCTTCGCTACACGCGATCATCCCGTGGCTCGATGACTCCGAGGACCTGCCCGACCTTTCGGTGGTCGACGCCATGCCCTCGCCTCGGGTCTTCAAGTCCCACAATCCATACCACCTCCTGCCGAGCCGACTGGCGGATGCCAATCGACTGATCTACGTGACCCGAAACGCCAAAGACACTGCCGTGTCGATGTACTTTCACACCTTCGGATTCTGGATGTATGAATACGATGAACCGATCGAGCATTTCATAGGTGAATTCATCGCTGGCAGAGTCGAGTATGGACCGTACTGGACTCACCTTCGAAGCTGGTATGAACAGCGGGACAGACCGAACCTGCTGGTACTGCATTACGAGGCCATGCAGGACGACCTGAAGAGCGCAGTCCGATCGGTGGCCGGTTTCCTGGACCAGGACCTGAGCGACGACGAAATCGAGCGCGTCGCTCAAGCATCCACGTTCGGCAGCATGAAGAAAGACCCCCGCACCAGTATGCAGATGTGGGATGAAGAGCAGCGCAAGCCCGGTATGCCGTTCATGCGAAAGGGCAAGACCGGCGACTGGCAGAACCACTTCACACCAGAACTCGCCCGGACCTTTGACACCGCGTTCGAGAGCAAAATGGCAGGCATCACCTGGCCGTGGTGAGCAAGACCACTCGAGCAACTGTCAATCTAGGCAAAACCACGCCGAGAACGGCCCATGAACGACACCCCCACACCTTCGACGTCGAAGCCTGCCGGTTGCCCAGAGCGCCTAGGCCTGACCGTAGACCGGAGTCTTGGCACCCGAACCATCGAGGTGTACCGTTGAGTTGAGCAACTCGACTCGCCAGGGCGGAAAAGGTTCAATACAAGTCAAGCTCGCGTTGCGGAACGGATACAACCTGCCGATCTGCGTCTCGTGGTCCGACGCATCCAAGTGATTGCGCAGCAGCGTTGCACAGACCAGGCCATGGGTCACTACTGCTAGATCACCGGCATCCGGAACCGCAGCCCGTATCACCGCCCAGGCGCGACTGACGCGGGTGTCGAAGACCTCCCAGCTTTCACCCTCCGGCGGAACATAATCTTCGACAAAAGGTTCGATGCCCTGCACTTCTAGATCGACAAAACGCTGGCCCCGCAGCACCCCGAAATTTCGTTCATAGAGCAGCGGGTCGAACTCGATCTCGACTCCGACAGCTTCGGCAATCGGCTCGGCGGTCATCCTGGCCCTCGCCATATCACTGGCGAGAATCCGCCTGATGCCCGCACCTCGGAGACGCCCGGCCAGGTGCCGGGCCTGTGCCATGCCCTGCTCGGACAGCGGTGTATCGGCCGGCTGCATCACCCGGTCGCGGTTGAACGCGGTCTCACCGTGGCGGATCAGCAGTAGGCTCATACGGGTTGTTCTTCATCATTTGTTTTTACTGAGTAGTGACCACAGGGCGGCCGGGTCTTCTACCTGGGCATTGTGTCCCAAACCTGCCAGTGCCGTGGCAGCTGGGTCGATAATCTTGAGATCTTCCAGACCAGCCATCGCGTCGTGTTCGCCAGCGGCGAGTAACACCCGGCAGCGCGCGGTGCTGACCAGTGCGGCCACCGGCGGTTCACCGACCGCATAAATTCCAGGGTCTGCCGACAGCCGGTAGCGGCTATCATCACCGTTGGCCACACCGCTTTGCGCACAGAGCGACTCCATCTCGACCAGACCAATCAGGCCGGACACCTTCAGATAGCGTTCAACAGCCTCCTCGCGGGTCGCCAACCAGCGGACCGGCCGCTCGGCAAGATCCTGCATGCGGGCGAGTTCCTCATCCCGCCAGCGGGTCTTGATTCCCAGTCCGATGATCTGTTCAATATTGTCCTGTGATCCGCCCAGCACCAGCCCGATCACACCTCCCATCGAGTGTCCGACGACCACAACGCGGCCGCTGTCTTTGATCAGTGGCAGCAGGTCATCCGCGAGCGACTCGTAGGTGTATGGCGCACCCCAGGGAGAACCGCCGTGACCGCGCAGATCCGGCACCAGCCACTGCCCGGCATTGTACTGCTCAATGAGACCGGTCAGGCCCTGCCAGACCTCACCGGTAGCACCTAATCCATGCAGCAACAGATAGGTCACATCGCCCATCCCGCCGCGACGAACGTTAAGCGCTGCGCGCCCCTGGTAAACGGCTGTCGTCATGCCCGCCCCGTCGGCAGTGGCGCCCAGTCTTGAGAACCGATGACCAGTTCCAACAGACGCGCAGTCATCGCGGCCTGCAGTGCCTGGTATGCCGGGTCGTTCCACAGGTTGGTGACCTCCAGCGGGTCGGTTGCGAAGTCATACAACTCGCCCCACTCGGCTGGCTGATACACCGTCAGGCGTGCCTTTGGAGTCACCACAGTGCGCACCCGCTGCGGACAGCCAAAGCCGAGGTAAATCAGCTCCCGGTCGTCCTCAATCAGCAGCGCATCCCGCGCATCCGGCTGGCCGTCGTAGATCGTTCGCACAAGACCAGTGCCCTGCATTCCGTAGTAGGGCTGAATACCACTGCGTTCGAGAAAGGTCGCGGGAATATCAATGCTTTGGGCCAGTGATTGCACCACGGATTCGCTGTCGACGCCCGGATCAGACCAGATCAACGGCACCCGGATCAGGCCACGGTAGTGCAACGGCCCCTTGAGCATGATGCCGTGGTCGCCCATGAAGTCGCCGTGGTCGGTGGTGAAGACCAGCACTGTGTTGTCCGCCAATCCTGTGGCATGGAGTGCCGAACACACCTGCCCGATCGCATCGTCAACCAGGGTGATCATACCGTAAGTGAGTGCAATCGCTTCACGGGCCTCGCGTTCACTGACCGCATAGGGCAGCGTCCCAGTGCGGTCCGCCTCACCGCGGGCGAGACTCTCGCGCATGTGGCACAACATCGGCGAGTCACCCTGACCGAAACTCTCCGGCAGCGGGATCGAAGCCGGATCGTACATGCTCCAGTAACGGCCAGGCGGCGTGAATGGATGGTGGGGGTCCGGGAACGAGCACTGGATGAAAAACGGTCTCCCATCCGGCTCAGATGCAAGGTGTTCGAGGTGCTCACAGGTCTGGTCGGCGATATAGCGGCTGGGATAGAGCGCTTCTGGCACACGGGTTCGCCAGGCCTGCGGTGTGACAATAGTCTCGTCAGGTAGGGCGTTGGCCGGCCCGCGCAGCGTTTCAGGGTCGGGGTGTTTGCCCGCCAGCCAGCGTGCGTAACTGCCGCCCACTTGGTCGCCGTGTTCTGTACAAAGATCGACATGGTCAAACCCATAGAATGGCGTGCGAACTGTGTGCAATGCATCCTCGCGCCACAGGCGGGAATTCTCGTTGTCGTAATCTGCTGAATAAAGATCGTGCTCGAAAGCCTCAAAGACCTGGCCGTCTTTACCCAGCGCCTCCCGGGGGGTGTGCGCCCGAGGCTGACCGGTCATGTTCTGCAGGTGCGATTTTCCAATCAGCGCTGTATGGTAACCAGCCTCGCGCAGCGATTTGACGAAGGTTCGAGATTCCAGCGGCAGCGGGTTACCGTTGGTGCGCGCGCGGTGCAGCGAGGGCATGCGGCCGGTCATCAAAGAGGCCCGGTTAGGCATACAGAACGGGTTGGCGACGTAGAAGTTCTCGAACCGGGTACCCGACTGTGCCAGACGGTCGATGTTCGGCGTTTTGACCTGAGAATTACCGTAACAGCCCAGGTGATCCGCACGGTGCTGATCGCTGATGAAAAAGATGTAGTTGGGCTGCTCCTGGCGCATAGCTGATGACCGTTTAGATCTCATTCTGATTGTTGTCGATGGCCTGCCGTAAGCAAGTTACCGGATGACAGGCAGCAGCACGATACCCTTTGCTGCCAAGTGTAGCCGTCCTCGGCCTCCCTGGGGGCCGATCGCACAGAACAGGATACTCTCCCAGTTCAATCGAATCGCCCGGACGGGTTGGGCTCCGCCCCGGTAAAGGCTGCCAGCCATGCGCCACACTTATCTTCTGCGTCATCCCATTCCTCGACCCGCTCGGCGTTGCGATACATCAGGAACGGCCGTAACCGCTCAAGGTAGTAATCCAGCATGCCCTGCGGGCGGAACTGGGTAGCTGTGTAACCATTCCAGTGCACCAACTGCTCCAGCGGCCGCCGATAACGCAGCCTGACGTCTTTCTTGGGATACCCGATAGGAATCGTGCCACAGGCCGAAAGTCCCCCCGGATAGCCCAGCAGCTCCGAAAGTGCGCGGTTGGTCGAAGCTTCACCGCCGCCGGACAGCCATGCTGACGTCAGACCGGCATCCGTCACTGCCAGCTGTATATTCTGGATCACCGCTCCCAGTGAACAGAAATAGATGTTCTCGTTGTTCGAGGTGTATTCATCGGCCCCATCAGCATCATCGTTCTGTTGTGGGAAAGCCACCTTCCAGCGCGGGTCTCCGAGCACGATGAAAATCGCAACCGTGTTTGAGAGATAAGACTTGCTCACAGCAGGAAACCCCCTGGCATTGACGAACAGACGTTTGGACTGCTCGACAAAGATCTCGATCACCGCATCCCGCACAGTCGGTTCGTCCACGATAACGAGATCCCAGCACTGAGCATTGGCACCGGTCGGCGCCCAGCGGGCCGCCTCGGCAATACCCAGCAAGGTCTTGCGGGAAACATGCTGACCAGCCTGAAACTGGCGCACACTGCGCCGTCGGCGCATGAGTTCGATCAGACTCGTGTGGTCCGGGCATTCGCCCGCCGGATTGGTGTCTGCCTTGGCCATTGCCATCTCCTCATGTCCTTGTCCCGGGTAATTCAACCATGTTTTCGGCCAAGGGGAAAACTCTGACAACTCACAACAGCAGGTTGCCCCGACCGGCAATCAGCAGACGATCAGCCAAACAACCGGGGTCTGCTTACACATTACTGCCCGAAAAGGCTTTTCTTTGATGGGTGCTAAACTCATCGCGCCCAGTCGACAGGCCTGACGTCAATGTCTCAAGAGCTCTCAAACCCTAAAGCACTGTCCACCGACAAGCTGGGTGATTTTCAACTGACCGAACCGCCACCTGGCTTTGTCGACAACCCTTACCCCTGGTACGCGCTGCTACGGCGCCACGACCCGGTCCATCGGCTGGCTGCGAACTCGTTCTTCCTGTCCAGTTACGACGATGTGGTTACAGCCTACAGAGACCCAAGCACCAGTTCGGACAAGAACGCCGAGTTCAGCCCCAAGTTCGGTGACAGCCCGCTACTCGAACACCACACGACCAGCCTGGTGTTCAACGACCCGCCGCTGCATACCCGGGTGCGCCGTCTCATCATGGGTGCAGTCAACCAGCGGGCGATCCGTCGAATGGAGCATGGCCTGGTCAGCCTGATTGACGATCTCCTCGACCGTATGTCAGACCTTGTTCAGGTGGACATCATCGGCGATTTTGCCGCGCGTATTCCAATCGAGGTCATCGGCAACCTGCTCAATGTCCCGCATTCGGAGCGTAGCCCACTGCGCGGTTGGTCACTGGCTATCCTGTCGGCGCTGGAACCGGCACCTGGAAAGACCGTGCTGGAACTGGGCAACCAGGCCGTGGTCGAGTTCACCGAGTACCTGAAGACCCTGATAGCGATGCGTCGCCAGTCACCGGGGGACCCCTCATCCGACGTCCTGACCCGACTCATCCAGGGCGAAGAAAACGGCGCGAAACTGACCGAACCGGAACTGCTGCACAACTGCATCTTTCTGCTTAATGCCGGCCACGAGACCACGACCAACCTGATCGGCAATGGTCTGCACGCCCTCATCACACACCGCGACCAGCTTGACCGGCTGGCAGCTGACCCCGGACTCATCGATACAGCAGTCGAAGAGTTGCTGCGCTTTGAGAGCCCACTGCAGCTGAACAACCGACTGACCACTGGACCGATGGTCATCAACGGCACCGAGATCCCGGCCGGCACCTTTCTGACCCTGGGCGTCGGTGCGGCCAATCGTGATCCGGCCCAGTTCGACCGGCCCGACGAACTGGACATCGGACGTACACCGAACAACCATGTCGCCTTCGGCCAGGGACATCATGCATGCTCGGGTATGAACGTGGCGAGGCTCGAGGGACGCATCGCCTTTGGCCGGCTTGTGGCACGTTTCCCGGGTATTGACCTGGCCGCAGTCCCTGAACGTGACCCGCGAATCCGCTTTCGCGGCTTCCGACGACTGCCCGTTACACTGAGCTGAAAAGTCAAATTAAGGACAGGACCGGTTTTCCAAAAGGTCCGGACGAGGCCCAGGCAATATCGACCTGGCCACCACCGGATCAGGCGATTCCAACCGTCACCAGCGTTGCTTTCCGACCAGGTCGCAGATTGTCATTATGCCTTCCAGCTGTCGGCGTAACCCAGCCATTCAACGCCCTCACCGAGTTCGTGAAGATTCAACGGATCACGTGTATCGATCATCACCGCGACCTCGTCAGTTTCTTTACGCGCATGTGCCGCTGCGATCCGATAGGCCTCAGGATGGGGCCCGTGTGAGAAACCAGATGGATGAAAAGTCGACATGCCGGGCTTGATGTTGTCACGGCTGAAGAACTGACCCTGGTGATAGAAGATGAACTCGTCGTAATCGGTGTTAGCGTGATAGAACGGCAGCTTCAGCGCCCCGGGGTCACTCTCGATGGGCCGCGGGCAGAAAGTGCAGATGACAAGCCGCTCAGCCAGCCACGTGGTGTGGGCCGACGGCGCCAGGTGGTAACGTGCACTCATCAACGGTCGGATATCCCGCCAGTTCAGTCGCTGTACACTGAGATCACCGTGCCAACCCACCGCGTCCAACGGGTTGAACGGATAGCTGATCGTGGTCAGCGTGTTGTGCCGCTTCACCACGACCGCGGTCTCGCGTTCCGAATACTGGGCCTGGAATAACTCGTCGATCCCAGGATGATCGAGGATTGCTGGATCGTAAATTGCGTGCTGGCCGACCGGGCCTTTATCTGGCAACCCAAACGCATCGCCGGTCGCCTCGACCATCAGCAGGGCCGCAGTGCCGTCGCAGTCCAGGCGCCACTGGGTCGATCGTGGCATCAGCAGGTAATCCCCTTCGGCAAAAGCCAGATGACCATAGTCGCAATACAGATGACCGGACCCTTGGTGGACGAACAGCACCTGGTCCCCATCGGCGTTACAGGCGAGGCAGTTCATGCTGCCCCGGGTAACCCACATGCGGATCTGTACCGCCGCATTGGAAAGCACCATCGGTGCGTCCCACGGATTCCCCTGTGGGGTACTCAACTGAGTCAGGTCAAAAGCACGCGGGCGCAACGGTCCGTCGAACGCCGTCCAGTCTGTTGGTGGATGGGCGTGATGCATCTGTGTGGCCGGGCCAAAAAACCCCTCGCGCCCGATCTCGCGTTCGTAGGTGCCTTCGGGCAGATCGCAGTGAGCCTGGCGGCTCGCGGTACCTTCGATCCAGATGGGGGGGATCCGGTTCTTCATTAAACGCCTCCTGTAAATGGTTTGTAGCGCGCCTATGAACAACCTGGCTGACGCCGCATCCTGACCCGCGGTCATGGCTGTAGATTCTCATCATGTTAAGATGTCCCTTCAACCCGACCATCAAATAGTTCAGCCGGGCGATATATCGGGCCCGCCTTGACAAGAGCGAAGTTTCAACAAACTATACCGAACTGATAGTTGTGCCTGCAGGCATTCCCTGTGAACAACTGCGACACCTGTCATTTTGTTTACCTTATACAAACCGCAAGGAGGAATATAGATGAACAAACAACTCAAATTATTGGGACTCACTACCGTCATGCTGCTCCTGGCGGCCCCAGCTTCTGCCCAAAAAGTACTCAACATCAGTAGTTGGGCACCACCGACACACCTGACCAACTCCCAGGTCTGGCCAACCTGGGGCAAGTGGATCGAAGAAGCAACAGAGGGACGTGTCACAACCAAGATCGAGTACAAACTCGCCTCGCCGCTCAAGCAATTTGAACTAGTTCGTGACGGTGTTGCCGACGCTGCCTGGATTTTCCACGGCTACAACACGCGCTACGCAGCGACCCAGGCGGTTGAGATGCCGAATCTGGGCACCAGTGCCGAGGCCGCTTCCGTTGCCTATTGGCGAGTTCACCAGAAATACCTGGCCAAGGCCAATGAACATGAAGGGGTCACACTGGTCGGCCTGAGTTCACACGGACCTGCAGTCATCCAGACCAAGACCCCGCTCAAGAGTCTCAGCGAACTGAACGGTCTGAAGATCCGGGTGCCCGGGGGTGTCGGGTCCAAGGTCGGTAAGGCACTTGGTGTGACGGCCGTAAAACTACCGGCGCCAAAGGTCTACGAAGCACTCTCCTCTGGGGTGGCTGACGGCATCTTTATGCCGATAGAAACGCAGAAGAGCTTTCGTCTCAAGGAAGTCGTTCCCTATGTGACCATTATGCCTGGAGGGTTGTACTACGGCAGTTTCGCGTACTTGCTCAATACCGATTTTCTCAACAGCTTGTCGGAAAAAGATCGCAACGCTATTTTGAGCGTCTCCGGCGAAAAGCTCACCAGACTGGCGGGCCAGGCCTGGGATAACGCGGACAAGGCTGGCCATGCCGACGCTCTGGCATCGGGCAGTACGGTCACCACGGCAAGTCAGGCAACCCATGCCGAGTACCTTGATCTGATGGCACCGGTCGAGGCCGCCTGGATCGAACAGATGAACGGTCTCGGTATAGACGGCAAGGCTGCCCTCGATGAGTTGCGCAGCATTGCCCGTTCCAACCCGTAAAGACCAATGGGTCAGCGAGAAAACCGTGCGCTGACTAAAAACGAGCACAACAGTCATCCCGGCTTCCGCCTGTCAGCTCTGGCGGGGGTCGGGGACTGGGTATCCTGTATCGTGCTCTTTGCCCTCATGGCAATGACCTGTATCGACGTTGTGGGGCGCTACTTCTTCAACACTCCCCTGGATGGTGCGACGGAACTGACCCAACTTATGATGGGCCTGATTGTCTTCGCTATCTTGCCCACAGTCTGTTATCGGGAAGAACATGTCAGCGTTGACCTCATGGACCTTTGGGTGCCGACCAGCTGGATCAATGCGCGTCAGGCCATACTGAGCCTGTTGATGGCGATCATGCTGGCCGCTGTCTCCTGGCGGGTCTGGATCAGCGCCGACTTTATGGCCAAATACGGCGATGCCACAGAATTCCTGGCCATTCCCTACGCTCCGATCACCTATTTCATCGCAATCATGAACGCAATTGCAGCCATTGCTTTTGGCTTTAATACCATACGTTATGCCCGTGCTAAAGGGCCGATGTCTCCCGACCGCCCCACGACAGCGATATAACCGGGCGCTCACCAAACCACTCTTCCGACAGATCCTACCGTGACGGTTGCACTTATAGGCTTTGCCGTTCTCTTGATCCTGGTTTTCCTGCGGCTGCCCATTGCCTTTGCGATGGGCAGTGTCGGTTTTGTCGGCTTTGGCCTGCTGACTGGCTGGAAACCCTCGCTGGCAATGATCGGCACCCTCGTTTCGGAAACAGCATTGAACTACAGCCTGTCGGTCGTACCGCTTTTCATCCTGATGGGGAATCTGGTGTCCCGGGCAGGATTATCGGCAGAGCTCTATGCTGCCTCCAATGCTTTTCTCGGCCATCGTCGGGGTGGGCTGTCCATGGCGACTATCGTAGCTTGCGGATCCTTCAGCGCTATTTGTGGATCGAGTCTCGCGACCGCTGCCACCATGTCCAAGGTGGCCATGCCGCCGATGCGCCAGTACGGCTACGCCGATTCGTTGGCCACAGCGTCTATCGCCGCCGGCGGCACGCTGGGGATCCTGATCCCACCGAGTGTGATTCTGGTGATTTACGGCCTGATGACCGAGACCAGCATCCGGGAGCTCTTCGCGGCGGGATTTCTTCCGGGCCTGCTCGGCATATTGCTGTACCTCGTCGCCGTGCAGTACGTGGTCTGGCGCCGACCCCAGGACGGCCCCCGGGCCGAACGAATGATCTGGCCCGAACGCTTAAGGGCCCTGCGCGGGGTCTGGGGCACACTGGTACTGTTTATACTGGTGATCGGAGGAATCTACGGCGGCATCTTCACCCCCACCGAAGCGGCTGGCATCGGCGCCGGAGGCGCCTTCCTGCTGGCTCTGGCCCGCGGCGTGCGGTCCTGGCGCGACTATTACGAAGTCCTGGTCAACAGCGCCCGAACCACCGCCATGCTGTTCACCGTGCTGTTCGGGGCGTTGATCTTCTCGAATTTCGTCAATCGGGCCGGATTGCCAACAGCGCTTCTGGACTTCGTCACCGGGGTTGAGATGTCGCCGCTGATGGTCCTGCTGATCATTCTCGCGATCTATATCGTACTTGGCTGCGTATTTGAAAGCCTGTCCATGCTGCTGCTGACCATTCCGATCTTCTTTCCGGTAGTCCAAAACCTCGGCTACGCGGGACTCGGCCCCGAAGAGATTCTGGTCTGGTTCGGCATCATCGCCGTAGTCGTGACCGAGATCAGCCTCATCACACCACCGGTAGGTCTGAATGTGTTCGTTCTCGCCGGTGTGCTCCAGGATGTCAAGACCACCACCGTCTTCAAAGGTGTCACACCGTTCTGGTGCGTGGACATTATCCGCCTGCTGATCCTGCTGCTGACACCGGCCTACGTTTTACTGCTGCCGAATTGGCTATATCATTGACAGGCTGTGCTGCCTGACAGCCTTTGCATAACGCTAGACGGGGCTGAGGCCAGAGCCGCAGTACCAATGACCCATCTCCACCAGGAGGACCAATGAAGTTAACCAGTTTTACCCGGAACAATGCGAGCGGCTACGGTGCCGTAACCGATGACGGCATCGTCGATCTGAGCTCGTCGATCGAGGGCGTCTCGGACCTCAAAACCCTGCTCGAGACAGACAGCCTGGCAGAGGCCGCCGACTACGCCGGCAGTCGGTCGGCAGACTTCCCATTCGACGAAGTCACGTTCCTGCCTCTGATACCGAACGCATCAAAGGTGATCTGCGTAGCAGTCAACTATCTGGCGCATGCGCGCGAGGCGGGTCGCACCATCGGTGACTACCCGGTACTTTTCCACCGCCACGCCCAGACCCAGGTGGGACACCAGCAACCACTGCTGGTGCCCAAATCGTCAGAACAACTGGACTTCGAGGGTGAGATCGCAGTGGTGCTCGGTAAAGGTGGGGCCCACATTGAGCCAGAAAATGCCCTGGACCATGTCGCGGGCTATGCCTGCTACAACGAAGGCAGCGTTCGGGACTGGCAATTCCACGTCCATCAGTACAGCATGGGGAAAAATTTCAACGCTACCGGTGGGTTTGGACCCTGGCTGGTCACTACCGATGACATACCAGATCCCGATGCGCTGACCGTCACCACCCGGCTGAACGGCGAGCAGATGCAATTTGGTGAGTTCAACGACGTGGCCTTCAACATCCCGACTCTGATCTCCTATGTCTCCAGGGCTTTACCCTGGTGTGCGGGCGATGTGATCGTCACTGGCACTCCGGGTGGGGTCGGATTCAAGCGCCAGCCGCCGATCTTTCTCAAAGAAGGGGACGTGGTCGAAGTCGAGGTGAACCTCGTCGGTACGCTGGTCAATACCGTCGCAAATGAAATTTGAGGCGCTTTACTTTTTTCCAGCGCCGGGGCCAGAGACTGCTCGCTCCCGGAGTCCGGATAAATCAGGGGAGCAACGCACCTGTTCTTTCTCTTCCTCCGGCAGGAAACGAGGTCCTACATGACGATCTTCAGCAAGAATGAGATCGAGCGCCGGCAGGCAGGCATCCGTGCAACCCTTGGCGATAGCGAGGCGGCCGTTGCTTTCTCCTTCTTCCCATCCTATTACCTGAGCGGCGTACCTATCATCCCCTGGGGGCGCCCCACGATTACCGTCGTGCCGCGGGACGGACCCGCCGCCATGATTCTCTCCGAAGGTGAAGCGTCGCGAGCCAGACAACACTCACCCATCACCGAGATGCACACCTACAACGACATAGACGGCCCCAACACTGAGAGTGCAATCTCGCTCCTCACCGGGCTCCTCGAATCCCAGCATATCGGTCACATCTCATTCGATGCCACGGGCACCACAGTAACCACGCTCGAGATGCTGAAGACCGCAATGCCGAAGCTCGAATTCTCGGATTTCTCGAGTGCGCTCGAGAAACTGATCCTGGTCAGTTCGGAAGAGGAACTGGCACTGGTCACGGCCGCCACCCGGATCGCGGAGCAGGGCATCGCGACCTTCATCGAGGAGGCCAAGGTGGGCATCCCTGAGGTTGTGCTCGCGGGACGCGCCATGATGGAGATGTCGGAATACGCAGCACGCGAGTACGGGGAGGTGGAAAGTAGGGTCAATTGCTACAGCCAGCAGGGTTTGCGCTCGCTCCAGCCGCATACCGGCGCGAGCGGAGAGGCGCTCCAGCCCGACGTGCTGGTCACGCTAGTGGTGGAGGCCTATGTGTGGAACTACCTGACGGCAGTCGAGCGGCCGCTCTTCACCGGTTCTCCAACCGAACAACAGCGCCGCTACCAGGAGGCCACGCGCGATGCACAGGACGCAGCCATCGCGGCCATGCGGCCGGGCACGAGCTTCGGTGACGTGGACCGGGCGTCGCGCCAAGTGCTGATCGCCGCAGGCTACGACAACATTCACTGCGGCGCCGGACTCATTCGCGGTCTGGCGACGGAATGGGAGGGACGGATCGACCGCGGCAACCTGCGGCTTTACAACGATGCCCTACTCCAGCCCAACATGGTGATCACCGTGGAACCCTGGGCGATAGTGCCGGGAATGGGCGCCACGCGCTACTGCGATCCCGTCCTCGTGACCGAGACCGGGGCGCAGATGATCTCCAACCGGCCAGACGAGATCATCCAGGTTGGGTAGCAGCCACTACCCCGTTACCCAATAGGCTGAAATCCACCGGGCAATAGTGAAGGACTTCGGGCATCTACCAAACGGTTGAGGGAACAAGGCCTCGGCTTGGTGGTCGGGCTGGGTACCCTTACCAGGGATGAAGACTGAAGACAGACACTCAGAGTGCCGCAGTGGCCCGCCATTGCTCAACCTCGATGAGACATGAATTGGGCGCCGTGGCCGTTGTCTTGGCTGTCTGCGGCCGGGCAGAAGTAAGCTGGTTGACGCAGCCCCCGCGTTCCGGGGAAAGACCTGGTTCACCGATCGGGTCGTAAACGGCCGAGGACTCGTAGGAATGCACCACTCCGGCGAGAATCCGCTCGGTCACGACAGCCCCACAGATTACCTCCCCTCGATCATTGAAAAGACGGATAAGATCGTGATTTTCAATGCCGCGTTCAGCAGCATCTTGGGGATTGAGCCGGGCCGGCCAGTAATACCGTCCGTCGATCAGCAACCGGTGGGCTTCAATATCGTTGATCGTACTGTCCTTGCCATCGGTGTGCGTGTGAAAACTGTAGCGCGGGTGCGGCGTAATCAACTGCAGAGGAAAACGTGCGGCCAGCGTTGAATTCCTGCGGCCTTCCCAGCTGGGAATGTAACGGTTGATCGGTGGCCTTTCGGGATCCTCACCGAACTTCTTCAGACTCATCGCCTCGAACTCGATCTTGCCGGACTGGGTCTGCAGGCCCTCGCGAAACTCACCGCCATACTCCGACGGTAGCGGATGCGGCTCGGGGACATCTTTCTTGCGACCTTCGGCGAACCAGTTGAACGACGCGGGTGCCCGCAGTTTCTCCTCCTCGGCCGGCACAACGTAGTAGCCTTTGCGAAGAAATTCTTTCCAGCTGATCACTCCCTTGAGATCAGATGCATCGAATTGTAATTTGCACCAGTCGAGCTCGGTCATTCCCTGGGCAAAATAGGCCCCCAACCCCAGGCGTTTTGAGATATCCAGAAAGATCTGGAAGTCCGAACGCGACTCACCCAGCGGCTCGATACACTTGTGCTGCATGGCGATGACACGGTGATTGAGCTGCGACTCATTGTGGTGGGAATATCCTCCGGCCACCGCCCACTCGCCGATGTCCCAGCGCTCGAAGTTAGTACAGGCCGGCAGTACGATGTCCGCAAATCGGGTCTCGCCCTCGTCCCATATCGACTGGTTGACAACGAACTCGAGTGCGTCGGACTGGTACGCCCGAACCAACCTGTTCGAGTCCATGACTGTGCTGAAGTGTGAGCCACCGTATTTATACAACATCCGGATGCGTGAGTGACCCGGAGAAGGGTAACTGAACTTCTGGAACTGGCGCTCAAGCGACCGGGGATCAGTGGGATAACCCTCGACCCGCTCTTCTGTAATCGATTCTGGAATATAGGTCCGGGGTACTTTCTGGCTGACACTGTTCATACTCATGACGTGTGGCATGCGCTGAAACAGGTTGAATGCCGTGCCTGAACCTTCTATATCACCGGAGATCCCGCCCTCGGCATATCCAGGAAAATAGAAATGATGGTTGAGTGGTGCACCGGTCTGGAGGTTGCCAAAATTCACCCCGGGCTTGCCCAGCCCCTGCATGGCCATTAGACAGACCATCGAGCGGGCCCACTGGATGCCGGTCGCCGACCTGCAGGCCCCGCCAAAGGTGGTACCCTTGCCACCGGCTGCGAGGTAGGTCTTTTTCGACCCCCACTCCCGGGCCAGGGCGCGGACCACATGGGCGGGAACGCCGGTTTCGAACTCCTGCCACTCGGGTGTCTTAGGTCTGCCATCCTCGTCACCCATGATGTAGGCCTGCCACTTTTCAAATCCCGTGGTTCGCTCAGCAACGTATTGTTTGTCGTAAAGATCTTCGTCGATCCAGACATAGGTGATCGCCTGCGCCAGGGCCGGACTGGTACCGGGGATGACGGGAATCCACTTGCCACCGAGAAAGCCGCTGGTGTGGTTCAGGAATGGATCGATGTGGACCATTTTGATCCCGAGCTCACGGGCCCACTGGCGGCGGATGGTACCTTCGAATGCAGCGTAGGAACCGCTGGATGATTCCGGGTCGCTGGACCAGAAGACGATCATTTCACAGTTCTCGAGACAATCCTGCACTTGCCCGTAAGGTTCAGATGCGCCGTTGCGCATGCTGTAGCCGTAATGGTGCATGGCGCCCCAGTACCAACCTTCCCAGCTGTCCGGATTGATCACCATCTTGGTATGCCCGATGGTATTCATGAAGCGGAAGTTCGAACTGATGTAGTAGCCCACGTTGCCCCAGGTGTGATGTGAACTGTGGCTGCTGAGGATCGCACCCTTGCCGTGTTCACGTCTGACACGCTTGATCTCACCGGCAACAATGTCGAGGGCTTCGTCCCAGCTGATGCGTTGGTATCCCGATTTGCCGCGATTGGCGCAGTTGCGATCTCCTTGAGGATCGAAATCGACCCGCTTCAGAGGATGGAGCAGTCGGTCCTTCGAATAGACCACCGATTTCGAAGCCAGTGCATGCGGGGCAAGTGTCGTCTGCCGAGGCGGCTTAAACACCCTGCCCCTGGCAGTCATCGACCATGACGGTGCGTCACTGTCATCGAACTCGATGGGCGTGACCCGGACGATTCGACCGTCCTTGACATAGACGAACACCGGACCACCATTGGTGTTGTTGACATAGCGGGTCTCCCCGTCGGCTACCGGGGTGCCGAACAACCAGCCCACGGTCTGCACCATACGCAATGTTTCCATGAACCACAGTGACAATTCTTCCGGGCCGTCGATATCGACATTGAATGCTTTTGCAGCGTTGACGAACTGCTGGTGGTCCAGCGGCGGCGTCAGTAGCCTGGCGCCGGTTTCAGCCGTTCGGAAGGTAAGCGAAATCTCGGCCGCCGGATGGATACCGGAACGGGATTTCAGTCGTCCCCCCTTGAACTGATACCAGCGCCCGACTGACCCGTCGCGGGTCCTGATCTGGGCGAGCAGATCTTTTTCCCCCAGCCGAGATTTGAATACCAGGTGCCTGGCCGCGGTATAGCGCAGCGCAGTCGCGATACCCCACAAAAGAATTGGCAATGTACCGGACATTTTCTCCTCGCTTTCTCCTTGCCCCTGTAATCAAAGGCTGCCACACGAATAGTCAGCAAAGATACGAACCGCTGACAATCATCCTGGCCACCGTGGGCTTGACGACCCTCGAATAAGTTCCGTAAGGTTAGGCGCTGTACCCATTGTATACACCCGATGGCGCAGCGTCACAGGTGTTCCAGGCTGATCCCGCCGACTTCTGGGCAGAAGACCTGGCGCGGGGTCGCCCCGCCGGCGGCGGCACCTGGAGAGTTCCGGCACCGTTGTCTGTAGACCTGACAGTTCTGAAACCGCACGATCATGGAAAAGTGGAACCTGATTATCGATGTGGCTAAGTGCCACAACTGCAATAACTGTTTCCTTGCCTGCAAGGACGAGCACATCGGCAACCGCTTTCCGGGGTATTCCGATCCCCAACCGCTGCACGGCCACAAATGGTTCTATGTGGCCTCACGCGAGCATGGCCAGGCCCCGATGGTTGATGTGGCATTCAGACCCACGACCTGCAATCACTGTGACGATGCCCCATGCGTCACAGCGGCAAAGGATGGTTCGGTCTACCAGCGTGATGACGGTATCGTGATGATCGATCCGGAAAAAGCCCGCGGCAAGCGGGAGATCGTCGATAGCTGTCCTTATGGTTCAATCTGGTGGAATGAGACGGAGGAGGTGGCGCAAAAATGGAATTTTGACGCTCACCTGCTGGATCGAGGCGAAACCCGACTGCGCTGTGAACAGGTCTGTCCGACCGATGTCTTCCGCTCACTGAAAGTTGAAGACAGTCAGATGAAAGACATCGTAGAGAAGGAGCAGTTGCAGGTCCTGCACCCGGAATACAAGGCGAAGCCCAGGGTCTATTACCGCAATCTCGACCGCTTTACCGACAGTTTCATCGGCGGCACCCTGGTAGCCGAGAATGACGGCACAACCGATGCTGCCTCGGACATCCAGGTGGTGCTGATCAAGGACGGCAATCCGATAAAGACCACCCTGTCCGATGAATACGGTGATTTTAGATTTGATGGCCTGGAAGGCCACAGCGGCACGTACACCGTACAGTTCAACAGCGCCGAGCACGGTAACTACGAGACCACTGCTGACCTTGAAGATAGTGTCTACCTCGGCATACTGCGGCTCTACGGTGGCACCGACTAGCCGGCAGTGCATATAGTCCAAACTTGTCACGACGACAAATTGTGTGGGAACATCGCCGGATAAAACACAGCAGGTAAAACACTATGTCCAGTCAACCCAGACCCCGCATCGGCCACATCGGGCTAAACATACGAGATGCGGAGAAGATGAGAGACTTCTACACCCGCGTCATGGGGTTCACTGTCACTGATCAGGGTCCTCACCCGGTCAACGCGTGCCCGATGATGTTCCTGTCGACCAACCCCGAGGAGCATCACGAGATCGTCCTGATCGGAGGTCGGCCCGACGATGCCGACTACAGTGCGGCCCAGCAACTATCGTTTCTTCTGGAGGGGCTCGACGAGTTACGCCAGATGCGTGACTCTCTGGTGGCCAATGGCACCGAAGTCGACCGCTACGCATGCCACGGTAATGCCTGGTCGATATACTTTCACGACCCCGAAGGTAATTACCTGGAACTCTACGCCCATACACCGTGGTACATACCGCAACCCTACGGCCTGCCGTTCGACCTCGACCAGACCAACGAGGAGATCATGCGCAGCACGGAACAACTGTGCCGCGAGAATCCGGGATTCATGATGGAAACCGAACGCAAGGCCAAAGCCCGTCAAACCATGTTGGACTGAAAGCCCTTCGCTACGGCTGATTCTTTGTGCTTACACAGCGGCCCCCTGCCCAGTACAGGATCACTGTACAACTGGATTCTCAAAACAGACTCCCATAGTGCTACTCCTGATGGCCTGGCCCACACCTGTAGCCGGTCAACGAGTCGGAGGATCAGACAGTTTCCGGAACTGAGATCTTCCTGAGTAATCCTCGACTTTGTTTGGAGACTGATTCCATGCCAGGCTCGACTGTGCCGTTCTGCACCGCAACTTGATGTCAACATCATTGATATTCGCCCTCTCGGCGGCCTTGTTCTTTGGGGTATCTGCGATTCCGGCTAAACGGGGCTTGTCTCATGCCGACCCGCAGGCCGGTGCCCTGATCAGCATTGCAGCAGTAGTGGCTACTTTCAGTCTCACCTCACCCTGGTGGATGCAATCCACAGACTGGTTTATACCGGGCTTCTGGTGGTTTGTCGCAACAGGCCTGGTCAACCCGATGTTGTCGATCTATTTCACGCTGGAGTCGATGAATCGAGCGGGCGTTACTGTCGCCTCCACACTTGCCGCGACATCACCGCTGTTTGCAGCCTTCACGGCGATCCTGTTCCTTGGTGAGACCATGACCACACTCATCATGGTCGGTACGCTGGTGACCATGGCCGGGGTCATGTCGCTGACTTGGATACCAGGTACTGGAGTCACCCGAGTGATGCGGGTCGCGCTGATTTTCGCGACTGCGGCGTCGATTATCCGGGGACTGGTAAACACCACCGGCAAAATCGGTCTTGACCTATTACCCAACGCGATGATGGCCGGATTCCTCTCGTACACCGTCGGCGGTCTGGGCGTTCTGCTGATCTACCGCATTCGGCACGGCCGGTTGCCACTGCATGTCCCGCGAGCAGGGGTCAGTGCCTTTGCCTTGTCCGGCGTATGTATTGCCGTGGCTATTACCTGCATGTACGCCGCCTTGCTGCGCGACGCTGTTACCCTGGTATCTCCGGTGATCGCTACCTACCCGGTGTTTACCCTGCTGGCAGCACTGGCACTGCGAGAAGAAAGAATAACGCTCCAAGTCGGGGCCGGCGTCGCGGTAGTCGTAGGCGGGGTGGTGCTGATCAACCTACACTGATCGAGAAAACCAGCCCGCGACGCTAACAGGGTCTGCCGGGTGATCGCCCGGAATTCTCGCGCTACAAGCTCAGTCGACTGCCCCGCCCCAGATGTCGCCCATGGTGAACCCCTCAGGGAAGGGATCATCGGGCTCTACAACGTACTGCGCCATACCAGTCACCCAGGCCTGACCGGAGATAGTCGGCACCACCGCGATGTGCTCCCCGACCCGGGTCTCCCGCACCAGTCGCCCGGTAAACACGGTCCCGAGGATGCCCTCGTGGTGGAAGTCCTCATTGAGCCCCAGCTGCCCCTTGGCGTACAGCGTTGCCATCTTTGCACTGGTACCGGTACCACAGGGCGAGCGGTCAAGCGCAGCCGTCCAGGTCTGCGGCCGGTCCCAGTCGAGCTGGCCGGTCGAGACCACCGCTGCATTCTTGAGCGTCGCACCCGGCTGGGAAGCCGGACCCGACATAACCGCAATGGTTACACCGGTGACTTCGGGGTTGTCCGGATGCACACAATCCAGCTGAGCCTTGGCCGCTGCTTTGATCATCTCACCTGCCCGCGCGACCTCGCCGGCCCGAGACGGCGTCAGTTCCAGCCCCAGTGGTTCGGTCTCGGCAATCACGTAGAACATACCACCCCAGGCGACGTCGACGCTGACTGTACCCAGATGCGGCACCTCGATCGGCACATCCAGATGGACTGCAAAGGCCGGTACGTTCTCGAACGTGACCCGTCGCACTTTTCCGTCGCTGACTTCAGCTTCCACAGCGATTAGACCCGCAGGGGAATCGAGCTTCAGCTGCGTGACCGGTTCCTCGACCGTTACCATGCCGGTCTCGATCAGGGCGGTGACGACACAGATCGTATTGGTACCGGACATCGGTGGATACTCCACCTGTTCCATGATGACGAACCCGGCATCGGCATCCGGATGGGTGGGCGGGAGTATCAGATTGCAGTTGGCTGCCGGGTACCCCCGCGGTTCGCGCAGCATACGTTTGCGTAGATCGTCGGCCTCGGTCTCGAGATAACGCATCTTCTCGAACATGGTGCGGCCCGGTACATCGAGCACACCGCCAACGATGACACGCCCGGGCTCGCCGCAGGCATGCAGGTCAATGGCCTGGATCATGTTCGAGATCTTCATTGCTTTTGGCCTGATCTCCTGGGACGCCGAATCCTGCTTACCGGTCATCTCGCCTGAAGACCCGTGACAGACAGGCTGGTTACTGGCATCCTATACTACGCTACCATGGCCACGTGTTGAAACAGCTTTATGAGACCAGCATCAGGGTTCAATACCCCCGGCAACAGCTGTTCAAACTGAACCTGAGAACCAAAGAGAGCCGAAGATGACAACAGCCAGCCAATCCATTCGCGAGACATATATCCATGATGGTTTTGTCTTTCCCATCGATGCGATCAGTGAGAAAGAAGCTCGTGCGGTCCGCGCTGACCTGGAAGCCGCCGAAGTCGAACTGGCGGATGATCCGGAGAAACTGATGCTGCTCCGATCCTATCCCGATCGACTGCTGCCGTCTTTTGACAAGCTGATACGCAATCCCAATCTGATCGAATCGGTCTCTCCGATACTGGGCACCGACCTGATGGTCTGGAGCAGTGGTCTGTTCATCAAGGAAGCAAATACCAGCAAAGTCGTGACCTGGCACCAGGATCTCAACTACTGGGGACTCAGTGAACTCAACCAGGTCACCGCCTGGGTGGCGCTGTCTCCCGCGAGCGTCGCCAGCGGCTGCATGCGCTTCGTGCCCGGCACTCACACCCGTCAGATCGTACCGCATGAAGACACCTTCGCCGAGAACAACCTGCTGTCCCGCGGTCAGGAAATTGCCGTCGAGGTTGACGACAGCGATGGTGTGGACGTGCCTCTGAAACCAGGCCAGGCCTCGCTGCATCATGGCCATCTGTTTCACGCCTCTGGTCCCAACACGACTGACGACCGGCGTATCGGCTCTGCCATCCGTTACATCTCGCCTTCCATGAAACAGAAAACCGGTGACCGTACACTGGTGGCGCTGGTCAATGGTGAAGACCACTATGGCCATTTCACCATTGCCGGTCCGCCCCAGGGGCGTCTGGCCGAAGCGGATTTCGAATTGTGCCGAAACGACGCCAGGATCAGGCGCCGGCTACTCTACGAAGGTGTCGACCCGGCCCGGGGCAACCGTTACTGATTGTCTGCCGGCTAGACTGATTTCGGGAAAAGATTTTCAGGCCATGACCGCAACTGCCCAAAATCCAGCTAGAGCTGCCCTGGTGACCGGCTCCGGCAGTGGCATTGGAGCTGCTGTCGCCCGCCGCTTGGCGAGACCAGGGACCTGCCTGTTGCTCCACGCCCGAAACAACCGTGCGGGATGTGAAGCGACGGCTGAGGCAGTGCGATCGGCAGGTGCGCAAGCCGAAATCGTACTGGGAGACCTGTCCGATCCGGACGTTGCCGACACCCTGGTCAAAAGTACCATCGAGGCCTTTGGCGGGCTGGACGTGCTGGTGGCCAATGCCGGGTTTCCAATTCTCAAAGGCTTTGGCGACGTTACAGCCGAAGACATGGATTATGCCTACCGGGTCATCAGCGCTGGCTTTTGTCAGATGGCCACCGCGGCGATGCCTTACCTGGAGAAATCCAGCCATGGGCGCGTGGTCGCCATCAGCAGCCTCAATGTTCACACGTTCCGCAACGATTTCCCGGTCTTCCCGGCTTCTGCAGCAGCCAAGGCGGGAATTGAAGCACTGGCCCGCGCACTTGCTGTGCAACTCAGCCCAACCGGTACAACCGTCAATGTTGTTGCCCCGGGGATGATCAATGCCAACCCAGAGCACCTGGGGGAGTTGTTTGAACCACAAGAGCTCGAGCGGATCAGCGGCCTAATTCCGCTTGGGCGGCTGGGCCGGGCCGAAGAGGTCGCAGCAATGATCGACTTTCTGGTAAGCGAGGATGCGAGTTACATCACCGGTCAGGTCATCCACGTCAACGGCGGCATCATCTGACTCATCTGACTGAAATTGTGGTGTTCCGGCTGAATATAGCTGCAGCTCTCAAGGCCCGTTCCCGCATGGTGACTCGTTAAGTACAAGGAGAGAATTCAATGGACACCCCCCCCTGGGAAGGCATGGGCGGTTACACCGGAATCGACAGCGAAACGCTGCCGATGATCGACGCTCAGACACCCACTTTCATGGGTGTTCCACTGGCCTGCGATCCGGCTGCGCTGGCCGGTGCCGACGTTGCCATCATCGGTGCTCCCTATGTTGCCGGGTCGGCGGGCAAGTATGCCGGAGTGGACAAATCAGAGTGGGTGCTGGCACCGCAGCGGGTCCGTCAGCAGTCCGCGCGCTATCCAACGGGCTACATCCAGGAGTTGGACATCGACATTTTCGAACACTTGCGAGTGGTCGACATGGGCGATGCTGAGATCTCTTCAGACGTGAACACCAATCCCACTGCCGAGAACATCCTCAAAGCCCAGGCCGCGGTAGAGTTGCTGGTCAATCAGGCTCTGGACGCAGGTTCAATCCCCATAGTGATCGGGCAAAACTCACCGTGCGGCTCCTATGCCATTGCCAAACCCATTGCCGAGCGCAGCAAAGGGAAAGTTGGCATGATCAGCACCGATACACACTGGGACTCAAGACCACTGGACTACCTGACCGGCGATTCGCGTATCGCCGGAAGTGGCAACTGGAAGTCAAAGACCTACAACGCCCACCAGAACTTCTCAGTGCCTAACCTGGTGGAGATCGGCGAGCGTGGGATGCTCGAGCGTGCCGAGACCGTGCGGGGCTATCGTGACCGCGGCGCCCACTTCTACCCGATGTGGAAGGTTCGGGGTGAACTCGGCATAGATGGGCTCTGCCGAGAGTTGAAGCACGCTTACGATGGCACGGACGATGTCTACGTACATTTCGACATGGATATTCTCGGCGGTGCAGGGCCTGCCCCTGGCGATATTCTGGGTGAGTTGGCAGAGCCCATGGGCATGTCGGACTACGAGATCATCCGTCTTGCGCATGAGATCGGGCTGCGTGGCCTGAGCGGCATGTCGTTCATCTGCATACCACCGGGATCGATGGTGATCTATCGAACCATCGTCTACATCATCGCGTTCCTGATCGCCGGTATTGCGATCTCTCGGCAGGCATGACCCGGGACGGCTGATTTTCACTGCATCGCCACCGGCAACACCGTGCAGCACGCTGAGATTTCAGTCCCTGGCGAAGCCCAGTGACTTGTCGATTAGATTGACGAGCTCGCGGCCATTGCGAAAGCGTTCGAAGTTGTCCAGAAAAACCTCAACCATGGCTTCCTTGTGACCCTGAAAATCCCCGGACATATGAGGCGAGACGATCACGTTGTCAAGATCCCAGAACGGGCTCTCGGCGGGCAGCGGTTCGGTGCAGAAGACATCAAGCCCGGCACCCGCGATGCTATTGTCTTCGAGTGCTTCAAGCAGTGCAGTTTCATCGACCAGTTCACCCCGACCGAGGTTGATAAACCGCGCCGAGGGTTTCATAGCTGAGAACTGAGGCGCACCGAAAAGACCCTGCGTCTGGGGCGTCAAGGGCGTGACCAGCACAACGTAGTCTGCCTCTCCAAGGCAGCGGTTGAGATCCGCCACGCCATGGACCTGTCCAAAATCGGGGTCTGTGTCGCGCGCCGAACGGCCCACGCCGGACACGACGAACCCCACTCGGTCAAGCATCCGGGCAATCTCTCGGCCGATACTGCCGACCCCGACAACGAGCACCGACCGGCCCTCGGCAAGCTCGGTCCAGCGATACGACCAGCGGTGCTCGCGCTGCGCGGCGCAGGTCTCGGGAAGTTCCTTGGCAAAGGCAAGAATCAGACCCAGCGTGTATTCGGCCATAGCCCGGTCGAACACACCCCGGGCGTTGGTCAGCAGGACATCACTTGCAACCAGTTCCGGAAACAGCACGGCGTCAACGCCCGCCCCGCCCCATTGAACCCAGCGCAGGCGGTCCACGAGGGGCCAGGCCTCCCGGAGCTCGGTGGCCCGAAAGTTCCAGCCCAACAGAACCTCCGCCCCGGGCAGATGACGCTGCAGGCTGTCGAGATCCGGCGCACAGTGAATGTGGGCATGATCTTTGATCTGAGCAATGCCGGGTATTTCTGCTGCCGATTCCACCCCGTGGATCACGAGCGTGATTTGTTCAGTCATCCATAACCCCCTGGAACACACCTCATGGTTTCAGACCGGTCAGCGCCACTGTTTTTCGTCTGAGATCCAAGCGCCACCGGGCAACGGGCCGTCTTTGGAAAACGCATCGACCAGGTTGGCGAGTAATTTCGACACATTGTTCTCGAAACCGTGGCATGGCAGCGCCTGACCAAAGGCGATCGAGCCTGTCGAGAATACCGCGCCATTGTTGGAGCAAGTGAAATACACCATGTCAGCCCGGATCCGATGATCGTAGGTACCGGTCATTCCAGGAAACGCATATAAGACTTCTTCGCAGACCAGCATGTAGTTATCGGTGTGCCCACCTGACGATGCAATAATCTTGGCATGCGGCGGGGTGCCTTTTTCCAGATCATAGCGATCCATCTCGATGCCGCCGGCCGCACCGTGGGCAAGACCGAAGTTGCCGATGATCTCCCCTTCGATCCCGTCGGTAATCCACGACACCGTACGGTGCCAGCTGTCCGGCATGCGCCGGAAAGGCCGGCACGACTCAAAACCCTGGGAGATGAAACCGACACCCAGAGCTTTTTGCGGGGGTCGACCTAGGTTCTTCCACAGGCCTCCCTTCTGGCCAGTGGTCTGCATGTAGTGCTCGCCCGGCCTTGCGTTCCAGGCCCGCATACCGGAATCCAGCTTGCGCACCTCCATGCACCAGGGTTCGTCCTGACAGAAATCCACGTTCCAGTAATAGCCGTTACCGCCCATGTAGATCAGCCGTCCTCCGCCTGCGACAAAGTCCTCGGTCGCATCCAGCATGGTCTCGGAATAGTATTCCGGGTGGGTTCCGGTGATTACACACTTATAGGACGAAAGCGCATCGACGCCTTCCCGATGCAGATCCTCGTCTGTCAGCACCTCGTAGTCATAGTTGCAATGCTCCAACCAGGCAACAATGGAAAGATCCGCCGGAAACTGCCAGGTAATTCCGTTCATCGCGTTACGGTATTTGGGACGCATGCCGACAATTGGCCGGCGGTATGACGAGTAACATACCCCCGCACCATCCCGGTGATGATCATAGGTCGACAGGCCGAACTCCGGGCTCTGATAAACCTCGATGTCGATATCAGTCACTATCGGTGTTTGCCCAACGATGGGCTGGGCCGTCTGATTGTCGAAAGTGAGGTGATCATTAGCGTACGCCAGGTAACTGGCAGTGGGAATGAGCAATGCGATCGGCGCTTTCGGCGTTTTCGCCCGGACGAAAAACACCAGATACTCTTCGCCCAGCCCCGTCCCGTCGCCAGCACGCAGGCGTATCGCATAGACCCCGCTCTTGAGATCCTGAGGGATCGTCAAACGGTTCGTTACATCCCAACCACAGTCGATGATCGCGTCGTCGTGCAGTTCGATACCACCGTATTCCTCCGGCGCTAACCTGAAACAGTCGTTGCGACCATTCCAGTTCCAGCCGGTCTGTGCCCGTACCGGCTTGTTGATACCGGTGGCATGCAAGCCGTGTGGTCCGGTATCCATGACGGTGTCACCAATACCGCTATCGTTGTAACCGGCAGTCGTGTCCCAGTACGCCAGGATGTCATTCTCGGGTGGTTTGCCGCCCGAACAGATGTGATCGAACTCTTCACGAGACAGTACCCGCGAGACGACTCCGGGGCGGTCGACCTTGCCAGAATAAAGTTCATTCACAAACTGGCCACGGTTAATGTGGTAGTCCCACGTCCCCCCAATCAGAAAAGGAATATCGGGTGCATGCTCCGGTTTGAAGCGTAAGGTCTCGGAGACATGTGAGTCGTAATCCATGGGGGTGACCTTACCCCAAAGCGAGTTATACCGATTCACAACACCCGCCTGGTAAAGTGTGGCCCTGCCAGTACTGGCATCGTAAGAGGCCCCGGCAAAGTACCAGATGTGCCGCTGTAACGGAATCTCCGAAATAACAGCGTCAAACTCTTTACCATCCGCAACGATAAATCCCAAGTGGCCGGTTTCGGTTATGCCAATTGCATAGCCTATACAGTTGTAGTCGTCGTAGCGACCACAGACAGCCTGGGCGCCAACCTTGAGGTGCAGTGAAGGCCAGATATAGGTGAACATCGAAAAGCTGCCGTCGATACAGAGTCGGTTTTCCGGGTCGGCGACCTGCAGGTAGGAGCCGACCTGGGTGTACTGTTTCTTGACCTGCCAGGTACCGTTGATGTCGCAGTCGACTTCCTCTTCAACAAGACCGGGCCCATCCGGGTGCTGGTCACCGTGGATGAGTCGTACAAGCTGGGCCTCGGCAGTGTCTGTGCCGTCAGCAGTAACGTGGAATGTCTGTTCATCCCCCGGCTTCACGGAAATATCGTTGCAATACCCGAACAGCTTGACCTCTGCCATGTCTTATTCCTCGTTATTCACCTGACACCGACCGCGCTGACTCAGCAACGATAATTGACGCAATATCTACTCATTACGATTCCAGCAGATCCTGGATGCGCCGCGTGAATACTCCCACCCACGCGTCTTCCCGGCTGGAATAGATCTTGTCCTCCACCAGTCGTGGCGCAACGCCGGGTATCCCCGATAACGCTACAACCTGGTAAGCCTTGAATGGTTCAACACACTTGATTGCATATTTATCGACCATCGGCTGGCGTCGAAAATAGGTGAGCAGCCTCTCCAGCGCTTCACTGTGCTGGCCCAACGGTTTGTTCTTGAATTCTTCGATGACCTCATCGCTGACCAGTGTCTTCAGAAAATCCCGCTGGTTCTTGTCGTAACGTCGAAACGCGAGCTCGTCTTTGTCCCGGACTTCGGTCGCTTCTTCAGGCAGCATCTCGCCTCCTTTCTCGGCACGGGCCGATCGGTTTTCACTTTTCTTTTTGTCTCTCCACACGCGAAACTGGGCCTTGATGCCAAACACACCACCGCGCAGAAACAAAACCACAAACAACATCAGTACGCCTATCAGCACTATTCTCAATGGACCCAGATCAATCAGTACCCGATCGATAAACACCACAATCAAGGTGCCGAGCACTGCGCCCTCAGCTCTACCCAGACCACCGATCACCAGCATCGCCAAACCCATTGCAACCGTGTCGAACCCGAACAGGTTCGGCGATGCACCGCGGAAATGGCTTGCATAGAAAGCACCGATCACTCCCAATGCGGCGGAAGAAATCAGAAACACCTGGATACGAGCAACCCGATAGTTGACCCCGGTAGCCTCGGCAAAGGCCTCCCGTTTTTCCGGCGCCATGCGCAGTAAGCGACCCAACCGCTTACCGTTGATGAAACGGAACAGCACTAGCGCGGCCACGAGCACAGTTGCTGCTGCGTAGTAGCCCAGCCGCAGCTGGGCAAACTCATCCCATGCTTCAGGAATATAGCTGGCTGCCCCGTAGAGCCCCCCGATCTCTGATCCGAAAGCTCTGGACTGGATGATGTAGACCCGGCACAGTTCGACGACACCCAAGGTCAGCAGTGCATAGTAGAACCCTTCTAGACGCACGGCAGGAATAGCAATGAGTATCCCAAAGACCAGGCCTATGAGACCACCGACCAGCAACATCAGTGGAATTGGTAACCCAAAGTGGATTGACAGATAAGCAGAGCCGTAGGCACCTGCCCCGACGATCGCATACGTCGCAAGCGAATAAATACCCGCCGTGCCAATCACCAGCGTCCAGCACAGATTGATCGCTGCATAGATCGAGAACACGGCTGCGGCCGATAACAGCACGCGGTTACCTTCCGGCATTACAAAGGGCGCCAGAATTAGAGCGACAAACCCCAGCATCCACCAGATCGGTCGTTTATCGATGATGGTTTTTTCACGGCGCAGTGTCTTCGGGTTGTATTCACCTCGAAAACGCAACACAGTGCGCCGGGTCGGAAAGTAACGCAATCTGTTCCATAGGCTCTTACCGTGTCCCGGCCACTTGTAGTAGTACCGTAATCGGCCCACTAGATGGGTCGGTACCTTGTATTCGCGGGCAGCATCCCAGCTGCTCTCGGGAGAGCGCCACTCGTTGGTGGGAATCTCGTCAATGGGACCTGCCGGGTCCCAACTCGAATAGGGGTCTTTCCAGGTGGGCACGCTGTTTAAGCCTCTCGCGCCTTGTCGAGAATTCCTGCGATGCCACGCGGACGAATCAACAGGATAAGAATGATCAGGCCGAACTGTGTAATCAACACATACTGACCGCCCCAGAAGCGGGAGGTCATGGCTTCATTGATACCTAATATGACAGCGGCAATTACCACACCCGTGACCGAACCCAGTCCACCACACAGCGCAACACTGAGACCCTTGATCATTGGTGTTATTCCTCCGAAAGCCTGTAGGTAATAGGTCTGGGAAAGCAACACCGACGCGAGACCTGCAAGACCACCGGTAATTGCCATCACATAGAAACCGGTGCGGCGCACACCGATGCCAACGATTGATGCTGCATGCGGGTTCTGCATCATGGCACGGATCTCGAGGCCCCGCCGGCTCGATTTCATCCACAGCAGCACCGCCGTAAGCATGAGAATCGACGTGACCACCGCGCCGACCTTGTCGTAGGTCATAGTTGATCCAAAGACTTTGATCGAACCATAACCAAAAACCGGTGGAATGTTCTTCACCCGTGGGCCGAAGTACCACAACAGTGCTTGCGTTCCAAACAGGCTGATGGCAAGCGTTGCAATCATGCCGCGGATCGTAAAGTTCGGCTTGTCGTGCAATGGGATAAATGCCAGGGCGCAGACAATCACACCGCCGAGCGCGCCCGTCAGTATTCCCGACGCGAGAATTACGACACCATTGTGAGAGATATGCTGGGCAACCAGCCAGGCGCCATATCCTGCAAACGAGAAAATAAAGCCGAAAGACATGTTGATCAGTCCCAGGCTCGACCAGGTGATGGACACACCGATCGCCAGTGTCCCGTAAATACAGGCCAGAACAATGGCGTTGATGATCACATAACTCCAGTCCACGCCTTATGTCTCCCGTTTTGTCTGATAGGCAAGCGATGCTGCAGCTTCACCCTTGAGCTTACCCACGTGCATACCGATGATTCGATCCACGCGACCATCCAGCAGGGCAACGTTCTGTTCGGCGATCACCATGGCTGATTCACCGAGCTCAATATCGAACAAGGCCTCCAGAACGCCTTTCCCTAACTTCGGCGCCAAACCCAAGGTCGGTTCGTCTACAAGGTAAAGAGATGCTTTGGCCATCAGGCCTCGGCCTATGGCCACCATGCGTCGTTCTCCACCAGACAACCGTCCGACCGAGGTATCCATTAATTGTTCCAGCGCTGGAAATATCTGGAGAATCTCTTTGCGCCTGCCAGCACGGTTCCGCCAGGCCGATTTTGTGTAGGCACCGCTATCGAGGTGATCCTTCACGGTGAGCCCCTGAAAGATTTCATCGCCTTGTGGAATTAAAGACAAGCCATGGTGAACAATCTGGTGCGTGTAGCGGCCCGGACCCTGACTGCGGTTACGACCGATCTGTTTCTCGTTTAACTTGATGGAACCACGCTGCCAATGAGTCAGGCCAGCAATCGCCAGAAAGAGCGTCGACTTACCGTGACCGTTGAGACCGACCAGTCCGACCTTTTCACCCGCACTGACGACCAGATCCAAGTCATGGATTACCCGCATCGGGCCGTATCCCGCGGACAGGCCATCGATTTGCAGCACCGGCAATTGATCAGTCATACGCTGGGCAAAATAGTCTCAATGAACATCTTCAAAGTAAGCAGCACGAACCCTTGGGTCTTGAAGGACCATGGCCAAATCGCCCTCAGAGATCTTCTCTCCAGCATCCATGACCATAACTCTGTCAGCGATGGTGTCCAGCAATTCGATCCGATGTTCGACGATGACGATAGCGACATTCAGTTCTTTTGCCAGAATCCGGATCAAGTCGTCGAACTCGTCGACTTCCGAGTTGATCAGCCCTGCAGCGGGTTCGTCCATCAGCAACAGGGGCGGACGACGCATGATGAGACACGACAACAGAAGTTTGCGCCGGTCAAGAGTGTCCAACTGAGCTGCAGGCAGATCGGGATCCACAGAGAATCGCACCAGTCTCATGGCCCACAGCACGTGCCAGCGATTCAGGTAAGGCTTGTAGGCCTGCCGCGCCGCCTTGAACACTTCCTCAACGGTCAACTCGTCCGGCACTACGGGGGTCTGGTAGGTTCTCCCGATTCCGATTCGCGCCCTTTGGTAGAGCGGCAATGCGCTGACATCCTGGCCCTTGAACGTCACGGTGCCGGATTTTGCAGAGAACCGTCCACACAAGACCTCGAACAAACTGGTCTTGCCGGCCCCATTTGGCCCGATCACACCAAGCACCTCCCCGCTTGCGACCTGCAGAGAGATTTCTTTAAGAATTTCCCGCCCCCCCAGGTCGAGGGAGATATCTTTACAAGAAAACAGGGGGCCGCCAGGCGGGTGCTGCGAATTCGCAGCACCCGCTGACGCTATTACCATCCGAAGGGTCGGAGCTCAGACTCCTTCAACACATCTGGGTACACAATCTTGTGTTCAACATTTTGCACCTGGACATACAGCTGGCCCATGCCATCTTCCAGGCTCTTGGCAGTCACCGGATGACCATCGTCCGGATAATGAGCACCCTCCTGCCACTTGTTGTTCATATCAAGCAGTCCACAAACACCACGATACTTTGTCGTTCTGACGTAATCACAGACCTGCTCGAATTTATTCGGGTCACCCACATGTTCCCACGCCTGCTTCAGGAAATAGGCGGTATCGTAGGCGTTACCGGTGTAGCAAAGCCCCATCGTACCCGGCCAGCGCTTCTTGTATTTCTCACGGAAAGCGGTACCCATCTCGTCTGCATAAACGCCGAGTACTGTACTCCAGACAAAGCCTTCGGCTGCCGGTCCGGCTAAATCCAGGAATTCAGGCTGGGAGGGGCCGTACTGCATGTAGATCAAGGTGTTTTCAAGTGGATCTGCGCGCCACTGTTTACAGAACGCGGCATATTCAGCCGCGACCCAGTGATCAAGCATGACCGCACCGGCACCGATGCGTTTTATTTCCTGAATCACGGGTTCCCAGTTCTGAACGGGGAACTGGATATCCGTGATACCGGCCAGTTCAAAGTCGCTGGCTGGGATTGCTTCCTGAAGTGTTCGGGAAATTGTCTGGCAATACGCGATCTGTTCCTGAACGATGTGAATGCCATTGTTATTGGGCGTCCACAGGCCACGATCTTTCATATCTTTAAGAAAAATCGGGAAGGTATATCCGTAGTGCACTTCCGATGGATCAGTCTGAAAACAATGACTGTATCTGTCCGGGTGAGCCGCTACGTGATCGGTGTAATTCCGTTGGGTCACACCCCATAACAACGGAGCTTTGTACTTGACCGTCGCGTCGATGGTCGGAATAGGCGCCAGCGTGAACGGTGTCGTCATGGCGTGGACTTTTTCATCCACCAGCTTGTGCATCGCGGTCTGGCAGCCTTCTGGTGAAAAGATATCGATATCCACCACCTTGAGCTTGAGTTCGCGCCCCAGAATGCCACCTGCAGCATTGATCTCCTCTTGGGCCAGAATAGCGCCTTGTAAATGATCCAGGTGATCAGCAACACCACCGGCGGTACTCTGAGCGATCGGCATGCCCAGCACGATGGGATCGCTGGCAAACCCGGAACGGCTGATGAACGGTAAGGGGAGCGTCGAGGCGGCTGCACCAGCCGCAACGCTCTTGATTACTTTTCTGCGTTGCTTGTTAATACTCATCTTCTTCCTCCTATCTGTGACGTGGGGGTCGTAGCAAGTCAGGGCGCGATAAACTGCAAGGTCCTTTCCCGACAGCGACGACATTTTGTCATTCGACTTCTGACATCGATCCTCCAGAGACTGCCCGGGGTCCCAGGAATGTCGAACTCTCAAACAATCCGGAGCGCCGGGGCGGTATTCCGAGTTGAATATATTACGTTCTAGAACCCGATTACAATGTAGGATCGCCGGGTCGGAGTGCCATCACCGGAGGCGCTTTTCCCATAACCCACATCGAGAGGATCTGTTGATGCCCAGAATGAGTCCCTGGAGAATGGTCGTCGAGGCTTTAAATGCCGAAAGAATTGATCGGGTCTTCGGCCTGCCGGGCAACCCGATCCACCTGGTTGACGACCTCCATCGGCACAGCGACATCCGCAACATTCTGGTCCGTCACGAACACTCCGGAGTCTCACTGGCCTACGCTCATGCACGAATCACCGGTCGGCCAGCCGTGTGTTATGGCAATCCCGGTCCCGGGATCACCAACATGACCACCGCCCTGCTCGAGGCAAATTCAGCATCACTGCCGGTCATCGCGCTGAGCAACGGCGTGCCGATGAATACCGACGGCATGGGTGCCTTTCAGGAGCTGGACTCCGTTTCGCTCATGCGTCCGGTTACCAAATGGGCGACACGCATCGTCTCGGCGGAGACCACCCCCTGGGTCATGCAACGAGCCTTTTCAGTTGCCAAGAATGGTCGGCCTGGGGCAGTGTTTGTCGACCTACCCTCGGACATCGCCTTGCAATCGTGTTCAATGCCCGCTTACGAGCGCTCCTTGGAACGTCACCGGTCTCGGCCTGATTCAAAATCGATTGCAGAAGTGGCAGATAGAATCAAGCAGGCCAAACAGCCCATAATCATTTGTGGCTCTGGTGCTGTGAGCGCAGAGGCAGGAACAAATATCACTGGTCTTGCGGAAAAGATCGGTGCTGGGCTTTACACCACCCCAGGGGGCCGCGGCACGTACGCCGAGGATCACCACTTATGTCTGGGGCAGGTCGGTTTGTACTTCACTGAGGCAGGGAAAACGTATTTCGACGAATCCGACCTCGTTATATCGGTAGGGTCAAGACTGGAAGATTTTTCGACAGGCGGCTGGACGCTCTGGCCGCGCAAAGCACGCTTCGTACAGATCGATATCGACCCGCAGGCGATCGGACTCAATTTTCACCCGGACACCGCCCTGGTCGGAGATGCGGCTCTCGCCACCGCCGATCTGCTCGCTGCGATCGATGAACGAGCGGCCGGCTCCGCATCCGGGCGTGCCGTTGCCATAGGGAAACTCCAGTCGCGCTACGTTCGCAAAATCGAACGACAGCTCAAACAGCAGAAAAAACCGATTTCGGGCCGGCAAGTGGTTGGCGCTATCAACCGGGTGTTCGGCAAAAACACCATCATGGTGCACGAAAATGGCGGTGCTGATCTGTGGTCCTATTACTGGCCCTACTATCGTGTACTCGACGCCGGCAACTGTATCCCGATGGGCGAGCAAACGGCAATGGGCATGGGTGTGATCGGCGCTATTGCAGCCAAGATGGCAGCACCAGAAAAGAACGTGGTCTGCGTGGCAGGCGACGGCGCCCTACAGATGGCGATGATGGAACTGGCTACTGCAGCAGAAAATCACTGCGGTGTAACCTGGGTGGTGCTGAACAATGCAGCCCTGGGCTGGCCTCAGTACATCCAGGTGCTTGAGAAGCAGGCTACCATGGCGACGAATTTTGAGAACTCACCTGGCTTTGCAAAACTGGCCCGCTCCCAGAACTGCAAGGGAATCCGCGTGACCGAGCCCGGCAAGGTTGAAGCCGCTCTCAAGAGCGCCCTGAAATCCAATCGGCTGGGTATCCCGGTATTGGTCGAAATACAGATCGCGAAGCATGACTACGCGCCGCATTTTCAGACCTTTCACCGCGAGGTGTGGGGGCTCGGCACAAGTAATCGCTGACGGTAAGTTGTTCCAAAACCCGCTCAGCCGGTCCGACCGTAGACCCGCCGGGCCGTCTCCTCCGACACGTAGCCTTCCCGAATGTCACGGGCGATAGCGTCACCATCACGCTCATCAACCGGTCCGTAGCCACCGCCACCGGCGGTATACAGACTGAGAACGTCCCCCGCTTTCAGGTCGAACTGCCCTTTACTTGGAATAGCCTCGGTCTGACCGTCACGGGTTAACTCGCAATAGGACCTGCCCCCGTCGGTGCCGCCAAAGAGCCCGAATGGCGCGATCTTGGCCCGGTCAGAATAACGGGCAAAGTTGGTGCCGTCTTTGAGGATCCGGTAGCGCCGCATCAGCGCAAGGCCACCGCGCTGCCGGCCGTGCCCACATGAATCAGGCACCAGCGTGTATGCCTCAACCCGGAAATGATCGAAATCCATGTCCATCGCCTCGACCGGCACGTTGGTACAGTTCGATAGAGTCGAGTCGACAGCATCGCAGCCATCGACCCGCGGCGATGCCCCGTAACCACCACCGAAGATCTCCAGGTATACCTTATAGCGTGAACCTGCAAGATGAGAGATCGCCGTAGAGTGCGTTGAATCGTTGCCACCGGCGATGACCTTGTCCGGTGCCGCTTGTGCCAGCGCCTTGAGCACTGCATCGAAACAACGGTAAGCCGACAGCATTCGCGCCCGAACCGGCGCCGGGTAAATGGGATTGACCAGGCAGCCTTCTGGCGCCGTGACCGTGACTGCGGACTTCACACCCTCGTTAAAGGGTATGTCTGCGCTGGTGAGCGCCGCTTTGATCGCTGCGAGCGTCGCCGAAATAGTCGAGGCCCAGGGACAGTTGAGATTGCGCCGGACCTGGGGACAGGTACCGGCGAAATCAACATCGACCGCATCTCCGTTGATCGTCACCTTTGCCTTGACCACCAGTGGTTCGTCGCTCAGGCCATCATCATCTATGGCATCCTCACCGAAATATACCCCATCAGGGACTTCCCGTAACGCAGCCCGGAAGCGTCGTTCTGAGTAATCGATCAACTCGGCCATCGACCTGGCGACACTGGGCACACCGTACTTGTGACACAGCTGCTTAACGCGCTCAATGCCGATCGCGTTGGCTGCGAACTGCGCGTAGAAGTCGCCGATGGTCTGATCCGGAACCCGGATGTTGGCCGCCACCAGGCGTTCCAGCGGCCCACCGTTCCAGTCCCGCTCGAAGTTGTAGACCGACGGTGGGAAAATAATACCCTCCGCATGGACATCGACAGCATCCGGGGAAAGACCAGGGTTGCCCCCGCCCAGATCCAGATGGTGCGACACTGTGCCGGCGAATCCAACCAGTTCGCGATCCACGAAGACTGGAGAAAAGATGAAGACATCCTGAAGGTGCTGACCACCACCGTAAGGGTCGTTGTTGATGTAGAAATCACCTTCACGGAGCGCTTCGGGGGGAACCACGGCCGCACAGGCCCTGAAAATATCGGACATCGGCCCCAACTGCATGGGAATGAGCTCGGCCTGGGCGATGACCCGGCCGTCGCGATCGAAAAGCGCCGCCGACGCATCCTGCGCTTCGCGGATAATGTTGGAATAGGAAGAGCGAACCAGCTTGACGCCCATCTCTCGTCCTGCAGCCATCAATGCCTGGCTGATCACGGCATGGTCAACCGGGTCCAACGGGGTGATCGCCAACGCTTCGCTCTCCGGGCGGTCGTGTTTGGGCATGATCTCAGATCCTTGTCATGATCGTGTTGTGGTGCTCATCGCGGACCGCCTCCCAACCCTGGGGCAGAAACAGCGTTGAGGTCGGGTCTTCCAGCAGAGCCGGCCCCGCCAATCGGGTACCTGCCGCTAGGCTCCCCTGGCCAGCCAAGCGCCCCTTTTGCCAGACCCGGTTGATATAGAGGTCGATCTCCCGGTCGTTGCTCTTCCCCGGTTTGTCTTCGTAGAGAAGTGGCAGTTGATCCAGCGGCAAGGTCATACCAAGCCGAAAAGACACCAGTTCGACCGGTTTGCTGCTGGCTCCACCGAAGAAAAACACCTTGTGATGCTCTTCGTTGAAGCGCTCCTGTATATCGGCCTGGCTGAGCGTCTCCAGACTGCCTACATCGAAAGATACCGGCACCTCGAACGCCTGGCCAACGAAACGCATGTCGGCCACAAAGTCAAAAACCGGATCACCTTTGAGCTTCAGGACCTGAAACTTTGCCAGTGCCTCGGTCTGCATGACCGCGTATGTCTCGCGTAACACGTCCGGCGCCTGGTCATCGACCACCACCCGGCGAGTCAGGCTGGAGAACTGGGTGAAGTCACTTGCGATCAGGCCGAACGCAGAGATCACGCCAGCGCTGGGGGGTACAACCACCTGGCTGATACCAAGATCAGATGCCACGCTGGCTGCGTGCAGCGGACCGGCCCCGCCAAATGGCACCAGTACGTAATCCCGGGGGTCAAAACCGCGCTCGGTCGAAATCAGTTGTATCGCGCGTACGACATTGGCATTGGCGAGCTGAATAGCACTGTCAGCGGCATCTTCAAGGCTCATCCCGAGTCGCTCGGCGACCGGCTGCAGCGCCGCCCGTGAACGATCCGAAAAGATCTCCATCCGACCGCCAAGAAAAGCTTCGGGCCGTACCGTGTTTCGAATCAGGTGTGCGTCGGTCAAGGTGGGCAGCTGACCCCCACGCCCGTAACAGGCCGGTCCAGGATCCGCACCGCTCGATTGTGGGCCGATCCTCAGCATTCCGCCGTCATCCACCCAGATAACGGAACCGCCACCGGCACCGATGGTATGAATGTCGATCAACGGTATACGAATGGGCAGGCCGTCGATACTGTATTCCTGGGTCAACTGGGCCTTTCCCTCGGTCACCATACAGACATCGGTAGACGTCCCACCCATGTCAAAGGTAATCAGGTTCTGGTAGCCGGAACGCCCTGACTGCCGGGTGGCGCCGATCACGCCGGCTGCCGGCCCTGACAACAAGGCAGTGACGGCACTGGACTGCATGGCTTCGGCCGGCAGTCGACCTCCGTTTGACTGCATGACGGAAAACCGTCCTGTGAATCCTTCGCTCTCCAGCCGTTTCACAAACCGGTCGATATAACGCTCGACCACCGGTTGAACATAGGCCGACAGTGCGGTCGTCGATGCTCGTTCGAACTCCCGGAACTCCCGGGTCACACGGGAGGACAACGAGACCCGCAAGTTCGGCAATTCGGCCGCCAGCAGTTCAGCCAAAGCCTCTTCATGCACGGGATTGACATAGGCATTGAGCAGACAGATCGCGACCGCCTGGTAGCCACCTGAGTGCAACTCTGGCACGAGTTCCTGTCTGACCTGGTCAGTGTCAAGCGTTGACTGGATGCTGCCGTCAGCCAGTATGCGCTCACTGACTTCATAGCAGGCCGCACGGGCCACCACCGGTTCGGGTTTGACATACTCAAGATCGTAGATACGGCTTCGCCCGTGGCGCTGAAGCCGCAGAATGTCGCGAAACCCCCTGGTGGTCACAAATGCAGTGGGGAACCCTTTGCGTTCGAGTACCGCATTGGTAGCCACGGTCGAGCCGTGGCTCAGTTCCTCGATCGATGGGATCGGAATCTGGCTCTGAACCAGGGCGTTGAACGCCCCTTCATCGGGCTGCAACGGTACCGAAGGCACCTTGGTTACAGTGATGCCGTCCTCACCGATTGCAACCAGGTCGGTAAAGGTTCCACCAACTTCAACACCCAATCGCATTCGTCCCCCACTCGTTAATCCGGTTTTTCATTCCTTCCAGCCAGAAGGCATCTACCGATCGACTCACCCTGCACAGGCCTGCCGAACCGCTACCTGAAACATCACACCACCTCTGGACGCGCTATTGTATTATGGGTGTACAGAACAAAGGAGAATTCGCTATGGCTTTGACCGAGGCACCCGGAAGCCCCCCGGCAACGTTCCTGAATTACCCCTTGGAACTCGACCTTGATGATCTCCAGGCGGATGTCGCGATTCTCGGCATACCCTATGGGCTGCCCTACCGGCCGGACGAGATGGCCAACGACCAGAGCCGGGCCCCTGATGCCATCCGGCAACTGTCTCACCACCCTTCCTACACCCGCAGCCACTACGACTGGGACCTCGGGGGTCCACTGCTTGATGATCGCGACATCAAGGTGGTCGACTGCGGCAACGTCACTGCGGAACTCACTGACCTTCAAGAACACTACCGGCGGGCAGAAAGAGCGGCACGCAAGATCCTCAATTCCGGAGCCACACTGATCACGCTGGGCGGCGACCACGGCATCCCGATACCGGTGATGCGGGCACTGGAGCGCGAGCAGACCATCACTCTGGTGCACGTCGATGCCCACCTGGACTGGCGCCACGAAGTCAATGGGGTCACTCAAGGCTACTCCAGTCCGATCCGGCGGGCCTCCGAGATGGACTGGTTCGGGCCGATCATACAGATCGGCATCCGCGGCATTGGCAGTGCCCGTACAGTAGAAGTCGACGATGCCCGCAGCTACGGAGCAGATATCATCACTGCCTACGAGATGCACGACATCGGCATGCAGTCGGTGCTGGACCGGATTCCGGACGGTGGTCCGTATTACCTGACCATCGACGCCGATGGGCTCGACCCGACGATCATGCCCGCGGTCATGGCCCGGGTACCGGGCGGGTTGAACTGGGTCCAGATCTGGCAGTTGATCCATGGGCTGGTGAAAAAGGGCCGGGTACTCGGCATGGACCTTGTCGAGATCGCACCCATGCACGATCTGGATGGAATGACGCTGGTCCATGCCGACCGACTCATCTGCAACTTCATCGGTGCGAGTGTAAGAGCTGGATATTACGACTAGTACAAGCGCTGGCCGCTGAGGCACGGGCGGCCCGGAAGAGCTCTTTACCAGACGGTCTTCATCATACCGCCATCCACCACCAGTGTCTGGCCGGTAATGTAACTGGCCGCGTCGGACAACAAGAAGGCACCCGCTCGCCCGAACTCATCGACGTTGCCGAAACGCCCCCACGGGATGGCTGCACTGCGCTGGGCCCACTTTTCCTCAAAGCTGATACCAGCCGCCTTGGACTGCACAGTGATGTTGCTGCGGAGACGATCGGTATCGATAGAGCCGGGCACCAGGTTGTTGACCCGAATCTTCTCCGGCGCCAGTTGCTGGGAAAGGCTCTTCGCCAAACTGACCACACCAGAGCGCATGACGTTCGACAGTAACAGGATGTCGATCGGTTCCTTGATCGACGATGAGGTCACGGTGAGTATCGACCCACAACCCTGGGCGCGCATGGCCGGAAGGACTGTGCGGATCATGCGCACCGAGCTCATCAGCGTGAGTTCAAAGGCCGCCTGCCAGTCATCGTCATCGAAATCGTCAAACTGCCCCGGCGGTGGGCCACCGGCATTGACGACCAACCCATCGACTGTGCCAAATGCCTCGACCGTGCGATCCCGCCAGGCCTGAATGGACTCTGGATCCCGGGCATCAAACGGAGACGAGATCACCTCGGCACCGGTTTCTTCGCGCAGGGCAGCTGCAGCCTCGTGAACCTTGGGTTCGGTCGGCGCCGCAATCGATACCCGCGCACCGTCTTCGGCCACCGCTCTGGCGATACCGTTACCCAGTCCGCGACTGGCCGCCGCAACCATGATGCTTTTGCCTTCAAGTCCCAGTTTCACGATCTACTCCCGATGATTGATACCGTCGTATGGTCTGTGGCGCCGGCATTCTACACCGCGCCCCATCGGCTGAAATCAGCCGGGTCCGTAACGCTCACGATAGACAGCGTAAGCCTTCTCGAAGCCGGCGAGTTGCTCAGCAGTGTAGGCCGCATAGTCAATATCCAGGGCCAGATGCTGTTCAGAGACCATGGCCCAGAGCGCCTCGCGCAGGTTGGCTGCACAACGTAGAGCGTCGAACCGGCGCCAGTCCGTGGCCGTCGGTTCGCTTTCAAGATACGACTCGAGCAAGCGGGCCTCGTCAGGTCGCTCAAAACCAGAGATCGCCGCCATATTACCAATGTCAAACCAGGCATTGCCGAATCCGCCGTACTCCCAGTCGATCAGCCACAGCCGGGCGCCGTCATCGATAAAGTTCGCCGCCAGCAGATCTGCGTGGCATATGCAGATGAGCGGCTCGCCTGAAGCCCCTTCGAGTTCGCCAGCGATCTTTGCAAAACGAGCCAGAGTTGCATTGTCCGGATCGGGGCCCTGGCCCAGCAGCTGGACATAATCGCGAAGCACATGAAAAACCCAAAATAGATAACCCGGGCCACGCACCTGCTGGTAGAGCTCGCGGTGGCAGCGCTTGACCAGCGCCACAGCCGCATCCATGTTGGTCTGAAGATCGGCCGGACCGTAGGTCTGCCCCTCGATAAAATCAAAAATCATCACCCCGTCCTGTGCCCAGTGCATCCGGGGTGAGATCTCAAGTTCGGCTGCAGCGCGGCTCAGCTCAGCCTCGCGGCTACGGATGACATGGTGAACGGGAATATCATGTCCGTAACGGGCAACATATTTTCCAGATCGGTCTGTTGCTACAAAACTCTGGTTGCTCAAACCGCCAGATAACGGTTCAAGCTCAACTGCACCGGACCAGAACGGGAGATCTGCGATTTTGGATTCGACTTCTAACATGACTTTGCTTGTTCCTTGTCAGTCCTGACAGTTTACTTTGGAGTTCAACCACGCATCCGACGGCCAGTCGGATCATAAAGTGCGCCAATGGAGATCCGGGCCGGAAACCGGGTACCGGCAACATCCAGCGTATAACTGCCGGCCAGCAGAAAATCTTCGTTAATACCGGCCTCATTGCGGACGTAGCCCAGCCCCAGCGGCTGCCCGATGGTGTGGCCGAAGCCACCACTGGTGATCCAGCCGCACACCTGATCGTCCCGATAGATAGTTTCGCCACCGAGCAGTGGCGTATCGCTGCCTACGGTAAAGGTCGCAAGACCCTTGGCAAGCGGCATTTTTCGCTGCCTGACAAGCGCCTCGCGACCGATAAAATCCCCCTTGCCGAAGGCAACTGCAAACGCGAGACCCGCTTCTAGTGGCGTCTCGTCAGGACCAATTTCCGCGCCCCAGCTACAAAACTGTTTCTCCAGTCGCAGCGAATCGATGGCCCGGTAGCCCGCATTAACCAGACCATGTTCCCGGCCCTCCGCCTGCAGAGCATCGAAGACCGTCAACAGATATTCGGTCGGGACGTGCAGCTCGAAACCGAGTTCACCCACATAGCTCAGCCGCATCATCCTGACCGGGGCACCCGCTACCATGACTTCCCTAACCGCGCGATAGGGAAACTCTTCCTTGGCCAGATTGTCCTCGGCAAGCCTTTGCAAGATCGACCGGGATCGGGGACCCATCAGTCCCAGCACACCGAACGCAGAAGTGACATCGACAACCGTAACCCTGTCCGACCCGAGTGTGTTTCGTCGAATATGCCCACTGTCGTGGACAGCCATGGCTGTTCCCGACACCAGGTAGTACTCGGACCCTGACAGTCGCGCTACTGTCAGGTCGCTCTCGATGCCACCGGCGTCGTTGAGCATCTGGGTGTAAACAACTGTCCCTGGCGCCACAGCGACATCGGCGGCGCAAAGCCGCTGGAGTAGCGCCTCGGCACCGCTGCCTGAAACCAGCAGCTTGACGAAGCTCGACTGGTCGAACAATGCAGCCCGCTCTCGGCAGGCTTTGTGTTCGGCAGCTACCGGGTCATGCCAGTTGGGACGCCCAAACGTGGGACGGTCTACCGGTGTCACGCCCGCTGGTGCAAACCAGTTGGCACGTTCCCAGCCGGACTTGCTGCCGAAACAGGCGCCAGATGCCTTAAGTCGATCATACAGAGCACTTCGTCGCAGAGGACGCCCGGCATTGGACTCGTAATGTGGCCAGTGCAATGCATAGTGGCGCCCCTGCCCTTCCAGAACACGCACCTTCAGGTTTCGGTCAGAGCGGTGCAGCGCACTGAACCGCCGAATGTCGATCGACCACAAGTCGTACGGAGCCTGGCTCTCGGCGATCCAGTGTGCCAGTGCCATGCCGGCCCCACCACCTGCAGCGATACCCATCGCGTTGAAACCTGTTGCCGTGTACAGGCCGCGGACCTCAGGCGTTTCACCCAGAATGAAATGGGTGTCTTCGGTGAATGACTCGAGCGCCGTAAACCAGCGCTTGACACCTACAGTTTCGAGTTGCGGAAAACGTTCGATCATACCGGGCATGAACTGTGCGAACTGCTCGGTCATCGCCGGAAATAATCGATAAGCCGGGTCGTCGGCTCGCGGCATCTCGTCATAAGGCACAGGATTGAATTCGTACCCGCCAGCAGCCAGACCGCCGACCTCCTCTCGAAAGTAACTCAAGTGATCCGGATCGCGAACTCCAGGCATGTCCGGCTCGATCCCGTCGATGGGTTCTGTGACCATGTACTGATGGAACGAGGGCAGCAACGGAATGCTGGCACCTGCCAGTCGTGCGATCTCCCGGGACCAGAGCCCCGCACAGATTGCGACGCTTTCACACTCGATTAGGCCACCGCCGGATTCCACTCCGATCACCCGGCCGTTCCGACAGCGAATGCCGGTCACCGCCGTGTCCTGGTAGATCTGCACGCCCCCCTGCCGCGCTCCTCGGGCAAGGGCCTGGGTCAGGTCAGAGGGATTCACGTTTCCGTCCGAGGGCACGTAGACGGCGCTGTCGATCCCTTTGACAGACATCGCCGGACACAACCGGGCGATTTCCCCGGGACCCAGAAACTCTGCCTCCAGCCCGAAAGATCGGGCACTCGCGACCTGCCGCTCGATCTCGATGCGCCGCTCACGGGTACAGCACAGGCGCAGCGAACCGGTCGACCGCCAGCCGGTCGCCATACCGGTCCGCGATTCGAGGCCCTGGTAAAGTTCGACCGAATAACGCAGCAATCGTGTTATGTTGGCACTGGCACGCAACTGGCCAACCATGCCGGCGGCATGCCAGGTCGAGCCGGAGGTCAGCTGGCTCTTTTCAAGCAGTACGACATCGTTGAGCCCAAGACTGGCAAGGTGGTAGGCCGTGGAGCACCCTGCTATACCTCCGCCGATGATCACCACCTGCGCCTTGTCTGGCAGTTCAGTTCCCTTCATGGCATCTGGTTCTTCTTCAGGGAAATCACGCCTTCCCCGGCCAGCGGCCCGCCGACCGCACGCTCATCGGCGCATACCGGGCAGCACCAACTGTTCGATCCAGTTCCTGACCTCCAGCGTGCGCACATCGGGGTCCATCACGTCGCTGTCAATTCCCAGCTGCCAGGCGAGATCCTTGCGCGTCGGGTCCCGATGCAATGCCTCAAGTCTGGCCACATAGTTCGCCGCATCAGTCTCATCTACAAAAAATGAAAGACCGATGAGTTTCTGGGTTCGACAGTGAATCAACCTGGCAAGCTCGTGCAGGTCGTACTCGGGGTGGTACTGGACGGCCCAGATCACACCCCCCTGGTGAGTGATCGAGAGCGCCTGGACTCGGGTGTAGGTGTTCGACGCCAGGCACAAGCCTCCCGCAGGGAGATGGGTGACCTCGTCGTCATGACTGATAAAGGCATCGAAAACCGTTGGTTTGCCCTGGTACATCGGATGGCCACGCCCTTCCGGCGTGAGACTGACCTTTCGCGCGATACCCATCTCACGTCCATACGGGTGCGCCACACAGCGCCCCCCCGCGGCTACTGCACCGATCTGCGCTGCCCAACAACTGCCAAAACTGGGTACCTGGTACCGGTAGGCCGCTTTCATCAGCTCGATCTGCGGGATCACGTCCGGATCATTTTCTTTCCACACTGTCAGGCTCGAACCGGTCCACGCCAACCCGTCGTAGGACTCCAGCCCGGCCCCATCCGGCAGCTGGACACCCGGGTCTGCGGGGTAGATTACGTCGACCGTGCAGCCAGGTGAGAGCCGGTAAAGCATCTCGCGGTACAGGAGGCCCGCAGTGGTTGCGCCGCCGGCCTCGAGGTCTTCCCGGCCAGCACGACTGTAACCGTCGACGACCAGAAAATGCGGGTCTGTAGACATGTCTCTCCCCAGAGCCTTCTATTTATCCGTACTCACCAGTCGCCGGATGACCCCCGGTAATTCACGGTGGTGCGTACAGATCGCATCAGCGCTGGTGATGTCCCGGTCGACGTCGCGGGTACCGGTGAAGAGGATGGCCTTCATTCCTAGCGCCTGCGCACCCTTGATGTCGTTGTGATCGCGATCTCCCACATGCACCATCTCGTTTATGGCAACACCCATCTCGGTAGCCGCCCGAGCGAACATGTCGCGGTGAGGTTTGGAACGTCCCACCTCGTCGGAGAACGCAAATCCCGTGAAATGATCCAGAATATCATTCATCTCAAGCCACTGCCGGAGACAGCGGCCTGGCGAGACGATCGCGTCAGAGACCACAGCCAGTGGAAAGTCCACGGCCAGCTCGACAATCGCCTCTGCAACACCATCGATCATATCCGGTGCAACCGTGACCTCCATCTCTTCGTATTGCCTGACCACGTTTTCCAGGACAGGATCTGGTAATTTTCGCCCAAGGCCAGCGAGAACGATTTCCAGACGTTCGGACACACTCCAGGTTACGAACTGGTCGTGCCAGACATGGTTAAAGGCTGCGTCAGTAGTGTCGCAGGCCAGCCAGACTTCTTCCGAGGTGATTGGCGCCTCGCTGTCGAGTGCTTCCCACAGCAGTTGCCGGCGCGCCTCTTTTTTCGAACGAAGACCCTGGGCTGCCCGTTTGGGCTCATCGCTGTCGTCGTGGATCACGGTATCCCACAGGTCAAAAGTCACTGCCCTTATCATTTGCTGCTCTGTCCTCCAACGTTAGGCTAAAACTGGAATAGCAACACTACGTTATCGCCTGTGGGGCTGTCATTCAAGCCGCTCTTCTGTACATTGGGTTGGTGAGCGGGCGACAGACTTGGCACAATAGCACCTGCCCACCCCTTTGGAACCTGCGATGTCGCATACCAGAAAAAAATCCCCTGCCGCTTCGCCCGCACCTGACGAGGAGCTGGTGCATTTTGCCGAGCACCTTGCGGACATCGCACGGCAGATCGCATTGCGTTATTTCCGCAACCTACAGGGTATCGAGTACAAGCATGACGAAACGCCAGTCACCATCGCGGACCGGGAAATCGAACAGGCCCTCAGACAACAAGTCGCCAAGACCTATCCTTCACATGGTTTTACCGGTGAGGAATTCAGCGCTCGCGAAAGTGCTTCCCCCTGGAGCTGGGTGGTGGACCCGATCGACGGCACCAAGAGCTTTGCAACGGGAAAACCGACCTTTGGCTGCCTGATTGCCATGCTCCAGGAAGACCGGCCTGTGACTGGTGTCATTGAAATGCCGGCACTGAAGGAACGCTGGCTGGGTACCATGGGTCGCGTGTCGACCTTTTGCGGGCAGCAATGTGCCACCAGTCAAACCCGCGACCTCACCGATGCCACGCTATATGCAACAACCATCGACATGTTCTCCGAGGGCGAACGCGAGCTTTTCGATGCTCTTTCTCGCCAGACCCGGTTCCGCATGTTCGGCGCGGATTGCTATGCCTACGGACTGCTGGCCTCTGGCCATGTTGATCTGGTTGTGGAGGCCGGAATGGCCACGCACGACTTCCTCGCACTGGTTCCGGTCGTCCAGGGTGCCGGGGGAACGATCACGGACTGGCACGGCAGAGCCCTCGACTGTCATTCCCAAGGACAGGTACTGGCCGCGGCCAGTCCGGACCTACACCAGAGGGCGCTGGCTATTCTGTCGCCTGTTGGCCGCACATGACCTGCCACCGGAGAGGGTTATTCAACACACGGGCACTACTACTCGGATTACTTGGCCTCTCTCTGTGGGTCGGTGTCGCGGCAGATCAGAATGATCCGGCACTGGATCAGCTCTTCCTTCAACTGGCCCATACCAGCGTCAAACAGGAGTCAAATCGGATCAGCGCGGAGATCTGGGAACGCTGGGCCCGCATAGACAATGCCAAGGCCAGCGCTTGGATGGAACGCGGCATTCGCGCCATGTCGGACCAGCACTACCGCGAAGCACTGCGCAGCTTCAATAAGGTGATCGACATCGCTCCGGCCTTTGCCGAAGGCTGGAATAAACGGGCGACCCTGTTTTACCTGGCTGGTAAACACGATCGGTCAATTGACGATATCAAGCAGACGCTTGCTCTTGAGCCTCGGCATTTTGGCGCATTGTCCGGCTTGGGCCTGATCTTGGTTGCACAGGACAACTTTACCGGCGCGCTGATCTCTTTCCGGAAGGCTCTGGCTCTCAACCCGCATCTGATCCGGATCAAGCGCTACGTTGACCATCTGGAGGAAAGGCAGCTCAAGCTTGATGAAGAAAACGCGATTTAGCCTGGCCCTTTCTCTTTTAAAAGAACATCCAGCCAGTTGGACAGATCCATGAGTTCCGCCTCCGACAGACTGTGCGGCATCGGGTAGGTCCGCCAGGTCACATCGAAACCTAGTTCTGTCAGCAACTCCCGGCTCCTCTCGGCGAGGTGCAGGGCGAGTACTGGATCGTGCAGCCCGTGGGCCAGAAAAATCGGTGTATCGCGATTCGCCTGATGTGCCTCAGTAGCCAATAGACCTGCGACCGGCAGGTAGGTCGACAGCCCGATAACGCCTGCCAGGGCCCGGCTATAACGAAGGCCCAGATAGAGGGCCACTGCGCCGCCCTGGGAAAAGCCACCGAGTAAAATTCTCTCAGGTGGCATACCCCGTTCCAGTTCGCGTGACAACAAGGTCCTGACGATATCAGCAGATTCATCCAGTCCTTCGGGCCGGGCCTCACGATTGATATCCAGGCCGGTAACGTCATACCAGCCACGCATCACCATGCCACCGTTTATAGTGATCGGCCGTAAGGGAGCATCCGGCAGGAGAAACCGAACCGGTACATCAGCCGGAAGGCGCAGCAGATCCGGCAGTTGCTCGAAATCCCGGTGGTCAGCACCCAGGCCATGCAACCAGATCATGGTAAAAAGAGGGTTGGGCCCGGTCTCCAGTTCCAGCAGTTGGGGCTCAGAGTCAGGCATGGCTACCATTGTAGCCGCTGCCGCCGGTGATTAAATGCGCTGGGCTGGGCGGCCTCCGCTATACTTGCCCGCCCCCGACAGGACCCGATTTCCGCCTTTGACCGATCTTCCCAATTTTGATGATGTTGCCGCCGCTGCCAGACGGCTTAAGGGGCACGCCCGGCGAACACCGATGTTGTGCGATACAGCGCTGGACGAACACATTGACGGGGAGGCGTTTCTCAAATGCGAGAATTTTCAGCGTATTGGTGCCTTTAAGTTCCGCGGCGCCTGGAACGCGATCTCCCAACTCACAGAGGACCAGCGTACGCGCGGCGTCATCACTCACTCCTCTGGTAACCATGGTCAGGCGGTGGCGCTCAGTGGACGATTACTCGGGATCACGACCACGGTAGTCATGCCAATGGATGCACCAGTACGCAAAAGGGCCGCCACTGAAGGCCACGGCGCGACGATCATCGACTACGACCCGGCCAATGCTAAAAGGGAAGCCATCTCGGAAGATCTGGTTGAGACGCATGGTTACACACTGATCCCCCCTTTTGATCACCCACATGTCATAGCCGGTCAGGGTACTGCCGCGCTGGAACTGCTCGACCAGAGCGGCCCACTGGACACTCTGCTGGTTCCCTGTGGTGGTGGTGGCCTACTCGGCGGCAATGCCATCAGTACCCGGCACCTACAACCAGCCTGCCGGATTATAGGAGTCGAGCCGGAGCTGGCCGATGATGCGACCCGTTCCTTTCGAAGTGGCACTCTGCAGCGCGTGGATAATCCGCGAACCATCGCCGACGGTACACGCACTGAATCGCTCGGCACGATCACCTTTCCACTCATCCAGAATCTCGTGGATGATTTCTGTACCGTGACTGAGGATGCCATCGTCGAAGCCGTACGGTTTCTGTTCCACGAAGTCAAACTGGTGGTTGAACCTTCAGGCGCGCTAGGGGTCGCTGCCCTGCTCTCCGGCCGAGCGTCTGGGAAAGGTCGCATCGGTGTGATCATCAGTGGCGGCAACATCGATGGGCAAACCATCGCCGACATCCTGAACCCGTGAAAACCGGCGATCGCCGGAGCCGTCAGTCGTTGGCGGTTGATTTGAGCGGCACAGTGATTGTTTTAGTCCCCGAGTCTTCGCTTCCACCGGTCGATCCAGTGATGTCCGCTGGACGAATTCCGCTTAACCACCAGACTGCGAGAATTGCAGCGATCACCAGGATCCCGACAATGATCGGGCGTCGTCGAATCGATTTGTTTTTCTTGGAAAAACGTAACCAGCTTTTGCGCCGGTTACTTTCGAGAAGAGCGGAGTTCTCCATCACCGGCACCACAGAGCCAAGGCGGCCATAGGCCGTTTCCCGGTCTTCGGTCAGAATCAGCTTCTCGTCTATCTCCATCAGCCGGGCATAGGCCCGAAGGTAACCACGAATGAACGCAGGCTCCGGGAGACCGGCGTAATCACCAGATTCGAGTGCATGGATCACATCGATGCTGAGGTTAAGATTTCCCGCCACATCCTCAATGGTCCAGCTGTAACTGATTCGGGCTTTTCGGAGTCGCTCACCCGGGCTGACAGACGCATCGACGGAAGATTCAGTGGACATCGGCATCTTTCCTGTAAAAACAGCTATTAACGAGAATAACTGAAGCTTGATTATAGCCGATTTCGAGCCATTTACAGTCGGTTTCTGTTCGACCTTACATACTACGGTCCTTGATGACTTCACGACAGGGCCTGCCTCGAATATGCTTGTGCCAACAACCAGGAACCGACCAACGAAAACACTGCGTCGCATAAAGCCCAGCAGCAGAAGCCGTCAATGCCCACAGGAGACAGCGTGTGAAGGAACTCATTGAAAACTGGATCGAGTCCGGTGAGATACAGATTGTCGAGCGCGAAGTTGATCCGCGCTTTGAGTGTGCTGCCGTGATCGCCCGTTCGCAGCAGGAAAGCGACCGACCGATTCTCTTCCGCAATATCAAAGGGAGCACCCTGCCGGTTGCCAGCAATCTCTTCGGCAGCCGCCAGCGGCTCAGCCAGTACCTTGGTGCCGAAGATGGGAATTTCTGCCAGCGCTGGGCGACACTGATGAAGAACCCGGTACAGCCCGCTGCTATCGTGCCTGAAGCCGAAGCCGAATTCCGGGCAGCCCGGCTGGACGAATTGCCCCAGCTGACCTACCACGGGAAAGACGCGGCTCCCTACATTACCTCTGGGATATTTCTCGCCAACGATCCGGAAACGGGGGTACCCAATCTCTCATACCACCGGGGCATGCATGTCAGCAATGATGAGATTCGGGTACGACTCGGCACCAGCCATGACCTGACGCACTACCAGGCCAAGGCTGAATCCTCCGGCAAGGCAATCGATGTTGCGATCCTCATCGGCCCACCACCGGAAGTCGCTATGGCCGCGGCCTCCCCTATTCCGCCAGATGAAAGCGAACTCGACCTGGTCTCAAAGCTGACGGGCAACGCTGTACAGATGCGACCCTGCCGACACATTGAACTCAACGTA
>CAZVVN010000007.1:0-74636 GCA_964630665.1 uncultured Acidiferrobacteraceae bacterium | reverse complement strand
TAATTGAAAGAGTTCTCATGGTTATGCTCCTGTTGTACTGCAAGGTTGATTGATCCGGCCAAGCTGGTTTTCCTGTTCTGCTGCGTTACTTTAGTCGCCGGACTCTTTGGGCGATGTGATGTTGATCACACGAATCGGTCCGTAATTCCAGCAACCATTCTGCTGGCGGAACCGGCCCTGCCATTGTGGTACTAGAGGCCTATGATACAACCCAGTTGTGGGTTGGGAGCGGCATGATCATGGCGGTTTCATGGGGTCTCAAAAGATCGGGGATCCGGATCTGCTCAGGGTGCCGCTGTTGTAGCAGTCATCTGCCCAGGTCGGAGGTGATCAGCGGTACTGCCCCGAAGCGTTGCAGATCATCGGCGATGATCGCGTAACTGTCTGTACTGGCCGCTACAAATCCGGTCAGGCCCAGCCGTTCCCGGTCGGTTATGCCAAGTGCCTGTACTGCCCGGGCCAGGGCACTGCGAAGATCCTCAAGCCGGTGGCTGCTTTGACCTGTTGCGGTGATCAGCGGCAGTCCCGGTCGTGAAGCGGTGCGGGCCAGGACCAGCAGATCTTCAGCAGCGGCTACGTGAGTGCTCGCCATTTCCCAGCTGACACAGTCGATCGCTGCGGTGTCGGCCTCGCCGCTGGCTACCGCGTGAATCGAATTGCGATGGCTGCCCGTGATGATTGAAGAACCAAAAAATCCGCCGGTCGGCAGACGCTGTGCGACAAACACCTGCAACGCCAGGCAGCCGGAGTAGGAGTCCTTGCTATTGATGGCGACACATCTGTGTCGAAGATCCTCAAAGTCAGCAAAGTCGCTTTGCCGCCGGGCGATGATCACGCTGTCATAGCTCCCTGGCGGGCCGGGGGAACAGCTGTAGCTAAACGACCCGAGCACACTGACCCGACCCTTCAGATCAGTCACCAGCGGCAGCCCACAGGTCTGGCTGAGTCCAAGGTCAGCTGCGGTCCAGGCGCCCCGGTGATCCCGTGACCGGTCCAGGGTTCGTGGAATCACCAGGCCATAGGCCGCTGCCGCTAGAGAGATCGCTGTCGCAAGCCGGTCCATTGCCACGTGATTCTCAGGCCAGTCGTACATCGGTAGCTGAAACAGGGCGATTGCGTTCGATGGTCCGGACATCTCAGTGCGTCAAACGTTGACCGCAGGAAAATAATCTCGGAACCGACACTGTCGGGGTGACCGCTGCGAAGATCGGGCAGCGCTACCGTCGCAGCCAGGTACCGAGCTCGGCCCGCTCGGTGTCGGTCATGCCGCTAGCGTTACCGAGCGGCATGGCCTTGCTGACCACAGCCTGGTTGAGGATCTGGGCCGCGAAGCGGCGCAGATCTTCGGGCCCTTCAAGCCGCACGCCGGCAGGTGCAGTTGTAAAGTTACTGTTGGTGGGCGTGGTTGCATGACAAGAGACACAGTGCCTGTCGACAATAGCCAGCGCCCTTGCCTCGGATACCGGTGCCAGGGAAACTCCTGAGCCCAGCGAGGTCAGAAAAACCGCGAGTATCAATCCAATGACGGCAGCGACAGGCCACTGCCAGAGCAGTGCCGCACCTCGTATACCGACGTGCAAGGTGTTGAAGAAGTGGCGCACCACCCCGCCGATCAGGAGGATAAGTGCAATCACCAGCCAGCCCCAGGATGCTGCTCCGGCGAACAGGATCGGATAGTGGGCACTGACCATCAGCAGCAGCACCGGCAGGGTCAGATAATTGTTGTGCAGCGACCGCTGTTTGGCCTGAAGGCCAAACGCCGGCGCCGGGACGCGTCCGGCCTTTAGGTCAGCAACAACCTTCTTCTGGTTCGGAATGATGACAAAAAAGACGTTCGCCGACATGATCGTGCCGATGACCGCGCCGATGTGCACAAACGCTGCACGGTCACTGAAAAGCTGGGTCAATCCCCAGCCGATACCGATGATCATCAAGAATACCGCCAGGGCAAGCACAGCGGTGTGCCGGCCGACGGCTGAGCGGCACAGGCCGTCGTAGGCCAGCCAGCCACCGGCGAGAAATGCGAGGCTGACCAGAACCGCCACGGGTGCCGAAAACGGGGTACGGGCCGGGTCCATCAGGAAACTCTCGGCCCCCCAGTAGTACATCACGCCCAACAGAGCAAAGCCTGAAAGCCAGGTGAAATAGGCCTCGTACTTGAACCAGTGAAGCTCTGCCGGCAGTCGCTCGGGCGCAACCATGTATTTCTGCACATGGTAGAAGCCGCCGCCGTGGACGATCCACGACTCTCCCTGCACGCCCTCTGGTACCTGGCCACTCCGGCGCAGGCTCTGATCCAGCCAGATGAAGTAAAACGAGGTCCCGATCCAGGCGATGCCGGTCGCCAGGTGCAGCCAGCGGATCATCATTCCCACCCAGTCCTGCCAGGCGATCTCCATAGGCGAAGTTTCCCTTTTGAGGTTCCGGTGATACGGTGTCAGGCTTGACAGTCGCTGAACGAAAATTGAACTGTAGAGCAACCACCCCTGGCATGCAAAAACGCCTGTTGCGGTTCTGGCGCGATGGCAGCCACGGCTCGGGAATCGAAACAGAAGGTTTGAGCCCGTGAGCGGCAGACTGATCGCGTTCTTTCCCGAGGTGGCATTTGGGCCCGCGCTCAATTCCGTTGGCATCGCCCAGGTCTGTGAAAAACTCGGTAACCAGGCGGTTTTTCTGACTGATCCGGGCCGCGGCAGTCCTTAACGACCTGCTGGGCTGAGTAAATCAGGCAATGACGATCACGTCATTGCGAAAGCGGGTCAGCCGTTCATTACCGTCCTCGGTGATCAGCAGCATGTCGGCGTGTTTGAAACCACCCACCCCGTCCAGGGCGATCATCGGTTCCATCGACATGACCATGCCGGGGCGCAGCAGGTAGTCGTTGTAGGGGCGTATCTCGCCCAGTTCATCGCGCCCGTACCAGTAGCCCATGATGCCGAACGAATGGCCAGTGCCGAAGGTGCGGTTCTCCAGCAGCCCGTAGTTCTCGTAGATCGGGTTGATGACCGCATCGTCAATGTCGCCAAGCCGTACACCGGGTTTCAACGCCTCGATGCCGGCATGGTGGACTTCGACCTGGATGTCGAAGTATTTCTGCACCTTGTCCGAGATGGGCCCGAACACCAGGCTGCGTTCCAGAAGATGATAGTAGCCAAGAATCATCGGAAAGACGTTGAGGCTGAGCAGGTCGCCTCTTTGCATCTGCCGGTCGGTGTTAAGCGCGTGCGCGACCTTGGTGTTTTCCGTACCTGACTGTGCCCAGCAGAAGCTACCGTCACACTCTTCACCCGGGAACCTGCGGCAGATCTCCTCCTCCATTGCTGTGACGGCAGCTCGTGCCACCTGAACTTCAGTGACGCCCTGTGTAACAGTGTCGACAAAAGCCTGTGCACCGATGTCACAGATCCTGGCCCCGTCCCGGATCAGGGTGATCTCTTCGTCGGATTTGTGCATCTGCTCGCGCATCATTGCGTAGCCCATCTCGACGAATTCAAGACCAGGCAGCGCGGCGCACAATGCCTTGTGCATCGTGATGCTGACGTTGTCTTCTTCGATGCCGATCCGCCCGGCCCTGATGCCTCTCTCAAGCAGAACCTCTCGGGCGAGACCCACCCAGCCGTCTATTGCGCTGGCGTTATCCGTGTAGATCCGGATGTCGCTGAAAGCGCTGCCGTCACCGATCATTCTGGCGGGGCGGTCGTATTCGATCCGCGGTGCAATCACGGCGGGTTCCCCTTCCCGCGGGATCACCAGACCCTGTTGGCGACCCCAGGGGATCATCCAGAAATTGCTGTAGTAGAGGGTGTTGTGAACAGAGGTGACGAGCACTGCATCCACGCCAGTGTCCTCCATGCACCGCCTGAGTCGGTCCAGGCGCCGGGCCATCTCCTGCTCGGAAAAATAAGCCATCAACACGCTCCGGAAAAAAGGTGGATTGGCAGGTTATACCCCTGAGCGGGGGTTCCTGTCACGGTATTACTCTAGTCCTGCGCGCTGACGGAGGCGCCGTGCGGCCGCGCCGTGCCGTCGGACAAGTTCGGCCTCATCGATGTGACTGGCTCGGCCATCCTCAACCAGCCATCGGCCCGCGACCATGACCCGGTCGGCGCGGCTCACACCGCACAACACCAGGGCCGCCAGCGGGTCGTGATAGCCGGAGTGGCGCAACTCGTCAAGCCGGAACAGTGCCAGGTCGGCTTGGGCCCCCGGCAAGATCCGGCCGATGTCGTCACGCCCCAGGCATCCGGCCCCGCCTGCTGTTGCCCAGCGCAGGGCGTCGCGGTGGCCGATGACTGCGGCGCCTTCGCGCAGTCGCTGCAGCATCAGGGCACAGCGGACCTCTTCAATGGCATTTGATGCATCGTTGGAGGCGGATCCATCCACCCCCAGCCCCAGCGGGCTGCCGGCATTTTCCAGAACGCAGGCAGGGCACAGTCCGGAGGCGAGGGTCATGTTGGAGTGGGGGCAATGGCTGACGGCGACCCCGGCGGTTCCCAGACGGCTGATTTCGTCGTCCGAGAAATGGACGCCGTGGGCGAGCCAGGTCCGTGGTGTCAGCCAGCCACAGGTCTCCAGGTAATCCACAGGTCGCATGCCGAGTCGTTTTTCACAGTATGCATTCTCGTCGCGGGTCTCTCCCAGGTGGGTGTGCAGACGCACGTCCAGTTGCTCGGCCAGTGCCGCGGATTCAAGCATGACCGGCCGGCTCACCGAGAAAGGCGAACACGGTGCCAGCGCCACCTGAACCATGGCGCCGGGCCCCGCCTGGTGAAAAGCCGAGACGACGCGCTCGCTGTCGGCGAGTATGGTCTCACTGTTCTGGACGACAGAAGCCGGCGGTAGCCCGCCATCATCGACGCACAGATCCATGGAACCGCGGCTCAGGGTCACCCGTATGCCGATCTGTCTGGCCACCTCGACCTGAATGTCGATCGCCTGCTCCAGGCCCGCCGGGTAGAGATAGTGGTGATCAGAGGTTGTGGTGCAGCCGGACAGCAGCAATTCGGCCAGTGCCAACTCTGTCGCCACGGCCAGCATTTCGGGCTCAAGCCCCGCCCAGACGGGGTAAAGCGCCTGCAGCCAGTCGAACAGTTCTTTGTCGAGCGCTGGCCGCAGTGCCCGGGTCAGGTTCTGGTAGAAATGATGATGGGTGTTGATCAGCCCCGGTAGCACCACATGCTGCGAAGCGTCGAACGTGGCGTCGAAAGATACTGAAGGGGTCCGTCCCGCCGCCACCAGCTGCACGATCTGCCGGTCGTGGACAACCAGCCCCCGCTCAGCACCGTCAGCGAAGATCGACAGCGGATCACGGATCCACAGAGCGGTCATTTTTTGCTCGAACAATCCACGGTCAGCAGAAGAAAAAACCCGCCCCCCTGTTCGGGGGGCGGGTCGCTTGTCGGCTGACTAGTAGGACGTCACTCGGGCAGCTTGTCGTCGATACCCTGGACGTAGAAGTTCATGCCGGCCAGCATGCCGTCATCGGCTACTGCGCCAGCGGCTACCACCTCTTCACCTGCCTGATTGTTGATCGGGCCTGTAAACGGATGGAACGCTCCGCTTCGAATCGATTCCATGGTCTCCCGGGCCAGCGTCGCGACATCGGTTGGCATATTGGTAAACGGCGCCATCGTGACCATACCTGAAGCCATCCCATCCCAGGTATCACCTGAGCTCCAGGTGCCCATCAGCACGTCGGCGGTACGCTTGACGTAGTACGGTCCCCACTCGTCGATGACTGCGGTCAACTGCGTGTCCGGTGCGAACTGAATCATGTCGGAGGCCTGGCCAAAAGCGTGAATGCCACGCTCGGCTGCTGCCTGCAGCGCTGCGGTACTGTCGGTGTGCTGGGTAATGATGTCAGCACCCTGGTCCATCAGTACCTTGGCGGCGTCCGCTTCCTTGGGTGGATCAAACCACGTGTATACCCAGACAACCTTGACCTTCATGTCCGGGTTGACCGACTGTGCTCCAAGCATGAATGCATTGATGCCACGAACCACTTCAGGAATCGGAAATGATGCGATATAGCCGATCACACCGCTCTTGGAGATTTTGCCGGCGATCACACCCTGGACATAACGGCCTTCATAAAACCGTGCTGAATAGGTTGAAACGTTATCGATCCGCTGGTATCCGGTCGCGTGTTCGAAGTGAACGTCAGGAAAGCGCTTGGCGACTTTAAGAGTGGGTTCCATGTAGCCGAACGACGTGGTGAAGATCAGTTTGTGGCCGGTTTCGGCAAGCTTGGCGATAGCGCGTTCAGCATCAGGGCCTTCGGGCACGCCTTCGACAAAAGTCGTTTCCACGTGGTCACCCAGCATGTTGTCGATCATGAGACGGCCCTGATCATGGGCATAGGTCCAGCCATGGTCACCCGGCGGGCCGATGTAAATGAATCCGACCTTCAGCTTGTCTGCAGATGCGCTATAGGCCAGGCCAAAGCTCAACAGCACAGCCAGCCCCACCGATGCCAGTTTGGCGAGATACTTCATCTTTGATTTCCTCCGTTTATGGTGAGTGTCAACAGCCAATTTTCTTCTCAACGCTCGGCCCGGAAGGGCTTCCCCAGACAGGCCGGAGCATTGAGGCGAATCCTGATCGCGTCCCTGGAAATCAAGACTAATACAACTATGGTCGCAATGTAAGGGAGCATGGACATAAAAGCGGCCGGTATGCCCAGCCCGGCAGCCTGGGCATTCAACTGTGCGATGGTGATTCCACCGAACAGGATTGCGCCGAACAGCACCCGCGCGGGCCGCCAGCTGGCAAACACCACCAGTGCCAGGGCGATCCAGCCCCTTCCGGCCGTCATGTTCTCAGCCCACAGCGGGGTGTAGATCAGCGACAGATAGCCGCCGCCCAGGCCCGCCATCAGGCCACCGAATGTAACAGCGGCAAATCGAATCGCGACCACCGGGTAGCCGATGGCATGAGCGGAGACGTCCGAGTCGCCGACGGCCCTCAGGACCATGCCCCAGCGAGAGCGGTTCAGGAACCAGCCCGAGCCGAGAAGCACCAGGATTCCCAGGTAGACCAGGGGGTCGTGGCCGAACACCAGTCTGCCAATGACCGGGATGTCGCTCAGAAAGGGCAGGTGAACGGTCCCGATGCGTTCGATGGTCTCGCCCACATAGTCGAATCCCACCAGCGCCGAGAGTCCGGTGCCGAATATTGTCAGTGCCAGTCCGGTCGCGACCTGGTTGGACAGCAGCGTCAGTGTCAGTACGGCAAAGATCAGTGAGGCCAGCATGCCGGCAACAGCCGCTGCCAGCAATCCGAGGGAGGCGCTTCCTGTGACTGCGGCAGCGGCAAAGCCGAATACCGCCCCGATCAGCATCATGCCCTCGACCCCGAGGTTGAGGACCCCGGATTTTTCGCAGATGAGTTCTCCGGTCGCGGCAAAGACCAGCGGTGTGGCCGCCGTCATCATGGTCATGATGGGCGGGACGACAGTCAGAACGGATGCGAGGATGAGCTCTGTCATTCTTGTATCGTGTTTCTGGCCGGCAGAACGATCCGGTAGCGGGTAAACAGATCAAAAGCCAGCAGGTAGAAAAGGATGATCCCCTGGAAAAGCCCGGTCACGGCTTTTGGCAATCCGGCGGAGATTTGTGCGCCTTCCCCGCCGATGTAGGTGACAGCGATCGCGATACCGGCGAGCAGAACACCGAGTGGGTGCAGGCGGCCGAGAAAGGCGACAATGATGGCGGTAAACCCGTACCCCGGAGAGATCTTGGGCATCAGCTGGCCAATCGTGCCAGCTGCCTCGATCACACCGGCAAGGCCCGCCAGGCCGCCGCCGATCAACAATGTCTGCCAAACGATCCGGCCGCTGCTGACCCCGGCGTGCCGCGCCGCCAGAGGTGCCTGGCCGAATACCTTTATTCGAAAGCCGAAACGGGTACGGGCCAGGACGAACCAGGCGATGAACGGTGCGGCCAGGACAATCAGGCTGCCCAGGTGTAGCCGTTTACCGCGGAGCAGCAGTGGCAGAGTGCCTGCATCCGGAAACATCCGGGTGCCGGGGAACCCCCAGCCCTGGGGATTCCGCCAGGGTCCCTGCACCAGGTGAACGAGCAGCAGCTCAGCGACATAGACCAGCATCAGCGACACGAGAATCTCGTTGGCATTGAATCGGGTCTTGAGTAGAGCTGGAACCGCCGCACAGGCCATGCCCCCGATGGTGCCGAGCAAAAGCATCGCGGGCAGCAGAAGTGCGCTTTCGCTCTGGTGCCAGTAGACAGCCAGGCCACCACCGGCAATCGCGCCGGCAATATACTGCCCTTCAGCACCGATGTTCCAGACGCCCGCCCGAAAGCCAAAAGACAAGCCGATACCGATCAGCACCAGAGGACCGGCTTTGACCGCGACTTCAGACAGGCCTGAACCGGTGGTCAGGGGCTCCACAAAGTAAAGATACAAGGCGGCGCCGGGGTCCTTGCCCATCGCCATGAAGATCACACCGCCAGTTACGGCAGTCAGCACCAGCGCCAGTACCGGCGAAGCCCAGGCCGCGGTGTAAGAGCGTGTGCTCCGTGGTTCAAGCCGGAACACGAGGGTTCTCCGGTTCCTGGGTGTGGAGAGCACCCATCAGGAGTCCAATATCTTCAGGTGTGGCGTCGCCAACCGGGGTCGCCGCAGACAGGGTGCCCTGGGAGATGACCGCGATGCGGTGAGACAATAGGAAGATCTCGTCAAGGTCTTGAGAGATCATCAGCACGGCGGCACCTGCCGTGGCCAACTTCTGGATCTGTTCGTGGATCGCCGCGGCGGCACCGGCATCCACACCCCAGGTGGGCTGGGACACCACCAGCACCTGCGGTTCCTGCAGGATCTCACGGCCGACGATGAACTTCTGCAGGTTACCACCGGAAAGGCTACTCGCCAGGGCGTCCACCCCGGTGGTCCTGACGTCGAAGTCGCGAACGACGGTCTGTGCAAATTCCCCCACCGAGGACCAGTTGATCAGGCCGTGGCTGGAGAATTTCATCCGGCCGGCCGCAGTCAGGTAGCTGTTGTCGACCAGCGTCAAGTCGGCGACGGCAGCGTGACCGATCCGTTCCTCCGGCACGAATACGGCGCCAAGCAGTCGGCGCTCGACCGGGTCCAGCTGGGTCACGTCGGTGTCGAGAATCCTGATCTGCCCGGCCCGCGGTGCACCGGTCTCGCCCGAAAGCGCACCCATGATTTCGACTTGGCCATTGCCGGCGATGCCAGCGATACCGAGTATCTCGCCTCCATGAACTTCAAGGTTGATGTCTTTCAGGTCGACCCCGTGCGGCTGGTCTGATTGCACTTCCAATCCGGAAACCGAGATGCCTGTCACTGAATCGTTTTTCGCAATCGCCTGGTGTGCGATGGGTTCCAGGCGCCTGCCGATCATTTTCTCCGCCAGGGAGCGGGCCGTCTCACTGGCCGGAATACAGTCGTCGACCCGGCGTCCGGCCCGGAGTATCGTGGCTTTGTCGCACAGCGTGCGAACTTCTTCGAGTTTGTGGCTGATATAAAGAATCGAGCGGCCTTCAGCGGCCAGTGAACGGAGGGTCGCGAACAGAGCATCGACTTCCTGGGGTGTCAGTACGGACGTCGGCTCATCGAGGATCAGCAGTTTCGGATCCTGGAGCAGGCAGCGGACGATCTCGATCCGCTGGCGCTCACCCATCGACAGGTCATAAACGTGTCGCTCCGGATTCAGGTCCAGGCCGTAGGCATCGGCAGTGTCCTTCAGACGCTTTCTCAGAACTGAAGTGTCTTCCGGGGGCAGTGCGAGGGCGATGTTTTCAAGCACCGTCATTGCTTCAAACAGGGAGAAATGCTGAAACACCATCCCGATGCCGAGTTGCCGCGCCTGCGCAGGATTGTGAATTCTGGCGGTTGCGCCCTGCCAGCGGACCTCACCGTCGTCTGGGCGCAGCACACCATAGATGATCTTCACCAGGGTGCTTTTGCCGGCACCGTTTTCCCCGAGTAGGGCATGGATCTCGCCGGCTGCTACGTCAAGGTCCACGGCGTCGTTTGCGACACAGCCGGGGAAGGTTTTGCAGATTCCCTTCAGTGACAGCAGGGGCTGAACGGTCAAACGCATTGTCCTCTAATGGCAGTTCGTGGCGTGATGGTGAGCGCCCGGCAGCCTGAAGATCTCCGGCGGGCTCCCCAGCGCGGGATTAGGGTGAAATCTTATCCTGTTTTACCTTCGATTCGTGAGCAACGAGCGCTCAAGCGATGGGCCCTTGGAATCGCCAGTACCACTTACACGTGCTACAGGTGAGGGTTGTCCTGGTCATTCGGCTCTGTTTTGTCCTCGGTTCTCGATCCTTTCAATGCGCTCAACACCTCGGCGAGGGCTGCCAGGGCGATCACACCAGGTTCTTTGCCGTTCGGACCGGACTGTCCGATCGGGCTGATCAGCCTGGTCAAGGTACTGGCAGGCACTCCATCGTCGACAAGACGGCGACGGAAACGTTTGGCCTTGCTGCGACTGCCGATCAGGCCGATGAAATTCAACCCGTTGTTTGCCAGCAGAGCGCGACACAGCGAGTAGTCGAGTTCATGGCTGTGGGTCATGACCAATGCCGCGCTGCCGGCGGCGATACCACAGATCTCGGCCTGCGGGTCTGCCAGGTCGATCACCGTGACGTTGTCGGACCGTGGGATGAGTGAGCGCATCGGCTGGCGGGAGTCGAGTACGGTCAGACGTAGCGGCAGTTGGCCCGCGATGGTTGCGACCGAACGCCCAACGTGGCCGGCCCCGAAAAGAAATACCCGGGGACGATCATCGACCAGCGGCTGAAGATGTACCTCGCCGATGCTGACCAGGTTGTCCGGCAGCCGGATCACTTCAGGTCTGCGGCCGGGTTCGGTGATGTCGAACAGGACCGCAGTCGGGGTGTCGCCGCAGGCTGCCTCAGCGGCTCTACTGAGCCACGTCAAGGTGGTCCTGTCCAGGGGCTCCAGCGTGACAGCAACTGCGCCGCCGCAGCACTGGTTCAGATCGGGACCGAGCACGCAGCGCAGCGTTGAGCGTTGCCAGCCCCCCTGGTCCGACAGCATGGCCTGTGCTGCTTCGTCGACCATCCGCTCCAGCTCACCACCACCCAGTGTCCCCAGACTGGCGGTGCTGCTGACCAGCATCCAGGTACCGGTGCCGCGCGGCGTAGAGCCGCGTTCTTCGGTCAGCATGGTGAGTACAGCGCGCTGATGTTCCCTGAGCAGACCCTGTGCAGCCGCGATCCAGTCCACAGGCCCCGGTGCCCCCGCCACGATAGGCCCGACTGGTGTCACGGGGTGGTACTCGCTCGAACGGTGTCCACGGCAGCCAGAATGGCCTCGGGTGTTGCCGGTGCATCCAGTTGCGGCAACTCGGTCTCGTTACTGAGACTGGCGACGGCATCGGTGATCGCCTGGTGGACCGACAATGCCAGCATCAGCGGCGGTTCGCCGACGGCCTTGGAGCGGTAGACGGTCTCCTCCCGGTTTTCACCTCGGCTGAAAATCTGCAGCCGGAAATGCTCGGGGCGGTCTCTGCAGGTGGGTATTTTGTAGGTAGACGGTGCGTGGGTCGCGAGGCGGCCGTCGTTTTCCCAGACCACCTCCTCGGTGGTCAGCCAGCCCATGCCCTGGATGAATCCCCCCTCGATCTGGCCAGCGTCAATCGCCGGGTTGAGCGAGCGGCCGACGTCGTGGAGGATGTCCACTGCAAGCACACGGTTCTCACCGGTCAGCGTGTCGATCATGACTTCTGTCACTGCGGCGCCATAGGCAAAGTAGTAAAACGGGCGTCCCTGCGCTTTGTTGGGATCCCACCAGATCTTCGGGGTCCGGTAGAAACCGGTGGCCGAAAGCTGGATGCGGTTGAGGTAGGCCTGCATCACGAGGTCAGCGAAACTCATCTCGGTCCCTCCCACCCGTACCCGGTCAGGCCGAAAAGCGACTTCACTTTCCAGCACCTTGTAGTGACTGGCGGCGAATGCGGTCAGTCGCTGCCGGATGGTCTGGGCTGCATTGCGCGCCGCCATACCATTGAGGTCTGTACCGGATGATGCTGCAGTGGCCGATGTGTTTGGGACTTTGCCTGTCTGGGTCGCTGTGATCTGAATGGTTTCGAGGCCCACCTGCAGTTCCTCGGCGACGATCTGGGCGACCTTGGTGAAAAGCCCCTGGCCCATTTCGGTGCCGCCGTGGTTCAGGTGGATACTGCCGTCCTTGTAGACGTGCAGCAGGGCACCGGCCTGATTCAGGGGTGTGTTGGTAAAGGAGATGCCGAACTTGACCGGCGTCAGGGCCAGGCCGCGTCGCAAGATGGTGCTGGAGCTGTTGAATTCGTCAACTGAGCGCCGGCGTTCACGGTAACGGCTCGAGTTTTCCAGTTCCTCAGTCAGTTCATCCAGAATGAAATCCTCGACACGCATGTGATACGGAGTGACATCGCGTTGGGTTTTGCCGTAAAAGTTGAGTTTCCGAATATCCAGAGGATCTTTGCCCAGCTGATGAGCGATCGACTGGAGCATCTGTTCTGCGATCATCATGCCCTGCGGTGCACCAAAGCCGCGAAATGCAGTGTTGGAGACGGTGTTGGTGCGGCAGCGGTCGGAACGGATTCGAAACGCTGGATAGTAGTAGGCGTTGTCCGCGTGAAACAGAGCCCGGTCGTTGACCGGATCCGACAGGTCGCGGGAACAACCGCAACGCGACGCCATGTGAATGTCGGCTGCCAGTATCCGCCCGTCATCGTCAAAACCCACGGTCCACTCGCTTGAGAAATCGTGCCGCTTGCCAGTCATGATCATGTCATCGTCACGATCAAGCCGGCACTTGACGGGCTGACCCGTTGTGACCGCGGCAAGAGCCGCCAGTACAGCCCACTGCGCCGCCTGCGTTTCCTTGCCCCCAAAGCCGCCTCCCATCCGCCGCACCTCTACTGTAACGGCTGCATCCGTCAGCCCCAGCACAAGCGCGGCAGCATGCTGGATCTCAGAAGGGTGCTGGGTTGATGAATGAATGTGTACCCCGCCATCTTCACCCGGGGTTGCCAACGACACCTGCCCCTCGAGGTAAAAGTGGTCCTGGCTGCCGCTCACGGTCCGGCCCAGTATGCGCCGGGGGGAGTGCTCCAGGGCGCCGTGCCAGTCGCCGCGCTGCAGCTGCTGTTGCTCACTGACATAGCTGCCGGCTGCCAGGGCCTGGTCGATAGTCAGGACTGGCTCGACCGGGTCAATGTCTATCTGCCCGCGACGTGCCGCTTCACGGGCCTCGCGGTGGCTCCTCGCAACGACCGCAAAAACCGGCTCGCCGAAAAACCGGATCTCGGACTCGGCAAGAACCGGGTCGTCGCCACAGTGGGTCGGGCTGATGTCATTGGTACCCGGCACGTCTTTTGCTGTCAGTACTGCAATGACGCCCGGCGCCGAGTGAACAGCAGAAAGGTCCAGCTTGCGGATCTGGCCGCAGACACTGTCCGCTCCACCCGGCGCCAGGTGCAGGGTTCCGACCGGTTCCGGAAGGTCGTCGATGTACAGCGCTTCGCCAGTGGTGTGCTTGAGCGCACTGTCGTGTTGCAGCGCCTGGCCCGGAGTCCCGTATATCCCGGCACTATCAGCCATGGCTGTGGCCGGGTGCGAGGAGACCATCGTACAACTCTGTCGGCTGCGTACCTGTCATCGACAGGAAAGTTTTTTCCAGAAGATTCCCGGCGATCCGCTGACGGTAGCCGCTGCTGGCGCGTAGGTCGGAGATCGGTTCGAAGTCACGTTCAAGAGCGTCGCGGGCCCGGTCCAGGGTCTTACCGTCTAGCGGCTGATCTTTGAGTGCTGCCTCGCAGTGGTACGCCCGGCGCGGGGTCGCTGCCATGCCGCCGAAACAGATCCGCGCCCGCTGTACGCTGCCGGTTTCGATTTGCATGGCGAATGCGCCGAGTACTGCGGAGATGTCCTGGTCGAATCGCTTGGAAACTTTCCAGCAGTAGAACTGGATGTCGTTCTTTAGTGGCACAATGACCGAGGCGAGAAACTCTCCCGGCAGCAGATCCTGCTGGCCATAGTCGACAAAGAAATCTTCCAACGCGATCTCACGCTGGCCTGTGTGCCCCTGTATCTTGAGTCTGGCACCGAGTGCAATCAGAGCCGGTGGCAGATCACCGACGGGTGAGCCGTTGGCGATGTTGCCACCGACAGTCCCGACGTTCCGGACCTGGCGTGAGCCGAAGCGGCACAGCAATCGTGCAAGATCAGGCGATAGTGCGGCCAGCGCGGGCTGCGCTTCGTGGATCGGGACAGCGGCACCGATCTCGAGGGTGTCGCCGTTGTTCTTCAGCGACTTGAGCTCCGGTAGTTGCCCAAGATAAAGCAGCACAGGCAGTTGCCGGCCCTGTTTGGTGATCCAGAGCCCGATGTCGGTGGCTCCGGCGAGTACCGTCGCCTGCGGGTGCTCTGACAGGTACTCGAGCAGGTCGACTGTAGACCGGGGAGCAGCAAAAAGACCCAGTCTGCCCTGGCAGTGCAGTGGAGACGGGTCCTGTTGCCAGCCGGCAAGCACGGCCAGGGCGGTTGACGAAAAGGTCTGCCAGCTCACAGGCAGGGGTTGGGCGCAGGCCTGCCGCGCGGCTTCGATGATCGGGCCGTAGCCGGTACAGCGGCACAGATTGCCGGCCAGGTTTTCATCGATCAGTGCGCGGTTGGGGAGATCGGCTGCTGCGTCTTCGCCCAGGGACAGCTTGAGAGCAGTGATCGACATGACAAACCCCGGGGTGCAGAAGCCGCACTGAGAGGCGTGCTGGTCAGCCATCGCCTGCTGGATCAAATTAGGACCGCTGTCAGAAAGATGCTCGACCGTGACGACCTGTCTGCCATCGACCATGCCGAGCAGTAGAATGCAGGCGTTGGCAGCACTGTAGTGCATACGACCGTCCCGGCACTCGCCGATCAGAACGGTGCAGGCGCCACAGTCGCCTTCCGCACAGCCTTCCTTGGTTCCGGTGAGTCTCGCGATGACGCGCAGGTATTCCAGTAGTGTGAGGTTCGGATCATCAAGGGCTACCTGCACCGGTTCCAGACCGAGCAGGAAGCGGACCGTGTTTCTGGTGTTCTGCACTGGGTTGTCGCTGGCCCTTCGGGGCCGGTCAGCTTCCGCGGTAGGTGCTGTAGCCATATGGCGAGACAAGCAGCGGTACGTGATAGTGACTGGCGGCGTCAGCAATGCCGAAACGGATCACGACCTGGTCAAGAAACGCCGGTTCGGTCAGTACCGATCCCGAGTCGCGAAAGTAGTCTCCAGCAAAAAAGACGAATTCATAGGTGCCGGCACAGAAATCGGCCCCCTCAAGTACCGGGCCGTCGTTGCGGCCATCGTTATTCGTACGTCCGGAGGTCAGGATCGTACGGGTCTCGTCAGCCCGGTGAAGGGTCCAGGCCATACCCCCAGCCGGTCGTCCGGAGGTGGTATCCAGTACGTGGGTGGTCAGTTGTCCCATCGGGTTGCTCCCGCTACAGTTGCACAGGTGACGTGTGCCGGGCCAGCTTGTGTCCAGCCGTCAGGCTACACCTGGCCAGGTTTTCTGGCCTGGTGGCTGGTGTCCTGCCTCAGCCAAAAGCAACTTTAAACATTTTTTGCGACTAATTGAAAATATCTTTAATGCCCTGTTGTGGCCGCAGCACTGATCGCCTGACCGGCTGAGACGGTGTTGCCTATCGGAGCGAGAGCGATGACAACAACCGTTAACGACTATCCACGCGACCTGGTTGGATACGGTCCCGTAGTACCGCCAGTGAATTGGCCCGGTGGTGCACGACTTGCCCTGCAGTTCGTCCTCAACTACGAAGAAGGCGGTGAAAACTGCGTCCTGCACGGTGATTCGGCGTCCGAGGCGTTTCTGTCTGAGATCGTCGGGGCACAGGCCTGGTCCGGTCAGCGGCATATGAGTATGGAATCGATCTACGAATACGGGTCCAGGGTAGGGGTGTGGCGCCTGCTGGATCTTTTCGAGCGTAAATCGATACCGATCACACTGTTCGGAGTGGCGATGGCACTGGAGCGTAATCCGCAGGTTGCCGAGGCCGTGATGAAGGCCGGCCACGAGATCTGCTCACACGGCTATCGCTGGATCGACTACCGCGACGTACCCGATGAGATCGAACGTGAGCATCTGCACAAGGCGATCGAGATCATCCAGCGACTCACCGGTGAGCGGCCACTGGGTTGGTACACCGGTCGAACCAGTGAGAATACCCGGCGTCTGGTAGTCGAGGAAGGGGGGTTCCTGTATGACGCCGACGACTACAACGATGATCTGCCGTTCTGGACCCAGGTTCAGGGCACAGACCACCTGGTAGTGCCTTACACCCTGGATGCGAACGACATGCGTTTCGCTACGCCCCAGGGATTCAACTCCGGGGAGCAGTTTCTGGGTTACCTGCGCGACGCCTTTGACACGCTCTATGAGGAAGGCGCACGTACGCCACGCATGATGTCGGTAGGGTTGCACTGTCGCCTGGCTGGGCGGCCCGGACGGATCCGGGCCGTGGAGCAGTTCATCGATCACGCTTTGAGTCACGAGGGCGTGTGGTTCTGCCGGCGCATTGATATTGCCCGGCACTGGTGCACGCATCATCCCGCTGCCCGAGGGTCGTGATGGCTGACCTTTCAGCCGACATGGACTCAGCTGTTGGTGGCAGGCGGCCGCTCGCCATGAACCGGCTTGAGTTCGTCCGGATTTTCGGAGGTGTTTATGAAAAGTCGCCCTGGGTGGCAGAGCAGGCCTGGGACCGGGGATTAACGGCCGTTGACAACACCACGCAGGGACTTTGCAGCACCCTTGCCGGTATCGTTGATGGTGCCGGGAAGGATGCACAGCTCGCCTTGCTGCGAGCCCATCCGGATCTGGCAGGACGGTTGGCAAAGCGCGGTGAGTTGACCGCCGCGTCGGCCAGCGAACAGGCCGGCGCAGGACTGGACCAGTGCAGCCCCCATGAGTACGCCAAGTTTCAGGATCTCAATGCTCGCTATACCGAAAAGTTCGGTTTCCCCTATATCCTGGCAGTGCGGGGGCGTGATCGTCAGCAGATCCTTGAGAACTTCCGCAGTCGAATCGACAACGATGCCGAGCAGGAGTTTGCCGAGGCGCTCCGCCAGGTTCACCGCATTGCCGGGCTGCGGCTGCAACAGATCGGCACTTCGTTGGCGCCAGCATGACTTTACCAATATGCCAGTTCAGCCCATCGACTCCCTGCTGTCGCAGCCGCCCAGGCCAGACCCAGCAAAACGATTCGCTGGCCTTCCCTGGGCATCCGACAAACGCACCGTTGGGCCCTTAAAAAGGCCCAGTCTACGCGCACAATACAGCTGAATTCCTTTAGAATGCCGGTCCGCTGCTGCGGGCCTTGCGTGCGGTACCTCCATAGCCCAGCCATCGTTTCTGAGGTCGTGCTGGCGGCTGTGGGCTGCCTTGGGCGGGCAGCAGCCCGAGGGACAGTATTTCAAGAACCACCAGAGAGCGATGAGGAAGCACCACGATGGCATTGACTGCGGATTTCGGCCCCAGAGACATCCATGCACAGGTAGAGAAAACCGGTATCAAGGGCCGGCACCTGACGTTTATTGACGACCTGTCGCCGGATGAACTCAGCAATCTGTTCCTAACGGCCGAGATGCTCGAACCTTACTGGCGCAGCGGTCTGGAACTGCTCCGGCACCGGATTCTGTGTACCTTGTTCTTCCAGCCCAGTACCCGGACGCGTTTCAGCCACGAGACCGCCATGTACCGGTTGGGCGGCAATGTGTTGACCGAGTCGAACCCTCTTATCAGTTCATCGGCCGCCAAGAATGAGTCGTTGTACGATTCGATCCGGGTCATCGCGCAGTACGCCGATGTGCTGGTGCTCCGCCACCCAGACGACGAACGAGTGCTGGCCGATCTTCAGGCGCTGGGCAGCGACAGCGTGCCCATCATCAGTGGTGGCTATGGTGATGTGACTCATCCAACGCAGGGGTTGCTGGATATGTATACGGCCTGGCGGGTTCTGGGTGGAGATTTCCAAGCCATGACCGTAATGATCGCAACGCCGGACCTGTCGCGGGCACGATCGGGACAGTCCTTTGCATTGGGGCTGGCCCGCATGGGTGCCAGAATTGTTTACTCAGGAACCACCGGGTTGCGTACCCCGGATGTCATTCGCGAGAAACTAGACGCAATGGGCGCCCGGTACGAGGAGTACAATGATCTTGCAATCAGCCAGCAGGAAGAGCTGATTGCGGACCAGGGCATTGACCTGTTGTACCTTCCCGGCTGTTCGGTAAAGAAGGGTGACCCCGGCCGTGACGATTTCATGAAGAAAATGGAAGGCTACTATTTCACCGTAGAGGGTCTGAGCAGAATCCAGGAAAAAGGCGGCAAGACCGTTGGCGTCATGCATTCTCTGCCCCGCAACGAAGGTGAGTTCGATTTCGGGATAGACAATACTGTCCACGAACTCTACTTCAAGCAGATTGGGTTTTCCGTGCCACTGCGCATGTCGCTGATCGCTAATATCGTCGGGGTGTCCTGACCCCGTGGTGAAGGGGGAAGCGCGAGATGACGGCAACACCGAACATTGTCATCATCGGTACAGGTGGCACGATCGCAGGTCAGGCGGGTTCGGCGACCGACCTCGCCTATGAGGCGGCAAAGCTTTCGGTAGACGACCTGCTGCAAGCCGTCCCAGGTCTTGAAAATGTTGCCAAGATCTCGGCAGAAAACCTCTTTTCGTTAAATTCGAAGGACATGGGGCCTGCCGAATGGCAACTGCTGACGGGCAGGATCGAAGAGACGCTTAAGGACCCGGGCATCTCGGGTGTGGTCATCACCCACGGCACAGACACGCTGGAAGAGGCTGCACTGTTCCTGCATCTGACCGTGCGTAGCGAAAAACCCGTGGTTCTGACCGGCAGCATGCGTCCGGCTACGGCACTGAGCGCTGATGGACCGGCTAACTTGTACCAAGCTGTTCAGGTCAGCGCGTCGCGCGAGGCTGTCGGGCGTGGTGTCATGGTGGTGATGAATGGAGATATCCTGCCGGCCCGTCATGTAGTAAAGCGTCACTCGATTGCCACCAGTGCATTCGCAGCCTACCCTGGCGGGGCTCTGGGCAGTGTGTACCCTGGACACACCTTTTTTGCCTCTCCGCCAGGCCTTCCCAGCATGGCCGGTGCGTTTGAAGAACTGACTGACCCCGAAACGGCCATACCGGCAGTTGGTGTGCACTATGCTGCAGCGGGTGGCGATGAGCGGTCCCTGGCCGGGTCGGTCGCGTCGGGATGTCGCGGGCTGGTCATCGCGGCGTTTGGTTGTGGCGAGATCCCCCAGCTGTTGCTGCCCGGAATCGAAGAGCTCACCGGTCGCGGGATCTGCGTGGTGGTCTCGTCGCGGGTCGGCGGCGTGGCGGTGATGCCGGAGACCATGACGCCCCAGCAAGCCGACAACGTCATTGCTTCGGGTCACCTCAATCCTCAGAAATCTGCGTTGCTGCTGGCGCTCACCCTGGCAACAGGGCGCACGCCACAGGCCGTGTTCTCGAACGTCGGTTGCGGGGGATAGTCTCCTGGAAAGGCCGCGTAGCCCGCTGGATCTTCCTCCGCGCCTGCTGATCGCGGTTGGTGGCAACGCCATCCATCCCGAGGGTATCAAGGGTACTTCCCAGGAACAGATGCAGACCGCGGCGCAGGCCGCCCAGGCACTGCTGCCTATTCTCGAGCTCGAACGCGAACTGATCATTACCCATGGCAATGGCCCCGGGGTTGGCAAGACGATCATGCGCCAGGTCCTGGCCCGCCACCGGGTGACACCGATGTCGCTCGATATCTGTGTAGCAAACACCCAGGGAGTCACTGCCTATCTGTTGATGCAGGCCTTCGAAAATGCCCTGCGTGGCGCTGGCAACCCGCGACACGCTGTCGGCTTGGTTACGCAAGTGGAGATCGATCCGGATGACCCGGCTTTTCAGAATCCCAGCAAGCCGGTGGGGTACTTCTATTCCGAAGAGGAGGCCAGAGATCTTGAAAATGAACTCGGCTGGATCATGCGGGAAGACTCAGGACGGGGCTGGCGTCAGGTGGTCCCCTCACCGGAACCCCGCCACATCTGTGACATTTCTCTGGTCGATGGGATGGCCAGCCGGGGTACCATCGTGATCGCCGGGGGCGGCGGTGGAATACCCGTGGTCCGCGACAGCCGTGGTGTGCGCCACGGGGTCGAAGCCGTGATCGACAAAGATCTGACGTCGCAGCATATGGCTAACGTGCTCGGCATCAGACACATCATGATCCTGACCGGTGTCCGAAAGGTTTCCCTGAACTTCGGAACACCCCAGCAGCAGGAGATCGGTGAGTGTGCTGTTTCCCAGATGAGGCAGTACCAGTCGGATGGTCATTTTGCCGCCGGCAGCATGGGCCCCAAGGTCGAAGCCGCTATCCGCTTCATAGATCGCGGCGGCAAGCGCGCGATCATCGGCCACCTGGATGAAGCACTGCCGGCACTGATGGGCGAGGCCGGAACCCACATCGTTGCCGACGAATGACTGAATTACGCCAGTTAAGGAGAGAAAATCCGCGATGAGTGACAGTACGAGGAACGCTGACCCGATGATTTTTGAAGACCTGGATCCAGAACCGCGACTGCTGATGGGGCCAGGACCCGTGGACGTTTATCCCCGCGTGCTCCAGGCCATGTCAAGGACGATGCTGGGACAGTTCGACCCACAGTTTACGACCTACATGAACCAGGTCATGGACCTGTACCGCCAGGTCTTTCGCACCGACAATCACTGGACGTTTCTCGTCAACGGCACTGCAAGGGCCGGGATCGAAGCCTGCCTGACCTCACTGATCTCACCCGGCGACAAAGTGCTGGTGCCGATCTTTGGGCGCTTCGGTCACCTGCTGACCGAGATCGCCGGGCGCTCGGGTGGTGATGTCGTGACCATTGAAACCGAGTGGGGCAGTGTCTTTGAAGCGGACCAGATCACCGACGCGGTACAAGCCTGCCGCCCGCAGGTCGTCGCACTGGTCCATGGCGATACTTCCACAACTATGGCCCAGCCGCTCGCTGAGGTGGGCCGTTTCTGCCGGCAGGCCGGTGTGCTGGTCTATGCCGACAGCACGGCAACACTGGGTGGCAACCCGTTTGAGACTGACGAGTGGGGTATCGATGCCGCCTCCTCCGGGTTACAAAAATGTCTGTCGGGCCCACCGGGCACCTCTCCTGTAACGCTGAGCGACGCTGCCGTTGAGCGAATCAATGCCCGCAAGCATGTCGAGGCGGGTATCCGGGCCACTGACGCTGTCGATGCCGAAGGCAGCGTCATCCAATCAAACTACTTGGACCTGGCGATGCTGATGGATTACTGGAGCCCTCTACGGCTCAATCACCACACCGAATCAACAGCCATGCTTTATGCCGCGCGGGAATGCGCCAGGGTGGTTCTGGGTGAAGGGCTGGAGGCCGGATTTGCACGTCACCGACTGACGAGCCGCGCACTGCGCGCGGGGCTGAGCGCAATGGGCCTTGAACTGTTTGGTGATCCGGCGCACCGGATGGATAACGTCACCGGGGTCTATATTCCCAAGGCAGTCAAAGACGCTGACGCAGTGCGCCTGGCACTGCTGGACGATTTCGGCATTGAGATCGGAACATCGTTCGGTCCTCTGCACGGCAAGATCTGGCGTATAGGCACCATGGGCTACGGCTGCCGCAAGCCGAACGTGCTGCGTTGTCTGACCGCGCTTGAGGCAGTGCTAGGACGAAATGGCTTTAGCGCGCTGGCCGGGGCGGCGGCACAGGCGGCCTACGGGGTTTACGATGAAACCCCAACCTGACAAGCAGCCCGGGGCCGGACTCCTCGAGGGCAGACCGCGGGTGATCAACGTCGGGCTGGCGATGTTCGCCGACGATCTTGTGCGCCAAGACGTCGATGTCGTCCAGGTAGACTGGCGGCCCCCGGCCGGCGGCGACATGGCGTTGTCGAGGTTGCTGTCACTGCTGGCCGACTGAATGACATCAGCGCTATCGGTTGCAGAAGCGATCCGGACAGGCAACAGCCGTGCTCTGGAGTTGATGCTGGCGGCCGATCCGGTCCTGGTGGATGTAGTGCCGGCCTGGAAGGCGATCGACGGATTGTCGGAGCGCACGATACTGCACGCCGGGCCACCGATCGAGTGGGCCAGGATGTGCGGGCCGATGCGCGGCGCCGTAGCCGGTGTTGCTGTGTACGAGGGGTGGGCGAGTAATCTGGATGAGGCAGCTCACCTCGCGGCCGGTGATGAATTCACCTTCCAGCCGAACCATCATTTTGCTGCGGTCGGCCCTATGACCGGCTTGACAACCCGCAGCCAGCCGCTGCTGGTTGTTGAAAACCGGGCGTCCGGCAACAAGGCGTACTGCACGATCAACGAGGGTTTAGGCAAAGTGATGCGCTTTGGCGGCAACGATCAATCGGTGCGCGAGAGGCTGGCCTGGATCCGCGACGTGCTTAGCCCGGCTCTGGGTACGGCTCTTCAGCAGTGTGGAGGTATTGCGCTTAAACCGCTGGTGGCGCGCGGTCTGGCGATGGGTGACGAGATGCACCAGCGCAACGTCGCGTGTTCCAGCCTTTTGCTGCGTGAAATCGCGCCGGCTCTTGCCGGGTGCGTTGCTCATCAGGACTCGCTGACAGCAATGCTGTCTTTCATGGGTGGCAACGACCAGTTTTTCCTGAATATCGCCATGGCAATGGGTAAATCGATCATGGACCCGGTAGGTGGGATCGAGGCCGCCACGGTGGTCACGGCGATGACCCGGAATGGCACTGACTTCGGGATCCGTGTCAGTGCGCTCGGCGATGAGTGGTTCACCGCCCCTGTGGAAATGCCGGCCGGTCTTTATTTCCCGGGTTTTACCGAGCGGGATGCCAATCCGGATATGGGCGACTCAACCATCGTTGAGACGATCGGCCTGGGTGGCTTCGCCATGGCCGCAGCACCGGCAGTAGCAGGGTTCGTCGGTGCCGGTTCGGTGCGTGAAGCGGCCATCTTCACCCGTCGCATGGGCGAGATCACTCTGGGCCAGAACCCGGAGTGGGTTATTCCATCTCTCGACTATCAGGGTGTACCGACCGCCATTGATATACGCCTTGTGGTCGAGACCGGCATCGTGCCCACGATCAACACGGGTATCGCCCACCGCGATCCCGGGGTGGGTCAGGTCGGCGCGGGCGTCGTCCAGGCCCCGCTGGCCTGCTTCGAAAGCGCACTCAGGTCGCTTGCCGGCAGGCTGGGCGTGTCATGAGTGTCACGCTCAACCAGGTTCGGACCGGGTTGTTTCTGGATTCGGTGGTACTGATGCAGATTTCCCGTAGCCTGGCATCGGTCGAGGGAGTGGAAGATGCCGCGCTGATGATGGCGACGCCGGCCAACCTGGACATCCTGTCCGATGCGGATCTGCTCGCCGCGACCAGGCCAGCGGCCGGGCCCGGAGACCTGCTGATCGCGGTTCGTGCCGGAGACCCCGGCAGCGCGGAGGCGGCTCTTGCCCGAGCTGCCGAACGCCTTGAACAACCCCTTGTTGTTGCTACTGATGGGGACAGCTTCAGGCCCCGGACACTACAAGGTGCTGCTCGCATCTGCCTTGAGGCGAACCTCGCGTTGATCTCGGTGCCGGGCGACTTCGCCGGTTCGGAAGCGCGCAAGGCCCTACGCGCTGGCCTGAATGTCATGATCTTCAGTGATAACGTGCCACTGGAGGAGGAGATCGCACTGAAACGCGAAGCCCGGGATAGGCAGTTGATCGTAATGGGCCCGGATTGCGGCACAGCAATCATCGGCGGTGTACCACTGGCTTTTGCCAATCGTGTGCCGCGCGGAGATATCGCAATTGTTGGTGCTTCCGGAACCGGTATCCAGGAGGTCTCCAGCCTGATCGCGCGGAATGGCGGTGGAATCTCGCACGCCATTGGCGTCGGCGGTCGTGATCTCAGCGAGCCTGTTGCGGGAATCAGTACACTGACCGCGCTTGAGTGGCTGGAATCTGATGCCTCGACGGCACACGTGGTCATCCTTTCCAAGCCGCCGGCGGAGAGCGTTGCAAGCCAGATTCTGGAGACCGTTACCAACAGCTCGAAAACGTTCACGGTGTGCTTCCTCGGCGCCCGGGACCTCAGTCTGCCAGCGAACGCAACGCTGGCCAGGACCCTGAAAGGGGCCGCTGCTGATGCACTGGGTGAGCAACGGGCACCGGTACCGTTCGATTCCGGACAGCTGGTACGACCAGTCGACGGTGATCGCCAGCGCCTATGCGGTCTTTTCTCAGGTGGTAGCCTGTCAGCGGAAGCGCAAGTCGTGCTGATAGATCGGGGTCACGCGGTGACCTCCAATGTGCCTGTCCCGGGGGCCGGCGCCGTGTCCAAGGGTTCGTCGGCCCACGAACTGATTGATCTGGGCGATGACGCATACACCCGTGGGCGCCCTCACCCGATGATCGATCCGGCAGTCCGTGACGAGCCGCTCATAGCGGCGCTGGCCGACCCCGGGGTAGGCGTGATTCTGCTCGACGTGGTGATCGGTTATGGTGCGCACGCACACCCGGCGGAGCATCTGGCTGGCCTGCTGGAAGCGCACTGGCGGTCCGGACCGCTGGTTGTCGCGTCGGTTACCGGGACCGATGCAGACCCGCAGGGCTGGAGTCGGCAGACGTCTTTACTGACCAGGGCCGGCGTGCTGGTCGCGCCGAGCAACGCGGACGCGGCCGCCCTGGCGCTGGCTTGCCTGGATGCTCGCTGATGGGCTCTGGCTCAGCCGTCGTGATAGCAGCAGAATGTGATCTATCGCCAACGCATTCCGGGAACATTTGGTCCGGCCCCCTTTGTGGACACCGACAGCAAATCATTCACGCAGCTACTATTGGGTCGGTGGCTGCAGAAGTAATTCAGTGCGCCGCTGAAGGGCGGGTAGCAGCGGTTTTCAGGCGGAGTTTTTACGTCGATATTGCCGGCAGCTGGATCTGTCTCGTGCAGAACGGGGTCGGCAACGGGCCGATCAACGTGGTGCTGAAAGATACCCCAGGCCAGGCTTGGCCGCTTGAGATTAAGGTTGGTAACGACGTCCAGGTATCGAGATCCGGGTTACTTGTCGGGGAAGGCTTCACCGTACACACTGATCTTGCACGGCGCTGGTCTCCACCGCCTGTGCCAGCGAGCCGTCTGGCTGATCTTTTGCGAGGACTCAACGCGTTGGCTGCTGCCGTTCAAGGCAGGATTCCGCGGCAGGGACTGGGGAGTTTCCTGACAGGTTCCTGGCCCACCGGTAGTGCACCGCTCGAGGCGCTGAAGGCCAGGGCTTCTGTTCGTGCACTCTGTGGGTGGCTTTGGTCAGGATCTGGCAGTGACCTCGAGGGTCCGAGCGCCATCTCAACGCTGGTCGGCCTGGGCCCCGGCCTGACTCCCTCGGGCGACGATTTTCTGGGCGGCGCATTAATTGCGCTGGTTCGGTTGCGGCGCGAAGATCTTGCCTGCCGGCTCTACCGGCAGATTCAATCAGACCTGCCGTCCCGCACTGGCGCAATCAGTCGTGCTCACCTCAGTGCGGCAGTGGCCGGTGAAGGTCTGGAGGCACTGCACGCTGCGCTGGACGCAGTGCTGACAGGTGCTTCGGAGTCGATCGTTCAAAGGCTTTCTGAAATCGACCGGATCGGGCACTGCTCCGGCTGGGATGCCCTGGCCGGTGCGGTCACCGTGTTGCGCAGTGCACCCCGGATCTGGCCAAGCTCGGAAGCGACGGTACCGTAACACTTGCGGAGGAGAAAATGCCACCACCTTTCTCACTGGCCGAATACGAAAATCGTCTGCAGCTCGTTCAGACGGCGATGGCCGAACGCGAACTGGATGCACTGGTTATCGGCGATCCGGCCAACATGAACTGGCTGACCGGCTTCGACGCCTGGTCTTTCTATGTGCCGCAGGTCATGGTCGTAGAGGCAGATCGTCTGCCGCTCTGGATCGGACGGGCCATGGATGCGGGCGCGGTCGGCCTTACTACGCATCTTGATTCCGACTGTATCGTTCCTTACCCGGAGGAACTGGTTCAGCGCGATGACACCCATCCGTCGACTTTCATGGCACGTTGGTTGTCAGAGCGGGGCCTTGGTGGTAAACGGCTCGGCTACGAGAGCGACAGTTTTTTCTTCTCGCCACGGGCCCTGGCCGGCCTGCAGGCGGGTCTGCCGGACGCCCACTGGGTGGATGCCGACCGGCTGGTCAACTGGGTTCGGGCGGTCAAGAGCCCGGCAGAGATCGAGCTTCTGCGCCAGGCTGCGCTGTTGGCAGGTTGCGCTATGCAGGTCGCCTGGGACGCGGTTCAGCCGGGGGTCCGGCAGTGTGATCTCGTCGCCAAGATCATGGCCGCCCAGATCCGCGGGACCGAAGCGTTCGGCGGCGACCAGACCGCGATTTGTCCGTTGATTCTGGCCGGTGAAGGGGCGGGCACGGCCCACCCCTTGTGGACCGACGAACGGTTCGAGGAAAACCAGACGGTGGCGTTTGAAATCGGCGGTACCCGCCGGCGCTACAATGCGGGTCTGGCGAGAACTGCCCATCTGGGCAAGCCGCCGGAAAAGCTGACCCGTACACTGGCTGCGGTCAGCGAGGGGCTCGATGCCGTGCTGGCAATACTGAAGGCGGGGGTAAACGCCGGCGACGTACACCAGGCCTGGCAGAGCGTGCTCGATGTTTACGGTCTGGAAAAACCCAGCCGCATCGGATATTCAATCGGTGTCGGCTATCCGCCGGACTGGGGTGAACGAACGATCAGCCTGCGCGCTGGAGAGTCCACTGTGATTCCTGAGAATGCTGTCCTTCACGTTATGCTGGGCATGTGGCTGGACGGCTGGGGCATGGAGATGAGTGAGACAGTACATATCACCGGCAGCGGCTGTGAGTGCCTGACCCAATTCCCGCGTGAACTTCACATCGGTGCATAACGAGGTGCGAAGAACATGCACAAGGTTCTGACTTGGGCCGATCACATTTGAGCGAATCGTTGAACATGGCGAATGCAGACATCAAGACCATGAAGCTCTACCACCACATCGAGCGGGTGTACAACGAGCTTCGTGAACTTGGCAAGTCCGACAAAGATTCGCTGCAGGTCGAGGAGCTCACGGCATTTGACCAGATGCATTATCACGGTACAGCAGCAGTCGATGAGGCCGTCCGTTTGGCCAGCATCGGTCCCGCGACGTCGGTCCTGGAGATCGGCTCGGGACTCGGCGGGCCGGCTCGTCACATCGCCCATACGGTGGGTGCACCGGTCACGGCACTGGAACTGCAGGACGACCAGCACCGGTTGGCGGCGGAACTGACCGAACGCTGCGGGTTGTCAAGCAGAGTCGATCACGTTTGTGGCGATATTCTCAGTTACGACTGGGCCGGACGGACCTTCGACGTGGTCGTCAGTTGGCTGGCGCTGTACCACATTCCACACCGTCCACAGCTGCTGGAGAAATGCCTCGACCTTCTCAACCCGGGTGGTGTGTTCTTTGCCGAGGACCTGTTCTCCAGGCAGTCATTCAGCGATGATGAATGGGCTGAGGTCTCGACCGAACTCTATGCTCAGTACCTGCCGGATTTTGAGGGTTATCGATTGGACCTTGAAAACGCGGGCTTTGTTTCGATCAACTGTAAGGATATGTCGGACGACTGGGGTGAATTCACCCGGGGACGCATGACGACATACCGCGAACAAAAAGTGCGGCATCTTAGGGTACACGGCGAGTCCATCTTTGCCGGCCTGGATGCCTTCTACGATATCGTGGTCGGTTATTTCTCCAGTGGTCAGCTGGGTGGAATCCGGGTCATCGCAAACAAAATCTGAGCCCGTGGATCATCAATGTTGCGACTGAAAGGGAGGTATAAATGAAAATTTGGTTGAAGAACCTCATTTTTGCGATTGTTGCTGTATCGCCGCTGGCCGCATCGGCGTTGCTGCCTGGCGATGCTGAGAATGGCCTGCCGCTGCACGAGTTCAAGTGTGCCGGCTGTCATGTCGCCCAGTCCGGCGGTGATGGTTCAGGGATCTACACGCGGTCCGAGGGCCGCGTCAAAACAGTCGAGGGCCTGATGGGGATGGTCGAATTCTGCAATGAGCAGACCCGGGCAGGCTTCAATGAGCACGAAGTCGAGGATATTGTCGCTTACCTGAACGAGGCTTTCTACCAGTTCGAGATTGACTGAGCATCAGCGAGTGAACCCAGCGCCCGCTAGCGGGCATACCTGTGCCTGAACCGATCGGCACCTCTGGCCGTCTGGATCCGGGTTATGCCAATGCTCCTGTGAGCTGCAGAGCGTGTTTCTAGCCAAAGGTCCAGCCTCAGCAGACGCTGTGAGCCGGGCCACCCGGTACAAAAGAACGCGTGCTGTGTACAGCACGACGCCAGTCTTCAAGCACTCTTCGGCGCTCGGCCGCACTCATCCCGGGTTCGAAGTTTCTATCCTGTTGCCATTGTCCGGCCATTTCATCCAGGGAATCGAACAGGCCCGCCTGCAGCGAGGCCAGGCCGGCTGCTCCGAGTGCGGTAGTCTCCGTCAGTATCGGGCGCTGAACCAGAAGGCCTGTGATATCGCTCAGAAACTGCATCAGCCAGTCGTTATTTGCCATACCACCGTCGACCCGTAACGAGGAAATCGCTGGTATCCCATCACTCGCCATAGCATCCAGCAGGTCAACGGTCTGGTAACAGACCGATTCAAGTGCTGCCCTGGCAAGATCAGCCGGACGGGTATCGCGGGTGAGACCGAAAATCGCTCCCCTGGCATGTGGGTCCCAGTGCGGTGCACCCAGTCCCGTGAATGCCGGCACCATATACACTCCCCGATTGGAACTCACGTCAGCAGCCAGCCGACCGCTGTCACTTGCCGACTCGATCAAACCGAGACCCTCCTGAAGCCACTGTACGGCGGCACCGGCAACAAAAATCGACCCCTCCAGCGCATAAGTTGTTACTCCTAAGATACGGTAAGCGACCGTGGTTAACAGACGCTGCTGTGATGCCAGCGCTTCTTGCCCGGTATTGACGATGGCAAAACATCCCGTGCCGTAAGTGCTCTTGATCATCCCTGGCTCAATACAGGCCTGGCCGACCAGGGCGGCCTGCTGGTCACCGGCAATGCCACAGACGGGAATGGCACTGCCCAGCAACGCCGGATCAGTCCGACCGTAATCAGCCGCACAGTCCCGGACCACCGGTAACAGAGGTGCGGGTATGTTGAACAGCTTGAGAAGGTTGTCATCCCACTGCTGGGTGTGGATGTTGAACAACAGGGTGCGAGAAGCGTTGCTTGCGTCGGTGGCGTGAACCTTGCCGCCGGTCAGGCGCCAGAGGAGAAACGAGTCAATTGTTCCGGCGGCGAGTTCGCCCCGCTCGGCCCTGTCACGGGCACCTTCGATGTGGTCCAATAGCCAGGAGATCTTGGTGGCCGAGAAATAGGGATCCAGTAGTAGGCCGGTTCTGGCCGTCGCATCAGGTTCGTGGCCGTCGCTGCGAAGTTGTTCGCACAGTTTTGCTGTGCGCCGGTCCTGCCAGACAATGGCGTTGTGTAATGGCCTGCCTGTGACACGGTCCCACAACAGCACCGTTTCACGCTGGTTGGTAATGCCGATTGCTGCGGGTATGCGCCCTGATTCTGAGAGGCTCTGACGGCATACGGTGAGGGTGGTCTGCCAGATCTCTTCCGGGTCGTGTTCCACCCAACCGTCTGCCGGGAAGAGCTGCTGGAACGGCTGCTGAGCTTGTGTACAGACCCGGCCGTTGATGTCGAACAGGATTGCCCGGGAGCTGGTGGTGCCCTGGTCAATAGCGAGTATGCAAGGTGTGGTGTTCATAGTTCAGTGGCAGTGGTCAAGCCTTTGTCAGCCAGTATGGCTCAGAACAATCTCTGGGTGTTACTCTGTTCGAGTTGCTGAACGCTTGTTATCTGAGGATGAAACAGGACCCATGTACACAACATCAGGATAGCGCTTTTGAGTTTGCGTGAGCAAAATAAGCGCCAGCTGATCGACCAGAATTTCGACACCTTGGTCATCGGCGGTGGTATCAATGGTGCGGCTGCTGCTGCCGCTCTTGCGGCGCGTGGCATCCGGACGGCACTGGTTGACGCCCGGGATTTTGCCGGATTGACCAGCCAGAACTCCTCCAATCTGATCTGGGGTGGTATCAAGTATCTCGAATCCCTGGAAGGTGGGCTGGTCCGCGGTCTCTGCCGGGGCCGCAATGAGCTGATCCGAGCCTACCCTGCTGCGGTTCGCGAGACTCGGTTTCTGGCAACGCTGCCCAGAGGCCTGCACAGACCAAGAGCAGCCGTGTGGCTGGGCAGCTGGCTTTACTGGTTCCTGGGAGATCGCTTCACACGACCTCCGACTCTGCTCTCGGCCAGCGATATTCGTCGCCGAGAGCCGGCTGTCAGTCTTTCGGGAGCGGCTGGTGGTGTCGAGTATTCCGATGCTGTTCTGGTCGCGGGCGATGCACGGTTCGTGTTCAATCTTGTGCACGATGCAATGGCCCATGGCTGCGTTGCGGTGAACTATCTCCAGGTAACCGATCTTGCTTGGGAGAAAGAAGGGCACTGGGAAGTCGGCCTACGTGATCAGGTTACCGGAGATATCGGTCAGGTTCGCGCCAGGGTACTGGTTAACGCAGCCGGCCCGTTCGCCGATCGCGTGGCCGGGTTAGCGGGTGTTCGGCACCGCCATCGGCATGTGCTTTCCAAAGGTATCCACCTGGTGGTCGACCGGGTGACATCGTCGGGACGAGTTCTGGCATTCATTTCCGATGACAACCGGCCGTTTTTCGTCGTTCCTCTGGGAAGCCGGTCGTGCATTGGAACCACCGACACCCCGACCGATCACCCGGACGGTGGCGTCACCGAAGAGGATCGACGTTTCGTTCTCGATAATGCGAATCGGTGTCTGCGACTGGCAGCACCTCTGACCGAGGCGGATGTGATTGCCGAACGCTGTGGTGTACGGCCGCTTGCCGTGGTGCCTGGTGAGTACAGTCCCGCGGATTATCTGCAACTCTCACGCAGACACGCCATAGAAGCAGCCGGTGAAAAAAACTTTGTCACGGTATTCGGCGGTAAACTGAGCGACTGCATCAAGGTCGGCAACGGGGTTGTTAAAGCGGTGTTGGACGTAGGGGTCACTGATCCTGGCCTGACCCGACGATGGTACGGCGAACCGGATGATCTGGTCCGGCAGCAGTACCATTCTCAGGCCAAAATATTGAACGGCGCTTTGAGTCAGGTGCAACTGGAACGATTCTGGTGCTGGTACGGGCTGAGGGCCCTGGAACTTCTGGAAACGCTGCAAAAAGATCCGGGTGCCGCCGGCCTTGTGCTGCCCGGTTCGGACATCGTGCGAGCGGAAGTGGAACTGATTAGAACAACCGAGATGGTCGTGACCATCGATGACTTTCTGCGGCGGCGAACGTTGCTGGCTCTAACAATCGATGCAGATCATCTAACCCAGCATTTGGCAGCATCTGATCTAACCCGGATTCTGTTTGGTTAGTAGGCGAAGTATGTTTTGCGAATTCGCCGTGTCACAGCGGCTGATCTCTTGTCCCGACGAATAGAACCCATGGTCCGCATAGGCTCGCCAACATCTGGAGCGCTCCGGCGTCCTGGTTTAGACTGCTTGAGCGAATCTGATATTCTCGCGCATCGCGAAGATAAAGACGGCCGATACGCTCTGAAAAGCGCTAATAAATGACACAGGGGGAATTGATGCAAGTCGCATATCGTGAGGTTGAACTCATCAAACGCTATCCGCTTCGGATCAGTCGCGGCGAGTTTTCCGGTTCGATTAACCTGTTTCTGTCGATCTCTGACGGCACAGTGACCGGCCTGGGGGAAGCTGCACCCGGTAACCTGACCGGTGCCGAAACCGCACAACTGTGCCAGACACAGATTGAAGCGTTTCTCGATGCCTGCCCCGAAGCCCTCGACAGCCCGCACGACGGCTGGCAACTGGCACGAGAACAAGGGCTTGCGTCCTGTGCCTGGGCTGCCGTGGACATTGCTCTGTGGGATCTGCTGGCAAAACGTGCTCGCCAGCCGCTTTTCCGCCTGCTGGGTCTGCCGAGAAGGGCGGTCGCGACATCTGTGACGGTTGGAATTCTGCCGCCAGAGGTGGTGCGCGAGAGAGTACCCGAGATCCTGTCACGCACTGGCGCCCGCTACCTCAAGGTCAAGCTGGGGAGTCCCGAAGGCCTGGACGCCGACCGGGCCATGTATGCTGCTGTTGTCGAGGCGGCGGCAGACTTTGACGTCGTCGTCCGGGTGGATGCCAACGGCGGCTGGGACCTGGACGCTGCCCGGCAGATGATCGACTGGCTCAAGGACCGGGGTTGTGATTACGTCGAGCAACCCCTGCACTTTAATGCTGACGATCAGCTTCCCGAGCTTTTCTCGCGGCGATCCCTGCCGATTTTCGTCGACGAATCATGCCATGTTGCAGCCGACGTCCCGCGTCTTGCCGGGGCTGTCGATGGTGTCAATCTCAAGTTGATGAAGTGTGGTGGAATCACCGAGGCGCTGCGAATCGTTGCGGCCGCCCGGGCGCACGGTCTGCAGACAATGATCGGTTGCATGGGAGAATCTTCAGTCGCGATCGGCGCCGGTGCATCGATGGGGGCGCTGTTTGATCATATAGACCTTGATTCGCATCTCAATCTACTGCCGGACCCCGCTCAAGGATTGTCGATGCAATCCGGCGTTGTCACAGTGTCTGAAAACAGCCATGGACACGGGGCGGTGCTCACATGCTGAACCGGGAGCGTAAGCTCGTCATTCATTTCTATGAGCAGATCGACAAGCTCAATGGCAAGATGGGGCATGGCATTCTGCGCTATTCCCAAAACCCGGTGGCTTGCGTGGTCGATTTCAACCACGGTGGCATGACCACTCGTGAACTGTTGGATTTCGGACCGGATGTGCCGGTGGTTTCCAGCGTAGAAGAGGCGCTGGCCCACGGTCCGGAGGTGCTGGTGCTGGGTATGGCGCCCTCGGGTGGTCGGTTGCCGGCGGAGATGGTCAAGGAGGTCGACCGTGCTGTCGAGGCGGGCCTGTGCGTGGTCAATGGGTTGCACGAATTTCTCAGCGGGCGCTATCCGGAGCTGCCTTCCTTGCAGTGGATCTGGGACATTCGCCGGGAGCCGGACGGACTCGGCATCGCCTGGGGCCGAGCGTCGGAGCTGGCCAACCGGCGGGTGCTGCTGGTGGGTACGGATATGGCCATCGGCAAGATGACGACAGGCCTGGAGATCTGGAAGGCCGCATTGCAGCGCAACATTCAAGCCGAATTCCTGGCCACCGGTCAAATCGGTATCCTGATTACCGGCAGAGGCATCCCGCTGGATGCTATCCGGGTGGATTACGCCTGTGGCGCAGTCGAGAAGATGGTACTGGAAGCCGCTGATGCGGAACTCGCTATCATCGAAGGACAGGGGTCGCTGCTCCACCCAGGGAGTAGCTCGACACTGCCACTGATCCGTGGCGCCTGCCCGACCCACCTCATTCTGTGTCACCGGGCAGGCATGACAGAACTGGACACGGTAGGCCTGACTGTGAGTGTGCCACCGCTGAACGAGGTGATCGATCTGTACGAATCAATTGCATCGGCCTGCGGCACCTACTCGCGGCCGCAAACCGTCGCGATTGCGCTGAACACAGCCCACCTTGACGACCAGGAAGCTGCAGCAGTCCTGTCCGACACTGCCGATGCAACCGGGCGCTTGGTTGTCGATCCGGTGCGCCAGGGTGCTTCGGTCCTGGTCGATGTGCTGATGGCCTGACTAACGGTTGAAACCTGCCAGCAGCAGGCCATCGATGAACGGCTGTATGTCTTTTGGGTTCTGATAAGGTTGTTGGTTAAAGCTGTCGCTCACCCTGTAATTGGGCACTTCGCTCATCACAATGTCGCGCTGAATCTTGGCGTTTTCGAAATCTCCGGTTCGTGCGTAAGCGCCAGCCAGCCAACGCCGTTGAAACCGGTTGGGCTGACTGATCTTGAGCAGTGTCTGAACTGCAGGGGCGTAACGCCCGGTGTTGTACTGGGCGATAGCCAGCGACCACAGATACCATGAGGGTGGGAAGGGGTTGCGTTCCAGAGCTTCGGTAAGCTGTCGGATCCCAGCTTCGGGGTCGCCGATGAAATTCAGGGTCAGGCCCTTTCCAGCCAGCGCGTCAGCGTGATTGGGGTTGAGTTCGATCGCCTGATCGAGGTGCGTAATGGCTTCCACGTACTGTCGGCGCCACAGGCTGGTGATGCCGAATACAGCGTGCGCGAGGCTGTCGCTCTGATCGAATTCCAGTGCTTTCTGGGCGTACTGGGCTGCTCGGGGCACGGCTGTCGCGGGGTCATCAGTCCAGAACATCAGAAAATCGGTGAGATGCGTTAGCGCCAGGCCGGATAGAGCGGGTACGAAGGCTGCGTCTGATGCAAGTACTTTCTCGAATAATTCTCGTGCTTTTTCTGTGTCCGCCGGCTCGCGCATACGATAGACCAGCTGATTTGCCCGGGCTACATCCGCGTAGTCAGCATGCCGTTGCTGAGTGGGGGCACTGCGAATCGCGCTCTGTTCGATGGTGCTGATCAAAGTGGTGACAATGCGTCGAGTGATGGTATCCTGAATCGCGAACAGGCCATCCGTGTTGCCGTCGTAGTTTTCCGACCAAAGATATCCGCCGCTCCTGGTCTCGATCAGTTGAACCACAACGCGAAATGAACGACCGCGTTTGCGGATCGAGCCGTCAACAAGATAACGGGCGTCCAGACGGCGGCCCGTGGACACTTTGTCCTGTGTCGTACCAGTGTGGGCCAGCACGGTGTGCTGGGCCAGTACGAATAGCTGCCGGAAGCGGGACAATGCAGTAATTAGGTCGATGGTCAATCCATCACCGAGGCTGTCCGATGATGAATCGCTGTCCAGGTTATTGAACGGAAGTACAGCAATGGATAGTCTGGGATCTTCAGCGTGGGAGATATTTCTCTCGATCGGCTGGTCACCGGCCAGGACCAGGTAGGCCATGACCGGTGTCTCGATGTTGTGCAGTATTTGCTCACCTATGGGCTGAAAGTGGATCTCCAGGCTGTCGCCGACGACCGATCGGGCTGATCCGGAGACGCAGATACCACCAGCCGGTGCCAAAGCCTGCAGTCTGGCCGCGACGTTGACGCCGTCACCGAATACAGAATTACCGTCGTCGATGATGTCGCCCAGGTTAATGCCGATCCGGGTCTTTATGTGGCGGTCCTCTGGCAAGCTGGCATTTTCGCCGGTCAGGTAGACCTGGATGTCAATGGCAGCCTGGATCGAATCCGCCGCAACTGGGAAAACGGCCAGCGTACTGTCACCGGCCGTGTCCACGACCCGGCCGCCGTGTTGATCGACGATTTGTTTCTGAGTTGACTGGTAGCGGCGTATTGCCTGGTACGTGGCGTTCTCGTCCTCATGGGTGAGCCTGCTGAATCCCACGACATCCGTATACAGTATTGCAGCGAGTCGACGCGGTGGAGGCTGAATGGTCTGGCTCATGGTTTCCCTGCAATGACGGGTCGGTGGCCCGGCTGCCCCGATTGATGTCAATGCGCAGTGAGTCAATTTGCTCGGACTGTTCCGATTATCAGGGAATACAGACTACATTGGTCTGAATTGTGCAGCGCCAAGAGCAAGGCGCATTGTCCGTCACGGCAGGAGATCGTGCTTTCCTCGCGCACCGCCAAGCTGTCGAGAAACCAGCCTGGCGTACAGGTCACCACTGCGGAGCAGTTCTTCGTGGCGACCCGTTTCGATCACCCGGCCGTTATCCAGAACAACGATCAGGTCGGCGTCGCGGATCGTTGAGAGACGATGGGCAATGATCACCGTCGTCCGGTCGGTTTTCAACTGGTCCAGCGCGGCCCGCACACTCTGCTCGCTGATGGCATCCAAATGCGAGGTTGCCTCATCAAGAATCAGCACCGGGGCATCTTTCAGAAACGCTCGGGCGATTGCGACCCGCTGGCGCTGCCCGCCGGAAAGGCTTGTGCCCCGCTCGCCAACCGGTGTCTCTAGCCCCTGGGGAAGAGAGTCCACCAGTTCGGAGAGTGCGGCCATATCGATGGCCTGGGCAAGCTCGACAGGCGTGGCCCGGGGTTTTGCGATCAGGATGTTCTCTTTGAGAGTGTTGTTAAACAGATAAGTATCCTGGGCGACCAGCGCAATGCGGGCACGAAGTTCGTCCAGCCGGTATTCCTTCAGGTCTATACCACTCAGCGATATCATGCCTTTCTCGGGGTCCCAGAATCTCATCATCAATTGGGCCAGTGTTGTTTTACCGGCTCCGGATGGGCCGACCAGGGCAACGGTCTCACCTGCCGGAATCGTGAATCTGATGTTTTCCAATACCTGTTTTGACCTGCCGGGGTAATTGAAGTCGACGCCCGAGAACAAGATCGCAGGGGCCTGTTCGCACTTTGACAGGCCCGGTCCGTCGACCACCGGTACCGGTTCGTTCTCCAGAGCGTAGACGCGCCGGGTCGCGCCGAGTGTGTCGGCCAGCTGGCGGCCGACCTGCGCAATCTCTGAAACCGGTAGAAACGCTGCCATCGCCAGGATGGTCAACAGTGGCAGTACACCCGGGTCCATCGAGCCGCTGCTGGTCAGGATGGCACCTGCCGTCACAACGGCCAGGCCGCCAAGTCCTGTAAACACCTCCAACAACGTATGCTGCAGGGTCAGTTGCCCGAAGAACGGCAGGCGCAACGAGATATGTCGGTCCGCAAGCTGGTCAAAATCATCACCCCGTCCTTTCTCTTGCTGGTAGGAAACGATCTCTGCCACACCCTGGACGCTGTCAATGGCATGGGCGGCCAGTTCTCCAGCCGCTTCCCGTGACCGGGAGCCCAGGTGGTCGACCAGACCCCGCATCAGAAACGGGCTGAATCCCACCGCGAGTAGAAACGGTGCCAGTGCAGCAGCGATCCACAGGTTCGCCGAGGCCAGTACGACCATAACGACCACTGGAACCACCACCGAAACAAAAGCGGGGGCGACGGTGTGGGCGAAGAAGTACTCAACCAGTTCAACATCCTGAGTAGCAATGCCCATCAGGTCACCCGTCCGCCTGCGTACCAGATAGGCCGGCGCGAGCTGATCCAGCTTACGGAAAACGTTGACCCGCATCTGGGCCAGCAGTCGAAAAGCCATGTCATGAGCTATCCATGACTCGAGCCAGTGCAGGACACCGGACAGTGGCGCAACAATCGCCAGGCCGACAAGATAAGTGCCGAAACCCACGCCATTCTTGAGTGCGAGGACGATCAGTGCGCTGAACACGCCCACGCCGATGAATGCGACCACCCGCAGCACACCAAATACAAACGTCAGTGTGAGCTTGCCTTTCCAGGGCATGATGTGGCTCATCAGGATCTGTACGACCTGTTGCCAGTTCAGCCCTTCGGCTTTCACGATGCCTTCGGTAGGTTGGTCCGATTGGACAGATTCGTCCTCCGGTGGTGTGTGTGAGGCGCTGTTGAGCGTTTCAGCAAATGTGGACTTATGCTGTTCGCGATCGGCCTCATGGACCTGTTCGGACATCAGGCTCGCGTATATGCCCTGCTGTTTCATCAGTGACATATGATCCCCGGACTCTGCGATCCTTCCCCGGTCCACTACCAGGATGCGATCGCAGTTGATCACGCTTGAGAGCCGGTGGGCCAGAACCAGCGTGGTGCGATCCTTCATCAGTGTTTCAAGTGCCTGCTGAATGACAGCTTCGTTCTCGGCATCGACAGCGGACAGGGCTTCATCGAGGACCAGGATAGGTGAATCCCGCAACAGGGCCCTGGCAATGGCGACCCGCTGTCGCTGGCCGCCGGACAGCTTGATGCCTTTCTCGCCAATCAGGCTGTCGTACTGCAGTGGCAGCGTCGCCACGAATGCGTGAATGTTGGCGTTCTTGGCAGCTTCGATGATTTGCTCACGGCTGGCGTCGGGCCGACCGAGCCTGATGTTTTCTGCGATGCTGCCGTGGAACAGAAAGGTGTCCTGATTGACTACTGAGACCTGTCTTCGAATCTCGGCGAGCGGCAGTTCCTTAAGATCGTATCCACCCAGGCTGACTGTGCCTGAATCCGGGTCGTAGAAGCGCAGCAGAAGCCGCACGATCGATGATTTGCCGCACCCACTCGGCCCGACGATTCCCACCCGTTCACCGGGGCGGATGTTCAGATCGAGGTTGTCATGCACGGTGTTCAGATGACCCGGGTACCTGAAGCTCACGGAATCAAAATTAATCATGGGGTCAAGAGCGGCTGGTACAGTGGCTGCACTTTGTTCCTGTACAGGTGGCTCGGCATCGAGGATACGGTAGACACCCTGTGCAGCCGAAAGGCCCACCATCCCCTCGTGGAGCACGGTTCGCAAGTCACGCATCGGGCGAAATATCTCTACCCCGAGCATCAGGATGACGATCAGGATCGCCAGCTCCATCTGCCCGGACACCACTCGGTGCGCACCAACACCCAGCGCTGTGGCGGCGCCGATTGCAATCGACGTGTCTGTGATGCCCCGTGACAGAGAATTTGTCGCCAGTACCCACATGGTGCTACGAAACAGTACCTCGGCTTTTTCGGCCAGTAGGTCAGACCGTGGGCGACTCTGGCCAAACGCTTTGAGCGTTGCCAGTCCTTGAATCGAATCCAGGAATTCGGCGGCGAAAACGGCATAGGCATCCTGGCGTTCCTGCGATTTCTGGGTATCGAAACGGTGCCACAGCGATGGTGCCGCCAATGCGATCAGCGACGCAGAAAGTAGGGTAATCGCTACTGGCAGATCGAGGAATGCGACGAAGATGAAAATGAGTACTGGGGTAATTGCACAGACCAGCAACTGGGGCAGGTACTTCCCAAAATACGTCTCGAGCTGTTCGACACCATCAACCAGTGAGAGAACCAGCTCGCCCGAGCGCTGTCGTCCGGTATAGCCGGGCCCCAGGGTCACGACCTGGTCGTAGAGTTGACGTCGTAGTTCTTTTTGAACAATAGCAGCTGTCTGGTGAGCAATCATGGTGCGCCAGTGTTCGAACACCCCGCGCAGAATCATGACGAAACCGGTCGCAATAAAGAACAGCGAAAGCTCACTGGCGCTGCGCCCGGCGAACACCAGAGCGATGAGCCATCCAAGCATAGCCAGACGGGCCACCCCAAGCCCTGTGGCAAGCAGGCCGATCAGTACGGCAAAATAAATCCGACCCCGTACGTTCCGGGTGAAACCCCAGAGCCGTTGATCAAAATGCATTGTGTGCTACCGCGCATGCCCTGCGAACCAGACCAGCCAACAGATGTTCAGACAATACTGGCAAGGGGCGTTCGTGTTTCCGGCAGCATCTATCTTAAATGCGAATACCGGATTCATCCACATGCAACGTCGGCGGTAACGATCGACCGCCTGCCATGCGAACACGCTGAATGCAAATAACCCTGCTTGGGGTGGGCCTATAGAACTCGGTTCGCTTAACCGCCGGTGAGCGCAGATGCCGCGGGTCTTCGGTACAGTTCATGCCGGTTAACAGACCAGGCCAAATACCGTCAGCAGCGCAATCATGCGAGTGCTGACTTGGCTTGCCGGCACACACCATTAACAATGTGTCTGATCAATCACTGTTCGATGACAAAGGAGGTGGTTATAGTGGAGAAGCGCAGTCAGGCTCTGATCACCAATACCAGTGCTCGGAAATATTTCCATCAAACCGTCACCCGCGCTGTTGCCCAGCGAGAGGCTCGTGCACGTGATGACACGATCGCTTACCTGGTTAACCTGCTCACCTTCTATGTCCGTGCAGATCGGTTCTACGAGCACATCTCCGACGGACCGGATCTCCGGCCGCTGGCCCTGATCTTCGGCGAAGCGGTAAATGCCAGGACACAGCAGGAGCGTTTTTGGGCGTTGCGACGCCTGGGGGACTTATCGCTGTTCGTCGCTGGGGTCTTTGCCGGCAGCCTCGCTCGAAAGCCAGTGGATGTGGAATACTACATCTCCTTCGGCGGCACGGCCTACGCCAGTCTATGCAACTCCTGTCCATCGTCAGTTCGTGGTCCCGGACCAGGGGTCTATTCCGAACTGGCGGAGAAATTCAGCCTGTTTGTTGACGTGCTAGGCGAGGCCAGTGAGCGCACACCTCACAATGATGCGGACCTGCTGCGACTCTACCGGCACTGGCTGGATACGGGCAGCCCACGATCCGCTAAACAGCTGCAAGCCGCCGGAATCAGCCTCGCTGCCAGTCATGCAAGCAGCGTGAGGCACTGAGCCTTGAATCTCACCGATTTACAGAAGCAACTCGAGCACATCTACGAGATTCGTGTCGACCACGATGTGGCCGATTTTCTGATCACTGACATCGAGATCGCCAGTAACCTGGAGGGTGGCACAGGCCGGCGGGTGGCGCCGGAGAAGCTTCTGTTATTTGAACACCAGGGGCAGATGAACCTGTCGCTGTACCTTGCACCGGAAGTAGTCGAACACCTGGCGGGTGAGCCCGCGGCCATCTGGGGGGCATCCGGTGCGGCTTTTTGCCTGGCTGTCGAGGGCGTCAGTCATTTTCTCTACGTCGCCTGGCGGGCCGGCTATGACCGCTCATTGACCCAAATGGAACTCGAGCTACAGGCCGAGGTCGACAAGTTTATCGGCCTGCTTTCGCTGCCAGGCATGAGCAACTCGGGAGCGGATTCAGTGGAGCAAGTTCGCCACTGGCTGTTCAGCAGAGCCAGGTTTGCGGCGGGTCTCAGCCCCCGTGAGCAGGTCCGCTACTGGAAAGCAAATTATTATGCTGCTGTTTACTGCCAGCAGCTGGAGCACCGCTATTTCAGGAGCCACGATGGCGTTGGCCTGACCCGGGAACTGCGACGTTTCTACCGGCTGGATCAGAAAGGTAAGATCGCAATGATTGGCCGGGGATGCGAAGGTCTTCCCGGCTAACAGGCTGAGGACTCCAGACCGACCAGGCCACGGGACTGGTCAGAAATGATTTGCGATGATTGCCAAGATTTGGCTTTAGAATACGCACCCTTTCGCCTGGCCAAAGGTCAAACCCATGGCTGAACCGCGCCACATAGTCTTGATGGACACAACCCTCCGGGACGGGGAGCAGACCCAGGGTGTGTCATTTTCACCTGAAGAGAAAGTCGGTATTGCCAGGGCCCTTCTGCACACCCTGAAAGTAGACAGGATTGAGGTCGCATCCGCCGGAGTGTCGCATGGCGAGAAAGAAGCCGTCACCCGGATCCACAACTGGGCAAAGGATCACGGTTTTCTTGATCGGGTGGAAGTGCTCGGTTTCACTGATCACCATCGCAGTGTGGACTGGGTAGTTGGGGCCGGCGGCCGGGTAATGAACCTGTTGACCAAAGGGAGCGAGAAGCATTGCCGTGAGCAGTTGAGAAAATCTCTATCTCAGCACCTGACAGACATTGAACAGACCATTGGCTATGCGCAGGAGAATGATCTGTTGATCAACGTTTACCTGGAAGACTGGTCCAACGGTTATCTTGACAGCCGTGATTATGTCTATGGCATTTCAGAGGCCCTTGCTGAACTGAGCGTGGCACGTGTGATGCTGCCGGACACGCTGGGTGTGATGAGCCCCCAGGAGGTCTTCGACAGTGTGAGTGACATGTGTGGACGGTTTCCTGGCGTGGCATTTGATTTTCACCCGCACAATGACTACGGGTTGGCGACGGCTAACGCAATGATGGCAGTCCTGGCGGGCGCGTCGGGCATACATGCCACGGTCAACTGCCTGGGCGAGCGGGCCGGTAACGTTTCACTCGCCGAGGTTGCAGTCGTTTTACGGGACAAGCTCGGGGTGCGTTTGAGGCTGGATGAATCCAAGATTCATGGTCTGAGCCAGATGGTCGAGAGTTTCTCAGGTAAGCGGGTAGCGGCAAATTCTCCGGTCATCGGGACGGACGTCTTTACCCAGACCAGTGGCATACACGCGGACGGGGATAAGAAAGGTGGTTTATACCAGACTGAGCTCAGCCCCAGCCGGTTCGGCCGCAGGCACAGTTATGCACTTGGTAAGATGAGCGGCCGCGCCTCGCTGGTCAACAATCTCGAGACGCTCGGGTTGGAACTGTCCGAGGAGAACCAGCAAAAGGTCCTGGATCGCATCGTGGAGATCGCTGATACCAAGGCCACCATCACGCCGGAGGATTTGCCTTTTATCATCGCGGATATTCTTGAAAGCAGAGAATTCCAGCAGGTTGAACTTCTGAACTGTTCCATTACCAGTGGCCTGGAAATCGAATCGACGGCTAGCATTCGAGTCCGGGTCGGAAGTGAAATTCACAAGGCCACCGGCTCAGGCAACGGTGGGTTTGACGCGTTTACGACTGCCATGCGATCGGTGCTCGAGCCCGGCGACTTCCATTATCCTGAACTGACGGATTTCGAAGTACATATTCCAAAGGGTGGCAGTTCCAACGCTTTGACGGAATGTTTTATTACCTGGCAGGTTGGTCAGGGACAGCTCAAGACCCGCGGCGTACATGCCAACCAGGTCTTTGCCGGGATCAACGCCAGCCTGCGAATGCTGAACATGATCATGCAGCAGCAGGCCGAGGGGGCTGTGGAATCAAAACCACTGGCACAACCCGAATAGGGCCAGTCTGACAAAGATCAGTCGGCGGGTATTTTTTCCAGTTCGGTTACCACTCGGTCACCGAACTCGGCGGTGCTGATCTTTTTCTCAGACTCGCCACGCCGGGCGAGGTCTGGTGTGGTGAAGCCTGCTGCAAAGACACTTTGCATCGCCTGCCACAGATTGCGCGCTTCCTGATCCATACCGAAACTCATCTCCAGCATCATCGCCACGGAACCGATCATCGAGTAGGGGTTGGCGATACCCTGACCGGCGATATCAGGCGCTGAGCCGTGCGAGGGTTCATAGTAGGACTTCTCCGGGCCCACACAAGCTGAAGGCATCAATCCCAGAGAACCCAGAATGCCCCCACCCTGGTCGCTGAGGATGTCTCCAAACATGTTCTCCATCACCATGACGTCGAAGCTCCCAGGATCCAGGCACAGATAAGTTGCAGCGGCATCGACCAGGACATGCTTGACCTCGATATCGGGGTGATCCTGCCGTACTTCCTCGACCACGTCGTTCCACAAGACACTTGATTTCAATACGTTGCTCTTGTGCACGTTGTGCAGGACTTTCTTGCGTTTGCTCGCCAGCTCGAATGCCACTTCCAGCACCCGTCGAATCTGATCTTCATCGTATTCGAGCATTTCGTGGACATAGCGGCGACCGGCTTCATTGATACCGCTTTCCTTTTTGCCGAAGTAAAGGCCGCCAACGAGTTCACGAATGATGACGAGATCTATTCCCTCGCCGATGACTTCGGGCTTGAGTGGGGAGAAATGGGCCAGGCTGCGAGGTAGGTACACCGGGCGAAAGTTGGCATAAGTGTCGTAACGCCTGCGCATGGGAAGTAATGCGCCACGTTCAGGCTGCTCATCCACCGGAATCTTCTTCGACTCTTCATGGTTGAGGCCAATGGTGCCCTTCAGTATGGCGTCGGCTTGGTCGCAGATCGCCATCGTTTCATCGGGAAAGGATTTTCCGGTCTCAAAGTATGCAGATGCACCAAAGGGCGCGGGTTTCAAATCAAATGCCACGTTGTTGCGGCTTTCGACCAAGCGCAGGATCTTGATCGCCTGGTCCATGATCTCCGGTCCGATACCATCTCCGGCCAGAATTGCAATGCTGTGTGTCGACATGTCCTACCTCATGCGGCTCGAGTTCAATACAGGGCCAGGATCAGCGCCCGGCCGGCGATTGTAACGTCGCCGCCAGAAGAGGGTCATGTCTGGTTTCCGGTCCGTCACCTGGCATCTGTGGGCGGGATCAGGTTCTATGGCTGGGGTTGAAGGCTGATTCCATCTGCCTGCGGGCCGTGACTGCACTGTCCGAAGCGTCAATTACGACATCATCATAGGTCAGGATAGCGCCGGCATCGACATCATGCCGCATGGTCACGTCTGCTGCCAGACCCAGCGGCAGGGCGCCCAGAGCCACGGAATCGGCTGCCGGCATCTGTCGACCCCACACGCAGTGACCGCCTTCACCATCGAGTGTCTCGCCGGTCTTCAGCTGACGCTTGGCTGTTGCGGCCACATCAGCATGGAATCCCGTGGGGCAGCCGGTGGGTTCGCCGCGAATCGCCGCCGAGGCGATCGAAACGCCGAGTTCCATGCCGATCATATGTGTCGGTCTGTAAAGAGCCGCGTAGCATCCAGAACGATCCTGCAACATGTGGTACTCGCGGAAACACTGCCTGGCGTAGTCTCCGGCAGCCTCGATGACTACGTAGGTACCCATGGCCAGATGATGGGGCACCGAGGTAGCGTCCCGGGTAAGAGAAGACACGACCTCCGTGGTGCCGCGGGCAGTCAGGCAGCCACCGTCCTCGGCCGGCTTGCACACATCGGCGAGCTCAAAGCGCGAGCACGGGGGAAAGTTCAGCCCGTCGGACTGAGGAGCCAGCCCGGTAGCGTTACAGACGGCGCTCATTTCGATGCCGGACTTGCTGCCATCGAGGAAGGAATTGAACATCTTCAGGTTTATGCTGCCCGGGTCATCGATCTCGAGGTACTCGCGCAGGACGTCCCAGACATTGTCAGGCGTGAGTGCGTGATAGTCGGGATGATAGCGGGTGCCCTTGCCGGCACAGACCACGTTAAAACCACAGGTCCGGGCCCAGTCCACATGTTCGCAGATCAAGGCCGGTTGGTCTCCCCAGGCGAGGCTGTAGACCACACCGGCGGCCCGGGCCTCTGTCGCAAGCAGTGGGCCGGCGACCACATCGGCCTCGACGCTGACCATCACGACATGGTGACCGGCGGCGATCGCCCACCGGCAGTGGCTGATACCAGCAGCCGGGATGCCGGTCGCTTCGACCACCACGTCCAGTTCGTCAATAGCGATCAGGCCGGCAGCATCATCGGTCAGCCAGGTGGTGCCGTTCACCAGGGCCTCGGCGGCATCGCGAGCCTGGTATCGTTCAGCTTCCCAGCCAGCGGTGGCGAGTTGCCGCATGGCACGCCCTGGATCAAGATCAGCTATCCCGACGATCTGTATACCGCGGGTATTCAGCGCTTGTGTCAGGTACATAGTAGCGAACTTGCCACAGCCGATCAGCGCGATGCGGACCGGATGACCACGCTCCGCCCGTTCATGTAGCATAGCTGACAGGTTCATCGGGCCTCCTTCAGTCGCTTGGGTGAATCATTCAGTTGAGCAGGTGGGGTTCAGGCCCCAGCAGCCCGATGGTCACGTACGTGTTCCCAGGCGGCGCGAATTTCCTGGGTCTTTTCGGTTGCCAGCTTGATCATTTCCTCGGGCATACCCTTGGCAACCAGCTTGTCAGGGTGATGTTGGTTCATCAGGCGCCGGTATGATTTCTTGATCTCGCTGTCGGGTGTCTCCTCAGACACACCTAAAATCGCATAAGACTGTTCGATGGTCCGCCCCGGCCGCTGCCCCGGGCCGCTCGCAGTGCCGGATATCAGGCCGATCAGGTGCTCGACTTCATGCGAGCTGAAACCCAGCACCTCGGCACTGTGCAGGAGAATTCTGTTCTCGGCTGCATCGAGCCGTCCATCGGCCATCGCGCCCTGGATCTGGATTTCAAGGAACATCCGCAGCAAAGTGGTGCGCCGCTGGCACTCGCTGCGAAACTGATGGAGCACATCATCGAGCGGAAAGTCCGCTTCTTTGCCCTGTTCGAACAGATCAATGGCCGCTTCGCGTTGCTGCGTGTTGAGACGCATCTGGCTCATGAGGTTCTTCGCCATCTGAATCTCATGCTGCGAAACCCGGCCGTCGGCCTTGGCGATATGGCCCATCACGGAAAAGGTGGCGGTAAAGAAGGCGAGTTGAACGCGTTCCTGGCCCCCCGGTAGCGCGCGCATGCCGCCCGAGCCCCGCAGACCGGCATCGAACTGATGGCCAAATGAAGCACCCAGAAGTGCGCCCAGCGGGCCGCCCAGCATGAAGCCCAGTGTCCCGCCGATCAGTTTTCCCCACCAAGCCATCTGTGATTACCCTCGGATTCGTTCAGTTCACGGTCGAGTTTAAAGAAACCAGGCCGGGCAGCGTCAATTCTCCTATGGAAGCTCGTGTGACAGCAGGCACGGCTTGAAAACATCCTGCCCCGTCAACGGTGCGGCCGGTTAAAGTCCGCAGAAAAGCGACAGCATACCGAGAGGGGTTGTGCAGCCCTGGTCGGGCAAGTATGGAACAGATCACCTGAGCGTCACCAGTTCTTCGGCAGCCGTTGGATGTATAGCGACGGTGTTGTCGAAGTCGGCCTTGGTGGCACCCATCTTGAGCGCGACGGCGAAGCCCTGGATAATCTCGTCTGCGGCATCACCGATCATGTGGCAACCGACGATTTTTTCTTCATTACCGGTGACAATCAGCTTCACGACTGTAGGTGATTTCTCCCGGGTAACGGCGTAATACATGTTGGTAAATCGACTCTGGTACACCTTGATGTTGTCCTCGCCGTACAGTTCGATGGCCTGTTGCTCAGAAAGACCGACGGTGCCAATCGGTGGGTGAGAGAAAATGACGCTGGGAACATCCGTGTAGTCCAGGCAGGCACCAGGCTGTCCACCGAACAGGCGATCGGCAAGACGGCGCCCCGCTGCTATTGCGACCGGCGTCAGCGCCTGTCTGCCGGTAACGTCGCCGACCGCATAGACCCCCTTGAGGTTGGTGCACTGGAGGTGATCGGTGGGAATAAATCCAGACGTATCGACCTTAACACCCCACGTTTCGACTCCTAGGCTCGCGGTTTCCGGCTCACGGCCAATCGCCCAGAGGATTGAATCAAGATCACCGAGCGTTTTCTTCGTGTCGTAGTCAACTGCAAGCTGGCCGTTATCCTTTCGCCAGACCCGTTGCAGTCGGGCACAGGTCAAAATCCGGATACCGGATTCGCGCATCCGGTCGATCAGTGTCTCACCCAGGGTGGCATCGAACTCCCGCAGCAGCCGATCTTTGCGCAGCAGCATCGTGACCCGGGTACCGAGGCTGTGAAGGACCCCTGCGATTTCGGTCGCGATGTAGCCCGCGCCGATGACAAGCGCGGATTCGGGCTGCCGTTCAAGCTCGAAGAAACCATCGCTGGTGATCCCCAGGTCGGCACCGGGAATCTCAGGCACGCTGGGCCGGCCGCCGGTGGCGATGAGTACCTGATCGGCTTGAAGCTGCTGGTCACCCACCGTGACCGTTCGTGCCTTGTCCAGAATCGCCCAGCCTTGAAACAGCGTGACGCCGGAGTGGTCCAGGTTACGGCGATATATGTCGTTGAGCCGCTGTACATAGGTATCCCGAGCACTCTTGAGAGCCGGCCAGTCAAAACTGCTACGCTCTACACTGAACCCATAATCGCCTGCATGTTTGAGCACCTCGGCCACGTGGGCGGTGTTCCACATGATTTTCTTGGGCACACAGCCCACGTTGACACAAGTACCGCCGAGTCGTCCGCCTTCGATGATTGCTGTACGGGCGCCGTATTCGGCCGCCCGCCGTGCAGCTGCAATCCCGCCGCTGCCGCCGCCGATGACGAGAAAATCGTAACGCTCGGTCATTGTTATCTCCTTGGCGGTGGTTGCAGCCGGTTCGGGAGTGAGTAACTGTGGGTGGCGAATAATAGAGTAAAGTCCACTCGAACAGTAAAGGGGGGACTCCGCTCTGGCGAATTACCCCGGCCGGCAGTCGATATCCAAGTTACCCATAAAGATCACCATGAGCGCAAGAAATCCTTTGCTCCAACAAAAAGGTCTGCCTCGTTTCAGGGAGATCTGTGCGCACCACGTGGAACCCGCGCTGGACGAGGTTCTGGCCTCCAGCCAGGACGAAATCGACTGCCTGGAAAAAAGGGCCGATGTTGCGGACTGGGCGGGGTTTGCTGCGCCACTTCAGGAGGTCGATGAACGGCTTCAACGATTGTGGTCGCCGGTTTCACATCTGAACGCGGTTCGGGATGCTCCGGACCTGCGCCGGGTCTATCAGGACGGTCTTGAGAAGCTCACGGCATATCACGCATCGCTCGGTCAGAACCGGGCGCTCTACGAAGGCTATCAGCGAATCGGGCAGAGCGAAGCTTTCGCGTCACTGGACGCCGCGAAACAGCGAGTGATCAGTAACGCACTGCGCGACTTCCGACTTTCTGGCGTTGCGCTGGAAGGTCCCGCCCGGGATAGATTCCGGGCAATCACGACCGAACTCGCGGCATTGTCGAATACGTTCGAGCAGAACGTGCTGGATGCGACCGACGGCTGGGCCCTGGATCTTGTCGATGAGAAAGATCTGAGCGGGCTTCCGCCGACTGTCATCGAACTCGCGAAGCAGACCGCAGACTCGGCGGGTACACCGGGCTGGCGCTTTACGCTTCACGCACCGTCCTATCTCCCCTTTATGAAATATTCCGATTGCCGGGAGCTTCGCGCACAGATGTACCGGGCCTATGTTTGCCGGGCGAGTGATTGCGGCCCGGACGCCGGACACTGGGACAACACCGACCTCATCAAGCAGGTGGTGTCTTTGCGGCAGGAGTCGGCTGCACTGCTGGGTTATGCTGATTACGCCGGCTATGCTCTGGTCGACCGGATGGCTGTCAGTGTTGCCGAAGTAGAGTCGTTTCTAACAGATCTATCGGAGCGGGCCCGACCGTTTGCCGAGCAGGAACTTGGCCAGCTTGAGCAATTTGCCGAGAGCGAGTTCGGAGCCGGTCAACTGGCACCGTGGGATCTGCCCTACTATTCCGAGAAACTCCGCACAGCGACCTGCGGTTTCGACCCGGAAGCAGTCCGTCCATTCTTTCCGCTACCACGCGTACTGGAAGGCCTGTTCGAAGTAGTAAAACGACTGTTCGGCATTACGGTGAGCCAAGCTACGAGCCTCGATCTTTGGCATGACGACGTGACGCTGTACGAGATCCTGGATGAGTCTGGAGAACCGCGCGGAAAGTTTTTCCTCGACCCTTATGCACGGAAACACAAGCGTGGCGGCGCATGGATGGCGGACTGCGTGGGCAGGCGCCGCATCGCCGATGGTGCAATACAGACGCCGGTGGCTTTTCTGACCTGTAACTTCACACCGCCGGTTGGCGACAGGCCGTCATTGTTGACCCATGAGGAGGTGCTTACCTTGTTTCACGAGTTCGGGCACGGTTTGCACCACCTGCTGACCAAAGTGGAAGAAAGTGCGGTGGCCGGCATCTGTGGTGTGCCCTGGGATGCTGTCGAACTGCCAAGCCAGCTGCTGGAGAACTGGTGCTGGGAGCCCGAGGTGCTGGCTATGGTGGCCAGGCACGTCGACACCGGTGAGCAACTTCCCAGTGACCTGGTGAGCCGGCTGCTCGGCGCCCGCAACTTTCAATCCGGCCTGCGGATGGTTCGGCAGCTGGAATTTGCGCTGTTTGATCTCCGGTTGCATGCAACCCCGGCATTGACTGGGGAGGTCGCCGTACAGAACCTGCTGGACCAGGTCCGCCGAGAAGTTGCGGTGGTCGTTGCACCGCCCTACGACCGATTCCAGAACTCGTTTTCGCACATTTTTGCCGGTGGCTACGCAGCCGGGTATTACAGTTACTTGTGGGCCGAGGTGTTGTCGGCTGACGCCTATAGCCGTTTTGAGGAGGAAGGCATCTTTGACCCGCCCGCCGGCAAGGCGTTCCTGCAGGAGGTGCTCGAGAAGGGTGGTGTGGAAGATCCGCTGGAACTGTTTGTCGCGTTTCGCGGACGTCGTCCGGGTATTGAATCGTTTCTACGGCACCAGGGTCTGGTCGGGTGAGGGCGGCCCACCTGCAACTGTTTGTGGTGTTTCTCCTGCTTCCCGGGCTCGCTCTGGGTGCTCCCTTGCTGTCCAACCAGTTAGCAGGGCACCCGTCCCCGTATCTTGCTCTGCACGGTGAGGACCCGGTTGCCTGGCAGTCCTGGAACGAGGACGCGCTGGCAGTGGCTAGAAAGGAAAACCGACTGCTGTTCCTGTCAGTGGGTTATTTCTCTTGCCACTGGTGCCATGTCATGCAACGTGAGAGTTATCGGGATCAGGACATTGCCAGCCTGGTCAACCGGCATTTTGTCCCAGTCAAGGTGGACCGAGAACTCGAACCGGCCCTGGATAAAGTGTTAATGGACTTTGCCTACAAAACGGTAGGCCGGGGTGGCTGGCCACTCAACGTGTTTGTAACGCCGGAGGGTTATCCGCTTTATGCCGTGCTGTATCTGCCACCGGAGCAGTTCAGAAACTTACTAGAAGAACTGAGCCAGTTGTGGGAACAAGACGGCGAACGCCTATCCGAGATTGCTCGGCAATCAGGTCCGGTGAGGTTCCCCGATGCGGGTGGTGATGTCGACGCGACGCTCGTCGCAACGCTTAGCTCTCGCTTTGTTGATGCGGCGTTATCGGCTGCTGATGACCTTGATGGAGGATTCGGCGTTCAGGCCAAGTTTCCCCATACTCCACAGCTCGATTACCTGATTGAGGCTTATGATCGCCAACCTCGGCAGGATCTCAAAGATCTGTTGACACTGACCCTGGACAACATGGCGTACAGAGGCCTCGTTGACCATCTGTCCGGAGGCTTCTTTCGCTACACGGTCGACCCCGGCTGGGAGGTGCCACATTTCGAGAAAATGCTCTACACCAATGCCCTGCTGGCCCGCACTTACCTTCGTTCGGCTGTCATCCTCGGCCGACCCGAGTACTCGGGAGTGGCGCGCCGGACGCTGGACTTCATGGCGGCGCACATGCGGACGCCTGGTGGCGGGCTGATCGCTGCTTTTTCAGCGGTGGATGACCAGGGCACAGAGGGAGCCTACTATCTGTGGACGGAAAGTGAGCGGGCAGATTTGTTGTCGGTGGAAGAACATGAAGTGCTAACTGCAGCATGGTCACTTGACCGGCCGCCGGAGTTCCAGACAGGTCACCACCTGAATCATCGCCGATCTGTGCAGGATGTCGCAGCAGAACTGGCAATACCAGTAGAGCGCGTGAAACGATTGCTGGCCCAGGCGATGGGGAGGTTACTTGAAGTGCGAGGCCTAAGAACACTTCCAGCAGACAGCAAGATCCTGGCAGGTTGGAACGGGCTCGCCCTGTCGGCATTTATCGACGCTGCCCGCGCGCTGGGTGATCCGAGGTATCTGGAGACAGCCCGCGGCATCCGGAACTATCTAGCGCGGGTCTGCTGGGATGGTAAACGCCTTCACCGTTCAATAGCCGGGAGCCGGGCACTCGGCACAGCATCACTACAGGACTACGCCTACGTCACTGCCGGTCTGCTCGCCTGGGCCGAGTTGACGGGTGAGTCGGAGGATTTTCGGTTGGTACGTACGATTACCACGGCTGCCTGGCAGCGCTTCTTCATTGGCAACGGCTGGCGCCTGACGGACCAGACCCTCTTGGCAACGGACGGGTTGCAGGAGACGATTCCGGATGGGGCTCTACCTTCGCCTGCGGCCGTGCTCTCCCTGACGACTCTGCAGCTTGGTGATTTGGAGCTGCAACAATTGGTTGCCCGCGCATTGAACCGCGCATATGACCAGGTCTCGGCGCGGGCCTTCTACTTTCCGACCCGGATACTGGCCCTTGAGCGACTTGTGGGTCTGGCCAGGAACTGAACTTGCGGGCCTGGTAGAGAGCGTATTTGCTATAATCCGACGCCTTTCTGACTCGCGCCCAAGCCCTAAGTCGATGGGTCTTTCCAGTCCGTCGGGTTGAATCTGGTTTTTCTACGAGGTGTTTATGGCTGAAGATACTGACAACGATCGTCGCCGCATGCTGACGACTGTGACTACCGGCGTCGGCTTGGCAGGCGCTGGTGCCCTGGCTGTGCCGTTTGTAGCGAGCATGATGCCCAGTGCCCGGGCAAAAGCCGCCGGTGCGCCGGTTGAAGTCGACATCAGCAAATTACCCGAAGGACAGATGCTCACAGTGGAGTGGCGTGGCAAACCTGTCTGGATCATCCGCCGGACGACGCAGATGATCAAAGACCTGGCTGGCATTCGAGAAAAACTCTCCGACCCGGATTCCGAAGTCAAGACCCAGCAGCCTGTCTATGCCAAGAATGAGTATCGTTCGATCAAACCGGACATTCTGGTCGTACTGGGTGTCTGTACTCACCTGGGTTGTGCGCCAACAAAGAAATTCGAGCAGGGCAAAACCTCCGGCCTGGGCGATGACTGGGTGGGGGGGTTCTTTTGCCCGTGTCATGGCTCTGCCTTCGATCTTGCTGGTCGTGTTTACCGTAACGTGCCTGCGCCGACCAACCTGGAGGTGCCACCGTATTCTTTCCTGTCAGACAATCGTATTCTGGTCGGTATTGGACCGGAGGACACAGCTTGATGGCCAAGCTGATGGACTGGATCGACGACAGGTTTCCGGCCACTAAGGTCTGGCAGGAGCACATGGCGCAGTACTATGCGCCGAAAAACTTTAATTTCTGGTACTACTTCGGTTCCCTGGCCCTGCTGGTGCTGGTGATGCAGATCGCGACCGGGATCGTTCTGACCATGCATTACAAGCCGGATGTCTCACTGGCATTTGCGTCGGTTGAATACACCATGCGTGATGTGCCGGCGGGGTGGTTCATGCGCTACCTGCACTCTGTGGGCGCCTCGATGTTTTTTATCACCGTTTATCTGCACATGTTTCGGGCAATGCTGTACGGCTCGTACAAAGGTCCGCGGGAACTGATCTGGCTTCTCGGCATGGTCATCTACATCGCGCTGATGGCCGAGGCATTTTTTGGCTACCTCCTGCCCTGGGGGAACATGAGTTACTGGGGCGCGCAGGTCATTATTTCCCTGTTCGGTGCGATCCCCTGGATCGGCGAAGGACTGGCGGAGTGGATCCGCGGTGACTTCGTGGTCTCAGACGCGACGCTCAACCGGTTTTTTGCTTTCCATGTGATCCTCTTACCACTGCTGCTGGCGATGCTGGTTTACCTGCATATTGTCGCGTTGCACAAGGTGGGATCCAATAATCCCGACGGGATCGAAATCAAGAAGCAAAAAGATGCTGAAGGTAAGCCCCTGGATGGAATTCCTTTTCACCCCTATTACACAGTCAAAGATCTTTTCGGGGTGAGTGTCTTCATGGCCCTTTTCCTGGCCATCGTCTTTTTTGCCCCGGAACTGGACGGTTGGTTTCTGGAAAAAGACAACTTTGAGCCCGCAAACATTCTGCAGACACCACCTGATATCGTTCCACTTTGGTATTTAACACCCTACTACTCGATCTTGCGGGCTGTGACTTTTGAGTGGCTGCCCGGTGGTGCCAAGCTATGGGGTGTCATGGCCATGGGGTTTGCGATCGTCCTGTTCTTTTTCCTGCCCTGGCTCGACCGGTCCAGGGTCCGGTCGATCCGCTACCGTGGCTGGATGTATAAGACCATGCTGATGCTGTTCGCCGTGAATTTCGTAATGCTCGGTTACCTGGGGACCAAGAACCCGGGTCACGTTGATCTGATCTGGTTCAAGAACCTAGTTTGGGCCCAGATTGGATTGGTCTTCTACTTTGCCTTTTTCCTGTTGATGCCGATCTATACGAAACTCGATCGCACAAAACCGGAGCCGGACAGGGTAACCGGCGGATGAAAAAAACTCTGATCACTCTTGTGCTTGTTCTGGCGCCAGTACTGGCAACGGCATCAGGCGGCTCCAACGAGGCGCTTGATACCGTGCATATCGATCTTTCGGACAAGGCGTCTCTGCAGCGTGGCGCCAGGACCTTTGTCAATTACTGCCTGTCCTGTCACAGCGCTGCCTACATGCGTTACGAGAGGATGGCTGCGGATCTAGACATCAATGAACAGTTGTTGCGGGACAACCTGATGTTCGCCGCCAGCAAGCCAGGTGAACTGATGACCGTGACCATGTCCGAGGAGGGCGCCAAGAAATGGTTTGGCGTCGTGCCACCGGACCTTAGCCTGACCGCCCGTTCTCACGGTCCGGACTGGATCTATACCTACCTCCGGAGTTTCTACCGGGACGAGGCGAGTGCAACGGGATGGAACAACCTGCTGTTTCCAAATGTCGCCATGCCGCACGTTCTTTACCGGTGGCAGGGGTATCGTGAAGCACGCTTTGAAGACCATGACGGTACTCATCAGTTTGCCGGATTCGAAGAAGGTGCGTCAGGGGAACTGAGCCCTGGTGAATATGATGCCGCTGTGCGGGATCTGACCAATTTCATGGTTTATCTGGCCGAACCGGCTAAAATGGTGCGCTACAAGATCGGCTTCTGGGTCATGGTCTTTATGGGTGTTCTCACGCTGCTCACCTATGCCCTCAAAAGGGAATACTGGCGCGACGTCCACTGAACGAGAACAGCACTACTACCCGGTTTTCTGAGCTGCCACTCCGGCCAGACCGACTGCACAGGAAATCCGCTCCGAAAACAGCAGTGTCAATATGAAACTCTATTCAGGACCTCTTTGTATTTTCGGTCATGCCTGCCGCATCGTTCTGCAGGAGAAGACCATCGAATATGAAGCGTTGTACGTGCAGCCGGGTGAGCTGGAAGTAGAACTGGCTGAGCTGAACCCCTATGGTGAAACGCCGACTCTTGTAGACCGGGACCTGGTTCTGTTCAACCCCATGTTGATCAACGAGTACCTCGATGAAAGACTCCCCCATCCGCCTCTCATGCCGATTGATCCGGTCGGCCGTAGCCGGGCCCGGTTGCTGATATACCGCCTGCGGCGCGACTGGTTGGACCCGCTGCAGATTTGTATCGATGAGCGGAAAAAGCTCGACAGAAAGTCGGCCGTGCTGATCCGCGACGGGTTGTCGGCCATGGCCAGCGTATTTGAAAACCAGAGATTTGTCTTGGGTGACGAATTTTCTCTGGCTGACTGTTACCTGGGACCTTTGTTGTGGCGGCTGCCGATGTTCAATCTCAAGTTACCCAAGCAGGCCAGGGGACTGGAGGACTACGGTAACCGGATCTTTGCCCGTACGTCTTTCGCTGCGAGTCTGAGTGAGGCGGAAAAGGAAATCAGAGGGATCTGACGGTACACAGGCTCTGCGACGGTCGAGAATTGTCGAGCCCCGGACGATGCCCAGCGTCAAGATGGAACACAACACCTACGATCTGATATCCACTCGGCCATACCTTGTTCGCGCAATACGCGACTGGGCCATCGACAATGGTCTGACGCCACAGTTACTTGTCGACGCGGCGGTAGAAGGCGTGAAGGTGCCCTCCGAGCATGTGCACGATGGGCGGATTGTTTTGAATGTTGACCCCGGGGCTGTTGTTGATCTTCACCTGGGTAACGACCAGATCGTATTTACGACCCGTTTCCAGGGGAAGTCTAGGCAGGTGCTGTTGCCCCTGTCGTCTGTGATGGCGATCTTCGCCCGGGAGAACAACCAGGGGTTCTTCTTCCACGACGAGCACACCCAGGCATCGCAATCAAACAGCAGCGATGCAAAGATCGATGCCGAGCGTGAATCTGGTAAGACGTCGAATCGGCCACACCTGAAGCTGGTTGAATAACGTCGCCTGCCGGCGATCCGCGAATTTGAAAACCGGGCTCATAATATGAATGGTCAAATGCACGGCACGACGATCCTTTCAGTTCGCCGTGCCGATCATGTTGTCATTGGCGGTGACGGCCAGGTCACCCTGGGTGAGACCGTGATGAAGGGCAATGCACGCAAAGTTCGCCGACTGCATGATGGTGATGTCATCGCAGGATTTGCCGGGGGTACGGCGGATGCCTTTACCCTGTTCGAGCGCTTTGAGGGCAAGCTACAGAAACATCAGGGCAACCTGCTGCGTTCAGCTGTTGAGCTTGCCAAGGACTGGCGTACCGATCGTCTACTCAGACGCCTGGAAGCGTTGCTTGCAGTGGCTGACCGATCAGTTTCGCTCATCATTTCGGGTACCGGTGACGTGATTGAGCCGGAGCAGGGCATCATGGCAATTGGGTCCGGGGGAGCATACGCCAAGGCATCCGCCAGGGTCTTGCTTGAGGAGACTCAACTGGACGCCAGGGCCATCGTAGAAAAGTCGTTGAAGATCACCGCAGATATCTGTATCTACACCAATCATGAGTTGACTATTGAGGAACTCGGGAATTGAGGAAGCCTCCGTTGATCTCCGGTCGGGTGCTGTGCTCTTTGAAGGTTGCAACTGATCGAGATAGAACTGAATCTTTGCGCTGTGTCGTGGGTCATGTAAATGCCCTGTTGAGGAACGGCTGATGTCCCAGATGACACCCCGTGAGATTGTGCAGGAACTGGATAAACACATCATCGGGCAATCTGACGCCAAGCGTTCGGTCGCCATTGCACTGCGAAATCGATGGCGGCGGTCACAGGTGGCGGATGAATTCCTGCGCAACGAGATCACGCCCAAGAACATACTCATGATCGGCCCGACCGGAGTCGGCAAGACGGAGATCGCCCGCCGGCTGGCGCGACTGGCGCGTGCACCCTTCATCAAGGTCGAGGCGACCAAATTCACCGAAGTGGGCTATGTCGGTCGAGAGGTGGATTCCATCATTCGGGACCTGGTCGACATGGCTGTCAAAATGACACGGGAAGAGGCCTTTGAAAGGGTGAAACCCCGTGCCGAGGATGCTGCCGAAGAACGTATTCTCGATGTGCTGCTACCGCCAGCGCGGGAAATCGACAGCGAAGACTCCGTCAGTGGCGGTGAGGCCCTTGAAAACGAAGGAGCGGCCCGCCAGAGGTTCCGAAAACTTTTCCGCGAGGGTAAGCTGGATGAAAAGGAGATCGAGATCGAAGTCAAAGGTCCGACCGTCGGGGTGGAAATCATGGGGCCACCCGGAATGGAGGAGATGACCAGCCAGTTGCAGGGAATGTTCCAGAACATCGGTGGACAGCAAAAACACAGTCGCAAAGTCAAGATCAGCGAAGCCAAGAAACTGCTGACTGAAGAGGAAGCTGGCAAGCTGGTCAATGACGATGACCTGAAACATGAGGCACAGGAGCGGGTCGAACAGGATGGGATCGTTTTTCTGGACGAGATGGACAAGATCGTCGGCCGGACGGACTATCAGGGCGCAGACGTGTCCCGCGAAGGGGTCCAGCGTGATCTGTTGCCGCTGGTCGAAGGGTGTACGGTCAGCACCCGCTATGGAATGGTGCGGACAGACCACATACTTTTTATCGCCTCGGGCGCCTTCCAGTTGACTAAACCATCCGATCTTATTCCCGAGTTGCAAGGTCGCCTGCCGATACGGGTGGAACTGGATGCGCTGACAACTGAAGATTTCGTCCGTATTCTGACCGAACCGGATGCTTCGCTGACGGAGCAGTACACTGCGCTCATGGCGACCGAAGGGGTTCAGCTGGAGTTTTCGGCCGACGGGGTGCAGCGGGTTGCTGAGGTCGCCTGGCAGGTCAACGAGTCTACCGAGAACATCGGTGCTCGCCGCCTGCACACGGTTATGGAACGTCTCCTGGAAACCGTCTCATTCGACTCGGCTGACAGTTCTGGCCAGGTTCTGACCGTCGATCGAGAATACGTCGACCTGCACCTGGACAAGCTGGCGGCTGACGATGATCTGTCGCGCTACATCCTCTGATTTGCGGTCCGGTCTTTAGTACGACGAGTCCATGTCCCCAAGCGCTTAACAAGCCGAACCTTCCAACCCTGACAGGGGCTACTGCCAGGCGTATACTGAGTCGTCCACCCCAGGCGGGAGGACGGCACGGTGCATGTGCTGCTGGTTGACGGGCTAAATTTAATTCGACGGGTGTACGCTGGCGTACCGCTGACCGGGACGCCGGAAACCAGGTCTGAGTCGGTCGTCAATGCGTGCTTGTTCTCGTTGCAGCGTGCTTTGCGCTCCCACCCCGCGACCCATGCTGTCTGCGCCCTGGACAGCGATCAACCGGGTTGGCGAAAGGAACTCTACCCCGACTACAAGAAGAACCGTTCACCGATGCCGGAAGAGTTGCACGAGATCCTGCCCGATGTTCTCGAGGCTTACTTAACTATCGGTGTCAGATCAGTAACGATCCCCGGGCTGGAGGCAGATGACGTGATTGCGACCATCGCGAAACGAGTCGCTGATGCGAACGGTCAGGTCACGGTTGTGTCCACAGACAAGAGTTTCTGTCAGTTGATCGGGTTCGGGGTCCGGGTCTACGATCATTTTGCTGATCTTGAGCATGATCGAAACTGGACCAGGGAACGGTTTGGTGTGGAGCCGGAGGTTCTGGCTGACCTGTTCGCGCTGGCCGGAGACAGTTCGCTCGGAATACCCGGAGTCCGATCAGTTGGTGTGCACACGGCAGTCAAGCTGCTGAATGATCATGCCACCCTCGAGGGAGTGCTGGCAGCCGCGGGTGATATTACCGGCAAGCTCGGAAGCAAGCTGCGTGATGGCCGAGAAGATGCACGGCTGGCAAAGAAACTGGTCTCTTTAGTGACCGATGCGGAGCTTGGGATAAATCTGAAGGATTTTCGTTTCGAACAGTAGTCCCAGGAATGTTCAGCAGTATCCGTAGCCTTCAGTGGGTCTCCACGGTTTCCGTGTTGTTAAGGGTCAGTCCGCAGTGCGGGTCAGCGTCCCTTTCACCTCAAATTCCTCACCAGGCCGACCTTCACTGTCCTCCTCGATCCGATGGTAGTGAAGGTCCATTGTGTTGCCTTGGTCCAATAGTGTCCGGTGGTAACTGAATAGTTCAAATTCTCCGGTATCGTGGATCAGCAAACCGAAGATCGCCAGCTGATTGTCCCGGATACGTGCCCACAGGTAGGGATCCCCTTTGAGAGGATCCAGGGGTTGTCGGCCGCCGAAAACGTTGACTTTCTGCCCCGCCGCGTAAATGCCCTTGCGGTCGGTCGGTAAGAAATCGATCGAATACTCTTTCTTTTTCTTCTTTCCAGAGGTGCTGGTCTTGGTCGTCACCCAGCTGACCGTGAAGCCCTTCTTGTGTTTTTCAATCTCGACCGTGACATCGCGCGGCGGCGTGTCCTGATCCTCTCCAACGATCCGGGCCTGGCCTTCAAAGCTACCAAGAAAAGGAGAGAAATCCGCACTTTGTGCAGGCAAGCTGGTACCGAGTAACATCACGACGAACAGAACTGTGGTAACGGGTCTGGTGTTCATTCGATAGCCTCCTAGGAGTGGCCCAATACGCTGCGACCTTGAGGTCTGGTTTTCATCCCGTGATGTTAACAGGTTCAGCCGTAGGCCGAGCACGCCCGCTCAAGGCAGCTGATCCTGTTCAAGTATCGCAATGCGGTCGTCGGCGCCGAGAGTGACCTTAATACCATCGAGGGTCGTGAAGCGACGCCCATCGATGGATTTCTTGTAGGCCTGGTAGGTTATCAGCTGTCCCTGGCTGTCGGTGACTTGGATATTCATAATTTGATGCTGCTCGTTCCAGTGCAGCACGAACACCAGTGCCGATGTCGCGATGACCAATCCGAGCAAGGTGTAAGCGATGAATCGGGCGGAAACCCCGCCCACCGGCTGATCGACGTCGGGCTGATCGGCTTGTCTGGCAGGCTGAGATTTCACCCTGAAGATCAGCGCGACAGCAATGATGACGGCCAGCGTGAACAGGATCTTGGTCAGCATAGCTGAGGCCCGGTCTGGGTTTGTACTTCTCGCTAGAAAGTGATGTCGGAGTCTGTCGGTGGCAGCTGGAGGTAGAACCCGGCATACCGGAGTTGCTGTCGGACGGCCACCGGGTCTGCACCTGCCAGTGTCCGGCCGTGAAGAAGTTTCAGGGACATCACTTTCTCGAGGGTACCGAGGGCATCCAGAAGTGTCGCCGGTACCCTGGAGAAGTCCGATTCGCGTTCGATGAAAAGATACGTGCCTGCTCTGCGAGAGCCTTTGTAGATCACACACTCCATCACGAACGTGCTGCTTTCTCTACCAGTTACTTCCCGTTGCGTTGCCCACCCCAAAGCCACGACCAGCTGATCTTTCGCTCTGTATGCTCGCGTTGTGCGACCGCCGTGAACTCCCGTTGTTCGTTGCCGACATAGAGCTGACGCGGGCGACCGATCTTACTTTCGGAAGATTCAAGCATCTCTTTCCAGTGGGCTATCCAGCCGACGGTCCGGCCAATTGCGAAGAGGACCGTAAACATATTGGTTGGGAAGCCAAGTGCTCGCAGGATGATGCCAGAATAAAAGTCAACGTTCGGGTAGAGTTTCTTCTCGAGGAAGTAATCGTCTTCGAGTGCGATCCGCTCCATTTCCATTGCGAGATCAAGTGTCGGGTCCTGGATACCTAGTTCGTTTAGGACCTCGTGGCAGGTGTTGCGCATCACCTTTGCCCGTGGGTCGTGGTTCTTGTACACCCTGTGGCCGAATCCCATCAGGCGAAATTTGTCCTCAGGATCCTGCGCCTTTCCAATGTACTTGGAGATGCGATCCCGGGTTCCGATCTCGTCCAGCATCTTAAGAACCGCTTCGTTGGCGCCACCATGTGCCGGGCCCCACAAGCTCGCGATTCCGGCCGCCACGCAGGCGAACGGGTTGGCTTGTGATGATCCTGCAAGTCGTACGGTCGAGGTGGAGGCGTTCTGTTCGTGATCTGAGTGAAGGATCAATATTCGGTCCAGGGCTCGGGCCAGCACCGGATTGATCTCGTAGTCCACGGTAGGGACACAAAACATCAGACGCAGGAGGTTTTCTGAATACGTCAAGTCGTTGTTGGGATACTGAAACGGTTGACCCAGCGAGTACTTGAATGCATAGGCACCGATGGTAGGCATTTTTGCAATCAGTCTGTGGGCCGCAATCATCCTCTGCAGCGGGTCGTTGATGTCCGTGCTGTCGTGATAAAAAGCCGACAGTGCACCGACGACCCCCACCATGATCGCCATCGGGTGGGCACTGCGGACAAAGCCGCTGTAAAACCTGACCAGCTGCTCGTGCAGCATGGTGTGCTGAGTGATGTTCGAATCAAACTCGATTTTTTCCTCTGGCGACGGCAGTTCACCGTGCAGTAACAGATAACAGACATCCGTGAAGTCGGTTTTCTCAGCCAACTGATCGATCGGGTAACCACGGTGCAGCAGAATGCCCTGCTCACCGTCGATATAGGTGATCTCAGAGGAGCACGAAGCGGTCGAGGTGAATCCCGGATCATAAGTGAAGACTCCGCTCTGCCCGTAGAGCTTGCGGATATCAATGACTTTAGGGCCGATTGAACCGTGCAGCGTAGGAAGTTCCCAGCTGTCGCCGGTCTCATTGTCGGTCAGCGTGAACGAATGTCGTACGGCCTGGGCCGGCTCGATGATTTTCCGCTGGGTTGCGTCTGCCATGATTTGTCTACCTCTCGTTCGAGCCTGGACCAGATAGCGAAAGTCCTGATGCTCCTGACCTACAGTTGTATACGCTCGGGGCCTCAAAAGATAGACTTGACAAGTCAGATCGTTGTTGAGGGCGCCAAATCCGATTCCCTAGCGCTCAATGATCTTTAAGAATAATACTAATAATCAATTAGTTATTTAAATAATAGCGAAAAATTATTGAAAAAGGGCGTAAATTGTAGCCAGCAGACTGAGGCCCAGAAATCCAGGCCATGGACAGCCCGGCTGCTGTTGAGGGGTTCTCTGCCAACCCAGTAGCGTGGTATCCCAGGTCCTTGTCGTTGATCCGGGCCAGATGCAGAAACGGTTTTTATTTCTGTTGGTACAACCAGCGGATCAGGTGTTCCTGGATCTCCAGTTTGGAAGCGCCCTCGGCGGAGCTGTGGTTGTGCAGTAGCACCAAGACCCAGGTTTTCCCGGGCGCTGTCTGGACGTAGCCTGCGATGGCTCGGACGTTTCTGAGCACACCAGTCTTCAGCCGTAATTGCCCTTTTTCGCCCACTCCCCGAAAGCGTCGGCGGACGGAGCCATCCGTGCCGGCTATCGGAAGCGAGGCTATGAACTCAGCTGCCAGGGGGCTGAAGTGCATGTGCTCCAGCAGTTGGCCCAGGCCCCGTGCCGTAAGCCGGGCATCGCGGGAGAGCCCCGCACCGTTCATGACCACAAACCCCGAATCATCCAGGCCGGTTTGCTGCAGCCAGTCCCGTATCACCGTGGATCCCCCGGCAGGTTGGGCGGGTTTCCCCGCATGTTCCGCAGCTAGGGTCAGCAGAAGGTTTCGGCTCATGACGTTGTTGCTGAACTTGTTAATTTTCTTGACCACATCCGCCAGTGGAACTGACTGGAAGTTGACCAACAGCCGGGCATTCTCGGGTACAGGCCCAGGGCGCCAGCTACCCGTCAGAGTTCCACCCATCTCTTGCCACAGGCTGCGGAACACTCCATAGACGTACTGGTGGTGCGGCAGCACTCTTCGCAGTCGTTTGTGGTCACCGCAGGCCGGGGGGTAGGTGCCACTAAATCGTACGGTGGTTTGATTTCGATTCTGGCCCACTACATCCATAGAAATATCTCTGGTCCTTCCGCCACACTTGCCGGAGAGGGGTTTCAGTCGGTTTTCAATCTGCAAAGTGGCTGCAGGCGGCTCAACGTCAACTGCAAGCTGGTGGCCTATCCGACGAATCCGAAAATGAGTGGCCGCAAAATTGAGCAGCACGGCGCTGGGCCGCGTGTTGTAGGTCCGATAGATTCTTCCGTCAACTGTTTGGCCGGCAATAGCAGTATCGTCGTACAGACTGGCATCGATTATCAGGTCTCCATCGATTCGTTGTAAGCCTCGTTGCTGCAATTCGCGTAACAAAAGCCAGAATCTTTGCATCACCAGCCACGGGTCACCACCACCCTTCAAAATCAAGTCTCCCTTGAGGGTTCCGTCCTTCAGTTTGCCGTCCACAAAGAGACCTGTATTCCAGCGATAGTCGGGTCCGAGCAACTCTAAAGCCGCTGCTGTTGTCACCAGCTTCATAGTGGAGGCAGGATTCCTCGGGACCTCGGCCAGGTGTTCTACCAGGGGTGACGAATGCCCCACTTGCTTGATGTACACGCTGAGTGATTCCGGTGGCACAGACCGCTGCGCAAGCAGGGCTGCCACTCCGGCGGGCAGCTCAGCCCGGGATTCTGCAGTCATAGCCAGAAAGAGCAGCACAGCTGACAGAAACAGGCTGTTGATTGTTGAAGGGGCTTGAATCACGTGTCAGGCTGTTGTTCGACCGGTAGAGTTCTGTTTAACTGATCACTTGGAGTCGATGTCAGAGAGCCTTATAATTTGAGAAACACGGGTCATCAAGGCCCGCTACTCATACAAACGCGGGACCATGGCCAAAAAGAAAAGTATCTTCCGGGTTGTTTTTCACAACCAGGGCAATGTCTACGAATTGTACGCTCACGAGGTTACCCAGGGTGCGATGTATGCCTTCGTAGAAGTCGGTGACATTCTCTTCGGCGAGAGATCAAAGCTGGTCGTCGATCCTTCAGAAGAAAAACTGAAAGCGGAATTCAGTGGGGTGAAGGTTACGTATATCCCGCTCCACGCAGTGATCCGCATAGATGAAGTCGATAAGGAGGGGAAATCTAAAGTCACCCCGGCCGAAGGCGAGAAGATGGGCAACGTCTCAACTTTCCCCATGCCAATAAAGCCGCCAGCTTCAGACTGAATCAGCTCCCATAGAGTGGTCTGCTACAGACCTAACGGGCCGGTACGGGGCAGCTGATTCCGGTCCCTCCCAGACCACAGTAGCCAGCGGGGTTCCTGGCCAGGTACTGCTGGTGGTATTCCTCGGCATAATAGAAGCACGGCGCATCAATGATTTCAGTGGTGATCTCACCAAGCCCATGTTTGTCCAGCACGCTCTGGTAGGATGCCTTGAAGTCTATGGCCGTACTTCGCTGGTCCTCGTCGAAAGTGTAAATTCCTGAGCGGTACTGCGTGCCCACGTCGTTTCCCTGCCGCATACCCTGGGTGGGATCATGAGACTCGAAGAATACGCCGAGCAGCAACGAATAGGTCGTCACCGACGGGTCGTAGACCACCAGCACCACTTCGTTGTGCCCGGTCAGGCCCGTGCAGACTTCCTGATAGGTGGGGTTGGGAGTTGCCCCTGCCGCGTACCCAACGGCACTCGTGGCGACGCCCTCCAGTTCCCAGAAGCATTTTTCCGCGCCCCAGAAACAGCCGAGCCCGAATACGGCCGTCCGGCTGCCGACAGGAAAGGGTGGTTTGATGGGACGACCGTGTACGAAATGCCTGTTGGGCAGGGCCATCGGCTGGTCACGGCCGGGCAGTGCCTCATTGTTGGCGGGCAGTTCCAGTTTTCTCTGGGCAGATCCGAACATGATCCGTTGTCCTCTCTAGCTGTCCAAAAGTGACACGCGGCAGACCAGCACCATCTGCACGGGTAAATATAGAACTGAAACCGGCTGCCGACAACAAAGCTCGCAGTGACGGGGCCTGGTCGTGACCATGTTCCAGCACCAGGACACCCGCAGATTCGAGGTGAGCAGCAGCGCCACAGCCAATGGTTCTTAGCGCCTGCAAACCGTCGTTGCCTGCCAACAGCGCAGCGCGGGGCTCATGGTTCGTGCTGGATTGGAGCAGCGGATCTTGGTTACGGACATAAGGTGGATTACTGACAATCAGCCGGAAGCAGGATCTATGGATGGGGGCGAACCAGTCACCACACAGGAACGCTACATTCTGGATCCCAAGCCTGCGGGCGTTGGATGATGCCACCTGCAGCGCCGCTTGGGAGATGTCGGTGGCGGTAACATGAACCAGCGGTCTTTCCGACGCAATAGCCAGTGCTACTGCACCGCTTCCGGTGCCGAGTTCAGCAATGCGGCACGGGGTGTTGGGCGGAATCAGTGCCAGCACTTGTTCTACCAACTGTTCGGTCTCGGGTCGAGGAATCAGCGTCGCTGGGCTGACAGCGAGATCCAGCGACCAGAACTCCTTGTGGCCGAGCAGGTAGGCGACAGGCTCACCCGCAGCGCGGCGTTCGATAAGGTCTGACAAGTTCTGTGACTGCTTTGCTGTCAGTTCCACTGAACGGCGAGTCGCGAGATCGGTCCGGTTCAGACCACAGACGGCGCACAACAGTAACTCTGCGTCCAGTGCCGGGGTCGGGGTTACCGCAGACAGTTCCCGAGCCGCTCTTAAGAGCAGCGCAGTAACGTTACCGGACGTCATCCTGCAGCCAGAGCGGCGAGCAGGTCCGCCTGATGTTCGGCACCCAGGGGTTCCACCAGCTGGTCCAGATCACCCGTGAGAATCTCCTCTAGTTTGTAGAGTGTGAGATTGATCCGGTGGTCGGTGACGCGGCCTTGAGGGAAATTGTAGGTCCGGATCCGTTCCGACCGGTCGCCACTGCCAACCAGGTTTCGCCGGTTTTCCGCCACTTCTTGCTGCTGCTTGCGCTGCTCTGCTTCGAGCAGGCGGGAGCGCAGGATAGACATCGCGCGGGCTTTGTTCTTGTGCTGGGAACGTTCGTCCTGGCATTCGACCACCATGCCGGTCGGCAGGTGCGTAAGACGCACCGCCGAGTCGGTGCGATTGACGTGCTGGCCACCTGCGCCGGATGCTCGATAGGTATCTACCCTGAGTTCGCTGCTCTCGAGCTGAACATCACTGATTTCATCGGCCTCCGGCAGGATGGCGACGGTACATGCAGAGGTGTGTATGCGGCCCTGCGCTTCGGTTTCAGGCACCCTCTGGACCCGGTGTACACCTGACTCGAACTTCAGCGACGAGTAAGCACCCCGGCCAGTGATGCGACTGATGATTTCCTTGAAACCACCGTGGTCACCGGCGTTCCGGCTCAGCGCTTCAATTTTCCAGTGCTGTTTTTCGGCGAAGTTGCTGTACATACGGAAAAGGTCACCGGCAAAAAGGGCCGCTTCGTCTCCGCCCGTACCGGCCCGGATTTCAAGAAAGATATTCCGGTCGTCATTAGGGTCCCTGGGTATCAGAAGTTTCTGCAGTTCGATTTGCAGGTTTTCCAGCTGCGTTTCAAGGCCAGGCAGTTCCTCCTGCGCCAGCTTGCGGATTGAAATGTCGTTATCTCCCAGCATATTCCGCGCCTGCTCCAGCTCCAGCTCCAGCTGGCAGTAGTTCTGGAACTGTGCGACCACAGGCGAGATGTTGGACAGTTCGATGGAAAGACCGCGGAAGGTCTGTTGCTGTGCAATCACACCCGGATCGGACAACAGTGCGTTGATTTCCTCCTGCCGCTCGATCAGTTGTTCGAGCTTACTCCGACCCGGGAGATCCATTGGTCAGATGGAAAGCTTGAACAGCCTTCGCGTTGCCTGGGCCAGGGCGGTGTTGCCGTCGTCGTTAGCCTGTTTTAGCGCCTGACTGGGAGCATGGGCAAACTTCCTTGACAGGTTGCGTGCCAGTTCTTGCAGGACCTGGTCGGGATCTGCGCCATTGGCAATCCGGCGGCGGGCCTGAGTCAGTTCGGTACGCTGGATGGTGTCAATCTGGTCTCTGAAGGCACAGATTGTCGGTACCGAGTCGAGTGACTGGAGCCAGCGCATGAATCGAATCACCTGCAGATCGATTATTTTTCCTGCCTCTTCGGCGGCCTCCCGGCGGGATGCGATGTTCTTCTCCACTATTTCCTGTAGATCATCAACGGTATACAGAAAAACGTCCCGCAGTGCCTCAATCTCAGGCTCAATGTCTCTGGGTACTGCAAGATCGATCATGAACATAGGCCGGTGGCGACGCGCCTTGATGGCGCGTTCTACCGTTCCCTTGCCGAGTATTGGTAGCGTACTGGCCGTCGAAGCGACCACGATGTCAGCCTGGTGCAGACGGTTGGGAATCTCGGCCAGGGAAATCGCTTCGCTGGTGACCTGGTCCGCCAGAATGCGGGCCCTTTCGATCGATCTGTTGGCCACGATGATGTGTTTAATGCCATTTTCTTTCAGGTACCGGGCAACCAGCTCGATCGTTTCGCCGGCGCCGATGAGCAGTACTGTCTGGTCCGAAAGACTCGTAAAGATCCTGCGTGCCAGGTCGACTGCAGCAAAAGCAACCGATACCGCATTCACTCCGACGGCGGTTTCGCTGCGAACCTGCTTGGCCACCGAAAAAGTGTGCTGAAAGAGGCGATTGAGGATCTTGCCCGTCGTGCCGGCCTGGTGGGCCGTCGTAAAAGCCGATTTCATCTGCCCCAGGATCTGGGGCTCACCCAGCACCATTGAATCCAGGCCGGAAGCGACCCGAAAGGCATGCTCTACAGCCTGCGCTCCGGGCAGGGAATAGGTCGACGGGCCCAGGTCGTCAGCGGCAAGTTGACCGTAGCCGCACAGCCAGTCGAACACCTGGTTCGGCTCTGAGCCATTCTGGCGACAGTAGATTTCAGTCCGGTTGCAGGTCGAGAGAATCGCGGCCTCCGATACGTCGCTGCCGCTGACCAGGGAGCGCACGGCTTCGGGCAGCTGATCGGGTGTGAATGCAGCTTTTTCCCGCAAGGCGACTGGGGCCGTGCGGTGATTGAGGCCGAACGTGAGAAGATTCATCGAATCTGCAGGATACCCGGTGTTACGGGTATTTTCATCGCTGTTGCTTCTGTGTCAAGAACAGGCCCTAAACAGCAAACTGTGCACTTTATCGTGCCAGGCCGGAAGAATGACAACCGAGTTGCCAGGTTCTGTTATTCTCGGCCAAGCGGTGGCTGATGACCAGCTGTTTTGCCCGGTTTCTTGATCCTATGCCGAAGACACGCCATAAAACTTTAGCCGTTCTGTTTCTTGCCGGGACGGTGGTTGGTTGTGCCGCAGTACCGGAAGGTCCGAAGGCCCAGACCGTCACACAGGGGCTGGCTGCAGGCACACCGGCTTCCGGTGAACAGGCAGAGCCCGGGTTTGACCGCAGGTCTGAGTTGATTTTCCAGTATCTTCTGGCAGATATTGCCGCCCGACGCGGCGATGGTCAGGCGGCAGCGGAAGCCATGCTGCGAGCGGCCGAGATCAGCCAGGATCCCGATGTGGTCGTCAGGGCCTATGGGTTGTCAATGCAGGCCGGTCACCATGTACGGGCACTTGAGATGGCTCGTCTTCTCGTGCAGCTGATGCCGGATTCAGACCGCCCGCGGGTTCTTGAGCTCCAGGCACTCATGGCTTTGGAGCGCCCGGATGAGTTTTTCAATACGTTGGTCGAGTACAACGATGAACCCGGATCGAAGCCTGGCCGGAATCTCCGCCGGGCGAGTGAGATCCTCGGACGCAGTGCCGACCCCAGCGCCTGGTTGTCGGTCATGGAGCGACTGGCCGAGCACTATGCTGATGAGCCCGAGGTACACCTGGCTCACGCCTGGCTGGCCTACAAGGCCGACCGTCCCGATCTCGCTGAAGGGGCGTTGAATCGCGCTCTTTCGCTGCATCCAGGCTGGCAACAGGTTGCACTGATGAAGCTTGGGCAGCTCAAAAAGGCCGATGACCGGGCAGCCCTGTCGGCTTTCACAACAAAATTCCTGGTCGAGTTCCCGGACAGTAACGACCTCAGGCTCGCCTGGGCCAGGCTGCTGACTGAGTGGGGTGAGCTTGAAAGCGCGCTTGAGCAGTTCAATGAGTTGGCCCGCAGGGAGCCTGGCAACAGTGATGCGATCTATGCGTCCGGTGTGCTGAGCCTCGAGATTGGCGATATTCAGAACGCAGCGCGCTGGCTTGGGCGGTACCTGGAACTGGATCCGGATCACGACCAGTCACGGCTCTATCTGGCTCAGATCGCCGTTCAGGAAGAGCGATACGACGACGCACTGGCCTGGCTGAGAGCGGTCACGGAGAGTGAGCTCTACTTTGACGCACAGCTGCGAATCGGTGCTGCTTTGGGCGCTGCCGGCAGGGTCGAGGAGGCTGTTGATCACCTCGTTGGGATCGTGCCGGACTCGGTAGCAGAGCAGGTGCGAATCTACCTCGCCCACGAGCAGATTCTGCGCGGTAGCCGTGGGTTGGACGCGGCACTTTCGCTGCTGGATGCAGCGCTGGCCGATATTCCCGACAATGCTGACCTGCTTTATGCCCGTGGCCTGGTGAGTGCCCAACTCAAGTTCATTGAAAAACACGAGCTCGATATGCGTCGACTGATTGAGCTCGAGCCCGATAATGCCCATGCGTACAACGCGCTTGGTTACACGCTGGCCGATCAGACAGATCGTCTGGATGAAGCCCTGACACTGATAGAACAGGCGATTGAACTGTTGCCGGGTGATCCCTTTATCCTGGACAGTCTGGGCTGGGTGCACTATCGCCTGGGCCACAATGATCTGGCACGAGAGTTTCTGCAGAAAGCGATCGACATTCGAATGGACGCCGAGATCGCCGCACACCTTGGGGAGGTTCTGTGGATGGATGGTCACCAAGATCAGGCCCGTGAGGTCTGGCAACGCGGTCGCCAAAGCGACCCTGCCAACCCGGTGCTGCAGGAGACTCTGCGGAAATTTGATCTGTGATCGCCCGCCGGTCTCTGGCTCTTGGCATGTGCGTATTGCTCGGTGCCTGCGTGCAGCTGCCAGTCACCCGACAGGACACGACGCTCACGCAACGAGAGTCTTTGTGGCAGGAACGCCAGGCAACGCTCGCGGGTTATCTGAAATGGGACCTCGCCGGTCGCCTGGCAGTCCGGGCTGGAGACCAGGCAGCCAGTGTCACGATAATCTGGCGGCGTCGCGACCGCTCCAGCCGGATCGATCTGATCGGCGCTTTCGGTGGCGGACGGGTGACAATCACTGAGGAAAGTCATGGCGCCTCACTTCAGAAATCCAGCGATCGGCCTGTAACCGGCCCAACGGCTGAAGCCGTGCTTTACCAGGCTTTGGGCTGGCAGATGCCGTTCACCGAGTTGGGTTACTGGCTGCGTGGGTTGCCTGGCCCGCAGACCGTAGAAGCCAGCGAGCTGGACGACTCCGGCCGCCTCCTGAAACTGGTCCAGTCCGGCTGGGAGGTGAACTACCTGGATTACCGGAGGTACGATTCGGTCGAGTTGCCCCGTAAGATCTACGCTCGTGCGCTTTCCGAGGCGCTTCCGACAGACATCCGGACCAGTGCAGGGCTTGACCCGCAGTTCACAGTCAAGATCGTGATCAACCGCTGGCAGAAGGATTCCACCAGCGAGGACGAGTCGGCATGAATGTGTGGCTGGCACCCGCCAAGTTGAACCTTTTCCTGCATGTCGTTGGAAGACGGTCTGACGGCTACCATGAGTTACAGACGTTGTTCCAGCTGCTCGACTATTCGGATTCACTGCGATTCTCTCTGAGGACCGATGGTGTTATCACCCGGCGAGGCGGGACGGGACTGCCGGCAGACGATCTGACAGTGCGTGCCGCCCGCACGCTTCAGGTGTTTGCCGGGGTCAGTGCCGGTGTCGATATTGATCTGGAAAAGCGTATTCCTGTCGGGGCAGGGCTTGGGGGTGGTAGTTCAGATGCGGCGACGGTGCTTTTGGCGCTGAACGAACTCTGGGGTGTCAACGCCGATACCTCGGTATTGGCTGGCCTTGGCCTTGAACTCGGGGCGGATGTTCCTTTCTTTCTTCACGGCTGTTCGGCCTGGGCCGAAGGAGTCGGTGACAAGCTCACCACAGTCTCTGTTCCACCGGCTCTGTACTGTGTGCTGTTGCCGCCGGTATCCGTCTCCACAGCCGCGGTGTTCGCTGACCCGGAATTGACACGAACTACCCCCCGAATCAGAATACCCACCCTTTTTACAGGCGATCTTCGTAACGACCTGGAAACTGTGACCTGCAGACTTTATCCCCAGGTGGCCCAGTCTCTGGCGTGGTTGGGCCAATTTGGAGATGCCCGGATGACAGGCAGCGGGTCAGGGTTGTTCGTAGCGGTGCCGGATCGGGCCAGCGGAGAAGCGATACTGGCGCAGGCGCCGCCCGGTAACAGGGGGTTTTTATCGTGGGGCATCGACCTGCACCCGTTGAGACAAGTCGAGCCGGATGGGGTGTAGCCAAGTGGTAAGGCACCAGATTTTGATTCTGGCATTCCCAGGTTCGAATCCTGGCACCCCAGCCACATTGATGTAGAACCAGTGGAGAATCGATAGTGGCGTTCGAAGACCTCGCAATCTTTACTGGCAATGCCAATCCCGAGTTGGCGAAAGAAGTAGCCGGGCACCTGGGAACCGGACTCGGGCGGGCGCTTGTCGGCACTTTCAGTGACGGCGAGGTAAATGTTGAGATCATGGAGCATGTTCGCGATCGCGACGTTTTTGTGATCCAGCCGACCAGTGCACCGGCCAGCAGAAACTTAATGGAACTGCTGGTGATGATCGATGCCTTGAAACGCTCCTCGGCCGAGCGTGTAACGGCGGTGATGCCGTATTACGGGTACGCCCGCCAGGATCGTAGACCCCGCACAGCGCGTGTCGCGATCACGGCCAAGCTGGTAGCTGACATGATTGGTGTCGCCGGTGCCGACAGGGTTGTCACAATGGATCTGCACGCCGACCAGATTCAGGGGTTTTTTGATGTGCCGGTGGACAATATCTATGCCGCGCCAGTTCTCAACAGTGAACTGTGGCGACAGCAGCCTGAAAACCTGCTAGTTGTCTCACCCGACGTGGGCGGGGTGCTCCGGGCCAGGGCCATGGCCAAACAGCTCGGGGCCGATCTTGCGATCATCGATAAACGACGACCTAAGGCCAATGAGGCCAAGGTCATGCATATCATCGGGGCAGTCGACAATCATACCTGCGTACTGATGGACGACATGGTGGACACAGCGAACACTTTGTGTGAAGCCGCTTCGGCCCTTAAAGACGCCGGTGCGAGACAGGTCTCAGCCTGCTGTACACACCCCGTACTTTCGGGCAGTGCCGTCGAGCGAATCATGGCGTCGGAACTTGACGAGATCGTGGTGACCAATTCGATTCCGCTCAATGACGAGGCAAGAAACTGTGACAAGATCCGGCAGATCAGTATTGCTGAATTGCTGGCGGAGGCTATTCGCCGAATCGCTGAGGGCGATTCGGTGAGTTCGCTGTTCATGGAGTGACTGGCGATACAGCAGGCTAAACCTGAATGTCGGTCGTGAGGTGCGTGAACTGTTCGCGCTAATCCAAGGAGACTAGAGAATGAGTACAGCTTTTGAATTGAACACGCAACCACGGGACGTTTTCGGTACCAACGCAAGCCGACGTCTGCGCCGGGCTGAACAGGTGCCCGCCATGGTCTACGGTGCCGGCAAGGACAACGAAGCCCTGTTGCTGGATCACAACGAGATTATGCACAACCTGGACATCGAGGCATTTCATTCAGCGATCATCTCGCTGAACACGACATCGGGTCCACAACAGGTAATCTTGCGTGAGGTCCAACGGCACCGCTACAGGCCGCGTGTCACGCATGTCGATTTTCAGAGGATCAAAGCGACCGAGAAACTGCACATTAAAGTGCCGGTCCATTTCGAGGGTGCGGACGAAGCACCCGGCGTCAAGGTCGATGAAGGGATTTTCTCAAACCTGATTACGGAACTGGACGTCACCTGTCTGCCCAAGGATCTTCCCGAATACATCGCTGTGGATGTTTCTGGACTGGGTATCAACGAGGTAATCCACCTTTCAGAGGTTCAGTTGCCCGAAGGTGTGGAGCTTACCGGTACGGCGGCTCTCGAAGGAGAGGACCCGACCATCGCGACCGTTGCCCCGCCGCGGGTGATTGAAGAAGATGAAATCACCGACGTCGATGAAGACCTTGAAGGTGTTGAAGGTGAAGACGCGGGCGAAGCTGCAGCGCCGGAGGGTGAGAAGCAGTCTGATGATGCAGGGTCGGCGGAGAAGGCCGAAGATTAGGCACCTAATCGTCGACTACTCCCGGGCAGTCCTTGGCCCGGTGGCCGACCACGCCTGATGAGTGGAATCTCCCTTATCGCCGGCTTGGGTAATCCGGGCCCTGGCTACGCGCAGACCCGGCACAACGCGGGCTATTGGTTTTTGGATGCCCTGCAACGGCGGACGGTCTTCAGCTATAGGTCAGAGACAAGATTCCGCGCTGAGCTTGCCGATATTCTGGTTGGCGGTCAAAAGCTACGACTGCTCCGACCCACGATCTGGATGAATGAGAGTGGCGGTCCCGTTTCGGCGGTAGCGCGGTACTTTGGTATCGAACCCGCTCAGGTTCTGGTCGTGCACGACGACCTGGATCTACCGCCCGGAATTGCTCGATTAAAGCGGGCTGGTGGACACGGGGGGCACAACGGTCTGCGCAGCATTTTTCAGGAGCTGGGTTCACAGGATTTCGCGCGTTTGCGTCTGGGAATCGGCCACCCAGGCAGTCCGAATGATGTCACGGACTATGTGTTACGCACCCCTTCAGTTGACGATCGGAATGCAATCGGCGATGTGATTGAACGCACCCTCGATCTCTTTAATGGCATTGCCATGGGTGACTGGGAGAAGGTCATGAACCAGCTGCATAGCAATCCTCGAGAGACTGAGGACTGAATGGGATTTCGCTGCGGTATCGTCGGTCTGCCCAACGTCGGTAAGTCGACCTTGTTCAACGCACTGACCCGCGCCGCGGTTCAGGCTGAAAATTATCCCTTCTGCACGATTGAACCCAATGCTGGCATGGTTGAGGTACCCGATACGCGCCTGTATACCATCGCGGATCTTGTACACCCCGCAAGAGTTGTTCCTGCGTTCATGGAATTTGTGGACATCGCCGGCCTGGTGTCCGGTGCGTCACAGGGCGAGGGTCTCGGAAACCGCTTTCTTGCCCATATTCGTGAGGTCGACGCAATTGCTCATGTGGTGAGGTGTTTCGAGGATGTGGATGTGACCCATGTTGCAAACCGGGTCGACCCACTGGCGGATGTACAGACCATAGAGATCGAACTCGCACTTGCGGACCTCGCGACAGTGGAGGGAGCGCTCCATCGAGCCGAGAAAGCCTCAAGAAGCGGCGACAAAGAACAGCGCCACCTGATGGATCTGTACCAGCGGACCCATGAGTGGCTGGAGGCCGGAAGCGCTGTTCGTAACATGGAACTGGATCCTCAGGACAGAAGTGTGATCAAGACGCTCTGTCTTCTGACTGACAAGCCGGTGCTCTACATTGCAAACGTTGCTGAAGGCGATTCGCGTGGCAATGCCTGGATCGATACGTTGCGACCTCATGCTCAGCGAGAGGGCGCCGAGATTGTGTTGATCAGTGCCGCAATCGAACAGGAAATTGCTGCGCTGGACGATCATGATCGTGAGGCATTTCTCCAGGAACTGGGCCTGGAAGAATCCGGTCTGGACCGCGTGATTCGGGCGGGTTACAGACTACTGAGCCTGCAGACGTTCTTCACGGCGGCGGAGAAAGAAGCAAAAGCTTGGACGGTCAGAACCGGTATGCGGGCCGCACAGGCGGCCGGCGTGATTCACAGCGATTTCGAACGGGGGTTCATCCGTGCTGAAACCATTGGTTACGAAGATTACGTTCGCTACGGTGGCGAGCAGGGTGCGCGGGACGCCGGCCGGCTTCGCTTGGAAGGCAAAGAGTACGTTCTAAACGACGGTGATATAATGCATTTTCGCTTCAACGTCTGAAGCAACAAGTCTCCCGCTTAAGGCTATGTAGCTCAGCTGGTCAGAGCACGGCACTCATAATGCCGGGGTCGGTGGTTCGATCCCACCCATAGCCACC